>JAQGOG010000194.1 GCA_028293765.1 Gammaproteobacteria bacterium
GCGTCGGCGATCTTTCGCACCGGCATCGATCGGCTGCTGGCGGGGATGCAGGAGCATCGAATCGCGCTCATGTGCGCCGAGCGCGAGCCGCTCGATTGTCACAGGACGATTCTTGTCTCGCGTGAGCTCGAAAAGGCCGGCGTACCCGTCACCCACATCCTCCAGGATGGCTCGCTCGAGCCGCACCGCCACGCGCTCGAGCGACTGGCGGCGGACCTGAAGATTGTTGGGACCGATTTATTTCGCAGTCCCGACGAGCTGCTCGAACAAGCCTACGAGAAGCAGGGCGCGCGCATTGCCTATGCGAAGAGCCCTAAGAAAGGCAACAGTGCCTGAGCGCCTCTTCACGTTACTTCCCGATGCAGAAGCTCGAAAAGATTCGGCCCAGCAGGTCATCGCTGGTGAATTCGCCGGTGATTTCGTTCAGCGCTTGCTGGGCGGCTCTGAGTTCCTCTGCGACGAGTTCGCCGGCGCGACGCTCTTGTAGCTGGCGTGCGGCTTCTTCGGTATAGGCGCGCGCGCGTTGTAGGGCATCGAGATGACGCTGACGGGCGGAGACGGTGCCGGCGTCGAGAGTCTGATAGCCCATGCACAACTTGAGATGTGCACGCAGGACGTCGAGGCCTTCGCCGGTGCGCGCTGACATCGTGATACGCGGCGGTCCTGCGGTGGTGTCGGCCACTGGGATGCCTACGGCGCGGTCACATTTGTTGAAAATCAGGGTGACGGGCACGTCGCTCGGCAAGCGGTGGCGTTCTTCCTGGAACGCCATGCCGAGCGGATCGTCTATTACGTCGATTACGAAGAGTAGCCGATCGGCGCGGTGCATCTCTGCTTGCGCGCGACGGATGCCTTCGGCTTCGACTTCGTCACCGCCCTGGCGAAGGCCGGCGGTATCGAGGACGTGCAGAGGCATGCCGTCGATGTTGATGCGCTCACGCACTATGTCGCGAGTGGTTCCGGGAATCGGCGTGACAATCGCCGCGTCATAGCCGGCCAGTCGATTGAGGAGGCTGGACTTTCCGGCGTTGGGGCGGCCAGCGATGACGACGGTCATGCCTTCGCGCAGCAACCGGCCTTGCCGCGCGCTTTGCTCAACACCCGCGAAATGCTCCCGCACGTTCTGGAAGCGCTCGGCGAGCTGGCGGTCCGCGAGGAAATCGATCTCCTCTTCGGGAAAATCGATTGCGGCTTCGACATACGTGCGCAGTTCGATGACGGCGTCGGTGAGTCCACGCACCATCGTGGAGAACTCGCCTTGCAGCGATCGCATGGCGGCCCGCACCGCTTCTCTCGAACCGGCGTCGATGAGGTCCGCGATCGCTTCCGCCTGCGCGAGATCCAGCTTGTCGTTGAGGAAAGCGCGCTGCGTGAACTCTCCCGGCTGGGCGCGGCGCGCCCCCAGCTCGACCACTCGGGCAACCAGCGCCTCGACGACGAGAGGACCCCCATGCCCGTGTAACTCCAGGACATGCTCACCCGTATACGAATGAGGGGCGGGGAAAAAGAGCGCCAGTCCGGCGTCGACGGGTTCCTGGTGCGCATCGAGGAAACGCGCAAATGTGGCACGGCGGGGGAGCGGCAGTTCTCCCAGGATGACGGCCGCGAGCTCGGGTACCTTCGGGCCGGAGAGGCGCACGATCCCAATGCCGCCGCGTCCCGGCGGTGTCGCCGCAGCCACGATGGTGTCGGTACGAGTCATGCAGCCCCCTTCAATCGAGGCTAAAGGCTACCGCTTGTCGGCGGTCGAATGAAGACCACGCCCGCACAAATTGCAAGGATGTGCGGGCGCGGACTGCGGAAAGGGCGGTGCGTCCCTAGTTTTTCTTGGCCGCCGCTGTAGCGATGCGGCGGTTGATGTTCCACTGCTGCGCAATCGAGAGGACGGTGTTTGTCACCCAGTACAGCACGAGGCCCGCTGGGAAGAACGCGAACGTCACGGACATGACGAGCGGCATGATCATGAAGACCTTTGCCTGCACCGGGTCGGTTGCCGTGGGGTTGAGCTTGTACTGCACGAACATCGCGCCTGCCATGATCGCCGGCAATATGAACAGCGGATCGCGTGCGGACAGGTCGTGGATCCAGAAGGCGAACGGCGCCTGGCGCATCTCGACGCTCTCGAGCAGTACCCAATAGAACGCGAGGAATACCGGGATCTGGATGACGATCGGCAGACATCCGGCGACCGGATTGATCTTCTCGCGCTTATAGAGCTCCATCATGGCGCGACCCAGCTTGTCGCGATCGTCCTTGTAGGTCTCCTGCAAGTTCTTGATGCGCGGCGAGAGCATTTTCATTTTCGCCATCGACCGTCCGCTGGCTTCGGAGAGCGGATAGAAGATGAGCTTCAGCAGGAAGGTGACGAGAATGATCGCCACACCCCAATTGCCGGTCAGGCTGTGGACTTTGTCGAGGGCCGCAAAGAGCGGCTCCGCGAGTATCGTGAGTACGCCGTAGTCGGCCACGCGATCGAGGCGCGGGCTGATCTTCTGGAGTTGCGACTGCAGCTTGGGGCCGATGTACAGCATCTCACCAAACTTTACGGTCCCGCCCGGCGGCACGGCGAGTGTCGAGCCGGTCGTCGCCAGGAGATACTGGTCGCCCGAAGAATTCATCGTGACTCGATATGGCGTGTCCTTCGGGGGAACGATCGCGCTCACGAAATGATGTTGAACCGCCGCGATCCATCCGTTGCGCACATCTCGTGAGAGATGACTGTCTTCGGCGTCGGGAGCCATATCGAGCTTGCGGTACTTCGTACCGTCGTCCATCGCGGGGCCGTGGAAGGCACGGCTCTCGGTACTGAACATCGAGCTCTTCGTGCGTGGATCGTTACGCAGGATCTGGGCGTACGGCGCGACTTGCCAAGTGGAATCGCCGTGGTTCTGGATACTGTATTCGAGTCCGACGCTGTAGTCGCCGCGGTGAAAGATGTACGTTTTCGTGACGGTGACACCGTGCTCATTCGTCCACGTCAGCGGTACTCGCAGGTCCTGGACGGCGTCGATGTCGTACTGAGTCTTGGGGCTGGTAAACGGCGCCAGGTGTGTTGGATAGGACTCCTTGCCGGGTCCAGTGAGGCCCGTCTGCAAGAGGTATATCGATGTCGGATCGTCTTCGTTCTCGAGCCGAACGGGTGCCGCTTCGCCCTTTATCTTCGGGTACTTGAGCAGGTCCGCCTTCTGAATCGTCCCGCCCAGTGTGCTGATATCGACGTCGAGCACGTCGGTATGCACGTGCAAGACCTGCGGGGTGGCAGCGGCGTTAGCCGACGCCTCTCCAGGCGCTGCTGGTGGGGCCGCAGGACTTGTTGGAGCGCCTTGATTCGCAGCGGGAGCACCCGGCTCAGTTTTGGAGGCTTGTGGAATTCTGCTGCTCAGATCCCCGGGGGCACCGGTTGTCTGCGCTCCGCCCGAAGTCTGCGTGGTGGGGGTCGTGATCGCGCCCGGCTTCGGGCCGTAGTCGCGCATCCACGCGTCGTAGTTCAGCCACACTACGAGCGCGAGTGCGATCCAGAGATAAATGCGTGGGTTGTTAGTCATGTGCGTGATGCGTGCAGGTGGCGTCGCCGTGAGCGGGGGGCACCGGGTCGTATCCGCCCGGATGCCACGGATGGCAGCAGGCCAGACGTTTCACCGCCAACCAGGAGCCGTGGAAAACACCGAATCGCTGAATCGCCTGCAGAGCGTAATTGGAGCAAGAGGGATAGAAGCGGCACCTCGGGCCGAGGAGAGGGCTCAAGGTCCACTGATAGAGACGGATCAGGAATGCAGCGACGTGGCGCATTGCTCAGTCACTTTTTTCCATAGGGTAACAAGACTCGCTCGGAGTTCAGCCCCGGCGGCATCGCGCGCGCGACCCCGGGCGCTCACTACGAGGTCCACCGCGGGGATCTCGTGCTGGTGCAGCCGAAAGGATTCGCGGATGGTGCGTCGGATGCGATTGCGCTCGACCGAACTGCCGGCCGTGCGCACCGAAACGGCCAATCCCAGGCGCGGACCGCCGATGTCATTGGGTTTCGCAGTCACCGCGAAGAATCCATTACCAAAGCGCCGTCCGCGCGCATAGGCGGCCTCGAAATCGGACTTGCGGCGCAGGCGACGTTGCGCGGGAAGAGTAAGCCGCCCTCGCATCGAAGCTCCTGCGGCAGACCAGGAAAGCGCTCTCCTTGAGAAGAGCGCGTTCTTTCGAGACTAGGGTTCTTGATCTTAGGGTATCAGCTTCCGGCGGCCCTTCGCGCGGCGCCGTGCCAGGACGGCCCGGCCGTTCTTGGTAGCCATGCGTGCACGGAACCCATGTGTGCGTGCTCGACGCACTTTGCTCGGTTGATAGGTACGCTTCATACCGTGGGCTCCAAAGACGATCCAGGCGGTGGCAAAAAGGGCGGCAAGGCTAAGCCGCTGACCGGCAAGGTGTCAATAGATTTACTGCTTTAAAACCTTCAGCACGCGCGGTGATCGGTATAGACTTCCCGGCCCTTTCTTCAGGTCCCGTCCGGTTTCGTCCCGACGGTCGCGGAGGCAACGCGAGTGGAAGCGTCGCTTTGGACTCGGTGCATATGCGCGTTGGAGGCCGAGCTTCCGGAGCAGCAGTTCAATACGTGGGTGCGTCCCCTTCAGGTGGTGGAGGGCGCAGGCTCGCTGAAGCTGCTTGCGCCGAATCGGTTCGTCGTCGATTGGATTAACGAAAACCTGCTGCCGCGGATCGGCGAGCTATTGCGGGACGAAAGCACGGGAGACGTGCCGATCATCACCGTAGAGGTCGGATCGCGGAGCGCAAGCGCCCCCATGCGGAGTGCTGTTGCTCCGGCGGCACCCGTGCGCGCCCGGAGAGCTGAAGGCCTCGTCGTCGGCGCGCGGCTGAATCCCGACTCGAACTTCGCGAGCTTTGTCGAAGGCAAGAGCAACCAGCTCGCGAAGGCCGCATCGCTGCAAGTCGCTGAGAATCCGGGTCGCGCTTATAACCCGCTGTTCCTCTACGGCGGCGTCGGGCTCGGCAAGACTCATCTGATGCACGCGATCGCGCACCTCATCAAGGAGCGCGACAACGAGGCGCGGATCGCTTACGTGCATTCGGAGCGTTTCGTGAGCGACATGGTGCGCGCTCTTCAGCACAACGCGATGAACGAGTTCAAGACCGCTTATCGTTCACTCGACGCGCTGCTCATCGATGACATTCAGTTCTTCGCCGGCAAGGATCGTTCGCAGGAAGAATTCTTCCACACCTTCAACGAGCTGCTCGAGGGTCAGCACCAGGTCATCCTCACGTGCGACCGCTACCCGAAGGAAGTCGACGGTCTCGAGGAGCGCCTGAAGTCGCGCTTCGGGTGGGGGCTGACAGTAGCGATCGAGCCGCCGGAGCTCGAGACCTGCGTGGCGATCCTGATGACCAAGGCGCAATTCTCCGGCGTCGAGCTACCCGAGGAAGTGGCTTTTTTCATAGCGAAACGCATTCGTTCCAACGTGCGCGAGCTCGAAGGGGCGCTGCGGCGCGTGATCGCGAATTCGCGCTTCACCGGCCACCCGATCACCATCGAATTCACGAAGGAAGCGCTCAAGGACCTGCTGTCATTGCAGGCGAAGCTCGTCACGATCGAGAACATCCAGAAAACGGTCGCGGACTATTTCAAGGTTCGCATGGCCGATATGCTCTCGAAACGCCGCAGCCGTTCGGTCGCACGTCCGCGGCAGGTTGCGATGGCACTGTCGAAAGAGCTCACGAGCCACAGCCTCCCTGAGATCGGGGATGCTTTTGGCGGCCGCGATCACACGACCGTGCTGCACGCTTGCAAGCGAATCAAGGAGCTGCGCGGCACCGAGCAGCGCATGAGCGAGGACTATTCAAACCTGTTGAGAACCCTGGCGGGTTGATGTGCATTAGCCTGTGCGATACCTGTGGACAATTCTGGGGGTAAAGTTACGCACAGGCCACACACAGGTGTTGGTCAGGTGATGCCGTAACTTGTGTGGCAGAATTTGTGATGCAATCTCTTGATCGCTTTGAGTAAGTTTTCTTATCACCGTTATCATCGCCCTCTACTGCAACAACAATCATCTCTTAAGATTTAAGATCTAAGATTAAGATAGAGACCGAGAGAAAGAGATACTTATGAAGCTGACAGCTGCACGCGAAGACTTTCTCGCTCCCCTGCAAAGCGTAATCGGCGTGGTCGAACGACGGCAGACGATGCCCGTGCTAGCGAACGTGCTGCTCTCAGCGCGGGACAATCGTCTGAGCATCACCGGGACCGACCTCGAGGTCGAACTCGTCGCCACGAGGCAGGTGAGCGTGCAGCAGGCCGGTGACATCACGATCCCCGGACGCAAGCTCCTCGACATTTTCAAATCGCTCCCCGAGAAGACGAGCGTGACGCTGAGTACCGAGGGCGAGCGCGTGTCAGTCCGCGGTGGCCGGAGCCGCTTCAGCCTCTCGAGTTTGCCGGCGACCGATTTCCCGGTAATCGAGGAGATCAATGCGCAGCAGACGTTGAGTCTCGAGCAGGGGGAGTTCCGCCGGCTCATCGACAAGACGCACTTCTCGATGGCGCAGCAAGACGTTCGCTACTACCTGAACGGGCTGCTCCTCGAAACGGATGGGAAATCGCTGCGGGCGGTTGCTACCGATGGGCATCGCTTGGCGATCTGCGAGATGGTGCTGAAGGATCCGGGCAAACACGGACAGCAGCAGGTCATCGTGCCGCGCAAGGGTGTTCTGGAGCTGCAGCGGATCCTGGGTACTGAGGGATCGATAGAGCTGGCAATTGGAACCAACCACGTTCGTGCCCAGATCGGCGACATTCGCTTCACTTCGAAGCTGATTGACGGCCGATTCCCGGAATATGGGCGGGTCATTCCGGCCAGCCCCAGCAAGAAGGTCGAGGCGGATCGAGAGGCGTTGCGGGCGGCACTGCAGCGCACGGCCATCCTGTCTAACGAGAAATATCGCGGGATCCGGCTTACGGCGAAAACGGATTTGCTTGTAATTCAAGCACATAACCCGGAACAGGAAGAGGCGGAGGATCAGGTCGAGGTCAGCTACAAGGGGGATGAGGTTGAGATTGG
>JAQGOG010000202.1 GCA_028293765.1 Gammaproteobacteria bacterium
CGAATGGGATGGTCGTGGAAGTTTCGACGATCGTGCCGAACGGGGAGGCGATTCTGGCCGAGGCGGCTTCAACAGCGGAGCGCGATATGAAGGCGTGGCTGTCCGGGCTGCGCGAGGGCAACAACCGTTGGCGCGGCAACACTAATCTTGAGAAACCATGAACGCTGCGGTTGATTCCGCGAGTCTGCGAAAACGCGATGCGGGGAGTCCGAGGTGATCAAGCTCATCGTCGGGTGCAAGCGCAAAGCAGGTCTGTCGCGGCAGCAATTTATCGACTACTGGAAAAATCGGCATGCGCCGCTCGCCATGAAAGACCCGCAGTTCTGGAGTCGAGTGCGCCGTTACGTGCAGAACTACTGCATGCCGGTGGGTACGGGACAGTTCTCCGGCACACCTGCCTGGGATGGAGCGGCCGAGTTGTGGTTTGACAGTGTCGAGGAGATGGAGGCCGCGTTCTCGGGTAGGCAGACGGTCGAAATTCTAGTGCCCGATCTGGCCAACTTCATCGAGTTGCAAAGTGCGGTCTTCCTGGTGTCGGAAGAGAACGTGATCTATTCCGGCGCAGTCGCCTAAATCCACTGCGCTTGCTTTGCATCGATCGGGAGGGTGAGGGGGATGCGAGTGGGAGTCAGATCGTCCGCCAGCGGCGCTGCACCGGTGGTACGAGCGTTCGCGGAGATCGATCGTGGCAATCTCGAGGGTTTTCTCGAATGCCTGACGGATGATGTTCGTTTCGCTTTCGGCAATGCACCTGTCCTGACGGGGAAGGATTCGATCCGAGGCGCCCTCATCGCCTTTCTGGCGACCGTGAAGCGCATCGAGCACGTCACGGATCGAATTTGGCGAGCGGAGAACGAAGTAATTTGTAACGGTCGGGTCCGTTATCTGGACGCGAGTGACCACTCTCACGACTTGCCCTTTGCCAATATCTACGTACTACGCGAGGGACGTATCTGCGACTACCGAATCCACATGGACGCATCCGCGCTGAACGCGGCAACTTACGGTCCCGCTGCCTCCTGAGCTCAGCAACAGAGGTTCGCTCGAAGCTGCGCTGAGCGATCCGTCGTGCGCATCCGAACCAGCCTTTCCATCTGGCTTGAAATAAAACCGATCAAAGAAGAAAAAATAGATTTATGATTGACACATCGGATAAACAGGCGCATCGTCGCTATCACGATCCAACAACGCACAGGCCAGAGGCGGGTGAACCCAAGTGTTCCCGCTTCGGTGGGGCTTCCGCGGTGAGCGAGCAGTCGCCGTTGCCGGATGCCGAAACGGCGGTAGAACAGGGGGAGTGAGCCGATGAGAGTTCTGGTTATTGGCGGAACCGGTACGGTTGGATCCATTGTCGTCCGCGATCTCCTCGCCAATCGTGCCGAGGTTCAGGTCCTCACTCGAGATTCGGCCAAGGTCAGCGCGCTGCCATCTGGCGCCAAGGCCGCACTGGGGGACCTTCGCAACCCCAACAGCGCACGCCCTCACTTCGAGGGAATCGATTCCGTGTTCATGTTGAATGGCGCAGGCACGAGCGAAACCTATGAAGGAGTGATGGGAGTTCTTCTCGCCCGGCTCGCGAAGGTCAAGTCCTTCGTCTACATGAGCGCGCATCGCATCGAGATGACGAAGCATCTGCCGATCGGGGGCGCCACCAAGCTGCCCATCGAGGAAGCCGTGAAAGTATCCGGCATTCCCTACACGATCCTGCGTCCGAACAACTTCTTCCAGAATGATCTTTGGTACAAGACGTCGATCCTGGAGCATGGAGTCTATCCCCAGCCGATCGGATTCAAGGGGATGCAACGTGTCGATGCTCGCGACATCTCAGCGGCTGCATTGATAGCCCTGACCAGGCCCGGGCACGAGGGCAAGACCTACAACATTGTGGGCCCCCAGCGCGAGACAGGTCCCAGCACGGCGCAAGCATGGGCCGAGGCGCTCAATCGCACGGTGGTCTATGCCGGAAACGACCTTGATGCGTTCGAGCGTGCTCACAGCTTCATGCGCTCGGAGCTCTTGTTTCCCTATCGTCAGTTTTACGAGTTCTATCAAGAACACGGCATGTTCGCTGAGTCCGCGGATATCCAGCAACTGACCGTACTGCTTGGGCGTCCGCCGCACGCGTTGCGCGATTTCGCGAAGGAGACCGCGGCCACCTGGGGACATGTGTCATGAGTCTCCTTGTCTTCGCTTTGAGCGTAGACGCCAGGTTGTCGGGAAGGGCAACGAAAAAGTAGCGTCGAAACAGACGAGTCTATCGGTGCAACAGACGTAAGGGGGATTGTGCGAAATGCGTTTCTTGGATCGGTTTTCCGCACCAGTCGGCCGCGCGATGCTGGCGCTGCTGTTTGTCACCGCAGGGCTGACTTTTTTCTCCAAGTCGTATTTCGGTTTTGCGCGCAGCGTGATTGGGAGCTACGGACTTCCGTTTCCCGGCGAGTGGCTCTCTCTCACGATGGTCCTGGAAATCGGATGCGGCGCGCTGCTTCTAATCCGACGTGCGGCGCCCTATGCCGCCGCCGCGCTTTTCTTGTGGATGATTCCAGCTACGCTGATGTTCCATCCATTCTGGATCGCTACACCGGATCAGGTGCCGGACCAGTTATTTCATTTTCTGAAGAATGTCGGGATTGCCGGGGGGCTGCTCTGCCTGCGGGCTCAGGACAGGAATTCCAAAGGCCTTCAATGATCGCAATGAAACGTTCAGTCAATGAGGCTGCGTTGGAAAACGGCCGAATTGATGACTACAGGCTGAAGGACGGAAAAATGAACACGATGACGGCGCTGCTGCTGCCGATGAGTCTGGTGTCGATCGCTGTGCGCAAGCGAGCTGCCGCCAAGGCTATTTGAATCCACGCCCCTGCGCCACCCGGCGTAGGCGCCTTTAGTTTGCCGGTTAGTGTCGGTGCGACGCCGATGGCGTCCTGTACTCAAAAAAAGCTGCTGCCCGGGAGTCCGTTCTCGGTACGGCAGTCCTTGAGGAACAACCGACAAGTGAATGCCAATGATTCAGTAATGGGGGATTGCACGATGACGAACACGACTCACCGAATCTTGCTCACCGTCGGCGCGTGTGCCTTTGCGCTTTGGGGCGCAGCGGCGGCGGCCGAAGTTGAAGGCGCCGCGGCACAGGCGACACCCGCGTCGGCACGCGAGGACGCCAAGCCGCTTGCCTCTTACAGTGGTGGGCTGGAGGAGGTGGTCGTCACGGCTCAGAAGCGTTCGGAAAATATGCAGAACGTTCCGATCGCCGTCAGCGCAGTATCGGGGTCGCAGCTCGAGAGCATTGGCGTCAGAGCCCTTTCCGACCTGAATATCGCGGTGCCCAGCTTGAACGTGACGAACACTTATGGTCGCCTGACCTTGAGCCTTCGTGGCATCGGTTCGAGTAACGTCGGCCCCGGCGCCGAGAACCCGATCGCGCTGTACATCGACGGCGTCTATTATGCTTCGACGACCGCATCTCTTTTGTCGTTGAACAACATCGAGCACGTCGAGGTGTTGAAGGGCCCACAAGGAACTCTGTTCGGGCGAAACGCCACCGGCGGTCTGATCCAGGTCGTAACCAAAGATCCGACTTCGACAGGCTCCGGATCTCTCGCGCTGACATATGCAAGTTACGATACGCAGATCGGGAGCGCCTATCTTGCCGGCGGGATCACCGACAACCTCGCTGCCAACATCGCGGTCTATGCCAAGCGCCAGGGCGAGGGGTGGGGCGTGGATCGCGCGACCGGCAGTCAGGTAGACAACGTCGATCACGATATTTCGGTCAGGTCGAAATGGGTGCTGACCGCGATGGAACAAACGAAGCTGACACTGATCGGTGACTATGAAACCGTGCGGGACACGATGCTTACGTCCGCCATCCGGGGCGGATCGATATCGCCATTCGTTCCGGGGGTCATTCAGCCGGATCTGGGCAATGACAACAACAATGACTTCGAGTCCGTTCACAGCATCGATGCCCGGGGAGCCAGCCTGCGCTGGGATCAGAAGGTCGGCGAGTTGAAGTTCGCGAGCATCAGCGCTTATCGATCCGCGAATACGGTTTACGGCGGAGATATCGACGGCCTTCCTACACCTCACTCGTCATTCGTGTGGAGCCAGTACGACCGGCAATTCACGCAGGAGCTGCAGCTCGGCTCTGACATTTCGGATCGTTTCAAGTGGACGACCGGGCTCTACTATTATCAGGGCACCACCGGGCTTGATCCCTCGATCATCACGCTGCCCTATGCGGGGATTCACTTCGACTACCCAACGTCGAAGGAGAGTATCGAGTCGGAAGCGGCCTACCTGCAAGGCACCTACGAAATATTTGATGCCACCAATCTCACCCTCGGCGGACGTTATACGCGCGAAGTGCGCAACGAGTACGATGAGGTGATCCGTATCTATGCGATCGGCGCCCCGATCTCGACCGCGACATACACGTACGTGCCGCCCGACAGCCGGAACTATTACAACTTCAGCTACCGGGCAAGTCTCGACCATCGCTTTTCGGATCAGGCCATGGTCTATGTCTCCTACAACACCGGATTCAAAGCCGGCGGTTTCAACCTGGGAGCCCCGGGAACCCCGGCGTACAATCCGGAGAAATTGAACGCCGCAGAAATCGGGCTGAAGACCGACCTGTTCGACCGGCATGCGCGTTTCAATGTCGCCGCGTTCTATTACACCTACGACGACATTCAGGTTCAAAGCTACACCAATGTGTCGATCATCACCGTCAATGGAGCCAAGGCCCGCTCATATGGTGTTGATGCGGACATGACAGCCATGCTCGCTCCAGGTCTGCAGCTGATCACCGGTGTCACCGTGGACAATCCGACTTTCACGTCGTTTCCGGGCTGCACGGATGCGGCGCCTCAAGGAGGCGTCGCCCTATTTCCGGGCTCGTGCGCGGGCAATCGATTGCCTACCGCAACGAAAGTCACATTCAGCGCGGCGCTGGACTACGCCTTCGCGATCGCCGGCGGATCCCTGGATTTGAATGGAAATGCTTACTACAACGGGGGCTATTACACGGATGTCGCGAACGTCATCCGTCAGCCCTCATACACGAAGGTGGGGGTGTCAGCCCGCTGGACTGCGCCCGGTGGCGGGTTCTCCGTCAGAGCCTACGGAACCAATTTGACCGACAAGCGGGTGCTGACGTACGGAGACTCGCAAGGGGTCGGCACGCAGCTGGTGAACTATGGCGAACCCAGAACTTACGGCCTGACGGTCGCCTATGACTTTTGAGGGGCGGGGGCAGTCCGGATGACATCCTGGGCTGACGATGGCTATAAAATCGATTATTTGCCAGATTTGCAATTATTTGATAGAAGATCGATACATTCCTGTTGCGGTGCCCCAGTATGGCGGAAGCTCAATCTTTGACGGAAACGATTTTTAGGACGATTCGCGCAGACATCTTGGCCTGTCGTCTGCTGCCAGGGGCGAAGCTAAAAATTGCCGCTCTGGCGCAGCGGCTGGATGTGAGTTTGGGCGCAGTGCGCGAGGCGTTGTCTCGTCTCTCCGCCGAAGGACTTGTGGTGAGCGAGACCCAGCGCGGCTTTCGAGTGGCGCCGGTCTCGGCCGCCGACCTCACTGATCTCACGACGACCCGAATCGAGATCGAAAGTCTGTGTCTTCGCCGAGCGATCGCGGCTCAGGATGTTGCCTGGGAAGCCGAGCTGCTGGCCGCCTTTCATCGCTTGGCGCACACACCCGAGCGGGAGCCAAACGATGCGGTTCGGCTCGCTGACAACTGGTCTCGGATGCATGAAGCGTTTCACCTTGCGCTCGTGTCGGGTTGTAAGAGCTCCTGGCTGTTGCGCCTGCGGGGAACGCTTTACATGCAGTCCGAGCGGTACAGGCGTCTATCGATTCCCGTCGCGCGGGTGGACCGCGATCTGGTGGCGGAACATCGCGCCATCATGGACGCGGCCATCGCGCGGGACGCGGAACGAGCGACCGCCTTGCTGGCAGAGCATTTGTTGATGACCGCACGGATTTTGTTGACAGCGCCGGAACTGAAAGAAGATCCCGACTCGCCAAGCGGGGAGGAGCGTGGCCGACGTGTGCGGCCGCAAGGGTCTGCTGCGGAGAAAGAACCGGCGTCGGCGTAGAGGGATCGGCCTGGTGCAGCGAATGCATTGCGGACTTCGATGCCGCCTGCAGCGGTGAGGTTTTATAGAGCTCGACCATCCTGGGTTGATTGGAGGGGGCTATGTCGGAGGCAGTGAGTAAGACCACGAGCGAAGCGCTGGGGGTAGCGGCTCGGGAGCGACGAGCCCGGAACCGGATCCGCGGCTGGCACCATCACGCGATTCGCACGCGGGACATGGTGAAGACGCGCGCGTTCTACGAGGGGATTTTGGGACTGCCGTTGACGGGGACCTGGGTGG
>JAQGOG010000028.1 GCA_028293765.1 Gammaproteobacteria bacterium
TCGGTTTAGGGGCCCGGCCGACGAGCCGTCGGCTCGCAGGTGGGTTGCAAGGAGTGGTTGCAAGGTGTGGGCGGCGAGGTGCGGGCGGCGCGAGGTGCGGGCGGCGCGAGGTGTGAGCTGCGAGGCGCGGCTGCGAGGTGCGGGGCTGCGAGATGTGAGCGGCGAGGCGCGGGCTGCCGGGAGTGAGCGGAGAGGTGTGGCCGGCGAGGCACGCCGGTGAGGCGAGGGCGGGCGGCGTGGCGCACGGCACGGACGGGCGAAGCACCGCGTGCTGGCTCCTTTCGACGCCGCCACGCTCACGATGCGCGCGTGTCGAGAACGGGAGTGCGTTGTTTGCCCTATACTAAGAGCATGATCGAGAGCAGGGACCCATGAGCGAAATCGCCGACACTTTCGACTCGGCCTTCACCAAGGCCGTCGACCTGGGAAATCGGCTCGCGGACAAAGACAAGGACGCGGACCTTTGGGACATCGCCGACGGGTTGCTCGCCGGCGCCCTGCAGTATTGGCTGTACTCACGTCAGCCTTGCGGCGATCCGCGTTGCCAGGACTGCATGCCCATCAGTACGGCCGAAGGCCGCATGGCCGAACTCAAACGCCTGATGGAGCAGCTCGCCTCAGAGAGCGAGTACTTCCACACGCCGACGGATGCGAACGCCGGCCGAGCCTAGCCGCCGTGCCTAGCTGACCTAAAGCGCCGTCTCGCCGCGGGCGACTTTCGGTCAGCAAATCGGCTAAGCCGGCACGGCCGCAGTCCGGGCCACCTCATCCAACGCCTGTTCGAAAATATTGAAACCTTCCTTCAGCAAGGCGTCGGGAATGGTTAGCGGCGCCAGGAACCGAATCACGTTGCCGTAGATTCCACATGACAGGAGGATCAGCCCGCGTCGGCCAGCTGCCTGCACCAGCGCTTTCGTGAGCTCCGCGTCAGGTGCGTCGGGACTGCAGTTCTTGACGAGCTCGATGGCGACCATCGCCCCCACTGCGCGCACATCCCCCACGGCAGGAAAGCGCACCTGCAATCCCTTCAGCCGCGACGTCATGAAATGCCCGATGTGTTGCGCGCGGTTCAGCAGTTGCTCCTCGCGGATCACTTCCAGCACCGCAAGTCCCGCCGCGCAAGCCAGCGGCGAGCCGGCATACGTGCCGCCCAGGCCGCCCGGGCCCGGAGAATCCATGATGTCGGCCTTGCCGATCACGGCCGACAGCGGGACACCGCCAGCGACGCTCTTCGCGATCGTCATGAGATCGGGTTCGACTCCCGAATGCTCGATCGCGAACATGCGGCCGGTGCGCGCAAATCCCGTCTGGATCTCGTCGGCGATGAGGAGAATGCCGTGCTGGTCGCACAGGGCGCGCAGTTTCTTCAACAACTCGGCGGGTGCCGCGTAGAACCCGCCCTCGCCGAGCACCGGCTCGATGATGATTGCGGCGACGCGCGCCGGATCCACGTCGGCCTTGAAGAGATGTTCCAGAGCCTGCAGGGAGTGCTCGACCGTCACGCCGTGATAGGCCATTGGGAAAGGCAGATGGTAGACCTCGGGCAACATGGGCCCGAAGCCGGCTTTGTACGGCTGCACTTTGCCCGTGAGGCTGATGCACGCCAGCGTGCGGCCATGGAAGCCGCCGGAGAACGCGATGACGGCGGAGCGCTTGGTATGAAAGCGCGCGATCTTGATCGCATTTTCGACTGCTTCGGCGCCGGTGCTGAGAAAAATCGTCTTCTTCGGAGTCTTGCCGGGAGCCAGCTCGTTGAGTTGCTCGGCGAGTGCGACGTAGCTTTCGTACGGTGTGACCTGGAAGCAGGTGTGCACGAATCTGTCGAGCTGCCGCGCGATGGCCTCCTTGACCTTCGGGTGCGCGTGCCCGGTGTTGAGAACGGCGATACCGCTCGCGAAGTCAATGTAGCGCCGGCCTTCCACGTCCCAGAGCTCCGCGTTGGAAGCGCGGTCCGCATACACAGCGAGGGAGTTTGTGACTCCGCGCGGAATGGCGTTTTTCCGGCGTTCATGCAGATCGGCGTTCGACGTCAAGATGTATCTCCGCGCGGGTTGCAAACCTGTCGCATTCTAAGCGAATTCGGGTCACGGCAAGCGGCGGGGGGTGTCGCCGTTTTGCGGCTGCCGCAAGCCCCGGGGCGCTCACGAGGACCCTGTATCGGGGGCGCGACGTGCGCTTGAGTGGCGAAGAGCCGCCGGCGCGACCGGTGCCGTGGCGCCGTTGAGGCGTCCCGCCGACATGCGACGGCTCGCAGGACCCTCTACAATGCCGCCTCCCCCCCAGTGGAAGTGACTGTTTTGAGCCAAATTCCTCCTGTCCCCGGAGCGGCGATCACGACTGAGGTCGTCATCATCGGGGCCGGTCCCTGCGGCCTGTTCCAGGTGTTTGAGCTCGGATTGCTCGGAATCGGCGCGCATGTGATCGATTCTCTGGCGCATCCGGGCGGCCAATGCGCCGAGCTCTACCCGGAAAAGCCCATCTACGACATTCCGGCGCTGCCGGTCTGCGGTGCGCAGGAGCTCGTCGACCGTCTCATGCAGCAGATCGAGCCGTTTCATCCGACCTTGCATCTCGGCCAGGAAGTCGTCGAGTTCGCGCGACAGGAGAGCGGTCGTTTCCACATTCGCACGGCGACGGGTACGACGTTCGACGCCGGTGCCGTGGTCATCGCGGCGGGCGTCGGCTCGTTCCAGCCGCGCCGGATCGGCATCGAGGGCGCGGAAGCCTTCGAGGGCTCTGGACTCCACTACCGGGTCAAGAACGCGAGCACGCTGCACGGCCAGCACCTTGTCATATTCGGCGGGGGCGATTCGGCGCTCGACTGGACTCTGGAGCTCCTGCCGAAGGCGCGAAGCGTGACGCTCGTCCACCGGCGTGCCGACTATCGTGCGGCGCCCGCCTCCGTTGCGAAGGTGCAGGAGCACGTCGCCGCGGGCCGGATGCGCTCCTTCGAAGCACTCCCGCACTCGCTCGTCGTCGAGAACGGCGCCCTGCGCGGGGTCAACATCAAGTCGCGCGATGGCACGACACACGCGCTCGATGCGGATCAGCTGCTGGTGTTCTTCGGGCTGCATCCGAAGCTGGGCGCCATCGCCGAGTGGGGCCTCGAGCTCGAGAAGAAGGCCCTCAGGGTCGACACCGAGAAATTCCAGACGACCCTGCCGGGCGTGTTCGCCGTAGGCGACATCAACACCTATCCGGGCAAGAAGAAGCTGATTCTGTCGGGCTTCCACGAAGCCGCGCTGGCCGCCTTCGCAATCCAGCACCACCTGTATCCGCAGAAGAAACAGTTCCTGCAGTACACGACGACGAGCCCGATCATGCACCAGCGGCTGGGTGTACCGGATTGAGGGGAAATGGGCTCGACGAGCGCGTTCGCAGCCGCAACTCCAGTTTTTCTCGAGATTTTGACGATCACCCAAGGGAGACGATGATGAATTTGATGCGAAACACGTTGGCCGCGGCGGCGCTGCTCGGCGCGCAGGCCCTGCTGATGTCGGGCACGGCGGCCGCCGCCGATGAGAAATGCAAGCTCGAGATCACCGGCAACGACATGATGCAGTATGACAAGAAAGAGCTGGCCGTTCCGGCCGACTGCACCTCGGTCACTGTCACGCTCCATCACGCCGGCAAGCTGCCGGCAGCTGCCATGGGTCACAACTGGGTGTTGGTGAATACACCGGACCTGACCGGGGTTGCCAACGCTGGCATGTCGGCCGGTCTGGCGGCCAACTACGTTCCCGAGGCAGACAAGCATGTGCTCGCGCACACGAAGATCGTCGGCGGCGGCGAGTCGACGAGCGTGACGTTCGCGACTTCCATTCTCAAGAAGGGCGGCGACTACTCGTACCTGTGCACGTTTCCCGGACACAACGCGCTGATGCGCGGCAAGTTCAAGTTCGGCGCTTAATCGACCGCTCATGGATCAGCGCATCGCCGACCTGTTGACACTGCTCGAGCTCGAGCAGCTCGAAGTCAACCTGTTCCGCGGCGAGAGCCGCGACATCGGCAGCCCGCAGGTGTTCGGCGGGCAGGTGCTCGGGCAGGCCCTCACCGCCGCTTCGGCGACGGTCGAGGGCCGCATCGTGCACTCGCTGCACGCGTATTTCCTGCGCCGGGGCGACTTCAACGCGCCCATCGTCTACCAGGTCGATCGCAGTCTCGACGGCCACAGTTTCTCGAACCGCCGCGTCGTCGCCATCCAGCACGGCGAGCAGATTTTCAACATGGCGGCCTCCTTCCAGGTGGAGGAGAGCGGGTTCGATCACCAGGTCGAGATGCCCCAGGTGCCGTTGCCGGATGCCCTCCCGGACTCGAGCCGGCCGCCGCCGGAGCTGCTCGAGCGGCTGCCCGAGCGCATGCGGCGTTTCTTCGAGCAGCCGCGGCCGTTCGAATTCCGTTCGGTGCAGCCGATCGACTACCTGCGCCCGCGCCGGGCTGCGCCGACGCGCCAGATCTGGTTCCGCGCCGTGGGGCGGCTGCCGGATGATGAAAAGCTGCATCGCTGCCTGCTCGCGTACGTCTCCGATTATTTTCTGCTCGACACGGCCACTCTGCCGCATGGGACGTCGTTCCCGCACAGCTCCATCGTCATGGCCAGCATCGATCACGCGATGTGGTTTCATCGGCCGCTGCGTGTCGACGAATGGCTGTTGTATGCGGTGGAAAGCCCCAGTGCTTCCGGCGCGCGCGGCTTCGCCCGGGCGGGCCTGTTCGGGCTCGATGGCCGCCTGGTCGCGAGCACGGCGCAGGAAGGCCTGGTTCGTACCAAGAAAGGTTCCTAGTCAAACAGTGCCCCCGATGGTCCTCGTTGCAGGAGTGATCGCTCTGGCGGCGGGAACCGCGGCCGGTACGGACGTCGACGCCCTGCAGCAGCTCTGGTCGGGTATGCGCGATTCCAGCGAGCAGGTCGTCGTCAGCGGCGATGCCCGCGTCTCTTCATGGCCGGAGAGCAGCGAACGGCGGGTGCGGGCGGTGGTGTCGCCTGTCGCCCTGCCGTGGCTCGGGGACCACGTGCTGTACCTCGAGGAGTTCCTGCACGACGATCCCGATAACCTGCGCCGCCAGGTGCTGGTGAAGCTCGAACCGGCGGAGCCGCCGGCGCGGGGCGTTCGAGCCCGGCTGTTTACTTTCGTCAAGCCGCGGGCCTGGATTCATCTCAACCTGCGGCCCAGCCTGCTCGCGAATCTCGTAAGCGATGACATCGCGAACGCCTCCGGCTGCGATCTCGTGTTTGTCCGGGAGGGCGATCAATTTCGCGGCGCCACCGTCGGCCGTCGGTGCCTCGACGTGCGTGCAGAGACGACGCGCTATCTCGACTACCAGCTCCTGATCGGCGCGGACCTGTATTGGTATCGCCGCCGCCTGTTAGCCAAGGGTACCGGGGACGTCAAGGAGGAAGTCATCGGCTTCAACTGGTTCGAGCTCAATATGACCCAGCTATACACCTGTCGCATCGACTGGACGTCGACCGGGCGCGCCCAGGACCTGCGACCGCTGGTGAGACTCGATGTGCAGGACCAGGGCGGCCGGGGCCGCTTCGTCACACCGGACGGCCGGAAACTCGAGCTCACGCTGCATAGTGACGACTGGCCCTTTGCAGTAGAGCGCGACGCGCTCATTCTCGTTCTCCAGGATCAGGGTGCGCAGCTACCGTTCGCCACCGCGTGGTCATCCATCGATGAAGAACAGATCTCGATGGACCTGAGTTGGTTGCGAATCCGGTGCGCGCCGGCCGTGCCGGACGCAGACGAGCTGCGCTCGGATGCGCGGCCGCACCCCGATAGCATCGCGGTCGCGACCGTCAGTGATGCGCCCCCTGAACGAGCACGTCGATATCTTTCAGCAGCAGCGGGTTGAAACGCCGGGGTACTTCCATCATCAGGAAGTGCCCGGTGTGTTCGAGTACGTCGGCCTTAAAGCCGGGCAGCGATTTGCGGATTCGCGCCTCTTCCGTAGGGCCCAGATCGGAGTTGATGGCGAGCACCGGGACGTGAATGTCGGGCAGCACAGATGTGAAATCCATGGCGAGCAAGGCCTGCATCGAGGGGATCGCGACCTGCGGCGGCTCGAGCGACATGTCGTAGGCAACCCTTTGCACGAGGACCGGATCCGCGCCTGGTTCGAACAGGGATTCTGTCACGTACTTGCGCGTCTGGCCGACGAAGTCGGCGCGAAACGGCGCGAGATGCGCATCGATGTCCCGTTGGCGCATCGGGGGGAGTCCGATCGACTTGAGTGAGTCGACCGCGATGATGCCGATCACGCGGTCGCCGATGCGGCGTGACGCTTCGAGCGCGACGTCCGCGCCCATCGAGTGTCCGACGAGCACGACCTGCCGGTTGGCAATCTGTCGTACCACGGTCGCGACGTCCTCGCCGTAAGTCCCCATCGACCAATCCGTGCGGTTCTTCTCGGAGGCGCCGTGGCCCGCGAGATTCACCGCCACCACAGTGTATTTGGATTTGAGCGCGTCAATCTGCGCGCTCCAGTAGTTCGCATCGCAGGCCCAGCCGTGTACGAGCACTATTGCGGGCTCACCCTTTCCCCAGACCCGATAATCGATGTGTACGTTGTCTGGCGCCATCGCTATTTGCGGGCTGCCATCGACGTGAGGTGGAGGAGCGATGGACGCGGTGTTGTCGGTTGCCGGCGACGGGGGCGTGGTTGCCTTGTTGCATGCGGTTATGTTCAGCGCGAGAAGCGCGCAGATCACGGCCCGACAATAAGTCATGAGGAATCTCTTAAGCGTGAAGTCGCAAGAGGCTACGTTAGCACCTTCTTTCCCGGCGCGCTTCGCGCCGGCTACATCTACGGGCTGCGCTGCACCGCGCATGCGGGTTCCGCGCTGCCCGTAAGTCCCGCGCGCAGCGCAGCGGAACTCAGAACCTTACCGGGATTGAGAACACCGTTCGGATCGAACGCCCGTTTCACGGCGCGCATGAGATCGAGCTCCACGGGAGAAGCATAGCGTTCGAGCTCACCGACCTTGAGTCTGCCGATGCCATGCTCGGCGCTGAAGCTGCCGCCGAACTCGCGCACGAGATCGTGGATGGCACGTTTGAGCGGCGCTTCGCGGGCCAGGAAAGTGTTGCGATCGGAGCCGGGAGCCTGATTGAGATTGAAGTGCAGATTGCCGTCGCCGACGTGGCCGTACGCGACGAGCCGTCCATCGAGCACATTCTCGTGCACCCACCGCGAAGCGCGCTCCACGAACCCGGGGAGTGCCGACACGGCGATCGAGATGTCGTGCTTCAGGTTCGCGCCGTCGAGGCGCTGCGCTTCCGGAATCGTCTCGCGCAGCTTCCAGAGCGCGTCCCGCTCGCGTTCGCTCCGCGCCAATGCGGCATCGAGTACGAGGCCGTCCTCGAGGGCGCTGGCCAGTGCTTCTTCGATTACGTCATCGAGCGGATCCGCGGCACGCGAAGAAGTCAGTTCGCACAGGACGTACCAGGAATACGGCCGTCCGAGCGGATCGGTCACTCCCGGAATGTGCCGCGTCGTGAGGTCGATGCCGATGCGCGGGATGAGCTCGAACGAGCTGACACGATCGCCGCTCGCCTCCCGCAGCCGCGCCAGCAGATCGATGGCCGCGCGCACATCGGACACGGCAGCGAACGCCGTAGCGGACGAGCGTACTTTCGGAAAGAGTTTGATGCTGGCCGCGGTGATGACACCCAGCGTGCCTTCAGCTCCGAGGAATAGCGACTTGATGTCGTAGCCGGTGTTGTCCTTGCGCAGCGCGCTCAGCGACGAGAGTATGCGGCCATCGGCAAGCACGACCTCGAGTCCCAACACCAAGTCACGCATCATCCCATAGCGCAGGACGCTCGTGCCGCCGGCGTTGGTCGACAGATTGCCGCCGATCTGGCACGTGCCCTCGGAGCCGAGACTCAGAGGAAAGAAACGCTCGGCATCATCCGCCGCGCGTTGTACGTCCGCCAGAATGCAGCCGGCCTCGGCGACGAGCGAGTAGTTGAGCGAGTCGACGCTTCGGATGTGATTGAGTCGTTGGAGCGAGACGACGATCTCTCGTCCGGACTCGTCCGGCGTGGCACCGCCACAATAACCGGTGTTGCCGCCCTGAGGCACCACGCCGACATGCCGTTCGTTGCAGTAGGCGAGCAGTCGTGAGATCTGTTCGACCGAGCGGGGGAGGGCTACCGCGAGCGCCTGGCCGTGGTAGAGCCGCCGATGGTCCGTCAGGAACGGCGCCGTGTCGACGGCGTCGGTTAGAACACCGTCCGCACCCAGAATTTCTTCAAGCGCTTCTATACTCGCGCCGGCGCTTTGATCAGGCACGTGGGGACCGATGCTGGTGGTGCTGTTCGTCCAGATGGCGGTCGATCAGCGGATGCCGAGGGTCTGCAGGGCGGCGATGCGCTCGTCGATCGGCGGGTGGCTCATGAAGAGTCGCATGATGCCTCCGGGCACGGGACCGGTCGCTATGCCGAATGCCGCGAATTGCTGCGAGGGAAGCGGCTCATGGACGCTCTTGAGACGCTCCAGCGCGGCGATCATATTGCCGGTGCCCGCGAGCTGCGCACCACCCCGATCGGCCCGGAATTCGCGCCACCTCGAGAACCACATGACGAGCATGTTGGCGAGTATGCCCAGCAGCAACTGCAACACGATCACGGTAATAAAATAGGCCGGTCCGCGTCCGTCGTCGGAGCGAAACAGCGCCCGGTCGACAATGTTGCCGATGACGCGTGCGAGGAAGATCACGAACGTGTTCACCACGCCTTGAATCAGTGTGAGCGTCACCATGTCGCCGTTGGCGACGTGGGAGATCTCATGTCCGAGGACTGCGTCGACTTCCTGCTGGTTCATGCGCTGCAGAAGTCCGGTGCTGACGGCGACGAGCGCGGCGTTACGCCGCGCGCCGGTCGCGAATGCGTTAGGTTCGGGCGACTCGAAAATGCCGACTTCCGGCATGCCGATGCCTACGGCTCGCGCATGGTTGGCAACAGCAGTGACCAGCCATTGTTCCGCGGCATTGGCGGGCTGCCGGATGACGCGCACGCCCATGGATGTTTTCGCCATCCACTTGGAGAGCGCCAGCGAAATGAAGGAGCCGGCGAAGCCGAAGAACGCCGCGAACACCAGCAGTCCCGAGAGGCTGCTGCCCCGAACGGCCAGCCACTGGTCCAGTCCGGTCACACGGGCCACGATCGAGAGCACCAGGACGATTGCGAGGTTGGTCGCAAGAAACAGCACGATGCGCTTCATGGCGAGTTTTTGGGAACCTCTGGCGTAAGGGGTAACGTATCCGCCCTTCATTGGACTTGGAAAACTGCACGCGGAGTCGGCGCTTGCATTCTACCGGCTGTGGACGCCGGTGTGGTCAACCTGAGGTCAGAGGGTGGCTTTTCAAGGGTTTGCGACGCCAGTGGGAGGGTGGTGCGCCCGCCATTCGGTTGACCATCGCGCCCGGGCCAGACGCCCCGCCTGGCCGCCCTCCCTAGCCGGCCGCCCCTATGGCCCCGCCGACGGCCCTTCCGACCAGGAAACTTACGACACCCGCGCCAGCGCCGATGAGCACCATGCGCACAGCTCCCCTCAGAGCGTGCCGGCCGGTAAACAGGCTCAACGTAAGGCCGACCGCGAACAGAGCGGTGCAGGTCACTGCCGCCGTGAGCACGAGAGCCGTGGTTCCCGTGCTATGGGCGAAAAAGGGCAGCAGCGGCACCGTGGCCCCGACGGCGAATGACACGAAGGATGTGATCGCGGCCCCCCAGGGCGAGCCGAGATCGTCCGGGTTCAGCCCCAGCTCTTCGCGTGCGAGGACATCGAGCGCCTGCTCGGGGTTGGCCAGCAGTGCGCGGCTGACTTCCCGAGCCTGCTCGATCTCGACGCCGCGCGCCTGATAAATCAGGGCCAGCTCTTCCGCTTCCTCTTCCGGGTACTCCGCGACTTCCTCGCGCTCGAGAGCTATCTGGTATTCGTACATCTCGCGCTGCGAGCGCACGGAGACATATTCTCCCGCCGCCATCGAGAGCGCGCCGGCGAGCATTCCCGCCGTTCCCGTCAGCAGAACATAGCCACTCGCGGCACCGGCCCCGGCCACTCCGAGCACCAGGCTTGCATTGGAGACCAGGCCATCACTTACGCCGAATACCGATGCGCGCAGGTTGTTGCCGAGTCCGCCGCGATGACGCAGGCCGACGTCTGACAGCGAAGTCGGCATTGCGTGTCCAGCAATACTCACCGGTGCGCTATAGATCGACAGCCCGCGCAGCTTCATTGCTGCGAGTACGGACCGCAGGGCACGTGGACCAAACTGGCGTAACAGTCGCGCCACGATTCGGGCGCGCAACGAGGGGGTAAAAACGCGCTTGGGCGCGTTCGGCACCGCAGCTTGCCGGGACGAGCTCTCCCATTTCCCCGCCTGTTCCTCGGCGGCGGCGGCGAGTTGCAGGAATAAGCGGCTCTTATGCGGATCGGGCTCCGCGGCGGCGACCTGGTGATACAACCAGGCCGACTCCTTCTCGTGGTACCAGCTGTCGATTATGGCCATTCGCGAGGTGCGGATGCCACGCAGCCGTGGCGATCAGCGCTCCTCTTCGGCCTCGTCCTCATCGTCGTCGAGGTCGTCATCGTCATCATCGTCGTCGTCGTCATCCTCGTCGAAGTCTTCGTCTTCGTCCTCGTCTTCCTCTTCGGCCTCGGGCTCGGACCAGCCCTCCGGCACCTGAGTCTGCTCGAGGTCCATTTCGTGCCATGCCTCGATGTCGATCTCCTCGATATCCCCGTCGAGATACTCGATCTCGACGAGCTCGGAGTCCTCATCGACGGACAGTACGCGGAACGACTCTTCTTCTTCCTGGTTCTCGTACCATTGGCCCGGAACCGGCTCGTAATCTCTGCTCACCGCTCGCATCCCTCTTGGGCTCATCAATTTTTCGGCGCCCGTAAGTTTAGGGGCTGCGGTCGGGTTGGGCAACGAGTGCGTCGTGCGACAGCGCGCTCGCGAACGACCGTGGCGGCAGCGCTTCGGTTCCTGGCGCCCCGTTTGCCGACATTATGTGAGCGCTGCACGCCCCCGCGCAGTGCAGCGGCCGATTGCGTATAGTTTTCGCACCATGACCGCTCGATCACCCGATTCCGGATCCCCTCTCGTGCAGGCACGGCGCATCGTCGTAAAGGTCGGGTCAGCGCTGCTCGTGGATGGGGAGACTGGGCGGATCAACCGGGCCTGGCTCGAGACCCTCATCGAGGACCTCCTGCGGCTCCGCAAGCGCAATCAGCAAGTCATCCTCGTGTCTTCCGGCGCCATTGCCCTCGGGCGTCGGCAACTCGGACTGGCGAAGGGCCCGCTGCGGCTCGAGGAGAGCCAGGCTGCCGCGGCTGTCGGGCAGATTCGTCTCGCGCATGCGTACAAGGAGCTGCTGGAGAGCCGTGACGTCACCGTGGCGCAGGTGCTGCTCACTCTCGAGGACAGTGAGCGCCGCCGACGCTATCTCAATGCTCGCGCGACCCTCGAATCGCTGCTGGCATTAGGGGCGTTGCCGGTCATTAACGAGAACGACACGGTGGCGACCGCTGAAATCCGTTATGGCGACAATGATCGGCTGGCGGCGCGGGTCGCGCAGATGTCGGGCGCGGACTGCCTGGTGTTGCTCTCCGATGTCGAAGGACTTTTCACTGCGGATCCGAACAGGGATCCGCACGCGCAGTTCATCGGCGAAGTCCGGCAGATCACTCCCGAAATCGAAGCCATGGCGGGACGTTCCGCCTCGGACGTCGGTTCCGGAGGGATGACGACAAAGATCCTCGCCGCCAAGATCGCCGTGTCGGCGGGATGTCATATGTGCATTGCCGCAGGGCATCACGACCATCCTGTGGGCCGTATCGAAGCGGGCGCCCGCTGCACCTGGTTCGTGCCAACGGCTTCGCCTGTCACGGCTCGCAAACAGTGGATTGCGGGAACCCTGCGACCGGCCGGCGCGATCACCATCGATGCCGGGGCCTTGCGGGCGTTGCTCGAAGGCAAGAGCCTCCTGCCTGCCGGAGTCGTCAATGCTCGCGGGCGATTCGAGCGCGGCGACACGGTGAGCGTCTTGACGGCGAGTGGTGCTGAGATTGCGCGCGGCATCATCGCCTACTCGGATGCCGACGCCGCCCGGATCATGGGCCGGAAGTCCTCGGAGATCGAGGGCATTCTCGGCTTCAGAGGGCGCGACGAGATGATTCATCGCGACGATCTCGTGCTCATCCGGCACGAAGCGCCAGCCGTCGCGGAACCTTTACGGGCAACAACATGAACGCTCATTTGCACACTGAGAACATCGGCGAGCTGATGGAGGCGCTCGGCAAGGCCGCCTTGAGCGCCGCAGCCGTGCTGGCCCTTGCCGGAGCCGAAAAAAAGAACACCGCGTTGACAGTAGCGGCGCAGGCAATCCGCGCCCGGCGCGACGATATTCTCGCCGCGAACGCCCGCGACATGTCCGCTGCGCACGCCGCGAAGTTCAGTGGTGCACTGCTGGACCGTTTGCACCTCGATGAGAAACGGGTCGAGGGCATTGCCCGCAGCATTGAAGATGTCCTGGCCCTTGCCGATCCGATCGGGACGCTAGTGGCGGACTGGGAGCGGCCCAACGGCCTGAGAATTCAGCGCGTCCGTGTACCGTTGGGAGTCATCGGCATTATCTATGAAAGCCGTCCCAATGTGACGGCCGACGCGGGAGCGCTGTGTCTGAAGTCCGGCAACGCTGTCATTCTTCGCGGTGGCTCGGAGAGCCGTCTGTCGAACGCGGCTATTTACGCCTGTCTCGTTGAGGGACTGCGTGCCGCCGGTCTGCCATTGGAATGCATTCAGTTGGTGCCGACGACGGATCGTGCCGCCGTAGGCTACATGCTCGCCGGCATGGCTGAGTATCTCGACGTCATCGTGCCACGCGGCGGCAAGAGCCTGGTGGCACGGGTACAGAAGGAGGCGCGCGTGCCGGTGATCGCGCACCTTGAAGGGAATTGTCACGTCTACATCGATCACGACGCCGACGTACGGATGGCACGTGCGATCGCTGTGAATGCCAAGATGCGCCGCACGGGGATCTGCGGCGCCGCCGAGACTCTCCTCGTTGATCGGGCGTGCGTCGATACGCATCTCGCGCCCATTGTGGGCGATCTGCTGGATGCCGGTTGTGAAGTACGCGGCGATGCGACGGTGCAGAGAGTCGATCCGCGGGTGCTGCCCGCGAGTGAGGACGACTGGTACACCGAGTATCTCGACTCCATCATCGCCGCGCGCGTAGTCGATGGCGTCGACGCAGCGATCGCGCACATTGCCAAGTACGGCTCCGCCCATACGGAGTCGATCGTGACGGAAAACCAGGCGACGGCGGATCGTTTCCTGCAGCACGTCGATAGCGCGATCGTGCTTCACAACGCGTCCACGCAGTTTGCCGATGGCGGTGAGTTTGGGATGGGCGCCGAGATCGGCATCTCCACCGATCGCTTTCACGCCCGCGGTCCCGTGGGCGTCGAGCAGCTCACCAGCTACAAATACGTCGTGCGTGGCGGGGGGCAAACGAGGCCCTGAACCGGCGCGCGGCCGGCCCGGAACGCACGGACGAGTTGCATTCCGGGCCGTCGGTGGGACACTGCGCTAGAAAATGTAATTGGCCCTCAGATAGTAGTAGCCGCCGTTGAACCCGAACGGGGAGAACGAGGGGTACTGCGAGACGGCCGAATTGAATTTCGCCGTGTTGTAGGCAGCCTCCAGCGTTCTGTTGATCTTGTTGGGATAGCGGTTGAACGCATTGAGCGCACCGACACTGAGCTTGAGCTCCTTCAGGACCTGGTAACCCACGTCGACGTTCGTAATCGGAGTCACGCCGATCTTGTTCTGATAGTAAGTCACCGCGGAACCCAGCGTCGCGCCACTGTCGTTGACGTATTCGGACGACGCTCCATAGATCTGCTCGCGCAGATCGACCGTCAGCTTCTTGATCGTCCACGCCGAGCCCAGATTGATCACATACTTGGGCGATGCGGTCGTCAGATCGGAGATGGCGGTCTGGTCGAATAGCTGCTGGCCGGCGAGGGTCGCAGGTCCAGTGCGGATGTTGCTCGCCTTGGTATCGTTATAGGTCGCCCCGACCGACCATTCGATTTTGCCCCAACCGTGGTCAACCAGGGAATCGAGCATGAGATCCGCGCCGCGCGTCTTGGTATCGACCCCGTTGGTGAAGAGCGCGACGGCGGTTTGACCTTTGGCAACGACATCCGGATCGAGCGCATTGCCGTTGTCAATGATCGCCTGGGTGACCGCCGGGGCCACGACGACGCCGCCGACGGCGGCGTTGATCGTACCGCTGGCGACGATGCGGTTCTTGATGTCGATCTCGTACAAATCCAACGTGACGGCCAGGTTGGACAGGGGTTGCAGGACGAAGCCGAAGCTGTAGTTCCTCGAGGTCTCGGGTGACAGTCCCGCGCCGAGACCCAGATCCTTGGCTCCCACTGAGTTGGGCGCCAATTGGACGACGGCCGAAGTGGGCGAGACATTGGTGGTCGTGTAGTACTCCTCGGCGAGTGTCGGCGCGCGGAAGCCCGTGCTGACCGTCGCGCGGATCGCAAATTCCGCAGCGAAATCGTAGCGGCCCGTGAGCTTGCCGACGGCCTTGCTGCCGAAGTCGCTGTAATGCTCGAAGCGGCCGGCCGCATCCAGGCGCAGCCGGTCGACGGGCTTCAGCGCGAAATCGACATAACCGGCTTCGTTCTTGCGCGCGTGGTTGCCGGCGTCGGGCGGATTGAACCCGGGGTACGACTGGGCGCCGCCCCCAAAGTACGAGCTCGGATTGCCGGCCCCGATCGCATAGGTATCCCGGCGAAATTCACCGCCGAAGGCGACGTTCAGCGGCCCGGCGAGTCCCACGTCGAAGTCGCGATTGATGTCGGCGGTAGACGTCCACTGGGTGGCCTTGTAGAACCCGTCGTAGAAGTTGGTGGGGGACGCACCGTAGAGCGCGAAAAGACTCGCGTTGGACGAGTTCAATGTGTAGATATCGTCCTTGTCGTAGCCGTAAGTGGAGGCGAGATCCCAATTCCAACCGGCCAGCGCGCCTTTGAAGCCGGCGGTGATCTGGTAATCGGTTTCCTGGATGCTCTCGAGCGGCTGGAAGCCGTACGGGAAGGGGTAAGTGACTTCTTTGGTCACCGGATCGGTGTAGGACACCTTGTTCGGCAGCCGGTAGTTCTCGTACGACATGGCGTCCTTCTTGCCCCAGGTGCCGAAGGAGTAGAACTGGGTGTCGCCGCCCAGCTCCAAGCCGGAGTTGAACGCGAGAATCGTCAGGTTGTACCGCCCGTCGCCCTCGATCAGATTCAGATACGGATATCCCGGCGCACTGAACTCGTTCGTATTGGGATACGTGGTCGGATTGACCACGCGCGGGTCCACGGCGCCGCGGTTGCTGAACCCGTGGTTGCGGACCTCCGCGGTCAGATTCAGATTGCCTCCATCCAGGGGCTCGAACCCGATGTTGCCGGTGATGTCGTCGGTCTTCCCGCCGCCGTCGTAGTAGCCGCCATAGGTCGCGCCCAGCTCGCCGCCGGCGGGGTCTTTCTTGAGGATGATGTTGATCACGCCCGCGATCGCATCCGAACCGTATTGCGCGGCGGCGCCCTCGGTGAGCACTTCGATGTGGTCGATCGCGCTCACGGGAATGAGACTCAAATCCGCGGCGGCGGCGCCCTGGTAGGGTCCGCTGAGCACTTCGAGGTTGGAGGTCGTGTGCCGCCGCTTGCCGTTGACGAGCACCAGTGTGTCATTCGGACTCAAGCCGCGCAGTTTTGCCTGCAGCGTCTGATTGGCCTGGTCGCCCCCGAACGCCTGCGCGGTGAACGACGGCACGAGCCGCGCAAGCGTGGCGATCAGATCGGGTTTGCCGGCAACTTTTTCCAGTGACTGAGCGCTCAGGATCTGAATGGGCGCCGGGCTGTCCGCGGCTTTGAGTCCGGACGTGCGTGTTCCCGTAACGATGACTTCGTTGCCCGACGCTATGGCGTCGGAGTCGGCGGTAGCGGCCTCCGCAGCGGCCGGCGCTGCGGCATGCACCATATTTACGCCTGCCGCGAGTGCGGCGACGGCGAACACGGCCGCACGGGGACGAGCATGGTCTGGCTTGAATTGCATCGCGTGGATCTCCGTAGGGAATACATGATTTCATTCGCGGCATGGCCGATCCGCACCGCGCATGCGACTTACGGCGCGCGGCACTAACAGTGCAGCGTCGAGGCATGTTGCAAAAAGCCGGCCAACGCCCGTCATGTCGTGCCGGGCACACGCCGAGCGAAGCCAGCATGTTGATATCCATGAAGTTGGATAGGTGGCGCGGAAGCGCAACCCCAGACGACGGGCTGTTGCTAAAACGCATGCCGGCACCAATCTGGAGCACCGCAGCATAGTTTGATGTTATATCGTGGTGCTGGTGTTAGCGCGCTGGGAGTGCGCACGAGACTTTAGTGTTGTCCCGGCCGGGCGCCAGGAGCGGACGGGCCGGTTAGTGCGCTGCCGCGGCCACGGCCACTGCGAACAGGGTGACCAAGCCTGCCGCCTTGGCCAGCAATCCCAATCCGGAGGTCCCGAGCAACGTGAATGTGACGCGTCGAAAGTTGATATCCGACAGAGACTTGTACAGGTTCACGCCCAGCAGAGTGCACGGCAGAACGATGGGCAGCGTGATCCCGAGCAGTGCCCAGTATGTGTGGCCGAACGTCTCGGGATGTTCTAACGCCAACATCGCAAGTGACACGAGCTGCAGGCCCAGGATGTAGGGCTGCACTATCGCCCTTGACTCACTCTTCGGCAGGCGCTGCAGGCCGCTCCAAACGACGACCGCGGCGCCGGGAAATGCGGTAAAGCCCCCGATTACGCCGCCCGCCAGGCCCACCAGGACCGCGGCGAACCAACTTCCCTGAAGCGCTACGTGCAGGCTGTGCGGCTTCAGCAGCGAATACACCGCATAGACGACCAGGAATCCTCCAAACACCGCCATCAACGTCGCTGTCGGCAATGAATGCAGGACGCGTAAGCCGACAGGGACACCGAGCAGGCCGCCCACGAGATACGGCGCGGGGCCGTCGGGCCACCATTGCCGCAGCGGCCGCAGATCGGCCTGCAGCTGTCCGAGCGACAGCAGTTGGTTGGCCGATGACAAGGTCATCAGCAGCGGGACGCCGAGCTTCGGCGGCAGCAGCCACAGGCACAGCGCGCCAATGGCGGAAAACCCGAAGCCGGACAGGCCGCTCATGACGGCGGACACGCCCAGTATGCAGACGAGCGCCAGGACAGTGCCAGGCGAAAACTCGCTTGCCATGACTGAAAACACGCTCGCGACGGCTCAACCGTGCCGGTGCTGACTCGAAGGAAAGCCCGTCAGGTCCAGACCTTGTCCAGTGCCGCACAGAAAGCTTCCATGTCGGCCATCGAGCCCACGGTCACGCGCGACACGTTCGGCCAGATGGGCCACGACCGGCCGATCTCGACGCTCTGGGTGCGGAAGGCGAGCAGCATGTCCTTCGCCGGCCGGGTCTTCCAGTCGATCATGAACATGTTGGCGTCGGTGCGGATGACCTGCACTTTGCGCTTTTTGAGATGCTCGAGACTCAAGGCCCGGGCTTCCCGCATCTCATTCCGGCGCGCCACGATCAGCTCGGCAGCCGTCAGACTGGCGGTGGCGCAGGCGAGCGATGGCAGCGGGAGCGCGCCCGACTGCATGCCGCCGTCGTAGCGCATCAACTTCGCGATGATGTCGGGGCGCGTCATGACATAGCCCATGCGCATGCCGGCCATCCCGAAAATCTTCGAGAACGTGCGCATCACGATCACGTCCTTGCCGTCCGCCGCGAGGTGGGACGCGGTCGGGACGCCGGCAAAATGCGTGTACGCCTCGTCGATCAGGACTATGGAGCCTGCCGGCTTGTTGGCGACCAGCCACTCGATGTCGGCCAGCGGGGTCACCGTGCCGGTGGGGTTGTTGGGCGTGCAGATGTAGTAGAGGCCGGGATTGGGATCCGCGGCCAGCATGGCTTTTACGTCATGCGTGTAGTCTGCCTTCAGCGGTACTCGCTTTACCGACGCTCCCAGCCATTCGGCGGTTCGGCCCGCGAGCTCGAACGTCGGGTCGGCGGTGACGAGCGCTTTCGTCGGTGAGCAGTAGCTGACGACAGAGCGCGACAGCGGATCGCTGGAGCCTGGCCAGGGCGCGACGTGGTCATAGGGCACGCCCTCGACCTGCATCACCGCCTTGATGAAGTCGCCGCGCTGGTCCTTGGGGGAATAGCGGTTGCTCGAGGAGATGATGGCTGCGGCCGCTGCCTGTCCCGGAGTCAACGGACCAGTCCAGCACTCGTTGGCGCCGATGCGGACTTTGGCCTCGGGCGCGGGATCGGGGACGCCGCCGGATGCCCAGGCGGGGCGGCCCACGCTGGCCGCTACCGAGCCGGCGCCGAACACCGCGGCGATGCGCAGCAGTTGGCGGCGCGAATAGCCGCGACCGAGCAAATCGTCCTGAGCTTCGGCGGGTAGCGGTTCAGCAGTCTCGCGACTGTTCGGCTCGAAACGGCCGGCTCGAGAAATCGCTTGCGACATGTACAAACGCCTCCTGCTTGCTGCCAAAGCGAACATCCACCTCTTGCAACAGGGGTATCCAAATGGCGTGCCAGTTGCGGCAACGCGACGCGCGACGGTCAGGAAACGGTTATAGCGCGAGCACTTGCGCCGACATTCGCAAGTTGGGGCGACTACCAACAGCAAGGTTGTTGTGCACTAGGCCCGTGCGAGTGGGCGAGTTGCCGCGCTTTGCGGGTGCGCTGGAGGTTGGGTTTGGTGTCAGGTTGGAATCTGTCCTGAACCGTGAGTCGCCTAACCGCCTGTTGCCTTCAACACACGGAAAGCACCGTCAGGGTGCACGATCCGGTCGGCGCTGCTGCGGTGTTGCACGAGAAAGAGGCGCCGCGTCGGCCGCCAACAGACGAGTGCGGGACTTTGGTCTCGCGTGGCGCGACAACAGCACCTGGATGTGGTTACTGTCAGGCGGGTCTCGCCGTTCAGTTGCGCGTCGCCGGCGGCGCCGGGGATTTGCGATGAGCGGCAGCGAGGGTTGGGGCTGAGCGCCGCTCAGGCGGGCCGACGGCGCTTGAGCTCTGCAATTCCACCGCGCAGGGAGTAAATCGAAAGAAGCCCTCTGGAGCGCAACTCCTGTGTCGCGGCGAGACTGCGCCGGCCACTTGCGCACACGAGGAGGCTTTTGCCGGCGGGCGCGAAGGCAGGCTGCCCGTGAAGCAGCTCTGCCAGCGGGATGTGGCGTACTTTCACTGCGGGCGTGGGAATTTCGGCGACTTCGCGCGGCTCGCGGATGTCTACGATTTCGAAGCCCGCGGCGCGCGCGTCGTCGAGCGAGTCGAAATTGACCTCTAGCTCCGGCGAGTTGGCGGGCTGGAGGTCTGAAGCGGTGCCGCTGCGGCGCGCGTGTTCCGGACAATCTTGCGCGCGCTTCGCCCGGACCCGCGAAATCGACATTGTCAGCAGGTCCAGCACCAGCAGCTCGTCGCTGAGCTGCCCGGGCAGATCCAGAATCAGCTTCAACGCCTCGAATGCCTGCAGGCTGCCGAAGGTGCCGGGTACCGGGCCGAGCACTCCGGCCTCGGCACAGTTGCCGACGATGCCGTCTCGGGTGGCTTCCGGCCATACGCAGCGCAGGCACGCCCCGTCGCGATCCGGACGCACGACCTGGAGTTGCCCTTCGTATTGATACACGCTCGCGAAGATGACCGGCCTGCCCAGTTGGACGCAGGCGTCGTTGAGCAGGAATTTCGTCGAGAAGTTGTCAGTGCAGTCGATGACCAGATCGTATTGCGCGACGATCGCGCGCGCATTGTGCGGGTCGAGCCGAAGGGCGTGGATACGAGTGTCGACATCCGGGTTGAGCGCTTGCACTCGCGCGGCGGCGAGGTCTGCTTTGAGTTTGCCGACGTCGGCAAGCGCATACATCGTCTGGCGGTGCAGGTTGGACGGTTCGAGACGGTCGCCATCGACGAGGCCCAAGCGACCGATGCCGGCGCCGGCAAGATAGCTGATGACTGGAACGCCGAGGCCTCCGCAACCGACGACCAGCACGCGGCTCGCGCGGAGCTTTGCCTGCCCGGTCGCGCCAACTTCTTTCAGTGCCATTTGACGGGAGTAGTCGGGGATTGGCGGTCGCTCATGCGAGTGCGTGCGCGCAGTGGTGCGGGTGTGTGGGCCCGCAGACGAGCGCGCGCGCGTGTCGGTATGCGGGTGCGCAGCTGTGTCGGTGTGCCTGTGGGCGTGTGAGTGCGCGTGATCTGTACTCTGTGCCGGCGCTTCGTGAGCCGCAGGTGCCGCGCAGCGCTCGCAATTCACCCAGCCGGAGTCACCGTTCTCGTAGTGCTCCTTTTTCCAGATGGGCACACGGTGCTTGACCTCGTCAATGATGTAGCGGCAGGCGCGGAATGCCTCGTCGCGATGGCGGGCACTGACGCCGACCCATACCGCCATCTCCCCGATCGCCAGATCGCCGATGCGATGTATGCAGGCCGCATGTTCGATCCCGAAGCGCTCGCTGGCTTCGGCGATGATGCGTTCGCCTTCTTTCACCGCAAGTGGCTCAAAAGCCTCGTATTCGAGGTGCTGAACGCTCAGGCCTTCGTTGTGATTGCGCACCAGGCCTTCGAACGACGTATAGCCGCCGCACGCAGGATCGGCGAGCTCGGCGCGCAGCGAGGCGACGTCTATGAGTGTGCGGCTGAAGCGGAATGCGGCCACGTGTATGATTTCCCGACTCAACCGCCGGCGACCGGAGGAATGAAAACAACCGAATCGCCGTCCGCTAGCGTTTGGGACCACTCTGCGAACTCGGCATTGACCGCCACGCGGAGCATCTCCGGCGCGAGTGAGAACGGGTGCCGTGCTTTGAGCTCCTCGTAAAGCTCGCGCGGCGTGCGTGCACCGGTGACGAGGGCCTCATCGCTGCGGCCAGCCTGCTCGCGGAGCAGGGCGTAGTACTGCACTTTGACGTGCTTCGGCGCGAACGTCACATCAGGGCTCAAAGTGGTCATGGCTGAACCATACTCCTCGGGCGTGTTGATGTTGTCGAGCGCGCGTGGATTCGGTTCGTCGACCAGGTGCGCGTTGGCGTTGATGAGGAATTTGCGCGGACACTGCTTGCCGCTGGCGACGTGTGCGGCAATGGCTTCCCGGCTGGACGGTTCGTAGATCGCGCACAGCGGCTCGGGCAGACCGTCGTGGCTGGAGCGGAAGGCCGTTGCCGGACTCTCGGGTCTGCGCACCGCGAGGAGATATTCGAGCGTTGCGCCATCCAGAAAGGGCAGATCGCAGGCGAGCACGAGCCACGCTACGTCGGGATGCTGCGCCTGTGCCGCCAAGATGCCGGCGATGGGGCCGAGATTGTCGCGAGTATCGACAATCTGCGCAAAGCGCGCCCGAATGGGGTCGTCGTTCTGCTCCGGGCGTACCGACACGAAGGCGCGCTCGACGTGCGGCTCGAGAAGGGACATTGCCCACTCGAGTTGCGTGCGGCCGTGGTAGCTGAGCGTGGCTTTGTCCCGTTGCATGCGAGTGCTGCGGCCGCCGGCGAGCACGAGACCATATACGGGCGCGGCGCGTGTTGCGTTCATCGTTTGAAATCCCGCTTGCCGCCCGACTTTTCCAACAGGCGCACGCCCGTAATCTCGATGTCGTGCGACAGCGCCTTGCACATGTCATAGATCGTGAGGGCCGCGACGCTCGCCCCCGTCAGAGCTTCCATTTCGACACCGGTGCGGTGATGAATGGACACCTCGCAGCGAATGACGATGTCGCCGCCGCGTTTGTCTTCGATCTCGATCGTGCAGTTGTCGAGTCCGAGCGGATGGCAGAAAGGGATCAATTCGTGTGTGCGCTTCGCCGCCATGACGCCGGCGACGATGGCGGTGTCGAATACCGGGCCCTTCTTCGTGCGGTGACCGCTTTTGCGAAGTGCGAGCGCCACGGGGCGCGGCAGGCGCACGTGCGCCTCGGCGACGGCGATCCGATGCGTCACTTCCTTCGTGCCTACATCGACCATCGTTGGTCGGTTGCGGCTATCGAGATGCGTGAGGCCTGAGCGCGACATCAGCCACCGATGTAGAACATCTCGACCTTGCGCTCGTCGCCGTGCTCCTTGGGCGCGGTTGCACGCAGCTCGCTGTAGCGGTCGGAGCGCTTGAGCCAGACATCGCGCATGAGGTCGAGAATCTGCTCGTCACTCGCACCGCTGCGCAGAGAGTCGCGCAGGCTCGTGCCGTGGGTGGCGAAGAGGCATGTATAAATCACACCGTCGGATGAAAGTCGGGCGCGTGAGCAATCACCGCAAAACGGTTGCGTAACCGATGAGATGAAGCCGACTTCGCCCATGCCGTCGGCGAATCCGTAACGCTCGGCCACCTCGCCCCGGTACTCACGCTCCAGCGGCTCCAGGGGCCAACGTTCGGAAATGCGCGCAGCCAGTTCTTTCGAGGGCACAACGAGGTCTTGCCGCCATTCATTGCGGTTACCAACATCCATGTACTCGATGAATCGCACGATCACGCCCGTGCCGCGGAACCGGTCGACGAGATCGAGCGCCGTGTGGTCGTTTACGCCACGCTGCACTACCGCGTTGACCTTGATGGGTTCGAGGCCTGCGCGCCGCGCGTGTTCGATGCCGTTCAACACTTCGGCGACCCCACCGAATCCTCCGCTCATTCGCGCGAAGACGTCCGGATCGAGGCTGTCGAGACTTACGGTGATGCGCTTGAGGCCCGCCGCCTTGAGCTCGGCAGCGTACTTGCCCAGCAGGACGCCATTGGTGGTAAGAGCGATGTCCTCGATACCGGGAATGGCCGTCATGTCACCGATCAGATCCGCGAGATTGGCCCGCAGGAGCGGCTCGCCACCGGTGAGCCTCAGCTTGCGCACGCCGAGCTGCGCAAAGAGGCGGGTGAGGCGCACGATCTCGTCGAAGGACAGCCGCTCATGCGAGCCGAGGAAGCGGTACTTCTCATGGAAAGTTTCCCGCGGCATGCAGTACGGACAGCGGAAGTTGCACCGGTCCATCACGGAAATGCGCAGGTCCCGCAAGGGACGTCCAAGCGTATCGCGGGGGGCGGACCGGGAGCCGAATGGGATGACGACTTCAGTTCGGGGCATGGTGGATGAGGGTATTACCACCCGGCAGGGGTGATTGCTATCGGTCTTAATGGGGGCTCGACCGTAGCGGGTCAATCACCAGCGGTGGAGGCGGGTAACGAAGCCCTTCGGGTAGGTGTTCGGTCCGGGGGGAAGCTCGACGAAACCGTCCGTGCCGGCCAGGGCGGTGAAATCGCCGGAACCGTTGGTGGGGCGCGGCATGGCCCAGGCCCGGCCCCAGTCGTCCAGCTCAACACGCACTGGAAGGAAGAACGTGAGGGGCGGGTTCACCGTCACCGGGGCGCCGAGCGCCATCTTTTCGGGCAGGGCGGCGGGGCTCTGGCCCAGGCTCGCAAAGAGGGCCGGCAGCACATACCGGGTCAGGCAAACGAACGTCGAAACCGGATTGCCCGGCAAGGCGAAGACCGCCGCCCCGGAGGTGGCGACGCCGAACCACAACGGCTTGCCCGGCCGCTGCGCGACCTTATGGAAAATGGAGCGAACGCCGAGCTCGTCGAGGGCTTTGGGCACCAGGTCGAACTTCCCCATGGACACGCCGCCGCTCAGGACGAGCACGTCATGCGTCTCCAGATGGAACTTGAGCCGACGCTTGAGCTCCGTCAGGTCGTCGTTGATGTGATCGTCGGCGACGCGCTGAAAGCCGTGTTGCCGTAACGCCGTGACGATGGCGTACGCGTTTGAGCGCCGTATCTGGTGGGGCAGAATGGGTTCGCCGGGCTCGATCAACTCGTTGCCCGTCGAGATCACTGCCAGCATCGGCTGGCTGCTGACGCGGATGCGGGCCATCCCTGCCGCCGCGGCAATTGCTATCTCCGGGGCGCGCAACTGCACCCCGCTCGTGACGAGTAGTGTCCCTTGGCGCGTATCGGTGCCGCGGCGATGAACGTTTTGCCAGGGGTCGACTCCGACGCCGTCAGCAAGCTCCGCGTCTCCATTGCGTATCGCGATCTCCTCGACGGGGACGACGCTGTCGCACCCGGCAGGCACTACTGCCCCGGTCATCACTTCGATACACGCAGCCCGTGAGCTCAGGACTAGCGGCGGATCCCCCGCCGCCTGCGTAGCCTGAATGCGGAGGCGGCGCAGGCCGCCGCTCACGGCGGCGCTGTCCAGCGCGATGCCGTCCATGGCCACCCGGTCGAACGGCGGCGCATCCCGCTCAGCGTAGATGTTCTCGCGCAGAACCGCGCCCGCGCACTGCGCGAGAGGCAGAGACTCGATCGGCAGACACTGGAGGTGCTGCCCGATCAGCTCATCGGCCTGGGCGGGAGTCAGCACGTCCGCTCACTTCTTCTTGGTGTCCTGGTCCTTGCCCTTGTTCTTGAACGCCTTGATCTGCTCGTTGAAGCGCGCGACGATCTGCTCTTCCTGGTCGATGGCCGCGTTGTTCTTCTGGCTCGTGACGCGCTCGATCTGCGCTTTCTGCTCCGGTGTCAGCTTGTCGCCCGCTTTCTCGAGCGAGGCGTCGTGTTCGAGCTTGATGCAGTCCGTATAGGCTTTGATCGCATGATCGTAGGTTTGCACCACTTTCTGCGCGGTCTGCATTTGCTCGAGCGTTGCCGTACTGCCGTCCGGGAGCTTGTCCGGCGGTGGCGGATAGCTGCAGTCGGCGTACACCGGTCCGGCCGTCAGAGCGGCGAGTGCCGCGATGGCGAAAAACGCTTTCATACCGTGATCCTGAATAATTTATCGGAAGCACTATCTTAGTGGCGCGGCGCCGCTTTCGGCTACTGACGTCGCTTGGCCGGATGACCCGGTGCCGGGCGATATAGAAAGCAGTCGCGGGTGTGGTCATTCACTACACCGACCGCCTGGAGGTAGGCGTAAAGAATTGTAGTTCCGACGAACCGGAAGCCCCGTTTCTTGAGGTCCTTGGAGATCCGGTCACTGAGCTCCGTGCGGGCGGGAATACCCGTGCGCCGGGTGGGGCCATTGATTACCGGCTTGCCCTCCACGAAGGCCCACAGGTAGCGATCGAATGAGCCGAATTCGCGCTGCACTTCCAGAAACGCCTGCGCGTTGGTCACGGTGGAGTCGATCTTCAGACGGTTGCGCACGATGCCTGCGTCCAGCATCAGCTCCGCTCGTCGTGCCGCGTCGAAACGGGCCACCTTCTTCGGCTCGAAGTGGGCAAAGGCGCGCTGGTAGTTGGCCCGCTTGTGCAGGATCGTCGACCAGGACAGGCCCGCCTGCGCGCCTTCCAGAATCAGCATTTCGAAGAGCAGCCCGTCGTCGTGGACCGGGCGGCCCCATTCTTTGTCGTGATAGCGGATGTAGTCCGGGTCGGTCGTTCCCGCCCACCAGCAGCGCTTTTTCTCGGTTTTCACTTGGCTTCACTCGCCGGCATTGCAGCGCCGGGAGGCGCCGTGGAAAAGCCGTCAGTCTACTGTCGGGTTGGAGGTTTATCATTCGTCCTGGTAACTGAGCCGGGTTTTCATACAGGTCATGGGGGGCGATATCGTGGAGGCACTCGTTCAAAACGCACCGCTTTCGAAACAGCGGCTCTGGGGAGCTCGCATCGTCAGCGGGGTGGCCGTGCTGTTCCTGCTGCTCGATGGGGTCATGCACGTGATGGTGCCGGTCCCGGTCGCGGACGCTTTCCGGCAGCTCGGTTTTCCGCTCACGGTCGCGCCGCTCATCGGCTTCGTGGAGCTGCTGTGCACGCTCGTCTATGTGATTCCGCGCACCACGGTCTTCGGGGCGATTCTGCTGACCGGCGTGCTCGGCGGTGCGGTGACCGCTCACGTCCGCGTAGGCGATCCGCTGTTCGCGACCCTCATCTTCCCGGTTCTGGTCGGCGCGCTGATCTGGGGAGGGCCCTACCTGCGCGACGAGCGTCTGCGCTCGCTCATTCCGCTGCGCAGTTAGGCGTCGCCGCCAGGGGACCCGCCCGGGGTGCTCAGCAAGGGTGCCCAGCCGAGGTGCTCAGCCGAGCCGAGGGTGCTCAGCCGAGGGTGCTCAGCCGGGACGACCAGCTGAGGGTGCCCATTCCGGGGAGGCCAGCCGAGGGTCCTGAACGCGGCGTGCGCAGCGCCGGGTGCGGAAGGTCAGGGTCGGTCGATGTCCCGGTTCAGGAGCTTGACTGCGTAGGTCTCGTCGATGAGGTGGAAGCGTCCCTCGCTCTGCTCGTATTCGTAGACATCGGCTTCCTTGATGTCGAACCACCAGCCGTGCAGGCGCAAATTGCCCTGGCTCAGCCGATCCTGCACGCCGGGATAGGTTTTGAGGTGCTCGAGCTGCTCGAGGACGTTCAGCTGTGAAAGCTGATTGTGTCGCTCGAGATGAGCCCCCAGCTGGGCGCCGGCATTCAGCTGCCGCAGGCTGCCTTCGCCGTGCCGGATCCAGCCTTTGAACGCCGGGTCTTCCGGGATGGCGTCATGCGCGTGCCGGTGGGCCAGCGCCCCTATGGCGCCGCATTCCGAATGGCCGCAGACGACGACTTCCGAAACAGGCAGCGTGCGCAGGGCGAACTCGATGGCGGCGGCTTCGGAGCCATAACCGGACAACGACTCCCGCTCGCTGTAGGGCGGGATGAGGTTGCCGACATTACGGATGACGAACAGGTCCCCCGGGTCGGACGAAGCGAAGAGATTGGGGACCACCCGGCTATCCGAGCAGGCGATGAAGAGCGTGTCGGGGCGTTGGCCGAGCGCGAGCAGGGCGAAAGTCTCTTTGACCGTGTGCCGCACGTTCTTGCGGAAATCCACGATGCCATTGATCAGTTTTTTCATAGTGAGTCATTCGCTCAAGCGTTCGAAAAGCGCACCGCGGCCGGCAGGTGTCCGCTCGCTGCCCCGGCAAGTGCTCGCGAATTTTATAGGAGTTGGCGCATTGGGAGAGACTCGCGCTTGCGGATGGCGGGCGCAAGTGTCCCCACGACATCTCTCCTCAAGGAGAGATGTCCTGTGTAATCAAGCGGTTGCGGCCATCAGAAGCTGAGGCGGATGCCGCCGAAATAGGTGCGCGGCGAGCTCGGACTGTAGGTGCGGGGATTCGACAGGTTGACGTTCGGCGGTAAGCCGTCCAGCTGCGCGAAGGTGCCGAACGTGTAGTAGGTCTTGTCGAACGCGTTGTCGATCCCTGCGAAGACCTGCAGCGAGCTGGAAACCTGATAGGAGCTGTGGAAGTTCACCACCGTGTAGGACGGCAGCTGGGGCTCCTGATTCGACTCGTCGCCGGCGAGATACGCGCCGCTCGTGTACCGGACGTCGGCGCCGATCTTCCACTGCCGGGTGGGGGAGTAATCGAAGCCGGCCGTCACCCGGCTCCTGGGAGTCAGGGGAATCCGATTACCCGAGTGCACGTGGATGTTGCCATCGGCGTCCGCCGACGGACTGTTCGATGCCAGTGTCAGGTCCTCGCGGAAGGTCGCATCCACCATGGCGTAGCTGATGTCGGCATCCCAGTGCTCGGAGCTGAACCTGATGCCGGTCTCGATGCCCTGGCGCCGGGTCGTGCCGGCATTGTCGAAGTAGCCGAAGCCGTTGATGCTCGTCGCGAGCAGGATGATGTCGTTGCGGCTGTCGGTGCGATACAGACTGAAGTACCAGCGCAGGCTGTCTGCCTTGTCGGGGCTGGTCAGGTGGCCGCGCAGTCCGGCCTCGTAGGTGCGGGCGACGACCTGCTTCAGTTCGGGATCGGAGACCAGGAAGGCATCGAGCAGGCAGGGCGATGTGGGGTCCGCGCAGCTCAGCTCGCCGGCGGTCGGCGCGCGGTTCGACTCGGAGTAGCCGGCGTAGGCCGTCACGTTGTCCGCCAGCTTGTACGTCACGCCGGTGCCGGGATTGAAGCGGCCGTAGCTGTGGTTGCCGTTGAGGGCAGTGCCGATAAGATCGTGGAGGTCTATCTGTGCGCGGTTATATCGTCCCGACAGAGACCACGCGAGCTTGTCGTTCACGGTGAGCGTATTCGTGAAGTAGACGCCGTAGTAAGCCGTGGCAGCTCGCACGGATACCGGCTCTATGATTGGCGGCGAGGCTGTGGTGCTCTGGCCCTGATCGATTATCGTTCCGGAGCCGATGATCTCCAGGCTCGGCAGCAGGCTGCCGAGCTCGCCGCTTGCGGAATAACGCGTGGTACTGTGATCGAGCGAGGCGCCGAACACGAGGCTGTTGTCGCGACCGCCCAGTCGCCCCGTGAAGGTACCCTGAAAGGCGCCTCCAACGGTGTCGGTCGCCGTGCTCGTGCGATCTAACTCTCCCGGCGTTGCGCCGCCGGGCAGCACGCTGGTCGGCACCTGGTTGCCGGCGTTATCGAACAGCGCGTCGTCAGGATAGTTGCCGGCGCCTTGCAGGCAGAAGAAGCCGGCATTATTGTCGCAGGCTTTGACGTTGGTGGTGTTGCCGTCGAGGTGCTGCTGGACGAAGTGGCGATAGTACACGCTGCCGGCGACGAGCAAAGAGTCCGTTGCCTTGAATGTGCCGTTCAACTGCGTGAGTTGCATCTCGTCGTGCATCGACTGCGGAGAGGTGAAGACGGACTTGGGATCCACGGCGAGCATTTCCACGGGCGTGGGGCCGAGCGCGCCGATGGCGTTATTCGCAATCGCCACGCTGGCGTGCAGCGTCGTCCGGTCGTCTTCGTACCCGATGTCAGCGTAACCCTGGCGCAGATTCGTCGGCGACAGATGACGGAAGCCGCCGTCTTTCACGCCACCTACGGCGCCGTAGAATCCGAAGTTGCCGCTGCGGCCGCCATATGCGGCGTAGCCGGTCGTGTTGGCAAAGTTGCCGTGGGAGACCTGGAGGTCCGCACCCGGAGAGTTGAAGCCATTCTTCATGTCCAACGTTACGGCTCCGCCCAGGGCGTTGAGTCCGAACACCGGGTTGTTGCTTTGAACCGTGAGCCGGTTCACCGCGAATTGCGGGATGAGATCCCAGTTGACGGAATCGCCGAAGGCTTCGTTGATGCGCGTGCCGTTCTGATAGACCGCCAGCCCTTCCGCGATGCCGGAGATCGGGGAGGCCTCGAAGCCGCGGTAGACGAAGTCGGGCTGGAAGGGATTGCCCTGCTCATCGTTGAGGCTGACGCTCGCCATGCGCCGCGCCGCGGCGGTCGGCACCAGATCCGAGTGGTGATCGGAGTCGAGGCCATCGGGGCCCAGCGACTGGACGTTGCTTGGGACTTTGTCGAGGTCGACCCGACTGCCGGGCAGTGGCGTGGTGCCGACAATCACGACTTCGGGTACGGCTTTCGACTCGACCGGTCCGTCATCTGCATCGGAGGAAGCAGCAGGCGCGACAGGCGACAAGCCTACCAGCCCGATTGCGTAGGCTGCGAGGAGCCAGGTGGAACGGTATGTCATCGTCATCGGCTGGCATTTGAGCAACGCCGTGTAGTGTGCGTCCAGGGAGAAACTCCCGACCTGGAGGCGGCGATGACGCGTGTTCCGCAGGCGGACACCCGTGTCGCGGATCGCTACCTAAAGTTGGACGCAGGCCCCCCAGCTCAACATCGGTCAATCGCCGCACATGCCCATTGCAGCGCTGCCATGACCGGATCGTGGGGTGCGTCGGAAGCCGGCCGATCGGGGTGCGTTAGCGCGAGCCGCAGTTGCGGCGCCGAGAGCTGGGCTGAGTACCTTGGGCCTGAGCCTCGGGAAGCGGCATTCTCAGAATGCCTTGATGGCGATGCTGGCGAAATACGTGCGGCCTTCGCCGGGAATGGCGCCGCTGCCGGTGCCGGCCGCATATAGATAGTTCAGCCTGTCGAACACATTTTCGACGCCCGCGCGTACGGTCCAGCGATCGCGTGGAATGGCCAGTACCAGGTCGATCTGTGTCGCACCGGGAAGGATGCGCGTCTGTCCGGCGTCGCCATATTCGCGGTTCCGATAACGAGCGCCGGCAGCGATCTGCAAGGTTCGGATCGGATCGGGCAGCGTGATGTCGTAGCTCGTCCAGAGGTTGGCGAGCCGGGTCGGTACGCTCGGGACCTGATTGCCGACCAGGGCGGGTGCCTGCGGATAATCGGTCAATGTCGGGGTCTGCAGGGTGAAGTTGGCAGTGATGTTCAAGCGATCGATCGGCTGCAGGGCAAGATCGGTTTCCCAACCCTTGACGCGATACGAGAACACCTGTGCCTCATCGAGATTGCCCGGTCCGGCCGGATTGGGCACGAGCAGGATGGTGTAGACGTTCTCGCGCGTGGTGCGGAAGAGCGACGATGACAGGGACAGCCAACCGGAGCGTTGGATTTTCAGCCCCGCTTCCACTTGCGTACCCTTCTCGGGAAGCTGGCCGACGCTTTGCGGCTCTTCGGTGTTGAAAATCGGATAGCTGCTGGTGGAGTAGCCGCCGAACACCGACACTCCATCGGCCAGGCGGTAGAGTGCACCGGCATCCCAGGAGAACAGCGCATTGTCGCTCTCCACCGGCTGGCCGGGTACGAATGGGCAGGTGGTCGCCCGCAGCGGCGTGCACGGATGCTCCGAGCCCGGGTTCGTCGGGATGACGGAGCGACCTTCGGCCTCGGTGCGGAACCAATCCTCTCGGCCTGAGAAGCGCAGCTTGAGGCGCTCGCTGAGGTCGATCTGGGCGATGCCGTAGAGGCCGTAGAAGCGTGCGTCGAGGTCAGCGTCGTTGCAGCTATGCGAGGCGTTGCACAGAAATGTGGGTGCGGCGAGGTTCGCCTCCGGCGTTACCGGCGAAAAAATGTTGGGAATGCTCGGGAGATCGGCGGTGCGCCGCTGTGTGTGGGCATCGATCCGTCGAGCCTCGGCGCCCGTTACCAGCGTCGTGGGGAAGGGCCCTGCTGAGAATTTCCACGTTGGCTCGGCCTGAAATATTGCGTCCTGTACTTTGTCGTGCTGCTCGCGCAACTGGCGTCCGGTGAGCGAGAAGGTGTTTCCCGCGGCAGTCAGGCGGCCGCCGGCATTGCGTGCGAGGTCGAGGTCGCGGTCGCTGTAAGCGCCACGCAGATTCACGACCAGATGCTCGTCCACCGTCCAGGCGTCGCTCAGAAAGATGCGCTTGATGTCCTGATTCGCAAAGGCGTAGGGCGTGTAATACGTGTTCGTCGCCGGCACATCGAGAGGCCGGCCTGTGCCGCTCGGCACACCGAAGGGAATTCCGCTGGCGTCCGGCCGGTTCTGCAGGTGGTGATATTCGAAGCGTAACAGGATGTCATGGTTGGCGCGGTGATAGCCCAGAGAGCCGTAGATTTCGCCGGTCTCGTTGCGCTGTTCGCGGAACCCACTCGAGTGCTGAAACTCGCCGTCGAGCCGACCGTTCAGACCGGGCAAGCCGGTGGCGCCGTTCAGGGAGGCGCTGGTCGTTGTGGTGTTGTAGGAGCCGTACTGCTCGCTCACCGACGCGGAAGCGATGTCAGTCGGCCGCGCATGAACGAGGTTAATCGTGCCGCCGGGCTCGGTACTCCCGAAGAGGGCCGAGCCGGGACCCTTCAGGATCTCGACGCGTTCGACACCGGTGAGCGAATGAACAGTGCCGCTCAAATCGGAGGTACCGTCGGGCAACCCGTCGGTGAGGTACGTGGCGTTCAGTCCTCTTACGATGAAGCGGTCGAAGAAGCCGAAGGCGAATTGCCCTCCCTGCGTCACGCCGCTCACGTTGCGCAGCGTTTCCTTGAGTTCAGTCGCGCCCTGCTGGTCGATGAGCTCGCGCGGAACGACCTGAATGCTGCGGGGAACGTCGCTGATCGGCGTGCCCGTCTTGTCGAGGGACGCCGGCAAGTCGAAGGGGGCGGTCACGACCACAGTGTCCGCATCAGCATCATCGGCATGCGCGCTTGCAGCGATGCCCCAACTTGCCAGACCTACGAGCTCGAGTGCGACCAATAGGCATTTCATTCGTCGGTTTCTTCCGGGCAGCGCACCAGGCCGACAGGCGCCGGCTCATGGCATGCAGGGAGTGGGAAATGACGTGCCCCCGCGTGTCAGCGCGGGGGCACGAGGGCGAGCCGCGGCTACCTCGCGGCCACCACGACTGCCGGCATCTTATCCTGTTTGATCAGCGCGTTGAACGAAGCCAGGTCATCGGCTTTGATTCGATTCCATTCGGCCAGGTACTGCGTTGTCGTGCGCTGCAGCTCTTCGTATTCGACGTAAGCCTGCTGCGTGGGTGCGTTGTCGCCATGACTGACCGACTGGCCCAGCGATGCTAGCATGTTGTTGAGCCGGATCGGGAAATTGAGGGGATCCTCATGGGCGATCGCCCTGCGCTGGACCAGCTTTTCCTCGACGGCGGAGCTCTTCTGCTCCAGCGTATCGGCCGCCTGCGTGATCTGGGCCGCGTTCGCCGGCTTGGCGGCAGCGGCGGCAGTGCGAGCCGCGGCAACTTTCTGATGCAGAGTGCGGATTTCCAACACCGCATTCTGGACGCTGTCGAGCTTATCGTTGATCGCCATGCCCAGATCGAACTGCTTCCTGAGATCCTCAGGCGTCACAGCGAGGCGCGGATCGGGGAGGATCTCGAACGGCTGGGTCTGGCTCTTGCCGTCGACTGTAATGCGGACCTTGTAGTGGCCGGGCAGCGCGACCGGGCCATCGAGCGACCCCTGCCACATCGCCGCTTTGGGCACGAGGGTAGCGCCCTCGTACTTCATATCCCAGACATAACGGTTGAGCCCCGCCTTCGCGGTAACGTGCGCGACCTTGACCGCAGGGCCGTCTTCATCATCGTCTCCTGCGGCTTCGGAGTTGGCCTTACGTGGCACGGGGAAGGTGCGGATCACCTTGTCGTTCGCGTCGAGGAACTCCAGTTTTACGCGAGCAACCTCCCCCTTGCCGTCATGGTCTGTCTTTCCATCGTGCGCCGCCTTGCCTTCACTGTCCGCTTTATAGTCGTGCGCAGCCTTCTCGCCGTGCTCCGCCTTGTCTTCGTGCGCTTCCTTATCGTCCTCGTCGGCCGTCTCGGGCCGATCCGCTTCGCCGTTCTTGAGATAGTAGTTGACCACTACGCCTGACGGCGGGTTGGCGCCGGTCGGCCCTCCCGTCATGTCACCGCGACCGCTGTATTGAATACGGATTGTGGCTCGAGGCGTAAAGAGGTGCACGTCCTCCCGACTGACGTTCTCGGACCATTGCCGCAGCGGGCCGAGATCATCGAGGATCCAGAACGCCCGGCCATGCGTTGCAACGGCCAGATCGCCGGCATGGACGCCCAGATCGTGCACCGGCGTGCGTGGCAGATTGAGCTGCAGCGGCTGCCAATGCGCACCGTCGTCGAGGGACATGAAGACGCCGTTTTCGGTTCCCGCATAGAGCAGGCCGGGCCGGTCGGGGTCGGTTCGCACGACGTGTACGTAGGCATCCGCGGGTATTCCGTTGGTGATCGACACCCAGGTCTTGCCGAAATCCTCGGTTTTGAACGCGTGCGGCCGGAAGTCGTCGAGGCGATGGCAGTCGACCGCGATGTAGGCCGTGCCGGCCTTGTGCGGATCCGCCTCGACCATGTCGACGGTGCCCCATTCTGGCATGTCATGCGGCGTGACGTTCTGCCAGTGCGCGCCGCCATCGGCGGTCAGCTGGACGAGTCCATCGTCGGTGCCTGCCCAGATCAGATCCTTCTGCACCGGTGATTCCACCAGCGAGAAAACCGTGCCATAGGTCTCGATGCTGGTGTTGTCCTTCGTGAGCGGGCCGCCGGAGGCCTGCTGCTTCGACTTGTCGTTGCGTGTCAGGTCAGGAGAGATGACGGCCCACGACCTGCCGCCGTTCGTCGTCTTGAAAATCACTTCGTTGGCGTTGTAGAGCACATGGGGATCGTGCGGAGAGAAGACGAGCGGCTCGGTCCATTGCGCGCGATGTTGCAGATCCTGCGGCGCCCAACCCATCGGATTGCGTGCCCAGGGGCTGATCGTGGTGAGCTGTCCGGTCTTGTGATCGTACCGGGTTACGTTGCCTTGATAGGCATTCGCGATGACTACGTTCGGATCGGTCGGGTCCGCCACGATGTAGCCGCTTTCCCCGCCACCGACCGAGTGCCAGCTTTCCAGCCCGATCGGCCCACGCACGTTGCCGGAAGCGATCGCGACGGTCGTATTGTCCTGCTGGGCGCCGTAGAGATAGTAGGGCAGCTGGTTATCGATCGAGATGTGATAAAACTGCGCGGTAGGCTGGTTCATCTCGGTGGACCAGCTCTTGCCGCCATCGACGGAGACGTCCGCGCCGCCGTCGTTGCTGTTGATCATGCGGCTGGTATCGGCCGGGTTCACCCACAGCTGATGATTGTCGCCATGGAAGGTCGGCATTTTCTTGAACTTGACGCCGCCATCGGTCGACTTGTAGGCGCCGGTGTTCATGATGAACACCTTGTTGGCATCCTGCGGGTCGGCGAAGACGTTGGTGTAGTACCAGGCGCGCTGCTTGTAATCGTTGTCGGAGTTTATGAGCTTCCAGCTCTGGCCCCCGTCGTCGGTGCGGTAGAGGCCGCCTTTGTCGGCCTCGACGAGCGCAAAGATGCGCTTCGGGTCGGACGTGGGCGCGACGCCGATGCGGCCCAGAACGCCCTCGGGCAGGCCATGGCCGGTCAGCTTCTCCCAGGTCGTGCCGCCGTCATGCGAACGATACAGGCCGCTCCCCGGTCCGCCGCTCTCCATGGTCCACGGCTTGCGATAGACCTGCCACATGCCCGCATACAGCACGTTGGAGTCGGAGGGATCGAACTGCACGTCTATGCCGCCGGTCTTCTCGTCGACATAGAGCACACGCTGCCAGGTCTTTCCGCCGTCGGCCGTCCGATAGATGCCACGCTCGCCGCTGGCGCCGAAGGGATGGCCGAGGGCCGCCACGAACACGATGTCGGGGTTGGTCGGATTCACGATGAGACGGCCGACAGCCTGCGAGTCCCGCAACCCGATGAACTTCCAGGTCTTGCCGGCGTCGCTCGACTTGTAGATGCCGTTGCCAGTAACCACGTTGCCGCGGATGTTGGCTTCGCCAGTACCTACATAAACGATGTTGGCATCGGATGGTGCAACGGCGAGCGCGCCGATCGAAGGTGACGCCTCGGGGAACTTGTCCCACAGCGGCTTCCAGGTGGTGCCGGAGTCCGTGGTCTTCCACACGCCGCCGGCGGCTGCGCCAAAATAATAGACGTTCGGATCGCGAGGCGTGCCGGCCACGCCCGTGGCGCGGCCGCCCCGGAACGGACCGACCAGGCGATATTTCAGACCCGCGAAGGGGGCAGCGGCGGCGGCCTTCGTCAGCTCAACGTTCCCTTTGTCTTTGCGGGCGGCCGCACCTGCGCCGGCCGCGGCCAGCGCGGCCCCGGACAGCAGTACGATGAGGAGAGACTTGTTCAGGCTCATATATTTCCTTTGTGGAATGCGGCACTCTGTTGCTCATTGCGCCGGCGTGCTGCGTCGGCCGGGCTGCGTGAAAAATATTTTAGCTGCGGTCCATTCGATGTCAGGTAGATAGACGATGACGGACAGGCTCGAACATCTCGACTCATACGATCTGAAGATCCTGCATCTGCTCACTGCGGAAGGGCGGATGACCTGGCGGGAGCTGGCCGATGCCATCGGTCTGTCGCTGACGCCTACGCTGCGACGGGTGCGCCGGCTGGAAAGCGCCGGCTATATCCAAGGTTATTCCGCGGTGCTGGATGAGCGCCGCCTCAGCGGAGCGCTCGGCGCGTTCGTCTCGGTATCCCTCGACAAACAGTCTGAGGACGCGCTCGCGGTGTTCGAGGCGCGCGTGCGGGAAATCGACGAGGTGACCAGTTGCTTTCAGATGACGGGAGGTTTCGACTATCTGCTGCGTGTGGTAGTCCGGGATCTCGACCACTATCAAGCGATGCTCGCCCGGCTGACCCGTGTGCCGATGGTGTCCCATATTCATTCGAGCTTCGTTCTCAAATCCGTGATCCGGCGCCCCGGCCGCGTCATCTGAGGGACGCGCAGGCGAAGGCAGCGAGGCTCAGATCGACGCCTGCGCACCGCCGTGCCGGCTAACGCAACATCTTGCCGCCGCTCTTGTAGACCGCGCCGCCTTTCATCACGAATTGCACCCGCTGCAGCTCGGTGATGTCGGCAAGGGGGTCGCCCTGTACCGCGATGATGTCGGCATACCGGCCCGCCTGCACGAGGGCCCTGCGATCACTTCGGCGCCGGCCGGGGTTACGAAAACCCTGCTGCACGCCGCTGATGCGATCGTCATGAATCAGGATCGAAACCTTCTCCGTCGGGCGCGACGCAATCCCGTCGATCAGGTGACCGGCGTGGATGACGATGTCCTTCGCCATGACGGGCGTGGCGGACAGCGCTGCCGCCACCGTGAGGAGCGCGGCGACCTGCCGCGCCAGGTGGCTGCGCTTCGTGTTCTTTCGCATTTCAATGCCCCCTGTTGATATCTTTAGAACCGGAACCGAAAGTCGAGACCGATCACCCGCGGCATCTCGGCCAGAACCCGCACCGCGTCGGCGCCGCCCTGCGAGGCACCGTTGCTCTTGTTGGTGAGGCCGATCTTGTCGAACAGATTGTTCACGAAAAGATAGGCACCCCAGCGATCATCGTCGCTCTGCACGCCCGAACGCAGTCCCGTAATGGAATAGCCGGGCAGCTTCTGCTGATAGGCGTTCGTGCGGTGATACACCGTCCACGAGTCGCCGATATAGTTCACGTCGCCGCGGGCCAGGATTTCCAGACCGCCGCTGATCGGGAAGGTGTATTGCGCCGCGGCCTGCGCCGTTACTTTCGGGGTGAAAGGTACGTAGTCGCCGTCGACACCGGCACCGGTGATCGTGATTCCCGCAGGCGCAGTCTGGTTGCCCTGCAACCGCGCTAACGTGTAGGAGCCCGATGCCTGCAGCACGAGCCGTTCTCTCGGCCGATACGTCGACTCGAACTCTGCGCCCCGCACCCGGACCTTGCCGGCGTTGGTGATGAAGCTGAAGGTGCTGCCGTTGGATTGCGCGGTCGTCGTCTGTGCTGACGATTGGATGTTGTTCCAATTGATCTGGAAGATGTCGGCGTTGATGATCACCTTGCGATCCAGCCACGACGATTTGAGGCCCGCTTCGTAGTCCCACAGGCTGTCCGACTTGTACGGCCCGAGCTTATCGGGCAGACCGATGACCTGGTTGACGCCGCCCGGCCGGAACCCTTGCGAGGCCTGGGCGTAGCCCAGCAGATCGTCGCTGAACTTGTAGTCGACGTTGAACTTCGAAACCGTGCCGTTCTCGGAGAAGCGGGCCGTCGTAGCCGGCGACACCACGACGCCGATGACCGGGTTGCCGATCTGCACCGCGCCCGTGGTGGCCTTCTTGTAATTGAAATAGCGGGTGCCCGCGGTCAGGCTGAGCTTGCTGGTAACGTCGTAGCTCACCTCACCGAAGCCGGCGTATTGATCCAGAACGTCAGCGACCGTCCGCTGATAGGCCACGGTTGGCGCGCGGGTGACGCTGCCAACCACGACCGGAACCGCGCTCACCGGAGTGAGCATCCTGCCGGTCGCCGGGTCGACAGTGTTCAGCTGACTGAGGATGTCGGCCGTGCGATGCGAGCCGTAGCCGCCGATCGTCCATTTGAACCGCGTATCGCCGACCGAAGACAGACGGATCTCTTCGGAGGTGGTCGTGGTGTCCTGCGGCTGATAGGCCGTTATCGGATCGAGCGACAGCGCATACTGCTTGTAGCCTGTGAGCTGCGTCGGTGTGCAACTCGCACCGCCGGTGGAGTTGTAGTTCTTGCAGCCCGCCGAAGTTGCGGTTGCATTGTTGGAGGCCGTGCGGAAATAGGGCGAATAGTCGAAATTGGCGGTCAGGGCGCGGTCTGAGTAGGAGCCGACGGCCGTCAGGGCCGCGAAGCCGAGGTTCCAGTTGAGCGTGCCGCTGTAGACGCGCAACTTGTCCGTCTGCGGCTGCAGCGACTCGTAATTCTGGTCATAAGGCTGGTCGCCGCCGAGATAGCTCTGATAGTTCCAGTTGTTGTTCCAGCCGCGCGTGTTCTGGATCACCGCCAGCCCATCGAGCGTCACGTCCTCATTGGGCTTGAAGCGCGCGAGTACGCGGCCGCCATCGCTGCTGCGGTCGTTGAAATCCCGCAACCCGAGGCGATTGTTATCGAGCCAGCCGCTGCGCTCCTGGCGGAAGCCGATGATGCGCACGGCGAGCATGTTGCTGATGAGCGGCAGGTTCACCATGCCCTGCTCCTGATCGCCCCAGCCGCCGTGCGCGACCGAGCTCACCTGTCCCTGTACCGCACCTTCGTAGTTGACGAGGTTCGGCTTGTTGAAAATCAGGCGCACCGTGCCTGCCATCGAGCCTGCGCCGTAGAGCGTGCCCTGTGGGCCGCGCAACACCTCGGCGCGCTCGATATCGAACAGACGGATCTCCGGAGTGCTGCCGCCGGCGTCATTGGTTACGCCGACCGAGCCGATGACGGGCGTCTCGTCATAGTAGAGCCCGACGGTCGGTTCGCCCGCCGCCTGGATGTTACGGATAATGACACGGCTGCCGCCGTTGGCATTCTCGCGGAACACGAGGCTCGGCGTGGAGCGGGCCAGCTGCTGGCTGTCCGAGATGCCCATGTTGGTCAGCGTTTGCTCGCTGATGGCGGAGATCGCCAGCGGTGTCTGCTGAATGCTGGTGGACCGCCTGAGAGCGGTGACGACGATCGTGCTGTCGTCTGAGTCGGTGGTTGAGACAGTTGCTGCGCTGGCCGCCGTCGGAGAGGCTTGTTGGGGCGCCGGCGCGGGCGCTTGATCGGGCGCCTGGTCTGCCACGGCGGCTGTCGTGAGCAGAAGACCGGAAGAGAGCAGGGCAATGCGCGCTGCGAATGGCCGGAGGGCCGCGCGGCTATAACCAGATTTCATGAGAACTCCCCAATTTTTTTGAACTCCAGGCACGCCATGGGGCGCAGCTGGAGCCTTGTCGCGCGCGCTGTCTCGGCCGCGCTCCGGTTACGCTTCGCGAGACGCGAGTGCTCGTCGGACGAGTGCTCGCCAACAAAAATGACGCGCTGCTACAGAAATTAGGCTAGCGGAATGCTGGGGGGGTTCTTGCCAAATTTTAGGGCGAATAGGCTAAAGTTTAGTAACTTGAACCAATATTCAGCGTTATCGGAGTCGAATACGCTAACTTTGGATTTCTTGAGAAACCCTCGCGATAGTCGGCGTCTTGCAGAAGTGGCACCGCTGATCGAGTGGGTTGTTAGAGGAAGAAGCGGAAAGCCAGATTGCCGCGGTCGTCGGCCAGCATCCGGGTCCTGACATCGAAAACCTGCTCGAGGGTGTCCCTTGCCAGATTCCCGCGGCCCTCGGCGACGTGCACCAGCATCCCCTGATGCATAAGGAAAAAGCGGTCACCATACTCGGCGGCCAGATTCAGATCGTGCAGCGTCATGACGATCGTGCAGTTCCGTTGCAAGAAGCTGCGTGCGATATCCAGGATGTGCAGCTGGTAATGGATGTCGAGACTGGCGGTGGGTTCGTCGAGGAAGAGAATCCGCGGTGTGGGCTTGTCCTCCTCCCTCCAGATCTGGGCCAGGACGCGTGCGAGCTGAACCTTCTGCTGCTCACCTCCGGATAGGGTCGGATAGGCTTGCCGACGCCTCGAGGTCATGCCAACGAGGCGCAGGGCGTCGTGCACCACCTCCCGGTCGTGAGCGGAGGGCGTGCCCGAAAAATGCGGATAGCGGCCCATCAGCACGACCTCCTCTACGGTGATCGCGAAGTCGATCTCTACGTGCTGGGAAAGGAAGGCACGCCGGAGGGCGAGGACTCGAGGCTCTATCGCGCGAACATTGTCATCGCCGTAAGTGACGCGGCCGGAGGTGGGAGCCAGTCTGCCCGCGGCGATGCGCATCAGTGTGGACTTGCCGGCCCCGTTCGGACCCAGGATCACGTTCATCCTGTTTGCGGCGAAATTCATGCTGACCGCCCGGACGAGCTGTGCCGCACCTATTGAGTACGACACGTCCTCCAGCACTACCGGCCAACTGTCATTCATCGTGCTCAAGTCCGCACGCGCCGCTGGCTCAGGAGTATCCAGAGAAAGATCGGGGCGCCGACGATCGCCGTGATGATGCCGATCGGCAGCTCGGCGGGCCGGATGATCAAGCGCGCGACCACGTCGACCAACTCCATGAGCGTGGCGCCAAAAAGTGCGGCTGCCGGGATCAGAAAGGTGTAATCCGACGACTTGAGCAGCCGCAGGACATGCGGCACGACCAGGCCGACAAACGCGATCACGCCCACCATCGAGGTTGCCACCGCGACCATCAGGGTGTTGACCAGCAGCAGGCGGAAAACCACTCGTTCGGGATCGATGCCCAGAAAGGCGGCGTCGTCTTCGCCCAGCATCAGGGCGTTGAGGACCTTGCCGTGGCGACTGATCAGCGCATAACAGAACAAAAAGACCACCCCGACCAGGAGGCTGCCATGCCAGTTGGCCGTCGTGAAGGTGCCGAGATTCCAGAAGGTGATGTTGCGCGCCTGTGGATCCCGGGCGAGGAACGAAAGCAACCCGGTGCCGGCGTTGCAGACGGCGTTGACGGCAATTCCGGCAAGCAGCAACGTCAGCACGTCGGTCCGGCCGAAGAGTGTGGAGAGTCGATAAACCAACATCGTCGCTGCGAAGGCGCCAAGAAAAGCCACGAGGGGCAGGGCGGCGGTGCCCAAAGGTGCGGTGTAGCTCAACGCGCTGTGACCAAAGACGAACAGCAGCGCCGCGCCCAATGCGGCACCCGCTGAAGTTCCTGCCAGTCCCGGTTCCACGATGGGGTTGCGAAACAGTCCCTGCATGAGGGTCCCTGACACGCCCAGCGCGGCGCCCGTAAAGCCGCACAGCACCACCCTCGGCAGGCGCAGTGTCAGAAAGACGTTGCGATCGAGTGTGTCGGCGGCTTGCGCTGGCGCCAGGCCCAACCCTTCCTCCACGAAGCGGAGCATGCGGGCCGGCGAGAATGCGAACGCGCCGATTGCGCTGGAAGCAACGAGCGCGACTGCGAGACACAGAAGAAGCAGCAGGTAGACCTGCGCTCGTGACAACCGCGTCAACACGATGGGCTAGCCGTGCGGATGGAGCCAGGCTGCGATCTTTTCGATCGACGCGGGGGTGCGCGGACCGAAATACATGATTTCCGTCTCGAAAATGCGGTGGATCCGCAACGACTTGCCGGCCGGTGTCAGCGCGACTCCCGGCAGCTCACGGAATTTTTCGGCGCTGCCATATCGATCGAAGCCGGCATCGGTCGCGATGATGATGTCGGGGGCCGCGCGCGCGATGATTTCTGGGGTGAGGTGCGCCATGCCGCCCACTTCGTCGAGCGCGTTCACGCCGCCTGCCCACTCGAGAATGCGGTCGGCCGGCCCGCCTCGCGTGAGGCCGAGATAACTGTTGCCGATCTGGCCGAAGTGGACGAACAGCACCCGCGGTCGGCCCGCGCCATCGTAATGGCCCACCTGCGCCAGTTGCGATTTCCAGCGCGCAACGATTGCCTCCGCCGCCTGCTCGCGATGGAAATAGCTTCCGAGCTGCAGCATCAGTTGCTCGGCGGCCTCCGGGGTCGCCCCCGGCTCCAGTGTCTCCACCGGGATGCCGACCGAGCGTATCTGCGCGAGCACGGGATCCGGGCCGACATTGCCGTCCGTCAGCACGACGGTGGGGCGCATCGAGATGATGCCCTCGGCGCTCAGTGCGCGGTGATAGCCGACGGAGGGGAGATTCTGGATTTGTGATGGGTAGATAGAGGTCAGGTCGCGCGCGACGAGATGCGACTCGGCGCCGAGTTCGTAAATGAACTCGTTGATCTGCTTGGAAACGCACACCACCCGGTCGGTGGGTGCCGGCCCGGCCCTCGTCGCTGCGACGACGCCAAGCGCCAGCAGGAGGCCGAGGAGCGCGGGCCGCAAGGTATCCGTCAAAGCCGTATTCTTCATTGCGTATAGCTGTCCGCGCGGACGTCGGTCTGTATGTAATGGCGCGACAATGCGTCCTGTTTACAATGACATAGAAACTCCGCTATTCCAATGCAGCGTCCGGCGGCGATTGCAATCGCAATGAATCACAGATGCGGGTTCCGAACGCACGCCCGGAGCGGTACACTTACCTGGGTTGCGCCCGTAGCTCAGTTGGATAGAGTACTGCGCTTCGAACGCAGTGGTCGGCGGTTCGAATCCGTCCGGGCGCGCCACTCTTTCGCGGTCTATTCCGGGGACATCGGTAACAGTCTATTCCGGACGCGACCGCTCTCCTGGTCAAAGAACCGGCGTCGTGGCAGTGGCATTCATCGACCTGGCGCGTCGGAGCTTCGCAAAGTAGCTCCACGGTGTGGGGCAGCGAAGACTGGAGCGCCGACGGCTTTACACGTCGGGCCTAATCAAGATTCTGAGAGCCTGCTCCACCATACGACTCAACTGAAGATGGCAGGCTGTCTGCAGAAGCAGGCAACTGCGCACGGATCCGCGATCCGGGTATGCAGAGTCTCACGTGGGTTACGAGCTGGAAAGTCAGTCCGGTGCGCTGAGTGAAAAGTTTTCCAAGGTCGAACCGCGTACGAAGTGTTCGTTTCCAATCTGGAACGCTGCGAAGGTCTGCCACAAACGTACGATTTTCATGTACGTTGAGCGCGACAGCGGCCGAAGCGGTGGCCCGAATGATAGAGGACTTCAGGAAACAGCATGCTTCAAGCCCTGCGAGGTTGGACTCCGGTACAAAAGAAAGTCGTGGCGGCGAGCTTCCTGGGATGGATGCTGGATGCATTCGATTTCTTCCTGCTCGTATTCGTGCTGAAGGATGTAGCTCGCGAATTCGGGGTCGAACGACACGTCGTGGCTTGGGCTATCACGCTGACTCTGGCATTGCGGCCCATCGGGGCGTTCATATTCGGGCGGCTGGCCGACCGATTCGGGCGTCGGCCGATATTGATGCTGGACGTCGCGTTGTACTCGCTGATGGCTTTCGCCAGCGCCTTCGCGCCGAATCTCACTGCGTTTCTCGTCATCCGGGCGCTCTTCGGCGTTGCCATGGGGGGCGAGTGGGGAATCGGCGCCTCGCTGACGATGGAGACGGTGAAGCCCGAAGCGCGCGGTTTGGTGTCGGGGATCCTGCAATCGGGCTATCCGACGGGCTATCTGATCGCGTCGCTGGTCTACGCGGCGTTCTATGATGTGATTGGCTGGCGCGGGATGTTCATGATCGGCCTTCTGCCAGCGCTGCTAGTGCTATACATACGCCGGCATGTGCCCGAATCGCCGGGCTGGAATCGGGAGCGCGCCCGAGCCGAGACCGTCCTCGAGACGCTGCGCAAGCATTGGCGGCTTGCCTTGTATGCCATCGTTCTCATGACAGCATTCAATTTCTTCAGCCACGGCACGCAGGACATCTATCCGACCTTCCTGCAGGTTCAGCACGGATTCGACGCCCACGCGACTGGCACAATCGCCATCATCTACAACGTTGGCGCGATACTGGGCGGCTGGACCTTCGGTCTTTGGAGCCAGCGGCTGGGACGTCGGCGCGCGATTGTCGTTGCAGCGCTGCTCGCAATTCCGGTGACGTACCTGTGGGCATTTTCAACGACGATGTCTATGCTCGCGCTCGGCGCATTTCTGATTCAGTTCTGCGTGCAAGGTGCATGGGGAGTGATTCCGGCTCATTTGATCGAGCTGTCGCCACCGAATGCCCGAGCCACGTTTCCCGGCACGGTCTATCAACTCGGCAATCTCATCGCGTCATCGAATGCAGTACTGCAGACTTCGATCGCCGCGCGGCACGCAGAGAACTATGGCGTCGCCCTCGCCAGTGTTGCTGTGACCGCCGCTCTGGTGATTGCCGTGCTGGCAAGCCTGGGTCGCGAGGCGCGTGACATAACAATGAGTTAGGCAGTTACTTCCCGGGCGGCGAGCTCAACCACACGGCTAGCCTCGCTCTCTGCCCGGGAAGCATCACCGGCGACTATTTATACGTGGCGCTCGTACGGGCCAGCTGGTCGCGGTGTGGTGTGAAGTCCACCATGGAGTTGATTGCCGGGCCCGCAAGGGGGTGCGCTTTCAACGTCTCGCTCAGCGCGGCGGCGACCTTGTCCACGCCCTCCGCGTTCGGGGTGATGTAAAAAATCCAGAACATGCCGGGTGCTTCGGTGTGAATCGCCTCGACATCGATTTCATATTCGTGAACCGTGCCGTCGGTAAGCAGCTTTTCCAGCAGCGGCACGATGAAGCTCTTGCTGAGCGTCTCCACCGCATCGTCCGGGGCGTCCGACTTTAGTTTGTATGACGCTCCGTGCGTGTATGCGCCCTTCCACGATCCGGAATGCCAGTTATAGAATCGACTGACATACAGGCTGTCCGAATGCTTCGTGGCACTGCCTAGTACGGAAGTCGTGGGGGTGCCGGCTTTGTAAAGCTCGTCCAGCACATTGAGCACCCCGGCCATCGACATGGCTGACCAGAAACTGTCGTGAGTTTCCCCCTCCGGCTGATGAATCAAATTCACGTCGTCGCCGTATGCAACAAGGGTCCCGCTGGCGATGGCCTTATCGAAGATCTTCCCGTCGGCCGCCGTCTGCTTGTCCATCTCGGCCCAACGCGCGCGCGGAATGTTCCAATTCGACACGTAGGTATACATCGGCGGTTTCTCTTTGACCTCGGCCATCTGCGCGCCTGCCGGCGCCGCCCAGATCACGGTCATTGCAAGCGCGGCCAGCGCCGCGAAGGCTCCGCATTCTTTGTCGTTCATCGTGTTTCCCCTGTACTTTGTAGTCTGTCTCAGTGTACTTGGCCGTGTCAGTATACCTCGGCGATGCTCGTCGGACGGGGGGCGCATCTAAAGTCAATTGCTGCAACGCCGAAAAGTGGCTTAGCTCGTTCGTGAAAGGCTGAAGTGGTTCGAACCGCGCCCCGTGCATATGGGACGCAGACGGGTTTGTTTTCAAACAATAGCGGCCAGCCACGAAACACATAACAAATGCCCGCCCGGACTTTCCTTCGTTGCGCGCTGGCTGGCGCGCCGTTGTCTGAGGACGCGGCCTTCCGCCGTTGCCTCATGCAGGTTACGGCGTCTGGCTTTGCTCTATTGCGTGTCTCGTGGTCGTCGCCGCGGCGCGAAATGTGCCGCCTCAGAAGGGCGGGTGACGGGCCTTTTTCGGGGAATTGAGAGGTCTGCAGCACCGTTACAGTGCGGGCGGTCGTCGAGGCTCCGTTCCAGCCTCGACTCTCGGGTTCGGCTGTCGGGAGCCGTACGGCTTGGGTCATAATCGGGCGCTTACGGTATTCGCCGCTGTGGCACACCGATCGGGGCAAGCATGATGGATGAAATGGGAGTGTCGGCCGAGCCGTGCGACGTGGTCGTGATCGGTGGGGGCCCTGCGGGCAGTACGGCCGCCGCATTGCTGGCACGCCGCGGCTACAAGGTCATTGCGCTCGAGAAGGCGCAGCACCCACGCTTTCATATTGGCGAATCGCTGCTGCCAATGAACCTTCCGTTGTTCGAGCGGCTCGGCGTTCTGGACAAAGTGCGCGCGATGGGCGTGTTCAAGCCCGGTGCGGATTTCGAAGCGGATAACGAGCGGGGGTACAACACCTACGCGTTCGCCCGTGCGATCGGCAAAAGTCCGCCGCACGCGTACCAGGTGTGGCGTCAGGATTTCGACAAAATGCTCTACGAGCATGCGCGCGAATGCGGTGCGGACGCGCGCGAGGGCCATGAGGTCGTCAGTGTTGAACAGACCGGTCCGCGTGAAACGCGACTCGAGGTTCGCACCGATGACAGCCGCAGCTACCGCATTCAGGCGCGCTACCTGGTCGATGCAAGCGGCCGCGACGCATTCCTGGCCGCGAAAAAAAGACTGCGACGCAAAAACGACCAGCACCAAAGCGCGGCGATCTTCGGCCACTACCGCTGTGCCGAAAGGCGCCCGGGTGAGGATGAGGGCAACATCAGCATCTACAGCTTCGAGCACGGCTGGATGTGGATGATTCCGCTGCCCGATGGCGTGATGAGCGTCGGTGCAGTATGCCGGCCGGACTATCTCAAGCAACGCAAAGGCCGCACGCTGGAGTTTCTGGCCGACACGTTGAAGCGAAACCCGGCACTCTGGCGACGGCTCGAGCACGCCGAACTGATCGGCGACGAGGTGCGTGTCACCGGCAACTATTCCTACGATTCGACGCGGATGGGCGGGCCGGGCTGGGTGCTGGTCGGCGATGCATTCGCGTTTCTGGATCCGGTGTTCTCTTCCGGCGTGTACCTCGCGATGAGCGGCGCGGAGCAGGCGGCCGCCGTGGTGGACGTTTCTTTGCGCGAACCGGCCCGCGAGAAGGGGCTGCTGCGCAAGTTGGAAAAGCGCCAACGGGCCGGCATGGCCCGCTTCTCGTTCTTCATCTACCGCTTCAATGGTCCGGTAATGCAGCAGATGTTCCGTGCCCCTCGCAATACGTGGCAGCTGGAACAGGGCGTAATCTCGATGCTCGCCGGCGACCTGTTCGACACGCCGCAGGTGCTGTGGCGCCTGAAACTGTTCCAGTTAGTCTATGCGATCGTCGGCTTGCGCAACTGGCGCCGCTGGCGTGCCGAGCACAAATACCGGCTGGCGCAGGCGCGCGCGCAGTTCACGGGCGGCAACACGCCCTTGGATAAGATTTGAGTCAGGCAGCAGCTCGCGGTGCAATGCCTGGGCGCGGTATCTGAATGGCTGGACATCATGTTGGAGGCCCGTCCCGCTGACGAGTATGTGCCGGGGCCTTCGAAATAGGCCATATCTCGCTTTAGAACGTTACCGTAACGGTAACGATGTCGGAGTAGGTGCCTATGACGGCGTTTTGCCGTGCTGGGATGCGACCGTACACGGGGCTGCTGCCGGTCGTGCCTGACCCGCTCACCGTTGCGGTTCCTGAAGAGCCGTCGCCCCAGATGGTCAGGTGTGTCGGATCGATGTAGAGGTTGTAAGCGAGGACGTTAGTGCTGCTCGTCATGTTCCGCGAAGCGTAAGTGCCGAAGCCGCTGCTCAGCGAGAGCGAGTACGTCGTGGAGGATTGGCAGCTTACGTTGATGGAGCCCGTGATCTCGCTGTCGAGCGTGCTGAAGACATCGTAGTTGCCAAAGTTGAGGCCGCTGGTGCTCACGCTGCAGCCCGCAGAATAGGCTGCGGGCGCCACGAGGGCGAGCGTGCACGCGAGTGAACACGATATGAAGCGAGTTCCTTTCATGGCGCGACACTCTTGCAGACGTAGGGTCCGAGGCGTGGGAGTGGGTCGCTGGTTTGCGAGTAGGGCACGGTGAACTCGCAAGTCTTGCCTGCCCAGTTTGCGCGCAGACGATTGGTGGCCGCGAGGCCGGTAACGTAAACCTCTCCATGCAGGCCGGAAGGAAACTCCTCCTCCTGCCCGGTGACCTGCACGAGAACACCCGTCGGCAGCGGTTCGCCACTTTCCAGCCGGACCGAGAGCAGCGCGCCACGGGGGCGTTGCACGGGGAATTGGAGGAGGACCCCGCTGCGGAAATTGGGAACTGCCTGCACCTGCATGGCGTCTATGGTGATATCGAGCGGCAGGTCCGCCTGCTCGACACGGATGGTGTTGTTCTGGTAGGCACGCAACCCCGGCACCAGCAAATACCCTTTCGCATCTGTCTGTCCTACGAGCTGGTTCTCGCGATACATGCGAACATCGCGTTCCTCGCCGACTTCGGCCACCGCGAAGCTGTCGTCAATACGCCGACTCGGAAACACATGATCTGCAAGTATCGCCAATCCGCCAGTTGCGGACGCCTGGGCAAGGGTGGCACCGGACTGGTGCCGGGCTTCGATCTGATAGGCACCGACATCGCCTTGCATGTCCAGCGTCGCGTCCACTGCGCGCGTTGGGCCGGCGTCTGCGACGACTCGGTAGCCGAGGCCGCGCCCGGCTGGGAGGCTCTGCTGCAAATCCAACTCTGCACCGGTCCCGCCAGCGTCCGATGTCGCCGTGGCACTCAGTATGGTGCGCGCATTGAGCGAGTGCGTAAGGCTGAGTGCCAATATTGTGTCGCGCGTGCCGTCGACGGTTCGAGCTACCGAAAGCGTAAGGTAGCCAAGACCGCCGATATCGATACTGTCTCGCGCACTCAGGATCTCGAGCGCGCGTCGGTCGCGATACTCCTGCCGCGTTCGGCTGACGCTGAGCGATCCGAGACGACCGAGCCCTGCCGTCATAAACATTTGACTCTTCAGGCGCGGAATGGCTGCGCCCGGCAGAATCCCGAGCCGAGTGAATGCGGGGCTCGCATATTCCGCGTTGGCGCCAAGGCTCAGCCACCGTGCAGCCCGCTCAAACCCGAGGTTCAGGAGTTGCCCGTTGCCTTGCTTGGCATGGCTGCCTGCTGCCGATGCGCTCAAGATTCCGAAACTCGATAAGAGCAGTGCGCCGGAGAAACCAAGCGTCTGCTGGTCTCGCAACAGTTCGCCGTGAACTTCGCCGGTGAGGTGATTTGTCAGCCCCACGCGGTCTGTGACGACCATGAGCGGCCGTCCGTAGTCGTTGCTGGTGATGCCGTAGTTCTCGCGTGCGACACCTGCTTCGAACGAATAGTCGTGCAGACCTGGACGCAACAGGGCCGGGCTTGCGTAGTAGGATTCCGTAATCACCCGCTCGCGACCTAGCAGGTCATGTACGACGAGGCGTATCTCACCCTCGCCCGTGACGATGGGTACATCATTGACGCGGAACGGACCGCCCTGCACGTCGTTCCGCAGCCGCAACGAATCGTTGACATAGACCTCGAGTGTCGATGGAACCGCCGCCTCGCCCGCGACACTCGGCAGAGGCATCGTGATCAATCCGGGGCGGGTCGCGAAGTTTGAGGACCACTGAATGCCGCCGAAGCGTACGGCGCTCCCCCACGATGCGCTCGCACCGGTGATGGAATCACCCAATCTGAAACTGACCGCGGCCTGCGGGCGATCGGTCGTCCAGGTGCTATCCAGCCTTATGCTCTGCGTTTGCTGAGCTTCGTGCCGTTCCAGGTAGCGCACCACTCCGGCGCCTAGGGGGCCAAACAGACTCGCCTCGATCAGCCCGCTCAAGGAGGTGCGACCACTTACATTCGCCGCAACGAAATCGTAATTCAAAAAACCGCCCCACGGTGAGGGCGGAATGGGCGCGTAGCTCGCCGCCGTTCCATCCAGCGTCACCTGGTCGAAGAGCCGCGACGGAGCGTCGATCGCGACACTCTGTCGTTCTTCGTCGATTGTATAGGACAGCCCTGTCAGTGCATCGAGCGGGATGTAGGCCTCCCCCTCATATGACACGGCCATCTCCGGCGGTGCCTGCAGGCGCCAGAGCCGTAACTGCCTGGAGCCCGCCAGCACATGACCGTCCTGCCGGCGCAGGAACAGCGCTACCACCTCGGATTTCTGGCCGTTGAGGGTGACCGCAAGCCACATCGCCTCGACGGGCGCATCGGGCGCGCCCAGGGCGGCGAGCGAGCGTGCACTTATCATCGCGCAAACGATGGCGATAGCCGCTCCCCGAGTCCACATGGTTGCCGCTCTCCCACTCGGCCGCTCGGGTCTGGCGCGCGCCTAGCGCGAGGCCGTGGCCGTCGTCGGGCTCGACTCCCGCAGGTCGTCCTCGAGTTTTACCTCGGACCGCAACTTGCCCGCATCGGACTGCGAAGAAATGCTCAGCAGCGTGCCGGCTGGGGGTATGGATTTGCCGTCCACCAGCCACCCGCGGTGGTTGTCGGGCAGCACGTACTCGGCCATATTTCGGGTGGCCACCAACTCACCGCCGCGTGCGAACGCGATGTCGAGCTGTCCGAGTTGAACATGCGAGCCACCCGTGTTGCTGGCCTCAACGCGAATCTTGCCGTCACGCGTGCGTATGGCGCGCCAGTGGACATCGGGGGCGGGAATACGCGGCGGAACGACGAAAATCGGCATGCTGACCAGCAGGGCGACCCGCAGTCCCTGTGCGATGGGCTCGGGGGGCGGCACCTCCCGCAAAAAAAGCCGGTACGTCAGCTCATGTTGCGCATCGGGGGGGCGGCGCAGGCCCACCCGAATGACCCGGGATGCGCCCGGCTGGATGGTGAGGATCGGCGGAGTCGCCAGCACCTCCGTCGTCGCTGCCAGTACGTCGGCGCCGTCGCGTTGCGTCCAACTGGACGTTTCCAGCTGTACGACTGTCGGTTCGGATCCCACGTTCCGCACCGTCACGGCGGCAACCGCCTGTGCGGCCGACAGCGTGACTCGCACCGGATTGACTGCGAAAGAGCCTGCATGCGCTGCCGAAGCGTACGCGATCATGGCGGCCAGGCCCCAAGGGGCCTGGCCGATCTTGCGCCTGTTGTTCATGAGCAAGTAGGGCAGTTAGAAGGTGATAGTAGCGACTACCGTGTCGCTGTAGTTGCCTGAGGGGACGTTCTGGCCAGGATCGACCGCGCCGTACACCGTCAGATTGGTGAGGGCGCCGCTGCCAGTGTGCGCGAGGCCCGTGCCTGCCGTGTCACCCCACACCGTCGTACTCGTGTTTTCCGAGTAGAGCTTGTAGGTAAGGTAGTTCGTGCCGGTGTCCTTGAGCCTGCGCGCAGGGACCGCCGCCGATGATCCCGCACCGGGGTTGCCTCCCTGCCCAAGTGTCACAGTCGTGCTCGCTCCAGTGGTGCAAGTGACACTCACCGTTCCAGTGCCGGCGAGCGCTACCGAGGCGTTAGCCACGATCGGGTCATAGGCCCCGAAGGCAACAGGCGCGGTGGAGATCGTGCAGTTCGCCGCCACGGACGCGGTGACCGAAAGGTTCGATGTCGCAGTAGTAGTGGCGTCAGCCGTGCTGGAAGCGGCACCGATCGCAAACGCCGCGGCCCCAGCCGCCATGAGCGTCCGTGCATTAAACTTATGCTTGAGCATGGGTACTCCCAAAAAAACAAAGTGAATTGACATTTATCGACGGGACGGTAGCGGTAGCCCTTGTTTTTACTGAAGAAGCACTTGCACAAAGTGTGTGCCATGCAACAAAAAAGGGCAGGCGCCGGTCGCTAACGCCGCGATTTCGCGAGGCGGTCTCGACCAATCCGGGTCGGGGTGCGGCGCCGGGGAGACCGGCAGCCGGTCACATCGAGGGTGGAGGGGAGTGGGATGCTGCCGAACGCCCCGTTGGCTGGGACTTTGGCCTGAGTCGATTACCGAACACACGCAGCGCTTCGAGGAAGGCGTCTATCTCGGGTTCCGTGCCGATCGTGATTCGGCACCAGTTTTCGTAGGGGGGGAAGCGGCGACCGACGAGGATGTTGTGCCTCTGCATGAACTCCGTGAACTGTGCGAGAGGCACGCCGGTGTCGAAGAATACGAAGTTTCCCTGGGGTTCAGCGTAGGCGAGCCCCAGGCGGGTGAGTTCGGTGGTAATGCGCGTGCGGCTGGTGAGAATTCGACGGCGGCAATCGGTGAGGTAAGCGTGGTCCGTGAGACTCGCAAGCGCCGCCCGTACCGCGAAGATGTTCGCCGTAGTCATGCGCGCAGCAGCGATGGCGGTTGCAATATCCGGCCGGGTGATCGCGTACCCACAGCGAACCCCTGCCATGCCGTGGATTTTCGAGAACGTTCTCAACACGACGACTCGCCTGGTTCCAACGAGGTCCGCCACCGACCGGACATCGGCAGCGTCGGCGAAATCCAAGTACGCCTCGTCGACGATTGTCGTGATCCTCTCCGGCAGCGATTCCACGAATGCGCGAATCGCCCCCGCACCAATTGCCGTGCCGGTGGGGTTGTTCGGATTGCAGATGTAGATCGCGCGCGTCCGTTCGGAGACGGCTGCGCGCATGGCCGGGAGATCGTGACGCAGCTGCTTATCGACCGGTACGAACCTCAGCGCCGCGCCGGAGTAACTGGCGTACTCGGGCAGTTCCGCGTAGGTCGGTTCCGCGGCGATGATCTCCCCACCGTCGCGTCCGTGGAGCACGCCGAGCGCGCGGAGCAACTCCCCGGACCCGGTGCCGGTAACAATGCGGTCGGGAGCACAACTTTCGTGTCTGGCGAGTGCGGCGACGAGGCGTGAAATGTCGTCATCGGGATAGCGGCAGGACTCCGCAATCGCGCTGCTCAGGACGGCTCGCGCCGCGGGAGACGGGCCGTAGGGATTCTCGTTCCAGCACAACACAATGGGCTTGGTGCGGGTCGCCTGCTCGGAGCGAACGGTGGCAGCGGCAGCGGCGGAAAATGCCCCTCCGGGGCGCGCCAGCAGTAGCGCGGATGCGGTCAATACATCACGACGGCTCAAGTCCATGGTTCGACACTCCTGCGCTGAGCGCGGTTATTAGTAGTGTGGGGCGAACTCACTCGCGCCGCGGGCGGCGTCTAAACACCCGCTCTCGCGGGTTGTGACTTCACCTGCGAGTAGCCGAGCCACAGGAGTCCGAACCAGAACGGCGCGATGTACAGGGCTACTCGCGTATCGTCCTGGAGCCAGAGCATTCCGCTCACGATGACGATAAAGGCGACGACCAGCCAGTTGGCATAGGGCGCCCCCGGCATCCGATAGGAAGCGGCTCTGACGCGGCCGGCCTGGACCGCCCGCCGATAGTTTCGGTGCGACACCATGATGATTGCCCAGGTCCACAGCGTGCCGATGAGCGCGATGCTCGTCACCCAGACGAACACCTCTTTGGGCGCCATGTAGTTCAGCACCACGCCGACCAACATCACCGCGGCGGAGACATGAATGCCCGCTGCCGGAACGCGTTGGGCGTTCAGCGAGGCGAGGGCGCGGGGCGCCTGGCCGCGCAGCGCCAGTGAATAGAGCATCCGCCCGGTGCTGAAGATTCCGCTGTTGCAGGACGAAGTGGCTGCGGTGATCACGACCAGGTTGATGATGCTCGCCGCCGCGGGTACCCGCATTTTCTCGAACACGAATACGAACGGGCTGGTGTCCGGGCTGAGGTCGGTCCAGGGCACGAGCGCCATGATGATGACGAGTGCGCCGATGTAGAAAATGAGGATGCGGAATATGATGCCGTTGGTGGCCTTGGGCAACACGACCTGGGGATTTTCCGCCTCGCCCGCGGTTACGCCGATCAGCTCCACGCCGGAGTAGGCGAACATCACCATCTGCAGCGTGAGCAACACCCCCAGTATCCCCATCGGCATGAATCCGCCGTGCGACCAGAGATTGTCGAAGCTCGCCGTGGAGCCGAGCTCGCCGACGTGGAATACGATCACGACCAGCCCGCCTATGATCAGGGCGACGATGGTCAGTACCTTGATCAAGGCAAACCAGAACTCCAGCTCGCCGAAGACGCCCACGGCCAGCTGATTCGAGCCGTAGAGGACGACCAGCGCCACCAGCGCCGGCAGCCATTGCGGCACGTCCGGGAGCCAATAACGCACATAGATGCCAATCGCCGTGAGCTCCGCCATCGCGGTCACGACCCACATGAACCAGTACGACCACCCGGTGACGAAGCCGGCGAAGGGCCCGCAGAATTCTTCCGCGTAGACTGCGAATGAGCCCGCCACCGGGCGGTAGGTCATCAGTTCCCCCAACGCGCGCATGATGAAGAAGATGGCGACGCCGGCGAGGACGTAGGTCAGCAGCAGACCCGGGCCGGCCATTTGGATGGCCTTCGCCGAGCCGAGAAACAGCCCTACGCCGATCGTGCCGCCGATGGCGATGAGCTGGATGTGCCGGCCCTGCAGGTTTCGGGAGAGATTCGATTCGGCTTGTGACATGCGCGCCCTCAAAATTCCGCAACCGGTGGGGATGGACTCGCGGTACGGCGCAATCTTACCGTTGCGCCCGGCAAATTGTCTGACCCTGTCGTTAGTGTCGGATCGGAGCGGCGGGCGGGCCAAGCAGTGCGTAGCGGCGCCCGTGCGGCAAGTCATAGCGCTGCACGAAGGATGCGACTCCCTCCGCCGTGAGCGTGCCCGCCGTGCCGTCGTCGGGCTCTCGAACGGGGTGAATCCGGTTCAGCAACGGGGTGAGCTCGCCGGAACCGTGCCCTGGCAGTAGAACGAGAACGCGCGCGCTGCTGCCTCGAGTGTTGAACCAGTCGGAGACGACCTGCTCCGGCGTTGCGTCGTCCGTGGACAGAATAGTGAATCGGGTGCGCAGACGGTAATCGAGCATGGCGATCGTCGTCTCGTCGGGGGCAAGCAATGCCAGCTCGTTATGTTCTGAGTCGGCGTGAATGCGTTGCGCCAGCTGCGGCAGGTCATACAACCGATCGAGCGCGGGAAATATCGCGAGCGATGTCATACACAGCGCCGCGGCATACGCGGCGTAGGTCCATGCAAAGCTGCGATACAAGTCGCCGCGCCCCTGTGCCCGGGCAGACTGTCGCAGCGCGATGAATGAGACTGCGAGTATCGCGACGGCGGTCACCGCGTACATGAAATGAGAGCTCGCTGCCATCAGGGCGCATAGAACCACCACAAACACACACGCAATGAATGCGACCAACCAGCGTGTCGAGCGGAACGCGATCCCGTCGATGCGCGTCGGCTGACGCCGCGCATCGTCCATCCACAATGCGACGAGCAGGCCGAAGCCGAGCAATGCGGGTGCTGCGTAAATATCGCGAGCCGTTGACGCGATGGACAGCAGCAGGAGGAACGGCAAGGTCGCGCCGATAGCAAATCGCCAGGGAGTCCCCGCAGATCCCGCCAGGCGAACGCGATCCCACGCGCGGCGTAGTGCGGCCGCGGCGAGCAGCGTCCAAGGCAACAGGTAGACCGGCAGCTCCCGAAAATATTTTCCAGGCGAGTTCCGGTGCCCAGTGGTGTAGTCGAGAGCGGCGGGCGCGGCGATCTTGGTGAAACGTCCCACGATGTTGTGCCAGAACAATGCGAGCAGAGCGTCGGTGCCGTGTGCCGTCCGTGTGACTGCGAGGATCCACGGGCCGATGATGAGCACCTGCAGGACCAATCCGGCGTACAGCTCCCAACGCCGCAATTCAGACCAGCGACGCTCCCAGACGATGAGGGTGACGAGGGCCAGCGCGGGCACCAGCCAGCCGGGCGCGCTCTTGGCCATGAACCCCACCGCGGCACCCGCATGCATCAGGCAGTAGCCGAGTAGCTTTCGCCGCCCGGCCGGCGCGGTATACCCCAGATAGGCGCCAAGCAGCGCAAGCGCGCATCCGGCCAACAAACAGGCGTCCGGCGCGAGCCAGGCCGCCACCCGAAAAGCGGTAATTGCCGTTCCGGCGACCAGGGAAGCGACGCTCGCCGCGGGGCCACTGCCTGTCATTGCGAACGCGAGTGCTCCGATCGCCAGAGCCGTAATGACCGCATAGAGAATGTTAGGGGTGCGTGCGCTCCCGGGCGATTCACCCAACAGGTGCAATGCGCCGGCCGACATCCAATACGACAGCGGCGGCTTCTCAAGGAAAGGCGTGCCGGCGAGCTCAGGCAAGGTGCGGTCGCTTTGCTGACTCATGCGCCAGGCGATAGCGGCTTCCCGCGGCTCATCCGGGGTCCACAGCCCCCGATCGAGCATGGCGATGAGCCATACTGGCGCGAGTGCCAGAATCACCCATAGAGTCCAACGGCGCGTGAAAGGCGCGAACAGCATCGAACCCTCCTGTAAAAATGAGGCGGAGAGTATGCCGTATAAGGTGATCCCGTTCCGCACGACCGCCGCGACTTTCGTCGGGTTCTCCCCTGGCCGGTTTGGAGACTAGCATCCACTCGTCGCCATCGTCGCGCTCAATGCAACGTACGGTTCTCCCGGGCAGGTTGGAGGCGTGTACACCGAACCCGCGGATCGCTGCAGAGGTCTATAGGTCCGAGGTGTAGGCGTTCGCCGTTATCCGGGCGGGGCGCTCGCGTCAACCGGCTGCGAATCCGCAAAGGCAATGCGCGTGACTCGCCGAACGATGGCCCGGGCCCGAGCACGGCTGCACGCATGGGTTTCCTGAGACAGTAACAGAGCGCCGCCGATGTGTTCCGTCAGTGCGGCTATCACGACCAGCGGGGTGTGACGGTTCGCCAGCTCCGGCAACAACCCTGTGATTTCCGCGGTGCACTTCTGGACCTGTTCCTGGTATCGCAGTTGCTTCTGGGTCATGGTCCCTCTCCATGATGGATATAGACCTACCTTAGTGGGCTGCGGCCCCGTTGGCAACTGCGCTGGCAACGCTCCTTAAATGCTGTAGCGCACTATCATCCGCGCGACGCGGGCGTGGTCCGCCGACCAGTGAGTGAAGCCCTGACAAATCTGCTTCGTTCCCGGCCCCTCCGGGCTTTCCGCGTATTTCTCCGCGAAGCGCGCCTGTCCCGACTCCTGGCCGGGTGTGAGGCGGCTCGTGCTCCAGGGAGCGTCGGAATCGGCGAGGCGGGTGAAGAGCTCGACTTCCGACACTGTTGCGTTAGTTGGAATAGTCGCGCACAAGGTGACGGAGCTCGCTTCGGATTCCGTGCAGGCTGGAGCAGCGGGGGTCGCCGTTTCGGCCGAGACGCCGGGCGGGGAAGTGGTTCCGGGAGCGCTCACGACGAGTGCGGGCCGGCAAGGCCCCACCGTCGTCATGACGACGACGCCATCGGTGCCGAGCTTGCGCAGGACTCCCATTTCAATCTCGGCGCGTGCGCCGGCGCGGGTGAGGTCGAGCTGGTTGGCCGTGCGACTGAGTTCGTCCAACTGCGCACGCAACTCGTGCTCGAGCGTTCCCTGTGCGACTCGCTCGTTCTCCGTAAGCCACTGCGAAAGTGCGAAGCCGGCGACACCGGATGCCCCGACCATGACGAATAGAACCACGAACGGAGCACGGCTCTTGCGACGGCTGCCCGGGGACTGGGCACGCGCGGCGAGCTCTCTCGCGATCGAGAACCTGAGCTGCAGAAGCGACGCTGAGAGCGTCGCCGTTGCGGCGATGATGGCTGCAAGAATTGAGTCGGACATCGGCATCCTTTCTGCCGTAACGCTAGCACGAGGCACCAACTCGAGGTCGCTGCGCTCTGGCGACGAAGCGGAAAATGCGATGCTGGTCACAATGGCGGGCCGGCGGGACCCGCGGCGCTCGTGCCTCGTCGAGCCCTTCAGACTATGGGCTGATGCTTTTGTCGCCCCGTGGCGACGCTTGATTTTCGAGCCAGTCGTTCAAGGGACCTGTAGACGCGCCCTGCAGATGTAAGCCGAGCTTCGTCCGCCGCCAGAGGATATCTTCCGCCGTGCGAGCGAATTCATCGCCACGCAAGTATTGCGCCTCACGTTCGTACAACCCCGGAACCAACTCCCGGCCGAGGTCCGAGAGTGAATGGGCGTCACCAACGACCCGATCGATCCGAGTGCCGTACGCGCGGGCATAGCGCACGCGTAAAGTCTCGGGTAGCCATGGGTAACGACGTTCCACCGTCCGCAGAAACGCGGCGAAGCTACCCTCCGGCAGATCGCCGCCAGGCAGCGTAGCGCCGGCGGTCCAGGGTTTCGTGCGGATTCCGAGCTCGCGTGCCAGCATGTCGACGGCGGTTTCGGAGAGCTTGCGAAAGGTGGTGATTTTCCCGCCGAACACCGACAGCAGCGGCGCGGGATGCCGATCGAGCTCGAGCGCGTAATCGCGTGTGACGCTCGAGGGATCCGCGGATTCGTCCTGTAACAGCGGCCGCACGCCCGAATAGGTCCACACGATGTCGGCCGGCGTGGTCTGCCGGACGAAGTAGCGATTCACCACCGAGCACAGATAACTGATTTCATCCGCATCGATCCGCACCGCGCCGAGCTCGCCGCTGTAATCCTCATCGGTGGTTCCGATCAGGGTGAAATCGTGCTCGTACGGAATCGCGAACACGATGCGGCGGTCCCCGTTCTGAAAGATGTAGGCGAACCGATGCGCGAACAGTCGCGGCACGACGATGTGGCTGCCTTTCACCAACCGCACGCCGTGCGATGTATGAACGGGCGCAGCGTCGCGCACGAACCGGCTTACCCAAGGACCCGTGGCATTTACAGCGGCACGCGCGCGTATCGAGCGGCGCTCGTCCCCCGCGACGAGCGTCGCGATCCAACCCGCTCCGTCCGGTTCGAGCCGTTCGCATCGGGTCCGTGTCAGAACGGCCGCTCCATGTTGAAGCGCATCGAGCGCGTTGAGTACGACGAGTCGCGCATCGTCCGTCCAACCGTCGGAATAGACAAAACCGCGCCGATATTGGGGTTGCAGCGCAGGGCCGGCTACGTGGGCGCGCAGATCGATGGCCGCCGAGGCGGCCAAGCGGCGTCGCTTGGCCAGGTGATCGTAGAGAAACAGTCCGGCGCGGATCATCCATGCCGGGCGCAGATGGGGGGCGTGCGGCATGATGAAGCGCAGCGGATGCATGATGTGCGGGGCCGCCCCAAGCAGGATTTCCCGCTCGATGAGTGCTTTGCGCACGAGAGCGAAGTGGAAATCTTCGAGGTAGCGAAGCCCGCCGTGAATGAGTTTTGTACTGGCCGAGGAAGTGTGTGACGCGAGGTCGTCCTGCTCACACAGCAATACAGACAGCCCGCGTCCAGCGGCATCTCGGGCGATGCCGGTGCCGTTGATCCCGCCGCCGACTACGAGCAGATCGTAGCTGTCCCGTTGGGGCTCGCTCACGCTCTCCGCGCCGCGTGCCGTCCGTAGTAGTCCGGGTAGTCGTCGGTGAGGCCCTTGAACCTGCGGTGGATCCACAGGTACTGCTCGGGGACGCTGCGGACCTGGGCCTCGATCATGTGATTGAAGCGCTCGGTGTCGGCCACCGGGG
>JAQGOG010000065.1 GCA_028293765.1 Gammaproteobacteria bacterium
TCCGCCGTCTCCGTGAGCCGCGCCTCCATGAGGCGCGGCTTGCGCGCCCGACGCTCCAGCAGCTCCGCCGCCTTGCCCGGCGCCCCGCGCTCCAGAATCCGCGCCGCCCGCAGATCCGCCGCCCTGCGCCCCCGATGCTCTGGCGCTTGCACCCGCACCCCCCAATGCAGCTCTAGCAGCCGCCGCCCGGCCGGGTCCCGGAGCAGTGGGCTGTGCCTGACCCGCGTCACTCGCCGGACGAAAGGCCATCATCCTGAGCAACGTCATCTCGAAGCCAGTACGCGGATCCGGCGCCAGCGCCAGATCGCGCCTGCCGACGATCGCCGTCTGATAGAACAGCTGGATGTCCTCAGGCGTCAGCGCCTTCGCCAGCCGCTCGAGCAACTCCGGCGCATACAGGTCGTCGCCTTCGAAATCGCTGACCGCCTGCTTCATCGCCACACGTACCAACAGCCCCGACAACTCGTCGAGGACCTGCGCATAGTCGGGCGCGAACTCCTCGAGCGATCGCGCACAGCGCACGAGCTCGGGGACGTTCATGGAAGCAAGCAACTCAGCGATGCGCTCGACATGGTCACGGGAGATCGTGCCGAGCATGGCGCGCGCTTCTTCTTCCCCGGCCTTCCCGCCGCCAAAGGCGATCAGCTGATCGAGCAGCGACAGGCCGTCACGCATGCTGCCATCGGCCGCCTGCGCCACCAGGCGCAAACCCGATGTCTCGAACGGAATGCCCTCCTTCTCGAGGAGCAGCTTCATATGGTCTGCGATCTGTCCCACCGGCATGCGCTTCAGATTGAACTGCAGGCAGCGCGACAACACCGTTACCGGCAGCTTCTGCGGATCGGTGGTCGCGAGCAGAAATTTCACATGCGGCGGCGGCTCTTCGAGCGTCTTCAACAGCGCGTTGAACGAGTGCGTCGAGAGCATGTGAACCTCGTCGATGAGGTACACCTTGTAGCGGCCGCGAGTCGGAGAGTACTGGACGTTGTCGAGCAGCTCGCGCGTATCGTCGACTTTGGTGCGCGAGGCAGCGTCGACTTCGATGAGGTCTACGAAGCGGCCGCTATCGATCTCGCGACAGGCCGCGCACTCACCGCAGGGTTCCGGCGTCACGCCGGTCTCGCAGTTCAGGCATTTCGCGAAGATGCGGGCGATGGTGGTCTTGCCCACGCCACGCGTCCCGGTGAACAGGAACGCGTGATGAACGCGCCCCGTTTCGAGCGCGTTGACCAGAGCGCGCCGGACATGCTCCTGTCCGACCAGCTCCGCAAATTTCTTCGGGCGCCATTTACGCGCCAGCGCGGTATAGCTCATGAGTAAACCTTACAGGAGCCCATGCGTCACCGCCCTCCTTCCTCACCAGCCATTGGAACTCGCGTTCCTTGCGGGCTCCGTAGAGCCCCGCCGCGGGTCGTGGAGACTCGCGGCCCCGCTCCATGAAATGGAGGCAGCTCGCACCAGCTCTGGCTCCGGCACCCGACATCGACGCTGCCGCTGCTGCCTTCCGGCCCTGACGGGATTCACGACTAGTCGTCGCGGAGAAGCCGATGCGAGCCACCATTGACGGGCTCGCAACTTGACGTGGCAGAGGATGGGGTCCGATCGCCAGTCCCTCAATCCTCCGGTCGCCACATCCGGCAAGTGGATCCGGCCATAGGCCTGCCCCACCCCCAATTGCGGGCGGCGATCCTACCACACCGGTGCCGCCACGAGGCTCGGGACACGGGCGACCTCCGGAGCGCCGGCCCGCCACTCCTGGCCCCCAGCGCTGACCGGCCACCGCGCCGCTGATGCCCGATGTCAAAGCAGCGCCGCCGCTCATCCAAATGGCGGCACCCGCACCGTGCCACGCCCCCCAGCGCCTCGGCCCTCACCACCTGAGGTCGGTTAGCAGCCCAGCGTAAATCTCAATGCCATCCCACAGGTTCTGCAGGCGCAGATTCTCGTTCGCACCGTGCTGGTTGTTGTCGTAATTGGCCAGCGGCACGCCGACGATCGGCATGTCCAGGGCAGCGGCGAAGGTGTGCATGGGCACGCTGCCGCCGAGCATGGGGATGCGCAGCACCGGTCCACCAACAGCGCGCTCTATCGAGGCGACCACCGCCTTCGTCGCCGGCGCGTCCATGCTGGCGCGGTAGCCGGGATAGTCCAGGCTCCACTCAGCCTTCACCAGCCTGGGATGGGCCGCGCGCGTGGCGGCGTCGGGATCTCGGTTAACCACCTCCCATCCATGGGCTCGCAGAAAGGCCTCAGTGCGCTCGCGGACCCGCTCGGGTGTTTGGTCTGGGACCAGGCGGAAGTCGATGGAAGCGCGGGCCTCGGTAGAGATGACATTGGCAGCGACCTCGCCGACGTCCCCAACGCGAATGCCGCGCACATTCAGTGCCGGGCGGGCAATGGAATTGGCCAGCCGCTCGGAGCCCTCGGTGCGACCCAGCGCCAGCTCCTGCTTCAACCCGGCCTCCACGTCAGGAAGCGCGGCCAGAGCGGCAGCCTCGGCAGGGGTCAGCGCCCGCACGTCATCGTAGAATCCCGAGATAAGGATATGCCCCTCCTCGTCGCGTAAGGCGTCGAGCAGGTGCGTAAGGGTCACCGCGGGGTTGGGGGCCCAGTTCCCGTAGTGGCCGCTGTGCAGCGGCCGCGACGGGCCGTAGACAGTCAGCTCGAGACCCGCGACGCCGCGCGCACCGAAGAAGACCTGCATCTGTCCCGATGCGTGGCGAGGCCCATCGCTGAGCACGAAGACGTCGCCCTTCAGCAGCTCCCGGTTCGGACGCAGGATGTCGGCAAGGTGATGGGAGCCCTGCTCTTCCTCGCCCTCGTAGAAGACTTTGATGTTCACCGTTGGCGATCGCCCGGCGGCCTTCAGGGCGTCCAGCGCGGTGAGCATGGCCTGGATGGGCGCCTTGTCGTCGCTGGAGGAGCGGCCATAGATCCGCCACTCCGGATCGATCTTCGCAGCGGCACGCCAGTCGACGTCGTGAGAATCCGCCGCCCGGGTGCCGACGCGGACCACCGGCGTCCAGGGCTGCGTGCGCCATTCCGGCTGCGCCGCCGGTTGGCCATCGTAGTGAGCGTAGAAGACCAGAGTCCGCCGAGCGCCGGCGGCCTTCAACTCGCCGAAGATGGCAGGCGGCGTGCCCGGGCCAGCCGAGAGCAATCGCGCGGCGAAACCCCGCCGGTTCAGCGCCTGGGTGATCGCGGCGGCGTTGCCCTCGACGTCCGCGACGTTGGTGGCCACATTTCGCATCGCCACCAGCGCGGAGAACTCCTCGAGGATCTCTTTCTCGTGCGCCGCTCGATAGTTGCGCACTTGGTCGCGCACCGCCGCCGCCTGCACACCGCTCAGCATCAGCAGCATGGTGGCGAGACCGCTCAACAGGCGCCCCATCGATCTCCGTTCAGTCAACAATATATGGTGCTCCTATGCGGCCGCGAAGTGATGGTGAATTTCTTACTACTACAATGTCGGTACGCCGACGCTACCGGCAAGGGCCTTAAGGCGACACACGCCTCAGCACCGCCGAATTGCGTTCATCGTCATTGATGATGCGATAGAACTGTTTGAGCTCTTCCGCCTTGCTGACCGGCACACTGAGGTCTTGGATCGCGAAGCTGCGCGTATAACGCAATGTGCGACCGACCAGCTCGCTCTTGCTGCGGTAGGACGCGAAGCCGTCGTCGACACTGACCGGAGGGGGCAACTCGTCCACCTCATACCCGGGCGGCAACGCAATCTCGAACACATCCGTGTCGCTCTCGGGCCCCTCGAATTCGATGGCGTACTGCCGTGGCTCGGGGGTTTCGAGCAGGCCGCTCGATTTGCTGCCCAGGACGCGCGGCCGGACCAACAGCAGATTGCCGGCTAACTTCGCGTAACCTTCGACCTCCACCGTGTACTTCCATTCGAAGGGCTGCTCCGGCAGCCGCGCATTCACTGTGCTCGCCTTCAGGATGAGGAACGTGCCGAAGGCAGCGGCGGCGACGGCTTCCACCGGCTTGATCTGGTCGGTCTCCTGAGTCGCGAAGCGCAGCGCATAGCGTTCGGCTGCAGCCTCGTCGCCCAGGCGGACCTCGTGCACGTCGCCACGCAGCGTGCCCTGTTCGTCCAGGGTCAGCGCCGCAGTTCGATTCACCGCGTTCGATGCCGCGGGCAGGTGGGGAAGCTCAACCAATTCACCACCATCGGCGGTCACCAGCATTCCGTAGCTGGCCTGCAGCGGGCCGGCCAGACGGCCGAATGGAGTGAGGGAGTCAGTGGGATCGAAGAACAGAATCCTGCCGAGCTTCGGGTGCGACTCCCGCGCGAGCAGTGTTGGATCCTCGAGACCGCCGGGGAGCGCAATGGCGAGAATGGCATGATTGAAGGCCAGATTGGGCGGCGTCGTCGCGGTAATAGAGCCCCGCTCGGTATTGACGATGACGTAGTAGGAGTCGACACCAATTTCCTTCAGCATCGTGCTCAGCAACGTCACTTTGTCCTTACAGTCGCCGAAACGATGGGCAAACACCTCCGCGGCAGGATGCGGCTGGTAACCGCCGAGACCCAATTCGATGGCCACGTAACGGATGTCGTTCTGAACGAAGCTTGCCAACGCCTGCACCTTCGCCAGCAGAGTGGGCGCGGACGACGTCAACGCGACGACTTTCTGTTTGATCTCGGGCGATGCGTCCCGCCGGCCGCGTGTGAGATTCAGATACCACTCGCCCATCTGGCGCCAGCTCTGTATTCCCGGTTCCTGCCCGTCTGGCGGCGACAGCGCGACGATCATCCTGCCGGTGACCCCGCGCCACGGCGGCATGTTCTGCTCGACACGGGCCGCTGCAACATCGCTGACCACCCACTGCCACTGGTTATTCCCCGTTGCGGTGGGCGCCTGCTCCGCGTGATTGAGCCAAGTCGTTTTGTACGCCCAGCCGGAAGGCAACTGCAGGGTGTAACGCGCCTCACGAACGGGCACCGTATCCTGGAATTCCCATTCATCAGCCATGACGTAGGGTTTCTGCTCTTCCTCCACCTCGTAGCCGACGATACTGCCCGGCACGGTCGCCGGAATGCGCAGCAGCCGGGTGCGAATGTCGGACATCAGCTCGCCGTTCTCCACCCCAATCACGGAGGACTCCAACGCATCCTTCTCGTTGACCGCATAGTCCTTGCCCGCCGTGGGAATGCACCAGGCGCGCAGGCCGATGACACGGGTCTGTCCGTCGAGGTCGACCCGGACCACGCCGCGCCCTGCACCATCCGGCCGGAGGATTCTGAAGGCTTTGCGGGTCAGCCGGCGGATCTGCTTATCGGGCAGAATCGTCAGGACCCTTTCAGAGTATAGAAGCACCGCGGTTGTCTTCTCATCGTGTGCCGGCAATGGCGCAGCGACTTGCGCGTGCATCCACGAAGGGGCATCGGCGGCGAGAGCCACGCTCCCGCCGATGAGATTGCAGACCGTCAACAGGCTACACATCGACCGGACGAACCACGGCGCAGGCATGCTAGTGCGGCGCCTGTATTCTGCCCGGCGCAACGACCACCTGCTCCTCGTCCGCCGTGCGAACTGCCCGAAAGAAATCTCGCAATGGCCGATAATACTTGACCTCCACATAGGACAGATTGAACGCGAGCTCGCGCTTCACGTGCAGCGCCCCATTCCGCTTCTCGGCCGCCATGTCGTACCTGAGCGTGCTGCCGGCGACGCTTTGAGGCTGCGGAACACTGTTCACCAGCCAGCCAGCGGGCAGACCGATGGTCACGTCGTCCTCGCTCTCGTAGGGAAAAGAGAAATACAGCGGATGAATTCGCGCGGCGTGCTCGAATGTGTGTTTCTCGCCGCCGCCGAACAGACCGACTGCCAGAAGCTGACGCTGGCCGGCCGCTGCCGCCCACCCGGGAACCGTCAGATCGTATACGGCTGTCAGCGTCGGCTCGGAACTGCTCCAGTCCGGCGTGTTGGTGAGAACGACATCGATGCCGGTCGGAACGTCGGACTGCAGCTCGTACTCCAGAAATTGTTTGCGTTCGGTATCGTCCTCGCCACGCTCCTCGAGCCGGCGCGTCAGGGCCTCCAACCCCGTGTAGGTGACCGTCACTTTTCCGGCAAGCGTTCCATTCGCAGTCAAGTGCAGATCTGCTTTGCGCACGATGCGCGACTGCGCCGCAGCCGGCAGAGGTGTGGTGACCCAACTGCCACCGCCCTTGTCGAGCCGTAACCCGGCGACTCGGGTTTTATTCCAGGGCAGCATGCCAAAAGGCGCAAAGGGGGTCCCAGGGTCGAGATAGAGCTCCTGGCCGTCGAGCTTCACCACCACGATGACCGCACTGAGATCGGCCGGGTTCATCATGCCCGGATTGAAAAAATGCAGATTGCGGGGGGCCACCAGAACCGGATCGGCCTCAATACCGGCTGCACGGGCCAGCGCCAGAAACGTCCACGTGATCTGCAGGTGATCGCCGGAGCCTTGAGCCCAGAGCTGCTCCACGTTCTTTACGACCTTCTGCTCGTCGCGTTCCAGTTCCTGTTCCGTCTTCGGCCGCTCGTACGATGTATTGCGCAGCTGTTGGACCCGGGCGTAGATTTTTCGCGCCTTCAGCTCAGCGGAGTCGCCCGGCGCCACGAGCTGCGCGACTGTCTGCGCGACGTAGCGCGGCCTGTCGGTGAAGTCCCTCGCGAGCCCGTAGCACTGTTTGCCGAATTTCTTCCAGAAGTCGGCGGGATCTTTCTCCACAGTCGTGCCCGCGACGTAGATGAAGTCCACACGCTGCTTCAGTTCATCCACAGGCGGCATGAACTCTTCGGTCACGAAGGCAGGGACGTCATGGGTTTCCAACCGGATCGCACCGTGCGCCGTCTTAGGCGGCTCCGTCCCTTCAGGCAGACCCGCCGGCCAACTAAAACGCAATGCGAAGCTGCGGTAGGGATCGAGCGAGAATTTCGCGTAGCGGGTGAAGAGGTCCTCGCTCAGTATCCAATGGGAGTTGAATACAAAGCCGCGCGCGAGCCGATGCCGGTACCTGTACTCGATGATGCTGCCCACTTGAACGTCAGGCAGGGTAAAGGCCTTCGCCAGTAACTTCACGCCCCGGGTCTGGAGGATCGGCTTCTCGTAGATAGTACCGTCGAAGGTCGCGATGCTGCCATCGGGCCGGATCGTGCGCGCCTCGATGTCCCGAATACTCTCGTTGTTCTTCTCGAACGGAATTTCGACGTCGCCGTACTTGCGGCCCTCGTCGGTGAGGATCTTGATTCGGGCGTAGTAGGTCTCGTCGGGGACGTTATCGTCCCGATCGACCTGGCGATATAGGTAGATGGCGGGCGCCGCCGGAGCTTTTGGCTCGCTGTTCATCCGCAGATCGTCCGGCCCGACGGGCAGCCAATCCGCGGCCCGCACCGGGAGCACCGCGGTACACGCGGCAAGCACACCGAGGCATCGTAGGACCGACGCCCGGCGAAAGACCGGCTGAGACGCCCCTGTCATCGTTATTGTCGTCAGTCCGCCCCACCGCTCCGGCCGAGCTTTCGATAATTATGGCTGACGGGGGTGAGACCGTCGAGGCGCAAAGGCCGAGGTGGCGGAGAGGGTGGGATTCGAACCCACGAACACCCGTTAAGATGTTACTGGAATTCCAGTCCAGCGCCTTCGACCGCTCGGCCACCTCTCCAATCAATAAGTTACGAGCACTTTCTTGAGCGCGCCGTAGGTCGGCGGTCGCCCGACAAAAAAGGGTCGCGAATGATAGTGCATGCCGCCGCGGGCCGCACCTCTCACGCTTGCGGGGCGACCGGCTTCGCCACCTTGAACGAAGGCGGCTGATCGAGGCACGGATCCTTGCCCTTCCGCGATGGTGGCGGCGGGTCCTTGAGCTCCGGGACGTGCAGTGCATTCGTCGTATCGGGCGCGTCGAGGCCGGTCGGAATCCGTAGCGGCGGGACGCTTTTCGCGGCCGCATACGGCTGCACCTTGTGGCACGAGTTGCTCGAGGACCTGAGCGACTTGAAAGGGTGGCACCCCGAGAGCGCGAGCAACGCGGCCACACCCAGTCCCCACCCCAGCGCAAATTTCATTGTTAAGCCTTTTACAAAAGTCATTGCAGTGCCCCGGCCCCGCGCAGAGCGGCCAGCAAAGCCGGCTGACAGGCCGCCGACAGCGGCGTGAGCGGCAAGCGGATGCCGTCCCCCATCATTCCCATGCGTGCGAGCGCCCACTTCGCCGGGATCGGATTCGCCTCGACGAACAGCTCTCGATGCAACGCAACGAGCGGTGCGTCCAGCTCCTCCGCCGCCGCATGATCGCCACGCAAGCCGGCAGCAACCATGTTCGCCATAGCTCTCGGAGCCACATTCGCCGTCACGGAGATCACGCCCCGCGCACCTGCCTGAACAGCCTGCCGTGCGGTGGCGTCGTCTCCGCTCAGAACCACGAAATCCTTCCGGCATGCGGCGACAAGCTCGCGCACCCGTCCCGGCTCCGCTACGGCCTCTTTGACTGACACGATACCGTGAAGTTGCGACAGGCGCCCGACCGTCACCGGCAGCATGTCCACCGCCGTACGTGATGGGACGTTATATAAAATCACCGGCTTGCGCGCGGCCGCCGCAGTTGCAGCGAAATGCTGGTACAGCCCCTCTTGCGTGGGGCGGTTGTAAGCGGGCGTGACGATGAGAAGCGCATCGACCGGCAACTCCGAGAGCCAACCGACGCGTTCGACCGTCCCCGCGGTGCTGCTCGTGCCCGCGCCGACGATGACCGGGATGCGGCGCCGCGCCTGCGAGCAGGCGCGCACCGTCAGTTCACGTAGCTCCGAATCGCGCAAGGTAGCCGATTCACCCGTGGTGCCCCCAACGACGATGCCGCTCGTGCCGTTCGACAGATGAAAATCTAGGAGTCGCGTCCACGCATCGAAATCGACGCTGCCGTCAAGCCCCATGGGCGTGACGATGGCTACCAGACTGCCTGAAAACATGCAAAATTCCGCATCGTGCCCAAAAGAGCGTGCGATGTTACGAGCCGGTGCTCGGACTAAGCAAGCATCGGGGTGGGCGGACTTGAATTATCGTCACCCCGACCCGAGCCCACCGCCGCCTGAAAACGGCACTGTGCACGCAGTTCAATAATATACAGTCCGGCGCCCACGGCGGTCGCAACCCGGCGTCGCTCCCGGTACACTCCGCGCGATCACAAGCAAACTCCACAGCCTACTCAAAGATGAAGCAGCACCTGGCCGTTTCGGCGATCGGTAGCGACCGCACAGGGATGGTCCATGAGCTGACCCGTGTCATTAGCGAATGCGGCGGAAACATCAGCGAAAGCCGGATGGCCAGCCTCGGCACGGAATTCGCCATGCTGCTGCTCGTGTCCGGCAACTGGCACGCGCTCGCGAAGCTCGAAACCGAGCTCAAGCGCCTCGCCGAGACGAACAGCCTCAGCATCCACCTGAAGCGGACCGAGCCGCGCGCGGCGCGCACGGACATGCTGCCCTACTCGATCGATGTAGTCTGCCTCGATCAGAACGGCATCGTGTCGGGACTGTCCGGTTTCTTCTCGACCCGCGGCATAGATATTGCGGAGGTCTCCACCCGTAGCTATCCGGCCGCGCACACGGGAGCCCCGATGTTCTCCGTGCAGATGATAGTGAACGTGCCGAGCCGCATCCACGTGGCGCACTTGCGCGAAGAGTTCATGGAGTTCTGCGATTCGTTGAACCTGGATGCGATCCTCGAACCGGTGAAGTCGTAGCGAGCCATGGAACGGCCTCTTCATGGCGCGAAGCGCCCTATGCTCACGAGCTTCGCGGCGCCGTGCTACGGTCTTCGCGAAGCGAGTGGGAGGTTGCGCGAAGCGCATGACAAGTAAGATCAAGACGGGCGGCAAGGTGCCTGCCTTTACCGCGCCCGCAACGGGCGGCGAGAGCTGGCGGCTGAAGGATGCAGCGGGCAAGAAGCTGGTGATCTATTTCTACCCAAAGGACATGACTTCCGGGTGCACGCGCGAGAGTCAGGACTTCCGCGATATGTACGCCGCATTCCGCAAGGCCGGCACGCATATCGTCGGCGTCTCACGCGACAGTGTCGCATCGCACGACAAGTTCAAGGAAAAGGAACAGCTGCCTTTTCCATTGCTCAGCGACACGGATGAACAGCTCTGTAAACTCTTCGACGTCATCAAGGAGAAGAGTCTTTACGGCAGGAAGTACCTGGGAATCGAGCGCAGCACGTTTCTGCTGGATGCCACGGGCGTCCTGCGGAACGAGTGGCGCAAGGTGAAGGTGCCCGGCCACGCGGAGGAAGTACTTGAAGCGGCGCAGTCTCTCTGATCCAGGCCCGGCAACAGCCCTTGCCGGTTCGGCTCCCGCCGAAACGACGAAGGGCGAGCCACGGGATGTGAAGGCAAGATCTCGCGACGGGCGGCGACTGTTCGTGCTCGACACGAATGTGCTCATGCACGACCCGACGGCTATTTTCAGATTCGAAGAGCACGACGTCTATCTGCCGATGATCGTGCTCGAAGAACTCGACGCCCATAAAAAGGGTTTGTCGGAAGCCAACCGCAACGTGCGCCAGGTGAGCCGTTTCCTCGACGACATGATGCGCGAGGCCACGAAGGAGCAGATCGATCGCGGCCTGCCTCTGCCAAACGAGTACTCGGGCAACCACGGCCAGAAAGCCTCCACCGGCCGCCTCTTCTTCCAGACGCGTCAACTTCCGCACGCCCTGCCGGACAGCCTGCCCGGAAAGGGCAACGACAACGCGATCCTCGATCAGACACTGGCGCTGCAGAACGAGACACCTGACGTGCGCGTCATTCTCGTCTCAAAAGACATCAACCTGCGCATCAAGGCCGCCGTGCTCGGCGTGCATGCGGAGGACTACTACAGCGACAAGACGCTCGAAGACACCGACGTTCTGTACAGCGGCATGACGGCACTCCCGGCCGATTTCTGGGAGCGTCACGGCAAAGACATGCGCTCCTGGAAGGAAGCCGAGCGGACCTTCTACGAGATCTCGGGACCGGCCGTCCGCGAGTGGCAACCCAATCAGGGCGTCTACGAGAACAGTCCCGAAGGAATCGAAGGTATCGTGCGCAAGATCGCGGGCGAAACCGCGGTCATTGAGCTGATGCGCGACTATCGCAACGAGCGGCACAACTTGTGGGGTGTCACGGCGCGCAACCGTGAGCAGAACTTCGCGCTCAATCTGCTCATGGACCCCGAAATCGACCTGGTCACCGTGCTGGGTCCCGCGGGAACGGGCAAGACGTTGCTTGCCCTCGCGGCGGGCCTCATGCAGACGCTCGAGACGAACCGCTTCGTCGAGATCATCATGACCCGCGTGACCATTCCCCTGGGCGATGACATAGGCTTCCTCCCCGGGACGGAAGAGGAAAAGATGGAGCCCTGGATGGGCGCCCTCATGGACAACCTGGAAGTGCTCATGGGCACCCAGGAAGGCGGCAACTGGGGCCGTGCGGCCACGAACGACCTCCTGCGCAACCGGATCAAGATCCGCTCGCTGAACTTCATGCGCGGCCGGACGTTCCTCAACCGGTACCTCATCCTGGACGAGGCGCAGAATCTCACCCCCAAGCAGATGAAAGCGCTGATTACCCGGGCGGGTCCTGGTACAAAGCTGGCATGCCTGGGCAACATTGCCCAGATCGATACGCCCTATCTCTCGGAGATGACCTCGGGCCTGACCTATGCCGTGAACCGCTTTCGCGGCTGGCCACATTCGGGGCACATTACCCTGGTGCGCGGCGAACGCTCGCGGCTGGCCGATTACGCTTCGGACATCCTGTAACTGGAAGTTTGTAAGTTTCTGTAAATCTAAGGAAACTTGAGCCCGCAAGCCACGGTCGAATGCGAACCATGCGCCCCCTAATCCTGGTCGTGCTGACCGCCCTCACCACCTTCGCGACGGTCGCCGCGGCCGTGGAGCCGGTGCCGCGGCCCCTGGCGACCGATCTGCCTTCGCAGGTCACCAATGAGCTGCCGGACATGGGCAGCCCGGAAGCCGCCGTCATTTCGCATGCGGATGAGCGCCAGCTCGGGTACATGGTCGTGCAACAGCTGCGCGAACAGAACGGCATCGTCGAAGACCCCGAGATCAGCGAGTACCTGAACTCCGTCGGCGACCGGCTCGCGGCACAAAGCCCGGACGGCGCACAGGGTTTCGAGTTCTTCGTCGTGAAGGACTCCGCCATCAACGCGTTCGCCGTGCCCGGCGGCTTCGTGTTCATCAACTACGGTCTCATCCTCACCACCAGCACCGAATCGGAGCTGGCGAGCGTCATGGGCCATGAAATCGCGCACGTCACGCAGCACCACATCGCCCGGGCCATCCGCGCGCAGAGCAAGCAGGCTCTGACGTCCGCGGCCGCGATGCTGGCGGCCATCCTTCTGGGTGCAATGGGGGGTGGTGGACAGGCCGTCGAGGGCGGCATCGCCGCCGCACAAGGCCTGGCGGTGCAACAGCAGATCAACTTCACGCGCGACAATGAGATGGAGGCCGACCGCGTCGGCATCAGCTTCCTCGCCGGCGCTGGCTTCGATACCCAGGCCATGGGAAATTTCTTCGAGACGATGGGCCGGCACGAGGGACTCGCCGCGACCTACATCCCGGCCATGCTCATCGACCACCCCGTGACCTCGGACCGTATCGCGGAAGCCCGTGCACGCGCCGCGCAGTTCCCGCCGCGGAAGGCGAAGGACTCGGTGAGCTACGCGCTCGTTCGCGAACGACTGCGCGTGTTGATGGCTCCCGGCGACACGGACATCGAGAAGCAGTACGCGCAGAAAATCGCCAAGGGCAATCCCGATCTCGCCACGCGGTATGGCGAGGCCCTCGCCCTCATGGCCGACAACAAACCGCTGGAGGCCGAGAAGATCCTCTATCAGCTCACCGACGAGCATCAGGGCGTCACGATGCTGCACTCGGCGCTCGGCCAGGCGGAAGCCAAGGCAGGCCAGACGAACGACGCCCTCGGTACGTTCAAACACGCCGTGAAACTGTTTCCCCGCAATGTCCCGGTGACCGTGCGGTACGCCGAGTCGCTGATGGCGACCGGCAATCCGAAGGAAGCGCACTCGGTCCTGCTCGACCTGTTCAACAACGTGCCGCCGACTCCGGAACAGATCCGGCTTACCGCTAACGCGGCCAACGCTGCGGGCGATACGGGCGACGCGTATTTCTACATGGGTGAATATCAGCTCACCAGCGGCGATTTGCCGCTCGCCGCCACGCAGTACCAACTCGCGCTCAACGCCCCCAACCTCACCCAGATTCAGCGGCAACGATACCAGGCGCGCCTGGACGAGGTACGCGAGTACCTGGCAAGCGCCAAACTACGCCGCACGAGCAATCCCGGCCCGTGATACGCGCCACGCCAGACGCGCCCGCCCCCAACGGCGTCCCGCGCGGAAACACCTGGCGTGAACTGACAAACCCAACGCGCTCCACGCCTGCCGCCCTGTACGCCGTTGCGGGCGGTGTTTCACGCGCCCTTGGGCAGGCGTCAATCCCCCTTCAGACAGGGTTGCAAAAGGTCGCCGGTAACCCAAAGCTCGACAGTCGCCCTTAAACATCACTTGGAAAGTCGCGCAGCGTCGACTGGTACAATGCGCGCCCGCATCGAGTTCGCACTTTCCCATGCAGTCAACAATCCGGGTCTCAGCGCTGTCCCTCGCCCTCCTCACCCTGTTCGGCTGCGCCTCGCTACCGAGCGGCAAACGCGATCCGCGCGACCCCTTCGAGCGCGTGAATCGCACCGTCTACAAGTTCAACGACGCGCTCGACAAGGCCGTCGCCAGGCCCATCGCTCACACCTATCGAAGAGTGACGCCCCAGTTCGTGCAGACGGGCATCAGTAACTTCAATAGCAACCTGGATTATCCGATCGTCATCGTGAATGACCTGCTGCAGGGGAGATTCACGCCCTTCGCGAAGGATACGGGCCGGTTCCTCATGAACACGACTCTCGGCGTCGGGGGACTGCTCGATCCCGCCTCGTCGGCCGGACTCGAAAAGAACGAGAATGATTTCGGCCAGACGCTCGGCCGCTGGGGTTTCAAACCGGGACCCTACCTGATGCTCCCGATCATCGGCCCGTCCGACGTGCGCGATGGAATAGGCAAGGTTGCGAATACGTACAGCAGTCCGCGCCAGTACATTCACGACAACACGGTCTACTACAGTCTGTACGGACTGTACTTCCTGGATTACCGGGCGAGCCTCGTCCCCCAGGAAAAGACACTGGACAGTGCCTACGATCCCTACGCATTCCTGCGGAATGCCTATCTGCAGCGGCGTCAGTTCCTGATATCGGGACAGGGAAGCGGACCCAACGACGAGGAAGAGCAGGAGCAGAAGCTGTTGGATGAGGCGGGCGCCGGAGGAGACGAACAGCCACCGCCGCAGGGTACGCAGGAGAAGAAGACCCCGCAGGAGCAGCCGCCGCAGAAACCCGAGCCGGAATCGAGTCCACCAAAGCAGCAGTAGTCAGAAGTACGGAGGTGGGAGGACCTTAAACCGTCAGACGCCGCGCTGCAGCAGCTCGTCGACCTCGCTGATCCGCGCGATCGCCAACAGGCCCTGCGGAAGATTCAGGAAGCGCAGCGACCGCCCTTCCTTCTTCGCAAGCGCCAGCCAGTCGAGCAGCACCGTCAATCCCGCGCTGTCGGATGCGGTGATACCGCTGCAGTCCACTTCGAGCTCACGGGCGGATGAAGCCCTGATGGCGTTCCGGCCCTCCTCCCGGGCGCGCCGCGCGGTCGCGAATGTCAACGCGCCGCGCACCTGCAGCTTTCCGTCATCCGCAACGATCTCGAACGAGGTCGAGCTCGACGAACGCGCCGCCAGCAGCGACGACGCCGATTTCACCGCCGCTTTCACGAGGTCTTCTTATCGCCCGTGGTCTTGCCGATCTCGCCAGGCTTTTCGCCTTTCTCGAGGCGCTGGATCACGGCGTCAATACCCTGTTTGTCGATCTGGGCACCGAAGTCTTCGCGGTAGCTGTTTACGTAGCTGATACCGTCGATGACGACATCCCACGCCTTCCAGCCCTGCGGCGTCTTGTGCATGTAGTAGTTGACCGAGATACGGTCGCCGTTGCTGCGTTTCACTTCGGTGCGCACCGTAGCGCGATCGGCATTGGGGTCGACGTTCGTTGGGAAAATCTTCAGCTTGTCGGCCGTGAAATCGGTCAGCGCATTGCCGTAATTGTTGAGCAGCGAATGGTAGAAAGCATCGACGAAACGCTTGCGCTGCTCGGGGGTCGCCGTACGCCAGTACTTGCCGAGAACCAGGCGCGCCGCAAATTCGATGTCGAAATTCGGCAGCAGATATTTATCCACCAGCGGCCCGATTTTCGACGGGTCCTTGCGGTACATCTCGCGGTTCGCGTCCAACTCCCTGAGCATGGCCTGCGCGGAATTCTGTACCACCTCAGACGGGCTCTGCGCGTTCCCTTGCGCGGCGGCCGGTGCGGGGGCGCCCTGAGCATAGCTCTGCGTCGGCGCGCCGCAGGCAAGGATCGCGCCGCTCAACAGCAAAGCGCACGCGCGTCGTATCGAAGTGGTCATTTCTTCGGCTCCCCCTGGTTCTGGCTGCTGCCGCCCTTGTCGGCAAAGTTCGCGAAGAACTTGTTGATGAGGCTCTCGAGAACGATGGCGGACTGTGTCTGATCGATGTGGCTGCCGTCCTTGAGATACATATCCAGCCCGCCGGCACTGATCCCGATGTACTTTCCGCCGAGCAGTCCCTGCGTCTGAATGCTGGCGAAGCTGTCCTCGGGAATCTGGTTGTACTGCGGGTCGATGCGCATTTTCACCACGGCCTTGTAGATCTTCGGATCGAAGCGGATCCCGTCCACCTCGCCGATGCTCACGCCAGCCATCGTAACGGGCGAACCGACCTTGAGATCCCCGATGTTGTCGAAATCGGCGGTCACATGATAACCCTTCTTCACCGCACCGAGCTTCAACCCGCTGGCCGGCAGCTGGGTGGTGAGGAAGAACAGGGCGACGAAGCCCAACAGCACGAACAGTCCGGTGCCGATTTCGAGAGTCCGATTCGAGTGCATGACCAATCCCCTACAAGAAAGCAGCAGTCAGGACGTAGTCCAGCAGCAGCGTAAGCACGGAGGATGCGACGACCGTGCGTGTCGTGGCGAGCCCCACTCCCGCGGCCGTGGGCTCCGCGTGGTAACCCTCGTTTACCGCAATGAGACTGCAGGCGACCCCGAAAACGAGGCTTTTGACGATACCTTCGGTGATGTCACGGTTGCCGACCGCGCCCTGCATCTGGGACCAGAAGGCACCTTTGTCGACACCCATGAACTGCACCCCGACCAACTGCGCGCCGAAGAGGCCGATCAGGCTGAAGATTCCGGCAAGCAGCGGCATGGCAACGACGCCGCCGATGAAGCGCGGCGCAGCCACATAGCGCAGCGGATCGACCGCCATGATCTCCATGGCCACGAGTTGGTCGGTAGCGCGCATGAGGCCGATTTCCGAGGTCAGCGCCGTACCGGCGCGGCCCGCGAACAACAGCGCCGTCACCACCGGGCCCAGCTCTTTCAACAGTCCGATGGCCGCCGCCGAGCCCAGAGCCTCCTCCGAGCCGAAACGCCGCAGCAGCTCATAACCCTGCAGGCCGAGCACCATCCCGACGAACAGCCCGGCCAGCATGATGATGATGAGCGAGCGGGCACCGGAGTTATAGATCTGGGCGACGATGAGTCGCGGCCGCGCGAACGCGGGAATGATCTGAGCGAGGAGCTGCATCAGGAAGATCGCGCTCGCGCCCATCTTGCGCACGCCTTCCAGCAGGAAGACGCGGTGGTTGCCGTTACTCACAGTCCTCCGCCGACAGCAGCTGCGTCGTGTAGTCGCAGGCGGGATAGTGAAACCGCACCGGGCCATCCGCGCCTCCGGTCATGAATTGACGTACGGCCTCGGAATGACTCTTCATGAGCTCCTGTGGCGAGCCGGCGGCCGCCACGCGTCCATCGGACAGCAGATAACTGTCATCCGCGATCGACGCCAGCTCCTTCACGTCGTGGGAGACGACGATGCTCGTAATGCCGAGAGCGACGTTCATCTGTTTGATGAGACGCAGGATCACACCGAGTGAGATGGGATCGAGACCGACGAACGGCTCGTCATAGATCAGAAGTTCGGGATCCATCACGACGGCGCGTGCCAGCGCCACGCGCCGGGCCATGCCGCCCGAGAGCTCGGCGGGCATCAGTTCCGCCGCCCCGCGCAAACCTACCGCCTCCAGCTTGGTCAGGACCAACATGCGGATCAGGGGCTCGGGGAGATCCGTATGCTCGCGCACCGGAAACGCAACGTTCTCGAACACGCTCAGGTCCGTGAGCAGCGCCCCGTTCTGGAACAACATTCCCATGCGCTTGCGCACGGCGTAAGTCTCGGAGACTCCGAGCTTCGCGAGATCCTGGCCGAATACGAGCACCTGCCCTCGGTCCGCCTGAATCTGCGCCGTGATGAGTTTCAGGAGGGTCGTCTTGCCGGTGCCGCTCGGCCCCATGATGGCCGTGATACGGCCCCGACGGACGTTGATATCGACGCCCTTGAAGATAGGTCGGCCATCGACGGCGTAGTGCACATCGCGCACGGCGACCACCACGTCTTCGGCCGGCGCCGGTGACGTGGGTTGGGCGGATTCGGGATTTATCACGCGAGTTGGGTAACTGCGACCTCAGGCGGCCTGGTTTTCGAGCTCGGGCGAGTAGCGGCCCGTCGTTGCCAGTCCATTGAGCTTCGCACGCTTGATGAATTCCTTCTGTGCGGCGGCGAAGTTCGTCGGGGCGCCGCCCCATGTCTTGAGGGTCGAATCCTGCAGAGCTCGACCGTAGCTGAATGTCAGCGGCCAGGGAAGCGGCCCGAGCTTGTTCATTAGAGAGAGGTGCAGGGTGGCCTCTGTGGGGGATTGTCCGCCGGAGAGAAATGCGATACCGGGTACGGCCGGGGGCACATGCCGCTTCAGGCAGCGCACGGTCGCTTCGGCCACCGTCGGCGGCGGCGCGCGATTCGGCGCCTGCTTCCCGGAGATGACCATATTCGGCTTGAGGATCATGCCTTCAAGATAGATGCGGTGCTCGAACAGCTCGTTGAAAACGGTCTCCAACACGACGTTAGTCACTTCCTCGCAGCGCTCGATCGAGTGTCCGCCATCCATCAGGACTTCCGGCTCGACGATCGGCACGATGCCATTTTCCTGGCAGAGCGCGGCATAGCGCGCCAGCGCATGAGCGTTAGCCTTGATGGCAAACGACGTCGGGATGCCGTCGCCGATGTCGATAACCGCGCGCCACTTGGCGAAACGCGCTCCGAGCTTGTAGTACTCGATGAGCCGCTCCCGCAGGCCATCCAGCCCTTCGGTGATCGTCTCGTTAGGGAAATTGGCGAGCGGCTTCGCGCCGGTGTCGACCTTGATGCCGGGGATGATCCCCTGCTTGCTCAGGTACTCCGGAAACGGGGTGCCGTCCTTCGTCTTCTGCCGGATCGTTTCGTCGTAAAGGATCACACCGCTGATGAACTCAGCGGCACCGGGCGCCGTGAACAGCAGCTCGCGGTACAGGCGGCGATTCTCCTCGGTGGAGTCGAGCTTGATGCCCGCGAAGCGCTTCGTGATGGTGCCCGTGCTTTCGTCCGCCGCCAGGATGCCTTTATTCTTGGCGACCATTGCGTTGGCAATGCGCGCGAGCTCGGTAGGATTCATCGTCGGTCCTCCGGAAATTAACTTCGGCCGGTGCACGCACTATTTGTGCCTGTCGCCGGCGGCCCGGTGAGGGTCGTGGGCCAAAAGCGTCGGTGGTAATGATACCAAATAAGGCTGCGCTTGGTTCCGGGGTCAATTAGTACTAAACTAGTCCTAGTTTAGAGAGGTCTGTCTCCCATGCTGCGCATAAGCAAGCTGACCGATTACGCCACCGTCATCCTGGCTGTGCTCGCCGAGCAGCCGGAGCGGGTGCAGACCGCCACGTCATTGGCCGAGCAGACGCGGATTGCCGCACCCACGGTGAGCAAGCTGCTGAAGCAGCTGCAACGGGCGAGCCTCGTCACCTCGACGCGAGGGCTGCACGGGGGGTATCAGCTCGCCCGCCCTGCTACGCAGATCAGCGCAGCCGCCATATTGGACGCTTTGGAAGGGCCGGTGACCTTGACCGACTGCGCCGCGGGACAGGGCCACTGTGGGATCGAAGAGACATGCCGCGTCGGCCGGGTGTGGCAGCGCTTGAATCTCGCCATCCGCCGCTCACTGTATGAGGTGAGCCTGGCGCAGCTGGCGGGAATCGACACCCAGGTCCGTCTTCCGACGCTCGAGCGCGAGGTGAAGGTAGCTTCGCAGAGCGCGGCTGCTGCTCGATCGTCTTCATGAACGCACTCGATGAATGCACTGGCGATAAATGACCATGAGTGAAACTGCAAAACAGTTAGAGAGCCTGATCGGCCGCGGCTACCAGCACGGCTTCGTGACCGATATCGATTCGGATACCGTGCCGCCGGGACTCGATGAAGACGTCGTGCGGCTCATCTCGCGTAAAAAGAATGAGCCCGCGTTTCTCCTCGAATGGCGGCTCAAGGCGCTGCGCCACTGGCTGCAGATGCGCGAGCCCCACTGGGCGCACGTGAAGGTCGCCCCGATCGACTACCAGGGGATCTCTTACTACTCCGCGCCGCGCGCGAAGACCGATGGGCCGAAAAGCCTCGAGGAAGTCGATCCGAAGCTCCTCGAAACGTACGCGAAGCTCGGCGTGCCGCTCCACGAGCGCGCCCGTCTCGCGGGCGTGGCGGTCGATGCGGTATTCGACAGCGTTTCGGTCGCGACCACGTTCAAGGAACGTCTGTCGGCCGCGGGCGTGATCTTCTGCCCCTTCTCGGAGGCGGTGCAGAAGCATCCGGCGCTGATCGAGCAGTACCTCGGCACCGTCGTACCGCAATCGGACAATTTCTTTGCCGCACTCAACTCGGCCGTGTTCACGGACGGCTCGTTCGTGTACGTGCCCAAGGGAGTGCGCTGCCCAATGGAGCTGTCCACGTACTTCCGCATCAACGCGGCGAAGACTGGGCAATTCGAGCGCACGCTCATCATCGCGGATGCCGGCAGCCATGTGAGCTATCTCGAGGGCTGCACAGCGCCGATGCGCGACGAAAACCAGCTGCATGCGGCGGTCGTGGAGCTCGTAGCTCTCGATGACGCCCACATCAAATATTCGACGGTGCAGAACTGGTATCCCGGCGATGCAAATGGCCTGGGTGGTATCTACAACTTCGTGACGAAGCGTGGCGAGTGCCGCGGACGCAACGCGCATATTTCCTGGACGCAGGTCGAGACCGGCTCGGCGATCACGTGGAAGTACCCGAGCTGCGTGCTACGCGGTGAAGGCTCGATAGGCGAGTTCTACTCCGTCGCCACGGTGAACAACTACCAGCAGGCCGACACCGGCACGAAGATGATTCATATCGGCCCCAACACCCGTAGCACGATCGTCGCGAAGGGCATTTCCGCCGGACACGGCCAGAACACCTATCGCGGTCTCGTGAAGATGCTGCCGAGCGCCCACGGCGCCCGCAACTTCACGCAGTGCGACTCGCTGCTGATGGGCGGCAAGTGCGGCGCGCATACCTTCCCGTACGTGGAGGTCAAAAATCCTTCCGCGACGGTGGAGCACGAGGCGAGCACCTCGAAAATCAGTGACGACCAGCTTTTCTACTGCCTGCAGCGGGGCATTTCACAAGAGGACGCGGTGAACATGATCGTGAGCGGCTTCTGCAAGTCGGTGTTCAAGGAGCTGCCGATGGAGTTCGCGGTCGAGGCGCAAGCCCTGCTCGCGGTGAGCCTCGAAGGCGCGGTGGGCTGACGCTATGTTGAAGATCGAAAACCTGCACGTCAGTGTCGACGGCAAAGAGATTCTGAAGGGCCTCACGCTCGACGTGGGAGCCGGCGAAGTGCACGCCATCATGGGGCCGAACGGCTCCGGCAAGAGCACCCTCGCCTACGCGTTGGCCGGCCGTCCCGGCTATGAGATCACTGCCGGGAAGGTGACCTTCGGTGAGCGCGATCTGATGTCCCTCGCGCCGGAAGAGCGCGCGCGCGAAGGCGTGTTCCTCGGATTCCAGTACCCGGTTGAGATTCCTGGCGTGAATAACGTCTATCTGCTCAAAGCCGCTCTCAACGCGGCGCGTAAGCATCGCGGCCTTCCCGAAGTGGATGCCTTCGAATTCCTTGGGCTCGTGCGCGAGAAGATGAAGGTCATGCATATGGACGAGGCTTTCCTCTCCCGAGGCGTGAACGAAGGCTTCTCGGGCGGCGAGAAAAAGCGCAACGAAGTTTTGCAGATGCTCATGCTGGAGCCGCGGCTCGCTATTCTCGACGAGACGGACTCCGGCCTCGATATCGACGCGCTGAAGGTCGTCGCCAACGGCGTGAACACGCTGCGCTCACCTGAGCGCTCCGTTGTCCTCGTGACGCATTACCAGCGGCTGCTCGACTACATCGTTCCGGATTACGTGCACGTCCTGGTGCGGGGTCGTATCGCTCGCAGCGGCGACAAGTCCCTTGCGCTCGAGCTCGACCGGCGTGGGTACGATTGGATCAGCGAAGAGGCGGCGTAATCCAATGGCCGCCCCCTCCCCCCTCGCCACTCGCATCGTCGAAGAACACGCCGCGGCGTCCGATTCGCTCCCGGCCGGTGTCGTGAGTCGAGAGCGCCGCCGAAGCGCCATCGACACCCTCGCCGTGCAGGGACTTCCGACCTCGCGCGACGAGAACTGGAAGTACGCGAACCTGCGCCCTCTCGACAAAGTGCGCTTCGCCCCCCTTGCAGCCGACGCGAGCGCGAATGCGGACGCACTCTCACCGGTAACGCTTGCCGATCTGCCGCCGCGAATTGAAGGTTACGCGCGCTATACCTTTGTGGATGGGGTCTTCTTTCCCGCGCTTTCGGCTCCGGCTGAGCGGACGGGGATTTCTGTGGTCTCGCTTCGCTCAGATCCGGAGCGTGCCAAGCGCACCCCCCCCGCATACGCGCTGCGCGAGCAATCGCCGTCCAAGGACGCGCGCTTCGCGCTTTTGAATGAGGCCTTCGCGACCGACGGCGCGTCCATACGAGTCGCCGCGGGAACCGACTGCCCGACGTGCATCGAGCTCGTGTTCGTTGCCAACAGGGATTCGCAAACGGCCGCGTCCTATCCGCGCGTGGAATTGCACGTCGAGGCCGGCGCGACATTGGGGCTCATCGAGAGACACCTGAGTGTCGGTAGCGATGCGAACTTCGTAAATACTGCAGTGAGCGTTGATATCGCTCGCGGTGCCAGCGTGAACCACTACCGCGTGCAGCAGTCTGGCGCGCGTGCCATTTGGTTCGACACTCTTTCGGCGGTCCTCGCGCAAGATGCTACCTATCGGCTCCATGGCGTAAGTCTCGGCGGCTTGTCGGCGAGATCGACCATCAATGTGCAGCTCGCCGGCGAACGCGCGGACGCGGGCATCTACGTTGTCTCCCTGGGCGACCGGCAGCAGGTTCAGGACGCCTTCGTTCTGGTGGACCACGTAGCGCCGCGCGCACGCTCGGAGCAGATCTTCCGCGGAATCTCTGCCGGACGTGCCCGGGTGACCTTCAACGGAATGGTTGTAGTGCGCAAGGGAGCGCAGGGCACCGATTCGCAGCAGTCGCTGCGCGGCCTGCTGGCGGGACCCGACGCGGAAATCGATGTACGCCCGCAGCTCGAGATTTATACGGACGATGTTCGCTGCAGTCACGGCGCGACGGCGGGTAAGCTCGATGACAACATGCTGTTCTACCTGTTATCGCGCGGGCTCGATCCCGAGACGGCGCAACGCCTGCTGAAGTGGGCATTCCTCGAGGACGTCGTGGCCAAGATCGAAGTGCCCGAGCTGCGGCGGCAGATCGAGCACAGCCTCGCCGGACAGTTGAAAGATGCCGCCGCGCTGAAGGAGCTGTTGTAATGGCTGCAATCGCATCAAAGGCCCGGCCCGAGACGGCGTTGGACGCCGACCGCGTGCGCAAGGATTTCCCGATTCTGGAGCGCACGATCAACGGTCGTCCGCTCGTTTATCTCGATAGCGCGGCATCGTCGCAGCGACCGCTGGCCGTGCTGCGCGCGATCGAGGATTACGAGACCCATTCGCATGCGAACGTCCATCGTGGCGTCCACGCGCTGAGCCAGGCTGCGACCGAGGCATTCGAAGGCGCGCGGGAGCGGGTGAGACGCTTCATCAACGCTCGTTCGAGTCGCGAGATCATCTTCGTTCGCGGAACGACCGAAGGCATCAATCTCGTTGCCCAGTCCTACGCCCGCCCCCGGTTAAAGGCGGGTGATGAGATTCTCATCACCGCTCTCGAGCATCACGCGAACATCGTGCCGTGGCAGATGGTGTGTGAGCAGACCGGCGCCACCTTGAAGGTCGCGCCCATCGATCGACGCGGCGAGCTGTTGTACGACGAATTCCTGAAGTTGCTGTCGCCACGGACCCGGATCGTGGCCGTCGCTCACGTTTCCAATGCATTGGGCACCGTGCTGCCGGTGAAGCGCATCATCGATGCGGCTCATGCGCAGGGAGCGGTGGTGCTGGTGGACGGAGCGCAGGCGATACCGCACTCGAGTGTCGACGTACGTGCCCTCGGCTGCGATTTCTATACGTTCTCGAGCCATAAGATCTACGGGCCAACTGGCATCGGCGTCCTGTACGGCCGTGAGGAACTGCTCGCTGCCATGCCTCCGTGGCAGGGCGGCGGCGACATGATCCTGACGGTGTCGTTCGAGAAGACGACTTACAACGAGCTGCCGTGGAAGTTCGAAGCCGGTACCCCGAACATCTCCGGCGCAGTGGGCCTCGCCGCCGCCATGGATTACGTCGAGGGTCTCGGTGTCGAAGCTATCGCCGCGCACGAGCAGCGACTGCTCACACTCGCCACGGCTGAATTGCAGCGCATCCCGGGCATCCAGATTATCGGCACCGCGCCCCACAAGGCGGCAGTGCTGTCGTTCACGATGGAAGGGGTTCACCCGCACGATCTGGGCACGATCCTCGACACTGAAGGTATCGCGGTACGGACCGGGCACCACTGCGCTATGCCTGTGATGACTTTCTTCGGCATACCGGCCACCGCGCGCGCCTCGTTCGGCGTCTATAACACCGAGCGGGACGTCGCTAGCCTGGTCGCGGGTCTGCAGAAGGTTCGAGAGGTGTTTGGCTGATGGACCTGAAAGAGCTTTATCGCGACGTGATCCTGGATCACAACAAGCGTCCCCGGAACTTCGGACGGCTGGACCCTTCCGATGCGCACGCTGACGGGCACAACCCGTTGTGCGGCGATCGCCTGTCGGTATTCGTGCGCATGGACGGCGAGCGCGTGGAAGACGTGCGCTTCGAAGGCAAGGGCTGCGCCATCTCCACCGCCTCGGCCTCCCTCATGACGGAAGCCGTCAAGGGCAAGGACAAGGCGGTGATCGGCGCGCTCTTCCACAAGGTGCACAGCCTCCTGACACAACAGGATGCGGTCCCGGGCGCAGAGCTCGGCAAGCTCGCCGCTCTCTCGGGGGTGCGTGAGTTTCCGGCCCGTGTGAAGTGCGCAAGCCTGTGCTGGCACACATTGAACGCCGCGCTCGACAAAGGCGCGAGCACCGTATCTACGGAGTAGTTGCAGAGATGCGTACGCACGAGAACGAGCCCTTTGTGGTCAACCGCGAGGTGCGCGCGGTAATGGTCCCTGCCGGTGTCGAAGTGAATTTGAAGCCCGGCCAGGCCGGCTACATCACGCAGGCGCTCGGCGGCAGCTTCACTGTGTATCTCGAAGGTAATCTCTTCCGGATCTCCGGCGGGGACGCGGATGCCATTGGCAAAGAGTCCATGAACACGCCCGAGCTGCCTCCGAATGCCACCGAAGAGGACGTCCGCAAGCTCGCCTGGGACCAGATGCGCACCTGCTACGATCCTGAGATTCCCATCAACATCGTCGAGCTCGGCCTGGTCTACGAGTGCGATGTGAAATCGAACGAAGACGGCACGCGGACCGTCGAAATCCAGATCACCCTCACCGCACCCGGGTGTGGAATGGGCGACGTGCTGGTCGACGATGTGAAAGACAAAGTGCAGATGATTCCGACTGTGCGCGAGGCGCGGGTCGAGCTGACTTTCGATCCGCCGTGGAACCAGACGATGATGTCCGAAGCCGCACGGCTGCAGACTGGCATGTTCTGAGCCGAGCGACGATGGCTTCCGACTGGATCGATATTGGCGGCTCCGAGGCCGTCCACGAGACGGCGCCCTTCTCCGCCGAGGTCGACGGCTTCCCCATCGTCGTCGTACGCTGCGGCGCCAAGATCTATGCGGTAGAAGACCGTTGCTCGCACGATGGCGAGGCCTTGGGAGAAGCGGAAGTGGAATCTTGTCAGATCATATGTCCGCGGCATGGCGCGCATTTCTGCCTGCGCACGGGAGAGGCGCTCACGCCTCCGGCTTACGAGCCGTTGCGCACTTTTAACGTCCGTGAAGAAAATGGGCGCGTTCTGGTGGAGCGGCCGGCGTGAAGCGCCTGACACTGATGCGGCATGGAGACGCGCAGTGGAAGGACTCGGAAGTTGCAGATTTCGCCCGCCCGCTCAACCGGAGAGGCACCGCCGAGGCCGAGGCGATGGCACGCCGCCTTGCCGAGCTCGCGTTGATTCCTGACCTGATCATTGCGAGCCCCGCGCGGCGGACGCAGCAGACGGCGGAAATCGTAGCGCGAGAGCTCGCGCTCGGGTCGCGAAACATCCGGTACGAAGAGCCTCTTTACCTCGCCGGTGCGCGAGACATCCTCACGCACGCACAAGCCATCGGGCCGCGGGTGACGCATCTGATGGTCATTGGGCACAATCCGGGGGTATCAGAGCTTGCGCACCTGCTCGCTCCAGGCAGGGAGATCGGCGGCTTGGCCACGGCCGCCATCTGCACGATGACGCTGGATACCGATGAGTGGTCGGCCGTTGCACCGGCCCTTGTATGCGACGTGCTGAGTGATGTGCCGCCGTCACGGCTGTTTAGCAGCCTCTTCGCGTAGACACGCACCGTCCGACTCATCGGGACGGTCACGGAAGCGCGGCGCCGGCCGGCGTCCGCCGTAGAATCAGACGCTCTGAGTAGCGGGACCGGGGCGCGCGTGGACTTCTGGCGCTGCAACAAACTCTGGTGGGCGCTGCAACACATCCGCGCCTTCTGGCCCGCTCAGCACTCCGGTACGTTGACGGCCAGTCCGCCCTGCGACGTCTCTTTGTAGATCGTCGACATGTCCGCGCCCGTCTGGCGCATGGTCGCGATCACCTGGTCCAGCGAGACTTTGTGCGTCCCATCGCCGCGCATGGCTAGCCGCGCGGCGTTGATCGCCTTCACCGAGCCCATAGCATTACGCTCGATGCACGGAATCTGCACGAGCCCCGCCACGGGATCGCAGGTGAGACCGAGGTTGTGTTCCATGCCGATTTCAGCTGCGTTCTCTATCTGCTCATTTGTGCCGTGCAGGGCTGACACCAGACCCGCCGCCGCCATGGAGCATGCAACCCCGACCTCACCCATGCAGCCCATCTCGGCGCCCGAGATCGACGCATTCTTCTTGTAGAGCATGCCGATCGCCGCCGCGGTGAGCATGAAACGGATCACACCGTCATCGCTCGAGTCCCTGTAGAAGCGTCGATAGAAATGCAGAACCGCCGGCACGATGCCGGCAGCTCCATTCGTAGGAGCCGTAACAACGCGTCCGCCAGCGGCGTTTTCCTCATTCACCGCCAGCGCATAAGCGTTGACCCAGTCCATGACGTCGAGCGGCTTCTCCTCCGTACTCTCCGTCAACATGCGATAGAGCTTCGGCGCGCGCCGACGCACCTTCAGCACTCCCGGCAACACACCCGTCTGTCGAAAGCCGCGCTCGACGCAGGCCTGCATGACGTGCCAGATGTGCAGCAGTTTGGTCCGAATCTGCTCATCGGTCGCCCAAGTGCGCTCGTTCGCAAGCATCACTTCGAACAGCTCGAGTCCATTCTCTTTGCAGAGTGCCAGCAGCTCGGCGCCCGAACCAAATGGATACGGCGGCGCCTTGTGCGCGCTGGTCTCGGGAGCCTCGACTTCATCGCCGCGCACCACGAACCCGCCACCGATCGAGTAGTAATCCTCCTCGCGCAGCACGCGACGATTCGCCGCGAGCGCGGTGAAGCGCATGCCATTCGAATGCCGTGGGAGCCGCTCGTGGTACATGAACAGGAGCGCCATCGGCTCATCGAACGCGATCTCATGCTCGCCGAGAAGTTTGATCCGGCCGGTCGAGCGAATCCGTTGCAGGAGCGGCTCGATGCTGTCCGGATCGACGGACTCAGGCTCCGCCCCTTCCAGCCCTGCCAGAACAGCACGATCGGTTCCGTGGCCGGCACCCGTGAGCGCCAGCGAGCCGTACAGGCGGACGGCAATCTGCTCGGTCTCCAGGAGCAGTCCGTCTCGCTTGAGTCCGAGAACGAACTCACGCGCAGCCCGCATCGGCCCCATGGTGTGGGAGCTCGAAGGCCCGACGCCGACCTTGAAAATGTCGAAAACGCTAAGAGTCATGGCAATGAACCTGTGGTCCTGGAGAGCCTGTCGGACTCATGTTCGCCTACCGCAGCGCCGCCCGCTACGCGGCGCTCACACCCGGGCCTGGGTTTCCGCCGGGCCAGCGTGTAACGCCCGCGTCGCACCCCATCGGCATATTGCTCGATGAGGGCGTCCTTGCGACTGCGCCCGTGAGTCAGTCAGGCGCCTTGGCTGAATCTTCCGCCGATGCGGCTCGACCGTCATGTATTGCGGCGACACTGCCGCATTCAATTACGACCGCGCAGGCGCCGCAAGGCTTGGCGGCCGTGCTTGTCAGGGCGCTCGTCGGGCCTTTGAGGAGCCAGCCCAGAGGCGATTTTCATTCGCTGTGCGAATTCTGCGCGGCGAGTCTCGCTGGCCGGAGTTTCTACATAACATCGCGCGGCCTCGGTTGCAGGCCCACGCCGCGCGGGGATAGCCGTGACCGTGCATTCGAACTCGACCAGATTGCGCACGAACGTCACGACGTCGCCGGGCCGGACCTCGTGTGACGGCTTAACCCGCTCGCCATTGATGTGCACCTTGCCACCCGTCGCGGCCTGGCTCGCCTGGGAACGGGATTTGAACAGGCGCACACCAAAAAGCCAGCGGTCGAGGCGCGCGGCCCCCGGGCCGCTGTCATCGTGATCGTGGGGCATAGGGGTGAGTATAATTGGAACCCATGAAGCAAGCTGTCATCGAGCGCTTACGCGCTGACCTCGCGGGACTCAAAGACCAGGGCCTCTACAAAAAGGAACGCGTACTCGCGGGCCCCCAGGGAGGCGTGGTTCGCACGGGCGATCACGACGTCATCAATCTTTGCGCCAACAACTACCTTGGCTTGGCCAATCACCCGTCCGTGCGCGAGGCCGCTCACCGGGCGATCGACCGCCTCGGCTATGGCATGGCATCGGTGCGGTTCATTTGCGGCACCCAGAGCGTCCACAAGCAGCTGGAAGAGCGTCTGAGCCGCTTCCTCGGGAAAGAGGACACGATTCTTTATTCCTCGTGCTTCGACGCTAACGGCGGGCTCTTCGAGACGCTGCTCGACGAGAGCGACGCAGTCATTTCGGATGCGCTCAACCACGCGAGCATCATCGACGGCATTCGTCTGTGCAAGGCGCAACGCTACCGCTACGCCAACAACGACATGGCGGAGCTGGAAAACTGCCTGAAACAGGCCGCGGGCGCCCGCACCCGCCTGATCGCTACGGATGGCGTGTTCTCGATGGACGGCACCATCGCGAACCTGCGCGCCATATGCGATCTAGCGGATCGCTACGACGCCCTCGTTATGGTCGACGACTCCCACTCCACAGGCTTCATGGGAGCCACGGGCCGCGGGACGCCGGAACACTGTGGCGTCGCCGACCGGATCGACATTCTGACCAGCACGCTCGGCAAGGCCCTCGGGGGCGCCAGCGGCGGCTTTATTGCGGCGCGAAAAGAGGTGGTCGAGTGGCTTCGCCAGCGCTCACGCCCGTACCTCTTTTCCAACAGCATCCCGCCCGTCGTGGCAGGCGTCAGCCTGCGCGTGCTCGATCTCCTCGATGACTCACCCGACCTTCGCACGCGGCTTTTCGAGAACGCGCGCCACTTCCGCGCCGGTCTCGAAAAAGCAGGTTTCAATCTCAAGCCCGGCGAGCACCCGATCATTCCCGTCATGCTCGGCGATGCCGCCCTGGCCAGCCGCATGGCCGACCAGCTGCTGCAACGCGGGATCTACGTGATCGGCTTTTCCTTCCCCGTGGTGCCCAAGGGGCAGGCGCGCATCCGCACGCAGATGTCCGCCGCGCTCACCCGCGAGCAACTCGACCGCGCTATCGAAGCGTTCACGAGTGTTGGACGTGACTTGAGCGTCATTAAATGAGCGGGACGCACTTGCCGACCCGCCTTGCGCCATCGAATACAGAAGTCTCGCGCTCCATTCGAATCACTGCGGAAGTCTGCCCGGAGGCCGGCACATGAAAGCACTAGTCAAAAAACAGGCGACTCCCGGCATCTGGCTCGAAGACGTGCCAGTGCCCAAAGTCGGTCACAACGATGTGCTCATCGAGATCGACAAGACCGCGATCTGCGGCACCGACATGCACATCTACAAGTGGGACGCCTGGGCGCAAAAGACCATCCCCGTGCCGATGGCCGTGGGCCACGAGTATTGCGGCCGGATCGTCGATCTGGGTTCGGAGGTCCGCGGGCTGAAGACTGGCGACCGCGTCTCCGGTGAAGGTCACATCACCTGCGGCTTCTGCCGTAACTGCCGCGCCGGCCGCCGGCACCTCTGCCGTAACACCGTGGGCGTTGGCGTAAACCGCCCGGGAGCCTTCGCGCAGTATCTCGCGATCCCCGCGGACAACACCTTCAAGCTCCCCGACTCCATCCGTGACGACATCGCCTCGATCCTGGATCCGTTCGGCAACGCGACCCACACCGCCCTCGCATTCAACATGGTGGGCGAAGACGTTTTGATCACCGGCGCCGGCCCGATTGGCATCATGGCGGTCGCCATCGCCCGCTTCGTAGGCGCACGCCACGTCGTCATCACCGACGTCAACGATTACCGGTTGGATCTCGCCCGCAAAATGGGCGCCACCCGCGCCATCAATGTAACCCGCGACTCCATAGATCAGACGATGAAAGATCTCGACATGCAGGAGGGTTTCGACGTCGGGCTGGAGATGTCCGGCAACGCCGCCGCCTTCCGCGAGATGCTGCGAACCATGCACCACGGCGGCTCGATCGCCATCCTCGGCATCCCGCCCGACGAAACCGCGATCGACTGGAACCAGGTGATCTTCAAGGGCCTGACCCTCAAAGGCATCTACGGCCGGGAAATGTTCGAGACCTGGTACAAGATGTCCGCCCTGCTGCAGAGCGGCTTGAGCCTGGATCCGATCATCACCCACCACTTCCCGGTCCAGGAGTACATCCAGGGCTTCGAGACGATGGGCTCGGGTCAATCCGGCAAGGTGATTCTGGACTGGTCGACGCTCTAGACAGCGTGGCCTGACTCCGCATCACGAGTCAGGCCCTATCGAAGCGTTGCGCTCATTAAAAAGGCTCTCGACGGAGAGCCTTTTTTGTTGGTCAGCGTCGCGTGCCCGGGCACGCCGGCCAGCTGGCCGGCCTAAAGTGTTACTCCGGCCCGCAGAAGCAGTACGCGTACACCTTGTTAGGCTCGCTGAGCCGACTCAACCGCTCGACTTCCCGCGTCAACGGATCGAACCGTTGCGCCACGTGCGCCAGGGCCATCGTCTTCCCATCCGCGCCGATGGACACCAACGCCCGCACGGCCTTCGCCTTGAACTGCAGCACCAGCTGCTGCGCCCAGGTCAACTCCGGCTCCACGAACTCGACGTCGTACTCCGTCAGCTTGGCGCGCCGCGCCGCCGACTTCACCGCATCGTCGAATGACCCCAGCTGGTCAACCAGCCCGAGCCGTTTCGCATCCGTACCCGCCCACACGCGCCCCTGCGCGATGGCATCGATCTCTTCCCGCGTCTTCTTGCGTCCCGTCGAAACCCGCGAGAGGAACTCCTCATAGCCGCGCCCGATCTGGGACTGTAGCAGCGTTCTGGATTCCTCTCCCAACGGTCGATCGATCCGCAGCTGTCCCGCTAACGGTGTCGTGCCGACCCCGTCGACGGTGACTCCAACCTTCCCCAGCGTCTTGTCGATCGTCGGGATGATCGCGAAAATTCCGATGGACCCCGTCAACGTAGCCGGGCTCGCCCAGATCTCATCCGCCGGCGCAGAGATGTAATAGCCGCCAGAGGCAGCCAGATCGCTCATCGATACAACAACAGGCTTCCCGGCCGCACGCAGCGCCACGATTTCGCGATAGATCACCTCGGAAGCCATTACGCTCCCGCCCGGACTATCGACGCGCAACACCACCGCCCGAATGTTCTTATCCATCCGCGCTTCGCGTATGAGACGCGCGGTAGATTCACCACCCACGGTCCCCGGCGGCTGCTCCCCATCGAGGATCTCGCCGGAAGCAACGATAACGCCAACCTTCGGTTTCCCGGCCGCATGAATCTTCATGTCGGCACGAGCAACACGCGCGTAATCCGCCGCGGAAATCGACTTGAAGGACCCCGAGGTCTCGTCTTCGCCCACCAGCCCGATGAGCCGCTTCTCGACATCGAGATGCGACTTGATGCCCGTGACGAGCCCCGCCTGCAAAGCCACCTGCGCAGCATTGCCACCCGCAGCCGGTACTGTCTTCGGCAGGGTGGAGACGTACTTGCCGATTGCATCCGGTGGCAGCTTGCGCGCGCGGGTTACCGCTTCCTGGTAACTCGACCACAGCGCGTTGAGGTACGTGCTGCTTTCCTGCCGGTCCTCAGGCGACATGTCCGTACGCGTGTAACTCTCGACGGCGCTCTTGTAGGCGCCTACGCGGAACACGTTGATATCGACGCCCAACTTGTCGAGCGCCTCTTTGAAGAACATCCGATAACGGGCGTAGCCGTCGATGAGCACGAACCCCATCGGATCGAGGTAGATCTCGTCCGCCTGCGCCGCTACGTAGTAGCGCTCCTGGGTCATTTCGTTGCCGTAGGCAACGACCTTCTTACCCGAGGCCCGGAATTCACGAATCGCCCGCGCCAACTCTTCGAGGGTCGGCTGGCCCGCGCCCTCGAATTTCTCGAGATCCAGCGCCAGCACCTGCACGCGTTTGTCTTTGGCGGCGCCACGGATCGCGTCCGTGAGATCCCACAACAGCGTCTCGGCGTGCCCCTGACCGCGCGCCTCCTGAAAGGCGCGCTCGAACGGATCGCCGGTCGACTGCTCTACGAGCTGGCCCTCGGGCGCTACCAGCAGCGCCACCTTCGCGGGCACGCTGGGCATAGACCCGCGCAGCGCTCCGACGATGAAGCCGAAGACGACCAGCAGCACCAGGAGGTGCAGGAACCTGCGTAGTCCATCCAGGACCCGCCACAGCCCGTAAAGAATAGAACGCAGGAAATTCATCCTTAAACTCTGCGGTTAGAGTTTTTCCTCGATTCTCGCGGCTTTGCCCGACAAATCGCGGAGGTAGTACAGCTTCGCGCGACGAACGTTGCCACGACGCTTGATCGTGATGTCGCTGATCGCGGGGCTGTAGGTCTGGAACACGCGCTCGACACCCTCGCCGTGCGAGATCTTACGCACGGTGAACGACGAGTTGAGTCCGCGGTTGCTGATAGCAATCACGACGCCTTCGTAAGCCTGTACGCGCTCACGATCGCCTTCGACGACCTTGACTTGCACGACCACCGTGTCGCCGGGCTTGAAGTCCGGGACCTTGCGGGTCATGCGCTCTTTTTCGATTTGCTGAACGATATTCATGTGCCTCATCCTCGATCTTCGGTTCCCGGCGCGCGTGCGGCGAGAAACTCACTCAGTAAACGGCTCGCCTCGGGCCCAAGCTCCCCCCTGGCGATCAGGTCCGGCCGGCGTGCGTACGTACGGGTCACCGCCTGCTCCAGCCGCCAGCGGCGGATGTCGGCATGGTTGCCCGACAATAACACCGGTGGCACCGCCAGGCCTTCAAACAATTCCGGCCGCGTGTAGTGCGGCCAGTCGAGCAGCCCGGCGACAAACGACTCTTCGACATTCGAGCGCTCATCACCCAGCGCACCCGGCAGCAGTCTCGCCACCGCATCGATCACTACGAGCGCCGGCAGCTCTCCGCCCGACAGCACGTAGTCACCGATCGACACTTCACGGTCGATGCCTAGCTCGACCACCCTTTCATCCAAACCCTCGTAGCGTCCCGCGACCAGCAGGAAGCCCGGCAGCGCCGCCAACTCGCGCGCCTGCGCCTGCCCCAGCGGTTCGCCCTGCGCCGAGAGATGAATCCTCGGACTCCCCGGCGGCAGCCGCTCGTGCGCCGCACGGATCGCCGCCAGCATCGGCTCGGGCTTCAACACCATTCCCGGCCCGCCGCCGTAGGGTCGATCGTCCACCGTCCGATGCACGTCGCTCGTATGCTTGCGCGGGTCTTCCGTCCCGACACTCAGCAGGCCGCGCTCAACAGCGCGTCCGACGATGCCGAACCCCAGCGCTCCCGCGATCATTTCCGGGAACAGCGTGACGACCTGAATCTTCATGGGAGCTACGCTCCGCCGCTGCTCAAGGCTCCGCCGGCCAGTCCACCAGGACCAGGCCCGCCGCGAGATCCACCTTGCGCAGGTGTTTCGGAATCGCGAGCACCCAATGCTCACGAGCACCCTGCACCACCATCATCGGACCCGTCGGCGTGTCCACGAAATAACCGACCGTTCCAAGCTCGACGTCCTCGAGGTTCCGCACCTTGAAGCCAACGAGATCCGCGCGGTAGTACTCGCGATCCCCGGTCGGCGGCAACTCGGCCCGATCCACTTCGATGACCGCGCCAGTCAGCGCGGCAGCCTTGTCGCGGTCCTCGATGCCCTCGAGTCGCGCCACGAGCCGGTCGGAGTGCGGATGCCCATCGGCCACGCGGCGAGTGATCCGCTCGCCCGTACCGAGGCGCAAAACCCACTGCCGGTACTCCAGGAGTCCTGCCGGCGGATCGGTGTAGGTTTCGATGTGCATCCAGCCTTTGACACCCCAGGGCGCGCCAATCCGGCCTAACTCGATCCAACCCATCGCCGTGAGCTCGCGGACTACTTTATGAGGTCAGTCCGCGACAGCCGTCTTCAGGCCGTCGCCTGCTTCCGGTAGTCTGAAACGAGCTGGGTGACGCGCTCCGAGGGCTTGGCGCCCTGGCCGACCCAATAGTCGATGCGCGGCAGATCGAGCCGCAGCTTCTGATCGCCTTTGCGGGCGATCGGATTGAAGAAGCCGACGTGCTCCAGGCTCAGGCCGCCCTGGCGCTTGCGGCTATCGGTCACGACGACGTGATAGAAGGGCTGATTGCGCGCCCCGCGCCGCGTCAGGCGTATGGTTACCATGATCGTATCGCTCTCATTCTGGCCGGACCGGCCCGGGAATGGGCGGCCCAAAAAAGAGCGCGGATTCTACGCAAAGGAGGCCCGTAACGCCAATTTTTTCATGGACTTCGCGCCGGGGCGAAGCGTCCGTTGGCGGGGCAACCCTCGCGGCCCGCCTCCGGTCCCGAGCGGCGCGAACGGCCCCCTACCGGCCTGTGAATCCCGGCGGCGCTTTCCCCTTGAAGGCACTCAGCATGCGCTGCAGTTTGCCGCCTTTCATGCTCTTCATGACGCGCTGCATCTCGAGGAACTGCTTCAGCAGGCGGTTCACGTCCTGCACCTGCACCCCCGAGCCGGCGGCGATCCGGCGGCGCCGGGAGCCGTCGATGATGCCGGGGTTGCGGCGCTCGCGACGGGTCATTGAGTTGATGATTGCGATCTGCCGCCGCAGGTCCTTATCGCCCTGATCCGCCGAGACTGCACTTTTTTGGGTCGCGGCCGCTGGCAGCTTGTCGAGCAGCGCGCCGACGCCGCCCATCTTCTGGAGCTGCTCGAGCTGGCTCTTGAGGTCCACCATGTCGAAGCCCTTACCCTTGACCACCTTCTTGGCCAGTCTCTCGGCTTCCTGATGGTCGACCTGCCGGTGAACCTGCTCGACGAGGCTCACGACGTCGCCCATGCCCAGGACGCGTGACGCCATCCGCTCCGGGTCGAACGGCTCAAGCGCCTCGGTCTTTTCGCCGACGCCGAGGAACACGATGGGCTTCCCAGTGATGTGCCTCACCGAGAGCGCGGCGCCTCCTCGTGCGTCACCATCGGCCTTGGTCAGGATGATGCCGGTCAGGTCGAGAGCCGCACCGAAGGCCCGCGCGGAGTTCACCGCGTCCTGGCCCGCCATGGAATCGACGATAAACAGACGCTCCGTAGAGCTGACCGCAGCGTCAATCTCACGGACCTCCGCCATGAGGCTCTCATCGACGTGAAGTCGTCCCGCAGTGTCGACGATGAGTACGTCGAATACGCCACGCTTTGCCTGCTCCAGGGCATCACGCGCGATGGTTGCCGGCGGGGTTTCGGCGCTTGCGGGGAAGTACTGCGCGTTGACTTGCTCGGCCAGGCGCTGAAGCTGCAGCATCGCCGCCGGGCGGCGTACGTCCGTGCTCACGAGCAGGACGCGCTTTTTCTCACGCTCGATCAGCCATCGCGCTAGCTTGGCAGCCGTGGTTGTCTTTCCCGCGCCCTGGAGACCCGCCAGCAGCACCACGATCGGAGGCTGCGCCCGGAGGTTAAAGCCGGCGCGCGGGCCACCCATGAGCTCGATCAGCTCCCGATGCAAAATGCCTATGAAAGCCTGGCCGGGGTTGAGGCCGGAGGCCACTTCGATGCCCACAGCCTTGGCCTTGACCGCGTCGATGAACGACTTGATGACCGGCAGTGCCACGTCCGCTTCGAGCAGCGCTACGCGCACCTCGCGGAGGGTTTCGGCGACGTTTTCGTCCGTGATTCGGCCCTTGCCGCGCAGATTCTCGACGCTGCGGGTCAGGCGTGCGGTCAGATTGTCGAACATGAGCAAAAATCCACTGAAGGGCCGGCGTCCTCAATTATAGGGGTAAGCCGGCCGATTTCCCGGGGGGCCGATTTCAGAAGCAGTCGCACATCCCTATGCTAGGAGCCTTGCAGAAGGAATACCGCCTTGAACGATGCTCCGACGACTCCCTTGTTGCTGGCGCTTCTCGCTCTGCTCGTGATCATCGCGTTCTCCTCGGGCACCGAGGTCGCGATGCTGTCCCTCAACCGCTATCGGATCAGGAACCGGGCGCAAAAGGGCAACTCGACCGCAAAGGTCCTCGAGCGCCTCCTGCAGAAACCGGACGACTGGCTCGGCGCGAACCTCGTCATCCTGGCCGCCGCCAGTGTGTTTGCCTCCTCCATCGCGACCATCATTGCCCAACGGACCGGCTACTCCTATGCCGTGCCCATCACCGGCTTTCTATTGACGGTGATCGTGATCGTGTTTTGCGAGCTCGCCCCAAAGATCTACGCGGCTACGCACCCTGAATCCGTCGCGCTGGGTGCAGCTCGTATTTATAGGGTGCTCGTGCTGGTCGCCCGGCCGCTGCTGTGGCTCACCAACAAGATGGCCTATGGCTTGTTGAAAATCTTCGGCGTCGTCAGATCCTCCCGCGCCACGCAGGCGCTGAGCACCGAGGAGCTGCGGACCGTGGTAGCCGAAGCTGGGCCCATGATCCCAGCGCGACACAGGCAAATGCTGTTGTCGATCCTCGATCTGGGGCAGATCACGGTGAACGACATCATGATTCCCCGGCAGGAAATCTCCGCCATCGATGTGCAGGAGAACTGGGACGACATTCTCGACCAGCTGCGCCAGACGCCACACACCCGCCTTCCGGTCTACGACGGCGAGCTCGATAACCTCGTCGGCATCCTCCACATGAAGAAGGTAGCGCACGAGGTCGCGCGCGGCACATTGACCCGCGATCGTCTCATCGAGATCGCCCGCAACCGCGAGCCCTACTTCGTGCCCGAAGAAACCTCCCTCAACGTGCAGTTGTCCCATTTTCAGCGCAACCGCCGCCGGCTCGCCTTCGTGGTGAACGAATATGGGGATATCGAAGGGCTCGTCACGCTCGAGGACATCCTCGAGGAGATCGTCGGCGAGTTCACGACAGACCCTGCCAGCATCATGCACAAGGACATTCACATCGAGCGCCCGGGGGTGTACATCGTCAACGCCAGTACGACCATCCGGGCCTTGAACCGTGCTTTGCAGTGGCAGCTGCCGACCGATGGGCCGAAGACGTTGAACGGGTTGCTGCTGGAGCAGCTGGAAATGATTCCCGATCCGGGCACTGCGCTGAAGGTCGGGCCTTACCAGTTCGAGATCCTTCAGATCGCGGATAACGCTATCAAGACGGTTCGGGTACGGACCGCGGCGGCGGACACGCCCGTAGCGGCGGGTTAGCGCGGACGTCGTGGCGAGGGAGCCCGTGCCGGAGCGGTGCCCTTACCAGTCATGTGCCCGTACGGGCTAGCACGTCAGGATGCTTTGCCGAAGGCGGCTTCGAGCGCTTCACCAACGCGCGCTACCGGGATGACCTCCAGGCCCTGGAGCGGCTTGCGCGGAGCGTTCTCGCGAGGCACTACGGCAATTTTGAAACCCTGCTTCTGGGCTTCCTTCAAACGCTCTTCGCCGTAAGCGACGGGGCGAACCTCACCGGTCAAGCCGATCTCCCCGAACGAGATGAGCGAGTTGGGCACCGTCTTATCCCTGAGACTGGACGCCAGGGCGATCACGACCGGGACATCCCAAGCGGTCTCGGTGATCTTGATGCCGCCCACGGCATTTACGAACACGTCGTACTCTTGTAGCGACACTCCGGCATGACGGTTCAGCACCGCCAGGAGCATCGCCACCCGATTCGAATCCAGGCCCTGCGCGACTCTTCGCGGCATGCCGAACTGCATCCGGTCCACGAGCGCCTGCAATTCAATGAGTAGAGGCCGGCCGCCTTCGCGGGTGACGGTCACGATGCTGCCCGCGGCGGGCTCGGGCGCCTTGGAGAGAAAGATCGCTGACGGGTTGCGGACCTCTTTGAGGCCCCCTTCGGTCATGGCGAAGAAGCCCAGTTCGTTGATCGCCCCGAAGCGGTTCTTCGTGGCGCGAACGATCCGATAGCGGCTGCCCGCCTCGCTCTCGAAATAGAGGACGGTATCGACGAGATGCTCAAGCACGCGCGGACCGGCGATCGCCCCTTCCTTGGTCACGTGTCCGATGATGATGACGGCCGTGGAGGTTGATTTGGCGAAACGTACGAGTTCCGCCGTGCACTCGCGCAGCTGCGAGACCCCTCCTGCGCTGGCATCCACCGAGGCCGACTGCACCGTCTGGATCGAATCTACAACCAGCAGAGCCGCCTTGCGTTCGGAGGCGAGCCCGATGATCGACTGCAGGTCTGTTTCGGCCACGCAACCGAGGGAGGCGGCGGACAGCCCGAGCCGTTGGGCCCGCATGCCGATCTGCGAAACCGACTCCTCCCCGCTCGCGTAAAGGACGCCGCGAGTGGCCGCAACGTGCGCGGCAACTTGTAGGAGAAGAGTAGACTTCCCAATGCCGGGGTCACCGCCCAGCAGCGTCACAGAACCGGGTACGATGCCGGCACCGAAAACACGATCGAGCTCGTCCTGGCCGCAGGCACGGCGCTCCAGGCCAGTGACCAAGGTCGAATCCAGGGGGCGCGGGACGGCCGCCGGGA
>JAQGOG010000067.1 GCA_028293765.1 Gammaproteobacteria bacterium
GTTCTGTGGACGACGCTCGAGCTCGTGATGGATCTGTCGAACGGCCGCTACCTGGCACTGGGCCTTCAGAACGAGGAGCCCAGATCGTATGACTTCACAATCAAGCGCACGGCGTCCGACTATCAGCCCAATGTGCTGCAGCAGAGAGGAGTCAGGTAGAGTTGGGGCGCGCGGGAAGTCGAGCGCCCCCCTTGCACCGTGCGGCAACGGGGCGGGTTCAGGGATGACGTTAGCCGTCGCCCGCGCAGCAGGGCGGGAGCTGGGGATGACGTTAGCCGTGGCCCGCGCGGCGGGGTGCGCTGGTTTCTTCCTCCTCGGCGCCGTTGTTGACTCCCGCGCCCACGCCGAGTCCCCCGCCTTATCTTCCGAGCCGGCGCGCCTTGCGTCTCGGGCGCTACTGATTGCCCTGGCGTCGGCGGGAGAGCGGCTCGTGGCGGTTGGAGACCGCGGGCACATCCTATTGAGCGACGACAAGGGCCGCACCTGGGTGCAGTCCGAGAGCGTGCCTACGCAAGTGTTGCTTACCGGCGTGTGCTTCGCCGACGCGCGCCGGGGGATCGCTGTCGGTCACGACGAAGTGATCCTGATTACCGAGGACGCCGGGCTGACTTGGAAGCAGACCCATTACTCGCCCGAAGCGCAGCAGCCGCTGTTGGATGTGTGGTGCGGGCAGGGCGGCCGCGCGGTCGCGGTCGGTGCCTACAGCGCGTATTTCAGCAGCGAGGATGGTGGCGCGACCTGGAAGGAGCGCAAGTTCGCGGCGCCGCCGGTGCGCACGCAACCCGTGCAAGCGGGGTCCGCCGACAGCATCGGCGGTGGATTTCACCTGAATCGCATCGTGGCGTCCTCGCCCTCCCGGCTGTACATCGCGGCTGAAGCGGGCCACCTGTACCGCTCGGATGATGGCGGGGTCGACTGGGTCGAGCTCCCGTCTCCCTATGAAGGGTCCTTCTTTGGAGTGTTGCCGCTCGCTGGAGATGCTTTGTTGGCCTATGGCCTGCGCGGCAACCTGCTTAGATCCGAGGACGCGGGCCTCACTTGGCAGCGAATCCGGAGCGGGACCGTCGCCATGCTCGATGGCGGCGTGACGTTCGGTAATGGCGGGGCGCCCACCGCAGTGGCCGTCGTCGGACTGTCGGGAGTCGTGCTCGTCAGCTACGACGGCGGCAAGTCATTCGCGTTGCTGCAGCAGGATGACCGCAAAGGTCTTTCCGGGGTACTCGCGGTCGGTGCCGGCACACTCCTGACGGTTGGAGAGGGCGGAGCGAAGCTAATTATTTTACGTGCGGACTCCGTGGCCCGTGGTGTTCGCCCAGCGGTGGTTGCATCAGGCGTTGCGTCCGCCGCGATCGGCGTAGGCGACTCGCGGTGAGCGCGACGAGCGGGAGTGTCGTTATCGCTCGTCTCGAGCGGCTCATATTCGGTCACCGCACGCTCATTCTCGTTTTATTCTCGCTCATTACTGCCGCAATGCTCATTGTGGCGGTACGCGGTCTGCACATCGACGCGTCGTTCACGAAGCAGTTGCCGACGCAGCATGAGTACATGCGCACTTACCTGGACCGGAACGTCGCCGAGTTTCGGGGCGCTAATCGCGTGTTGATCGCCTTGGTGGCGCGCGACGGCAATATGTTCTCGCCGGATTTCTTCAATGCGCTCCGTAAGGCGACCGACGAAGTCATCGTCATGGACGGCATCGACCGCGGGAGTGTGCAATCGCTGTTCACGCCTAACGTTCGTTACCTCGAAGTCGTTGAGGACGGCATCGAAGCGGGCAACGTCATTCCTGCCGACTTCACGCCGACGCCGGAGGGGATGGCTCGCGTTCGCGACAACATCCTCAAGGCTGGAATCGTCGGCCGGCTGGTGGCGAACGACTTCTCGGGCGCGCTCGTGAGTGCGATCGTTCTCGAGCAGGACGCGAAGGGACACCCGGTCGATCCGATACGCGTAGCTCACGACCTCGAGCAGAAGGTTCGCGAGCGAATTCGCGGATCGTCGATGAGCCTACATGGGGCTGCCGCCGGGACGGCCATTGATGCCAACGTTGGACCCGGTGTCGAAGTCCACATCATAGGGTTCGCGAAGGTGATGGGCGACATCGCGGACGGCGCGCTATCCGTAGTGCTGTTCGCGGTCATCACGCTGGTGCTCACGCTGCTAGCTGTATGGGTGTACTGCCTGTCGTTGCGGGTAGCGCTAGTGCCCGTGGTCTGCTCCGTCATTGCCGTTGTCTGGCAGCTCGGCGTGCTCGTGCTGCTGGGCTACGGCATCGATCCTCTGGGCTTGCTCGTGCCGTTCCTGATTTTCGCGATCGGCGTGAGTCACGGAGTGCAGAAGATCAGCGCCATCGGTCACGCGGCGCTCGTGGGAACGGATTGCGTGGAGGCCGCGCGCCGCACGTTCCGGCAGCTGCTCGTGCCGGCGATCATTGCGCTGCTTGCCGACCTCGTGGGTTTCATCACTATTCTGCTCATCCCAGTGGAGGTCATTCGGGAGATGGCGATCACCGCGAGCATCGGGGTTGCAATCGTCATTCTGACCGATCTCGTCCTTCTCCCGGTGCTGGTCTCCTACATCAGCTTCGACCCTGCGTATCGAGCCCGCGTCGAGCGGCGGCACAGAAGGCTCGCCGGACTCTGGCGCCGAGTGGCGCAGATTACGAGCCGCGGCCCGGCTCTTCTCATCATCGCCAGCGCTATGGTGCTCGCACTTCTGGGCTGGTGGAAAGGCCGCGAGACACCGATCGGTGACACGCAGGCGGGCGTGCCCGAGCTGCGCCCGCATTCACGCTATAACCTCGACAGCGACGTCATCACCTCGAAATTCTCGATCGGTGTCGATGTGCTGACCGTCATCGTGGAGTCCAAGGAGCCGATCTGTGTGAGTCATGACCTGATGACCGCGGTCGACCGCTTCGGATGGCACATGCAGAACATTGAGGGCGTGCAGGACGTTCTCACGCTACCGTTCGTCGCCAAGATCGCGATTGCCGGGTGGAACGAGGGCAGCCTCAAGTGGCGCAGCATTCCGCGGGAGCAGGCGCAGCTCACCCAATCGACGCGTTACATCGAAACGAGCACCGGCCTGTTGAACGCCGATTGCAACGCCGTCCCTGTGATGCTGTTCCTCACCGACCACAGGGCCGGAACGATCGAACGGGTGATCGCTGCAGTGAAGCGCTGGCGCACGGAGAATCCCAGCGCCGGGGCAAAGTTCGAGTTGGCCACTGGCAACGTGGGCGCCATGGCGGCCACCAACGAGACCGTCAAGGCCAAGGAGTTCTGGATCCTCGCCGGCGTCTTCGCCACCGTCATCGTCATGTGCCTGGTCACTTTCCGCTCGCTGCTGGGCACGATTCTGGTAGTGCTGCCGCTCGCGCTGGTATCGGTACTCGTATACGCCGTAATGGCCATCGTCGGTATCGGCCTCAAGGTATCCACGTTGCCGATGGTCGCCCTCGGCGCCGGCATCGGCGTGGACTACGGCATCTATCTCTTCAGCCGCATGCAGGAATTCCTGCGTCAAGGCCTCCCGGTCAAAGACGCTTACGAGCGCACGCTGCGCGTCACGGGTGCCAGCATCATCGTCACCGGCATCACGCTCGCCATCGGCGTAGCTACATGGGTGTTCTCACCTTTGAAGTTCCAGGCCGACATCGGCGTCATGCTCACTTTCATGTTCCTCGTCAACATGCTCGCAGCCATCATTCTTCTACCGGCATTGGCGACCTGGCTCATTCGCCCTGTTGCTTGTGCGCCTGCGGTCGCGGCCAGCTAGTCTCCGAACCATGCGTGCGCTGTTCCGAGGTGTTACGGACGTCCTCGGACGCGCGATGCCGCGGATATGCGGATAGCGCGCGAACTTGCGTCGTGACGCCGTCGCGGGCCTACTATTGCCGGGTCGGGATTCGCCGACAGTGAAATGGCTGCCCCATGAACGTCGAAGACTTTCGTCGCATCGGTCACGAGCTGATTGATTGGATAGCGGACTACCGCGAGAAGGCCTATGGGGGCGAATTCCCGGTGATGACACGGGTGGCGCCGGGTGCGGTCAAGGCGGAGCTGCCTGCGGCGCCGCCGGATGCGCCGGAGCCTTTCGATGCGGTCATGAGGGATCTGAATAACGTCATCGTGCCCGCTTGCACGCACTTTCAGGATCCGCGGTTCTTCGGTTATTTCCCCGCCAACAGCTCCCTGTCGGCGGTGCTCGGCGACTATGTGAGCACAGGTCTCGCGCAGCTCGGACTCAACTGGCAGGCGAGTCCCGCACTGACGGAGCTGGAAGAGGTCACGGTCGACTGGCTGCGGCAGATGTTGGACTTGTCGGCGGCGTGGAGCGGCGTGATTCAGGACACCGCATCGACGACGACACTCGTTGCGCTTTTGTGCGCGCGTGAGCGAGCCACGAACTACGGTGCCGCCCGCGGCGGCCTGCAGGAGAGCGAGCAGCCGCTCGTTGTTTATGCCTCCAGCCAGAGCCACAGTTCGGTCGACAAAGCCGCGTTGCTGGCTGGTTTTGGACGCAACAACTTACGTGTCGTACCTGTGAACGATTGCTACGCCATGCGCGCGGATGCGCTGGACGAAGCCATCAGGGCTGACCGCGCGCGCGGCCTCAAACCGTGTGCGGTCGTTGCGACGACCGGCTCGACCGCGACGACCGCCCTCGATCCTCTGGCAGACATCGCCAAGGTGGCCAAGGCGCATGGGCTGTGGATGCACGTCGATGCGGCAATGGCCGGGTCGGCGATGATCCTGCCGGAGTGCCGTCAGATGTGGGACGGTGTCGAGCAAGCCGATTCGCTCGTCATCAATCCCCACAAGTGGCTCGGCGCTTCGTTCGATGCTTCCGTGTATTTCGTGCGCGACCCTGAACATCTGGTTCGGGTCATGTCGACGAACCCGAGTTACCTGCGCACGGCGGCGGACTCCCGGGTGAAAAACTTCCGCGACTGGGGCATTCCCCTGGGCCGACGCTTCCGCGCGCTGAAGTTATGGTTCCTGATCCGCGAGCAGGGCGTGAGTGGCCTGCAAGCACGCATTCGCCGAGACATCGGGCACGCCCAGTGGTTCGCCACTCAGGTCGACGCCGCTCCCGCCTGGAAGCGAGTGGCGCCCGCGCCGCTGCAAACAGTTTGCGTACGTCACGAACTACCCGGTCTGAGCGACGATGCGCTGGACACGCACACCCTGGCCTGGGTCCGCCGCATCAATGAATCCGGCCAAGCCTATCTCACCCCCGCGATGCTCGACGGGCGCTGGATGGTCAGAGTTTCATTCGGCGTCGAGACGACCGAGCACGAACACGTGGTGCAGCTCTGGAAGCTGATGCAAGACCAGGCCGAAGGGGGAGCCTAACCCGATCGCCCGCCGAAATAGCCAAACCCGCGCGCCATCAGCGGTGCGCAGAACAAAATCACCACGATCCCCGTGAGCTCGAGCATCAGGCACATCCGGGCGCGGCGGATCTGCGCTGCCGACATTTCCGGCGTGCCGCCTTCCCGGAGCGCCTTGCTCCACGACAGAAACAGCACGGTCGGATAGATCGAGATCACACTCGCGGCCACGAACGCGATGAGCTTGGTGAGAAAGAAGGCATTGGCGAAGTAGTAACCCGCGCCCTTCTCGAAGTAGATCGCCCGCAGCAAGCCGACCACGAGCAACACGGTCGCGGCGCTGCCGAAGACCCTATCGGTGCGCTGGATTCTGCGCGCCTGCACGCTGGTCAGTGGCGGCTTGAACATCGTGACTTCGACAGCCAGCGCGCTCACCAGGGTGAACGCGGCCAAGTGATGCGCAAACGCCATTACGGCGGGCAGATACATTGCAACCTCCTGTCAGGCACGGGATCAGACGCGATCTGACCCATTCCGTTCAATCATGCCAGCGCACCTGCTTGCGCCGCTGCTTGGTCCGCTGCTGGTGGACCTTGCCCTCCAGCCGCCGCTCGCGAGACGCCTTGGTGGGCTTCGTGGCCTTGCGCGTTTTGGGTGCAACGAGTGCGCGCCGGATGAGGTCCGCGAGCCGCTCGAGCGCTTCGCGGCGATTGTGGTCCTGCGAGCGCTGGTTCCTGGCAATGATGAGGATCGCGCCTTCGTCCGTGAACCGGCGTCCCGCCAGCACCCGCAGGCGGTTCTTGACGGCATCCGACAGCGCGGTGCTGCCCGCCATGTCGAACCGCAACTGCACGGCGGAGGAGACCTTGTTGACGTTCTGGCCGCCTGGTCCGGACGCACGCACGAAAGCGAACGACAAGTCGCTGTCGGGGATCACGACACCCGGAGACACCTCAAGAGCCATGTTAAGAGACCGTCCGGCTAAGAGTGCGCGATGCGCGCGTAGCGGGCGACATCACGAGGCACCTAGTCCTCGCCGCCGAGGGGATCGCCGCCAGGCGGCTTCGTGCCGCCCTGTCCGCGAGTGACAGTAAGTGCCGGTGCGCGATCCAGCATGCGCAGCTCCCGCTGCGCGACCGGGATCTTGACGCCGTTGGCGCGGAAGATCTTCCAGATCGCGCGATTCACATCCGAGCGGACATTGTTGACACCGTTCATCGGGTCCGCGATCCAGAAGCGCACTTCGATGCGCATTCCGTAGTCCTCGAAGGCCATGAGCCGGGTTACCGGCGGCGGGTCCTTAAGGATGCGCGGATGGTGCTCGACCGCCTCGAAGAGCAGCTTGAGTGCGACCTCGGGATCGTCGTCGTAGCTCACCATGACCGGCAGCCGGATGCGCACCCGCTGATCCGAGTAACTCCAGTTGATCACCGAGTTCGTGATGAGGTTCTGGTTTGGCACCAGCGTTTCGACGCCGTCACGGTCACGGACGACGACATAGCGGCCGCGCAGCTCCTGCACCCAGCCGAAGTTTTCCGTGCTGGTCCCCGTATGTCCGGTGAAGCTGATGACGTCCCCTGGCTTGATGGACTTGTCCATCAGGAGCACGAAGCCGCTCACGAAATTGCTGGCGATCGACTGCAGGCCGAAGCCGAGCCCCAGGCCGATGGCACCGGTCAGCACGTTCAGCGTCGTCACATCGACGCCCGCGGCGTTGATGCCGAGCATGATGCCGAGGCCGACGAGGAAGAAGTACGTGAATTTCGAGATCCCGATGCGGGTCGAGACGGCCAGCTGGTCGAGTTTCATGACGCGACGCTCGAAAGCGCGTGCCACCAGGCTCGTCACCACCACGAACGCCGTGACGATCACCAGGCCCTTCATCAGGGCCCAGAGGCTGAACGTCTTGCCGGGGATGATGTTGATGCGGTTGAGGGTGGTTTCGACCTTGTCGAGCCAGCCGACCAGCGAGAATCCGATCGTCAGCCAGAGGACGAAGGTGATGCGGTTTTCCCAGGCACGGATCCACGAGTCCGGCCCGAGCATCACCCGCAGCAGGTACACGCCCAGTCGCACGAGGACCAGGGCCGTGGTGAGCTGCAAAGCGACATCAACCGCGGTCGTGGGGGTGCCCAGCATGGCGAGCACCGCGCGCACGATGAGCAGCACGATGAGCGCGACCAGGAAGGGCGCCAGGAGTACGGTTCCTTCCAACACCCGCAGCTGCCAGACGTCCTGGCGTCCCGGCCCCGAGTTCACGAGGTGATTTTTGTGCCACGTCCGCGCCACATGGGCGCCCGCGAGCGCAATGAGCCCGGCGAGGACGATTGCGATGACCTCGGTCAGGATCTGCGGCGACGTCAGCCTGAGAAAAACGCCTTTGAGGGCGCTGTCGGCGTTATCCATCAGGCATTGAGATCCGGGATCAGCTCACTTTCCACACGCGTGATCTGGTCCTTCAGCATGAGCTTGCGTTTCTTCAGGCGTTTCAGCTGCAGCTCATCGGCGTGCATGTCGAGCGTCAGGCGAGAGATCACCTCGTCCAGATCACGATGCTCTATGCGCAGCTGCCGCAACTTTTCGACGTTGCGGAACAGCTCTCGGTCGACGTTGTCTTCGATTTCCGCCATGGCGGGTAACGCCTGCGGGCTCCCATCGGCTCGGAATGGCCTGGATATACGGCGCCGGCCGCTAAATTGCGGCGGCCGTCAGGCGGTAGCTTAGCCGACCGGCGGCAACGGCGCCACGGGAGTTATGATACGCCCATGTCAGCCGCCGCCGTTGAAAAGCCCGATTGGGGCCATATTGATACCGTTCTGCTCGATCTCGATGGAACGCTCCTCGACCTCGCGTTCGATAACCATTTCTGGCTCGAGATCGTGCCCGCTGCCTATGCGGCGTCGCGGTTAACCACCGTTGATGTTGCGCGTATGCAGATAGCCCCCCGGTTTCGCGCCTGTGAGGGCACGCTGCCTTGGTATTGCATCGAGCACTGGAGCCGCGAGCTCGATCTGGACATCGCGGCGCTCAAGCGCGCCAACACGGCACGGATCGCCTGGCTGCCGGGCGCGCGGGAATTTCTCGGGCGGCTGCGGGCGAGCGGGAAAAGGCTGATTCTGCTGACGAACTCACATCCGCAGACCCTGCGGATCAAGGATGAGAAAACCGGCGTCCTGAACTATTTCGACGCCGCGTTCACTTCACACGAGTTCGGCGCACCCAAGGAAGCGGCGCATTTCTGGAAGGCCGTCCGAGCCGTGGAGCCGTTCGACCCCCGGCGGAGCCTCTTCGCCGACGATAGTCCGGCGGTGCTCCGTGCGGCACAAGGCGTCGGTAGCAGGTGGCTCTACGGCGTTCGTCGCCCCGACTCCTCGCAGGGCGCCCGTGACCACGACAATGTTTCCGTGGTTGATGCGGTTAGCGACCTCGTCCCCGAGCCTTGCTAGGAGGCCGTCCGCTGCGCCCACCGGGGCGACCGCCGCTACCTGAGCCCGGACGCCGGTTGCCGCCTCCTCCGCTTCCTCCGTGCCCTTGGAAGCGTGGACGGGGCCCCTCGGGCGCATCGCCCTTTAAAAGCGAGGTGGCGAGTATCTCCGGTGCGATCTGGGACGACGGAATCTTGTGGCCCAGATAGTCCTCGATCTCGGGAAGCGACACGGCGTATTCCTCGCAGGCGAAGCTGATCGCGTCGCCTTCGGCGCCGGCCCGGGCCGTGCGCCCGATGCGGTGGACATAGTCCGCGGCGTCCTGCGGCAGGTCGAAGTTGAAAACGTGGCTCACATCGGGAATGTGCAGGCCACGGGATGCGACATCGGTTGCAATCAGCACCGCCAGATCGCCGTTATGGAAGTCACGCAGGAAGCGCAGCCGCTTGTTCTGCGGTACGTCGCCGGACAGCGCCTGCGCATGAAAGCCGTTCGCCTTGAGTGTGCTTTCGAGCCGTTCGGCCGCGCGCTTCGTGTTTACGAAGATCATCGTGCGTCGCGCCTCATGCTGGCGCAGCAGCCCGACGAGCAGCGGGACCTTCTCCTCCATCGAGGGGTAGTAGACGAGCTGGCGCACGCGATCGACCGTCATCTTATCGGGCTCGATGCGCACGAGCTCCGGGTTGTTCATATGCTCGTAGGCGAGCTCCAGCACCCGGTAGGAGAGCGTTGCGGAGAACAGCATCGACTGGCGACGCTCGGGCGGCGGCAGGCGGCGCAGGATATAGCGGATATCGGCGATGAAGCCGAGATCGAACATGCGGTCCGCTTCATCCAGCACCAGCACCTGCGCGTGCCGCAGGTCGAACACGTGCTGCTTGTAGTAGTCGATCAGGCGGCCGGGGGTACCGATGAGCACATCGATGCCCGCTTCGAGCTGCTGTCGCTGCTTGTCATAGTCGACGCCGCCGTAGACCACTGCCTGCTTGAGTCCCGTGTGCTTACCCAGGGTCTCGGCATCATGGTGAATCTGCACCGCGAGCTCCCGGGTCGGGGCTACCACGAGCGCCCGGATCGAGGTCGGAGTGCGGCCAGCTGGAGCGGGGCGCGTGAGCAGCGATTGGTACAGGGCCAGCAGGAAGGCGGCGGTTTTGCCGGTCCCGGTCTGGGCCTGGCCGGCGACGTCCCGGCCTGCCAGCGCTATGGGCAGGGTCTGTGCCTGGATGGGCGTGCAAAGTGTGAAGCCCGCCTCGTGGATGCCTTCCATGACGGGCGGGACGAGGCCAAGAGATTGGAATGTATGGGAACTAGGGTGTGTTTCAGTCATCAAATAGGTCTATAGTGGTGTTCGAAAAGGGTGGTCGGGCCTTGCAAATGCGGCCCGGAAGCGCTAAAAAGCGTTTAAGACAGCGGGCAGACTTCGCTCGCACCTGCCAGCCAAGTTTCATTTCCCTAAGGCTCGAGCTCATACTCATTTACGAGTCAGTGTAACCGTTTGACGGGTGATTCTGGCATGGCTTTCGCTGCCCCTGCCGACCCGCGTGATCGTCTTAAGTCTTCTATCCGAACAAGACAACTCTTTTTTTCACACACTCTGCATTCGACGGAGGTTGAACCGCGTGAGTAGCCCGCACATCGTGCACACTACCGATGCCACTTTTTCGCAGGACGTCCTGAAGTCCGACAAGCCCGTTCTCCTGGATTTCTGGGCGGAATGGTGCGGTCCCTGCAAGATGATCGCCCCGATCCTCGATGAGATCGCCGGCGAATATCAGGACCGTCTCAAGATCGCCAAGCTCAACATCGACGAAAACCCACAGACACCACCCAAATTCGGCATTCGCGGCATCCCGACGCTGATTCTCTTCAAGAACGGCACGGTCGAGGCCCAGAAGGTCGGAGCGGTGTCCAAATCTCAACTTTCTGCATTTCTGGATAGTAATTTGTGAGAGGCTACCTCGGTAATCAGGGTCGTAACCGGCCCAGCAATAACAACAACAAGGGCCCGCGCCACGGTAATCGTGACGGTAACCGCGGCAACAGCAATGGCGGCGGCCGTCCCGATGAGGTGATGCACGAGGCGGAGCCTTTCGACCCGGACGACGGCGAGATAATCAGTCCGGCAGAGCTCACGCAGTCGCGCAGCTCGATGAATCTCACCGAGCTGAAGTTGAAGCCGATCCACGACCTGGTGAAGCTCGCGGAGACGATGGGGCTCGACAACCTCGCCCGTTCCCGCAAGCAGGACATCATCTTCTCGATCCTCAAGGCGCACGCCAGGAACGGGGAGAACATCTACGGCGACGGCGTACTCGAGATTCTGCAGGACGGCTTCGGCTTCCTGCGCTCGGCCGACGGCTCGTATCTCGCGGGTCCCGACGACATCTACGTGAGCCCGAGCCAGATCCGGCGCTTCAACCTGCGCACCGGCGACACGATCTCCGGACTCATCCGTCCGCCGAAAGATGGCGAGCGCTACTTCGCGCTGCTCAAGGTCGGTGAGATCAACTACGACTCACCGGACAGCTCGCGCGGCAAGGTGCTGTTCGAGAACCTGACGCCGTTCCACCCGACGAAGCGCCTGAAGCTCGAGCGTGGCAATGGCTCCACGGAAGATCTGACTGCCCGCACGATCGACCTCGTCGCGCCTATCGGCAAGGGCCAGCGCGGCCTCATCGTCTCCCCGCCGAAAGCCGGCAAGACGATGTTGTTGCAGAACATTGCAACCGCCATCTCCAACAACCATCCCGAAGTCATCCTCATCGTGCTGCTCATCGACGAGCGGCCCGAGGAAGTCACGGAGATGCAGCGTACGGTGAAGGGCGAAGTCGTTTCGAGCACGTTCGACGAGCCCGCGGCTCGCCACGTGCAGGTGGCCGAGATGGTCATCGAGAAAGCGAAGCGCCTGGTCGAGCACAAGAAGGACGTCGTGATTCTGCTCGACTCCATCACCCGCCTCGCGCGTGCCTACAACACCGTAGTGCCTTCATCGGGCAAGGTGTTGACGGGTGGCGTCGACGCCAATGCGCTGCAGCGGCCGAAGCGCTTCTTCGGTGCCGCGCGCAATATCGAGGAAGGCGGCAGCCTCACGATCCTGGCCACGGCCCTGGTCGACACCGGCTCGAAGATGGACGATGTCATCTACGAGGAATTCAAGGGCACGGGCAACAGCGAAATTCATCTCGACCGGCGCATCTCCGAAAAGCGCGTCTTCCCGGCGGTCAACATCAACCGCTCCGGTACGCGTAAGGAAGAGCTCATCACCGACCAGGGTGAGCTCGCGAAGATGTGGATCCTCCGCAAACTCCTGCATCCGATGGATGAGCTCGCGGCCATCGAATTCCTGCTCGACAAGATGAAAGACACCAAGTCGAACAGCGAGTTCTTCGAGGCGATGAAGCGCTAGCCGTTTGCCGCGGCGACGTGCAGCGTCGCCGCGTACCGACACTGCGGTGAGCGAGACGGAGTTCGTGTCCTTCACGAGCTGCCGTGCCTGGTTGGTCCCGCCACATGATCATGCTCACAGTTGCAGGCTCGCGACACTGGTACATTCGGGGTGCGAGTCAGTAAGATTCGCGCGCCCCTATTGGCCAGGAGTCCAAGTCGCATGCGCATCTGGCTCGCGCTCGCCGCGGCGATCTTCGCATTTCAAGCCGCCCCGGCCCTGGCCGAGCGCGACCCCAACTCGGGAGCGCCCCTGCGCCCGAGCAAGAAGCATGAGACTCCTAGTCCGATTACGGATCGTTTCTACGTACGGGGCATCTACTACGCGCCGCACGTGGGCACGCAGATGCACATCGACCCGCACAATGCGCCGGCAGGTGTGACCGGGACCTCGTTCAATGCCGAGCGGGATCTCGGCCTCAGTAGCCGGCTCCACCAGGGGCGCATGGAGCTCATGTTCCGGCTACGCCAGCGCAACAAGCTGCGCGTCGATTTCCTCGAAGTGGACCGTTCCGCCACCCACCTGCTGGCGCAGCCGATCGATTTCGGCGACGTGCACTTCCCCGTCAACTCGCGCGTCTCGAGCTCGCTCGACTGGCGCATCTTCGGGCTGACGTACACCTATTCGCTGTATCGCAGCGATCGCCTGGAGATCGGTACGGGTATTGGGATTCACCTGCTGCAGGCCGAGGCACGTGCGCAGGAGACCGCTTCGCTGCGTCAGGATGTGTCCGGGGCGGGAGCGTTCCCGACGATTCCGCTCGATTTCGCGTGGCGGATCTCGACTCGCTGGGCCGTGACCGCGCGGGCGCAGTATCTCCACGCCGCTTTGCATAACTTCGATGGTTGGCTGGCCGACGTCCACGAGGACGTTCAGTATCGCTGGAAGCCGAACTTCGCCGTCGGCGTCGGCTACTCGTCCATCCGGGCGAAGCTCGATCTGAACACCGGCAGGTTTCCCGGCGGCTTCTCGCTCAGCCTCGAGGGCCCGGAAGCGTTTTTCCGAATCAGCTTCTAGGCTCCTGCCTGCCTCAGGCGGTGCCGACCATACCGCCGAGCACGTGGGCCTGATTCGCGTACTGCTTCCAGTTGCTCAGGGCGCGTACGAGACGCACGGGCGAGACCATCGCGTCCTCGAGCAGCTCGAAATACTCCTTCCGTGCCAGCAGCGTTGCGGCGACCGATGCGCAGTACTGCGTCTCCACCCAGGACGAGATTCGATCGGGACCTTTTGGGCTGGTGCTCATCATCATGATCCTTCTCCCCTTGCTCTGGTTAAGTTACGCTTGGCTTTGCCTTGCAACAGGCGTGCCAGTGGTTCGGTTACTCCGCCAGGAGCGCGCCAACCGCGTGCAGATCCTTGAAACCAGAGTATCGAATTTTTTTGTGAACGCCGTGTGAGGCGGCGGTGACGTGTATGTATTACACCTCTCGGCGTGCAGCAAGCAAGGCCCGGCGATAACGGGACGCGGCGCATGCGTAGCGCGCGTAGCCGGGGCGGTCCCCTGGAGCCCGCGCCAACGCCCGAGCAGCAGGGCACTTCGCTGAGGAGCGCGAATTGAGTGCAGGCCGTGCATTCAAGGTGCACTGGTCACGTATGCGCGTGAGAAAACCTCCGGCATTCGCGCGGCGCGTCCGGAATCGAGACTGATGCAGACGTACTCGGTACGAGCGCGTGCCAGCGTCTCTCCGTCGGGCGCGCGCTTTACCTGGAAGCGGCGCTCCACGCGCAACTTCCCGTCGCTGTTGACGATCCAGGTCGCAACTAACACGCGGTCGCCTACTACCGCGGCGCGCAGGTAGTCGATCTCCGTTCGATGGGCGGCCATGCCACGCCGAATCGCGACACACTGCTCCAAGGTGACGCCCAAAGCCGCCGAATGCGACCAGGCCGCCCGATCGAACCACGCGAGATACACGGAATTGTTCACGTGCTCGTACGCGTCGATGTCGGCGGGAATGACCTCCAGCGTCACGACATGAGGAGCGTCGAAGTCCCAGGAAGCTCGCGGACTTGGGTTATCGGACATTCGGCTCGAGCCGCGCCACTTCTGAAAGGGGGCGCTTTAACGTGCCGGAGACGAGCGTTCGCGCATCACCGCGCGATAACCAATGTCACGCCGGTATTGCATGCCGGTCCACTTGATCGGCTCGACCAGCGCGTATGCCTCGCGTTGAGCCTCGGCGACCGTCGTACCTAGCCCGACCGCACACAGCACGCGGCCGCCGTTCGTCAACACCTTGCCCGACTCGAGCCGCGTGCCGGCGTGAAACACTTTGCCCGGAAGACGGGCCGCGCGGTCCAGCCCTTCGATGACATCGCCTTTGCGCACTGTGTCGGGATAACCCTCAGCGGCCATCACGACTCCGAGGGCCGCTCGCGAATCCCATTCCGCCGTCACTGTATCCAATCGGCCCGCGACCGCGGCTTCACATAACACCGTGAGGTCCGACTTCAAGCGGGTGATCACCGGCTGCGCTTCCGGGTCGCCGAAGCGGCAGTTGAATTCGATCACGTTCGGTGTGCCGTCCGGAGCGACCATGATCCCGGCGTAGAGAAAGCCGGTGTATGGCATGCCATCGGCGGCCAGTCCGCGGATCGTTGGCTCGATCACTTCGCGCATGATGCGGGCGTGAATTTCAGGGGTAACGACCGGGGCCGGCGAATAGGCGCCCATGCCGCCCGTGTTGGGTCCGCGATCGCCATCGTCACGGCGCTTGTGATCCTGTGATGTGGCGAAAGGGATGATATGAGTCCCATCCGCCATCACGATGAAGCTCGCCTCTTCCCCGGGCAGAAATTCTTCGATGACCACCTCGCGACCCGCATCCCCGAATCGACCGGCAAACATCGCTTCTGCGATGGCGATGGCCTCTGGCGCGCATTCCGCGATCACGACGCCTTTGCCGGCCGCAAGGCCGCTGGCCTTCACGACGATCGGAGCGCTTGCAAACGCGCGTTGGCGGCGTATCCAATCGGGATCGAACGTTTCACGCGTGAACGTCGCGGAGCTCGCTGTCGGAATGCCGTGCCGCCGCAGGAAATCCTTCGTGAAGGCCTTGGAGCCTTCCAGCTGCGACGGCGCCCGGGTGGGTCCGAAGCACTTGAGCCCGTGAGCGGTGAACTCATCCACGATGCCGGCGACGAGTGGGCCTTCAGGCCCGATGACGGTGAGCTCGACTCGCTCCGCCAACGCGAGAGCCACGAGTGCGGGAATGTCTTCCACGGGGACATCGACGTTGCGAACTTTCGGTTCGGCCGCCGTACCGGCATTCCCGGGAGCCACGAGCACTTCGCTCACACGCGGGGATGCGGCGCACTTCCACGCAAGCGCGTGCTCGCGACCGCCAGAACCGACGATAAGGACTTTCATAAGCTCAATGTCGGAAGTGGCGCATGCCGGTGAGCACCATCGCGATGCCGTGCTCGTCGGCGGCGGCGATGACTTCCGCATCCTTCCGGGAGCCGCCGGGTTGGATCACGGCGCGAATCCCATACTCCGCGGCCACATCGAGGCCGTCGCGGAAGGGAAAGAAGGCGTCGGAGGCCATGACGGACTCCTCGACCTCGAGCCGCTCGTCCGCTGCCTTCATTGCGGCGATTCGGGTCGAATAGACGCGGCTCATCTGTCCGGCGCCCACCCCGATCGTGCTCCGATCGCGCGCGAAGACGATCGCGTTGGATTTCACGAACTTGCACACGCGCCAGGCGAACATCAGGTCGGCAAGCTCCGCCTGCGACGGCTGCCGGCGTGTGACGACCTTGAGCCCGGCAGCATCGATAGTGCCGCTATCGCGCGTCTGCGTGAGCAGTCCCCCGGTGACGCTGCGGTATTCGAGTTCGCCAGTCGGGGCGCGGCTCAGGTCGCCGAGGACCAACACGCGTACATTCGGCTTCGCCTCCAGCACCTTGGCCGCCTCGGCAGACACCGCCGGGGCGGCAAGAACTTCCACGAACTGGCGATCGACGATCGCCGCAGCTGTTATGGCATCCAGCTCGCGGTTGAAAGCGATGATGCCGCCGAACGCCGATGTCGGATCCGTGCGGTAGGCGCGATCGTAGGCCTCGAGCGGCGAGGCGGCTGCGGCCGCGCCGCACGGGTTGGCGTGCTTGACGATGACACAGGCGGGCTCGGTGAATTGCCGCACACACTCGACGGCAGTGTCCGCGTCGGCGATGTTGTTGAACGACAGATCCTTACCTTGCAGGACCGACGCGGTGGCAACACTCGCGCCCCTGGGCACCGGATCGCGGTAGAACGCCGCGTGCTGATGCGGGTTTTCGCCGTAGCGCAGGTCCTGCACCTTGTCGAACACCAACGGCAATGTCGTTGGAAAGCGCTCCGTGTTGACCTGGTGACGGTCGGACAGGTAACTGGCGACCATCGTGTCATAACGCGCCGTGTGCGCGAACGCCTTGGCGGCGAGATGCGAACGCATCGCCAGCGTCGTGCAGCCGTCGTGCGCCACCAACTCCTGCAGCAGCGCCGGATAGTCCGACGGATCTACCGCCACCGACACCGATTCATGATTCTTTGCCGCAGCACGGAGCATGGCCGGTCCACCGATGTCGATGTTCTCAATGGCCTCGGCATAGCCGCAGTCGGGCCGCGAGACGGTTTCGGCGAACGGGTAGAGGTTGACCACCAGGAGGTCGATCGGCGCGATCTGGTGGAGCGCCATGACGGCGTCGTCCACACCGCGGCGGCCGAGTAATCCGCCGTGAATCTTCGGATGCAGCGTCTTGACGCGACCGTCCATGATTTCCGGAAAGCCCGTGTAGCTCGCGACTTCCCGGACCACCAGGCCCGCGCTCGCCAGCAATCGGGCGGTGCCGCCCGTCGAGAGGATTTCGACATTCCGGCTCGCCAGCGCGCGCGCGAGTTCAACGAGGCCCGTCTTGTCGGAAACGGAAAGCAGTGCGCGGCGTATGGGCAGCAACATGACTGCTGGCGGGCCTCAGCCCCCGAGGCCGAACTGCTTCAACTTCTTGCGCAGGGTGCCGCGGTTGATCCCCAGGATGCCCGCGGCGCGGCTCTGATTACCCTCCGCATAGTCGAGCACCACACGGAACAGCGGTTCCTCGACCTCACGCAATACCAGATCGTAAAGATGCGCGGGCCGGTGGCCATTCAGGCTCGTGAAGTAGTCGCTCAGCGCGCGCTCTGCGTGGCTGCGCAGCGGCAGCTCGCGTCCATTGAGTCTGGTAGCTGTGGGCCGCCCCGCGGAACTCTCGCGAGCTCGAGTCTTCTTTTTTGCTGTCATCTGAAGCCCCCAAAAAAAATCGCTGCGTCAGGCCGCCTGCGCGGCCTCATCCGCCCACTCATCGAAATGTTTGCCCGCCAGCGCGAACTGCGCAGCCGTGCTTGCAGCTCCCATGAGATCGCGGCGGATCTGCGCCGAATCCGGAAAGCACTGTTCGCAATACCAGCCGAGATGTTTGCGCGCGATCCGGACTCCGGTTACCTCGCCATAGAAGACGTACAAGGAGTCGAGATGCGCAAGGATGATATCACGCACCTCCGCGCGCGAGAGTGCGGCATGAGTTTTTCCGCCGGGCGGCCCACCGCCGGTGAGAAACGCGTTGACAGAGCGAAAGATCCATGGCGCCCCATGGCTCGCGCGGCCGAGCATTACTGCGTCGGCACCGGTGAAATCAAGGACTTCGCGAGCCTTTTGGGGCGTGTCGATGTCACCGTTCGCAAAGACTGGAATTCCGATTGCGGATTTGATATCGCGAATGGTCTCGTACTCGGCGGCGCCGTCATAAAAATCCGCCCGCGTACGGCCATGGACGGCGAGTGCCTGAATGCCGCAACTCTCCGCAATGCGCGCGATGTTTACCCCATTGCGATGCTCACGGTCCCAACCCGTACGGATCTTGAGCGTTACGGGCGCGTTCACCGCGCCCACAACCGCATCGAGTATGCGCGCCACGAGCGACTCATCTTTGAGCAGGGCCGAGCCACACAGCTTGCCGCAGACCTTCTTTGCAGGACAGCCCATATTCAGGTCGATGATCTGCGCGCCCTGGTCGACATTGAGACGGGCGGCTTCCGCGAGAGCCACGGGATCGGCGCCGGCGAGTTGCACTACGCGCGGTTCGGGCTCGCCTTCGTGACTCATGCGGAGTCGCGATTTAGGGGTGTTCCACAGTCGGGTGTCCGACGTCAACATCTCGGAGGCCGCCAGGCCCGCACCGAGTTCGCGGCACAAAATACGGAAGGGACGATCCGTGACTCCGGCCATTGGCGCAAGCACGACAGAGGAGGGCAGGACGTAGGGTCCGATACGCATGAGTGCGGAATTCTTTCAGCGTGAGGCGGAGTCGTTGGCGCACGCGGTGCCACCAGCGGGAGCGGGAAGGCAGGCGTCGATTTCGAATCCAACGGCGTTGGAGCCGGGGTCCACGAAGGCCATCTCGGCGTCGATGCGTTGTCCGGCAGACAGGAACGATGACGCTGGGATGGCGCGCGGCAGGTAGTTTTGCGGCGAGACGTCCCGCGCGGCGATCCGGTTGCCGAAGCGATCCTGCAAGGTCACTCGCAGCAGGGGCATGGGCTGCGCCTGATGAGCTCCGTTCTTGACGCTCGCACGCACCATGATCTGGCCGGCGCCGGCCGAATCCACCGCGGCGCCGAGTTGACGCACGTCATAGGCGTGGAGGTCCCATCGCGGTGTGAGCCGCACGCCGAGTGCCGAGTAAAGCGCCGTGATAGGTTTGTTAAGTTGGGCATTCGCCGCCAGATCGTTGCGATAATGATTCACGATCTGTGCCGCCAGCAGGATGACGAGAGCGCCCGCCCCCGCGGTCCACAAGGTAGCCGAACTCGCCGGCGTTCGCGTGTCTGATGGTCCTAACTCGCCGGGCGCCACCCGCGCGCGCGCCACCGTTGCGGACGCTTGCGGCGGCGGGTCCAGAGCGAACGCAAAGGGTGTTGCGTTTTCGCGGGCCTGTGAACGTGGGGCAACGCGCGCTTCCGCAGGTGCTTTGGGCTGCGCAGCAGATTTCGTCGGAGGCGCGAATTGCGGTTGTTGTGGAATCGAGGGGGCGGGCATCCGTGGGGCCACCATCCGCGAGGTGGCCGTCCGCCTGGCCTGCGGCGCCGGTCGTGGCTGTTGCTCGCCTTGCGACAGCGGCTCGTCAGAGTGGCCAACCGCGGGACGGACATCTGCCTCACTTGCAATGTTATTTTCGTGGGGCCGGTCATCCGCGGGGTGGCCATCCGCCGATTCCAACTCCGCGGCGGCGTCGACGTCGCTCGGCCGGGTGGTCGCAGCGCGGTTAGCCGCTCCGCGCATCGTCAGCTGCCGCATCGCGGCGGTCGCCGAAAGAAAGTCGGCGTCGAGCTCTATATCGCCCTGGGTATCGGGCGCGCGGTGCCGGATGCCAGACGCGCCGGCCGTCCCGGCTGGCGGGCGTGCCGCGGTCTTCTGCTCTATCGAGCGGCCGGCCGCCAGCGCGGCTTCTTCGCTCTGCAGAACGATTGCTTTGAAAGTACCGGTCGCCGCCGTCCACTCCGGGTTCGGCGGGGGTTCGACAAACACCTTATTGACGTCCGCCGCGGCCGGATTGAACTCGAGCGCGTCCTCCGGGATCGGTTCATCGTCGTCGCCCTCCGCCTGGATCGAGTCCAGCGGGGGCCCCGGGGGCGGTGTCGGAGCCGGTGCCGGAGCGGGCGGTGCCGCTGCCTGCGCCGCAGCACTTGCCGATTGGCGATCCTCGGAGAGCCGGGCGAGGGCGTTGAATACGTTGGAGCAGCGCCCGCAACGGACGTAGCCCTGCGCTACGCGGAGATCGGCGGCGGTGACGACCAGCGTCAGGGCGCATTTTGGGCAGACTGTAAACATTAAAGAGCTTAGGAGCCTCCTAAACCGCTGCCGTCAAAGACGCCGTCCGGCCAAGCCGACCCAACCCTCGCGGTGTCCGAAGGGGCGTATATCAAAGCACGTGCTGTAAGCGCGTGTCACGTCGGAAACCTCCTGTTCCAGAAGTCCGGCCAGGACCAAGTCGCCGCCCGGGCGGACGAGGGCGGAGAAGCGTGGCGCCAGCTCACACAGGGGACCGGAGAGAATATTCGATAGCAGGACATCCACGCCATGCGGCAGAGCATCTGCTGAGTTGTGAATGTGAACGAGCGCGCTCATTCCGTTGGCTTCCGAGTTGTCTCTCGTGGCGATGAGGGCTTGGGGATCGATATCGAAACAGTCGGCGGACGCCGCGCCCAGCTTGACGCTTGCGACACCCAGAACACCCGAGCCACAGCCGTAATCGATGACTCGCGCCCCTTCGACGAGACTTCGGTCCAACCACTCGAGGCATAACGCCGTCGTGGGATGGGTGCCGGTCCCGAACGCGAGACCGGGGTCCATCTGCACGACAACGGCTCCCGGTTCTGCCACGCGCTCGTGATGCGGGCAGATCCACAGCCGTTCGCCGAAGCGCATGGCATGGAAGTCTTTCAACCATTCACGTTCCCAGATTCGGTCCGCGACCGCCCGTGCCTGGACGAGCTCGGGCGAAATGCCGAGCGCGGCGCTCAGGATCCGAACGAGCTCCTCTGGTTCGGCGGCGGCATCGAACAATGCCTGCAGACGGGTAGCGGGCCACAGGCGGAACTCACCCGGCAGCGGTTCCAGCACCGGATCGTCGCGTGAATCGACGAACGTGACAGCACTGGCGCCGCACTCGAAGCAGGCCGCCTCCGCCGCCTCCGGCTCGAGCGGCCCCAGATCGAATGACAGCTCGACGAAAGAAGTCACTTTGTGGTCTTCCCGGTCCACCGGCGCGCCGTGGGGAGTGGATACTCCCGTATCCAGACCGCCCGTGAAACGATCTCTCGCCCGCGCGCGAACCTTATCGGTCTATCGGAGCCCCAGGCGCCGCTCGAGATAGTGAATGTCCGTGCCGCCTTTCTGAAACGCTGCGTGGTTGCAGATTTCCTGGTGGAGCGCGACGTTGGTCCGGATGCCTTCGATCACCATCTCCGCGAGCGCGTTCTTCATGCGGGCGATAGCCGTCTCCCGGGTGTCACCGTGGGCAATGATCTTGCCTATGAGCGAGTCGTAGTTCGGCGGCACGTTGTAGCCCGAATACACGTGGCTATCCACACGGATTCCCGGGCCGCCCGGCGCGTGCCAGAGGCGAATCGGCCCCGGCGACGGCATGAAGGTCTTCGCATCTTCAGCGTTGATGCGGCACTCGATCGCATGTCCGCGGATCTGCACGTCGCTCTGGACGTAAGGGAGCCGCTCGCCGCTGGCGATGAGCAGCTGCGCCTTCACCAGGTCGATGCCTGTGATGAGCTCGGTGACCGGGTGTTCCACCTGGATCCGGGTATTCATCTCGATGAAGTAGAACTCATTGTCCTGGTAAAGGAACTCGAGCGTCCCCGCGCTCCGGTACCCGACCGCACGGCAGGCCTCGATGCAACGATCGCCCATGATGCGCCGCTGGCGAGCCGTGATGCCTGGCGCGGGGGCCTCCTCGATCACCTTCTGGTGCCGCCGCTGCATGGAGCAGTCCCGCTCACCGAGATGAATGACATTGCCATGGCCGTCGGCGAGCACTTGGAACTCGATGTGCCGGGGCCGCTCCAGGAATTTCTCCATGTAGACGGCGTCGTTGCCGAATGCCGCGCGCGCCTCGGCCTTGGTGATACCGATCGCGTTCAGAAGCGAGGCCTCGCTGTGCACGACCCGCATGCCGCGTCCGCCACCGCCCCCCGACGCCTTGATGATGATCGGATAACCGATGTCGCGGGCGATGCGCAGGTTCTCGTCGGGATCCTCGCCAAGCGGCCCATCGGAACCGGGAACACACGGTACCCCGTGCGACTTCATGACCCGGATGGCCGAGACCTTGTCGCCCATGGTGCGGATGGTCTCCGCCTTGGGTCCAACAAACACGAAGCCGCTCTTTTCCACCCGCTCCGCGAAATCGGCGTTCTCCGAAAGGAAGCCGTACCCCGGGTGGATCGCGACCGAATCGGTGACCTCCGCGGCGCTGATGATCGCCGGCATATTGAGGTAGCTCCCCTGCGACGGGGGCGGACCGATGCAGACGGACTCGTCCGCCAGCAATACGTGCTTGAGGCTGTAATCCGCCGTGGAGTGCACGGCGACCGTCTTGATCCCCAACTCGCGGCAGGCGCGCAGGATTCGCAGCGCGATCTCGCCGCGGTTGGCGATAACGACCTTCTCCAGCATGGCCAAGGCGCTTATTCGACTACGAACAGCGGCTGGCCGAACTCGACGGGGTCGCCGTTCCTGGCCATGATCGAGGTGACCCTGCCGGCCTTGTCGGCCTCGATCTGATTCATCATCTTCATTGCTTCGATGATGCACAGGACTTGGCCCACCTTGATCTCGTCGCCGATCTCGATGAAGGACTTGGCACCCGGCGAGGGCGACGCGTAGAAGGTGCCCACCATCGGGGCCGTAATCACGTGCTCGTTGGGTTTCGGCTTGCCGGCGGCGCTCTCGGCAACCGGGGCCGCCACGGCCTTGACCGGAGCCTCGAGTTGCGGGCTCATGGCCATTGGCAGGCTGCCCATGTGGGAATAGTGCGGGTATCCGCCGGCCGATGCGGGCGGCATGCGGCTGATGCGTACGGCTTCCTCTCCCTCCTTGATCTCGATCTCCGCGATGCCGGATTCCTCGAGCAGCTCGATCAGTTTTTTGATTTTTCGAATGTCCATGCCGGGAATGCTCCCCTCAATTTCGAATGATCGGTGATAAGTGGTCTAGGGACGCGCGAGCTGGCGCACTGCGGCGCGGACCGCCAGCTCATAGCCGAAGGCGCCCAGGCCGGCGATGACGCCGACCGCGATATCGGAAAAATAGGAATGCCGTCGGAACGGCTCGCGCGCCTGCGTGTTCGACAGATGCAGCTCAATGAACGGCAGCTTTACGCCCAGGATGGCGTCGCGCAGGGCAACGCTGGTGTGCGTGAACGCACCGGGATTGAAGATCAGGAATTCGACCCCGTCCGCGGAGCTGCGATGAATACGCTCGATGAGCTCGTGTTCTGCGTTGCTCTGGAACGCGCTGAGCTCGTGCCCCGCCTCCCGTGCGAGCTCCACGGCCCGCTTCTCGATGGATTCGAGCGTGCAGCTTCCGTAGAGGCCGGGTTCGCGGCTGCCGAGCAGGTTCAGATTCGGGCCGTTCAACAACAGCACTCGAGCCATGTAGGTCTACTTCTTAATCTGGCTGACAGGCGCCTGCGGCCCGCAATGAGCCGGCGCGTTCAGCGGCCACGCGGGAGCCGGTTCGACGCGCAGGCTGAGGCCTCCCCAGCAAAACGCGTGACTCTTGCTCGCGAAACAGGTCGGTTCTTGGGGCGAAGGTTCGCTCGTCATTCCACTAAGTGGCGTCAGCGGCGCGGTTCGGAAACGGTCGCGAATGTAACCTAATTCGAGGCGATTAGGGTACTTCTTGATTCGATTTGCGAGGATCGGTCAGGTACGGGGAGGGTCGTCCCGAGGCTGGACGGCGCTCTGCCGGGCGTGTTCCGCTTCGAGCCGCGCGACGTCGGCCGCAGCCCGTTGCCGGGCGGCGGTGAGCTCGAGCCGGCCCTCATCCACGTCGTGGAGCCGGTCGAGGATGACGTTGGCTTCATCCCGGCGCAGCTCGCCGACTTTCACCGTGAAGATCCGCCCCTGGCGGTCGGCGAACACGGTGAAGGGGAAAACGGTATCCATGCCGAAGGCGTCGATGGCGGCCATGCCATCCTTCTCCCCAATCAGTACAGGATAGTCGATGCCGATCTGGTGCGTGTATTCGATGACGGCAGCGCGGAAATCGACTGCGATCCCGATGACTTCCAGCGCTTCGCCCGAACGCTCGCGACGCAGGCTTTTCAGCAGCGGGATCTCCCGGCGGCAGGGGTCGCACCACGTCGCCCAGAAATTCACCATCAGCGGGCGACCTTTCCAGTCCGAGAGCTTGTGCTGGGCGCCTCCGCTATCGGCCATCGAGACTTCGGGCAGACGCTCGGGAATTTTTCGGGCCGGCGGGGCCGAGCCATCCGATTCCGCAGCTGACGGCCGGGAGCGCACCGTTGGCGACTGGATGGCCGTGAGGCTGGAGGTGCGCGCTCCCAACAGGCGATACGCGAGAAAGCCCCCCGCGCCGGCGGCTGTCAGGAAAGCGATTGCTACAACGACCTGCGCGAGGGCCGTTCGCATGATGGAACCCGTCACGGTTCGAAAGTCGGGATGAGGCGCCCTGCGACCGGCGGTGCGTTCGTGGCGGCGCGTTCTTCGAGTTTCGCTGTTGAGTGCAGCGCTTCCTTCGCGCGGGAAGCAAACGCGTCTGCCTTCATATAACCCACGACCCGGTAGTTGGCTCGCTCTTCGCCATCGAGGCCATAGAAAGCGATGGTCGGTGGCCCGAAGATTCCGAAGTGCTTCAGCAGCGCCTGATCGTCGGTGTCGTTGGCAGTAACGTCCGCACGCAGCAGCACGGTGCGGTCGAGGGCTGTCTGTACACCGGCGTCGCTGAACGTGTACTTCTCCATTTCCTTACACGATGCGCACCACGTGGCGTAAAAGTCGACCAGAACGGTGCGACCCTGTGACTTCGCGTCCGCCACTTCCCGCTGCAGGTCTGCGACCGACTTGATCGTGCGGAAGGGCAAGTCGCGGTGATTGCCAGCGATCGCGGAGAATGGCGCAAGCGGGTCGGTACCGCCGAGCGCGGAGCCCGCGATCAGCACCAAACCGTACACGCCCACGGCAACTCCGGCGCCTCGCAACATCCACACGGTCGCGGAAATCTTGCGGGTCTCCGACCAGAGCAGCCACGCGCAGATCAGCGCGGGAATGGCCCACAGCAGGAGCGTGAATCGTTCGGGCACGATCCTGGCCAGCATCCAGGCGGCAACTCCCAGCATCATGACGCCGAACAGCTTCTTGACCGTGTCCATCCACGGTCCGGCCTTAGGCAGCAGTTTGCCCGCGGAGGCGCCGACGATGAGGAGCGGCGTGCCCATGCCGATGCTCATCGCGAATAGCGCCGAGGCCCCGCGTGCGATTTGTCCCGTCTGGCCTATTACGACGAGGGCGCCCACTAGCGCCGGACCCACGCAGGTGGTGACGATGAGTGCCGAGAGGACGCCCATCAAGGCGACCCCGCCGAAGGTGCCGGCCGATTGCCGGTTGCTGATGTTGGCGACCCGCGTCTGGATGGCGACTGGCATCTGCAAGGTGAAGAGTCCGAACATGGACAGCGCCAGAACCACGAACAGCGCCGCGAACAGGACGAGAATCCAGGGCTGCTGGAATACCGTCTGCACTTGTTTGCCAGCGGCCGCGCAGAGCGCGCCGGCCAGTGTGTAGGTGAACGCCATTCCCAGCACGTAGGTCAAGGACAGCGCAAACGCCCGGCCAGTCGTTACGTTCTTACCCTGTCCCGCGATGATGCCGGAGAGGATCGGAACCATCGGCAGCACGCAGGGCGTGAAGGCGAGCACGAGGCCGGCGAGGAAGAAGGCCCCTAGCATCAGAAAGGTGTTTCCCGACCGGATGAGCGAGGCGAACTTGTCCTGCTCGGAGACGAAGGGCTGCGCGATGCCCTTGCCCGCGCTGCCGATGCTGCTGCTCGCGCTGCCGCCTTGTCCTGGCGGCAGGCTCACCGTGACCGTTTTCGTGATCGGCGGATAGCACAGGCCGGCGGTGGCACATCCCTGGTAGGTCACCTGCAGCGGCAGTGCCAGTTGTGCTCCGGCGGAGCGGGCTACCGGAACCCCGGCGACCAGCTCGCGGTGATAGACCTCCTGCTTGCCGAAGTAGTCGTCGGTCTTGGTTTCCCCGGTGGGCATTTCCAGGGCGCCCAGTTGCGCCTGGGCACTGCTGGTAGCGGCTTTCACGCGGCCGCGATAAAGGTAGTATCCGTCCGCGATCTGCCAGATGAGCCGCACATGATCGGGACCGTCGGGGATCGCGTCAAAGCGGAAGGCCTCATCGGGCGGCAGGAAATCGTCGCCGCTCGACTTGATTCCGCTGCGCCCGAGAACGGCATCGATGCCGCGGGGGGTCAGCGAGGACGACGCCTCAGCCGGTGCCGCCGCCTGGGCCGCGCTCACGCCCAGCCAAAGCAGGGCGGGCAGCAGAAGGTGACGGGCAATATGTTTAATCGTGGTCGATTTCATGGAATGGCGATCCGCAGCCATGAACGAGAAGGTGCCTCGAAAGACGGCGAGTATAGGCAATGGGATGATTTCCGGTACTCGGAGCCGGTGAAGTGACTCACGCCGCATTTCCAGGTCCCCGGGCCCGGTCCCGGACGTTTTGACGGCTGGCGGGCGTTCCGGTTCACCCGCGCGCCGTTCCCGTTCGGCTCCGGGCCAGGCGTTCCCGGCGTCCGACCCCCAAAAATAATGCCCGGACGACTTGAATTCGCGGGTTCGCTCCCTATCATTAGCAGCCACGTCGGGGGAGTGCTAATAGCCCCCGTCGGCTGTTGGCAAAAAATCCTATTCATTTCAGTTCATCTAAGGAGCTTCCCATGAAGATTCGTCCTCTTCATGACCGCGTCATCGTGAAACGTCTGGAGGAGGAACGCACCTCTCCGGGCGGAATATTGATTCCCGATACCGCGGCCGAAAAGCCGGTACAGGGAAAGATCGTAGCGGTCGGTAAAGGCAAAATTCTCGAAGACGGCCAGGTCCGTGCTCTCGACGTAAAGATCGGCGACAAGATCCTGTTCGGCAAGTACAGCGGAACGGAAGTGAAAGTCGACGGTGAAGATCTCGTGGTCATGCGTGAAGAAGACGTCATGGCCGTGATTGAAGGCAAGTAAGCGAGGATCACGACTATGGCAGCCAAAGAAGTCCGTTTCAGCGACGACGCCCGCGCCCGCATGTTCAGGGGTGTGAACGTCCTCGCCAATGCCGTCAAGGCAACACTCGGCCCCAAGGGCCGCAACGCCGTGCTCGAGAAGAGCTTCGGCGCTCCGACCATCACCAAGGACGGCGTGTCCGTGGCGAAGGAAATCGAGCTCAAGGACAAGTTCGAGAACATGGGCGCGCAGATGGTGAAGGAAGTTGCTTCCAACACCTCCGATGAGGCCGGCGACGGCACCACGACCGCCACCGTGCTCGCACAGGCGATCATCCGCGAAGGCCTCAAGGCCGTCTCCTCGGGCCGCAACCCGATGGACATCAAGCGCGGTATCGACAAGGCCGTCGCGGCCTGCGTCGAGGAGCTGAAGAAGCTCTCCAAGCCCTGCAAGGATTCCAAGGCCATCGCGCAGGTCGGCACGATCTCCGCGAACTCCGACGAGTCGATCGGCAAGACGATCGCCGATGCGATGGAGAAGGTCGGCAAGGAAGGCGTGATCACCGTTGAGGAAGGCTCGGGCCTCGACAACGAGCTCGAAGTCGTCGAGGGCATGCAGTTCGACCGCGGCTACCTCTCGCCGTACTTCATCAACAACCAGCAGAACCAGACGGCGGAGCTCGAAAAGCCGCTGATTCTCCTGTGCGACAAGAAGATCTCCAACATCCGCGAGATGCTGCCCCTGCTCGAGGGCGTGGCGAAGGCCGGCCGTCCGTTGCTGGTCATCGCCGAGGATCTCGAGGGTGAGGCTCTGGCGACCCTCGTCGTCAACAACATCCGCGGCATTCTGAAAGTCGCCTCCGTCAAGGCCCCCGGCTTTGGCGATCGTCGCAAGGCCATGCTGCAGGACATCGCCGTCCTCACCGGCGGCACGGTCATCTCCGATGAAGTCGGCCTGTCGCTCGAGAAGGCGACGCTGAACGACCTCGGCGAAGCGAAGAAGGTCGTCGTGGAGAAAGAGAACACCACGATCATCGACGGCGCCGGCAAACCTGCCGACATCAAGGCGCGCATCGAGTCGATCCGCCAGCAGGCGGAGGACGCCACTTCCGACTACGACAAGGAGAAACTGCAGGAGCGCGTTGCGAAGCTCTCCGGCGGCGTCGCCGTGATCAAGGTCGGTGCGGCCACCGAGATGGAAATGAAAGAGAAGAAGGCCCGCGTCGAAGACGCGCTGCACGCAACCCGTGCGGCCGTTGAGGAAGGCGTGGTGCCGGGCGGCGGCGTCGCTCTCGTCCGTGTTCTGAAGGTGCTCGATAAGGTCGAGACGAAGAACGAGGACCAGGCGGTCGGTGTGAAGATTCTGGCGCGCTCGATCGAAGAGCCCCTGCGTCAGATCGTCGAGAACGCCGGCGAAGACGCGGCTGTCATTCTGAACCGCGTGAAGGAAGGCAAGGGCTCGTTCGGCTACAACGCCGCGACGGGTGAGTTCGGCGACCTGATCGAGCAGGGCATCCTGGATCCGACCAAGGTCACGCGCCTTGCTCTGCAGAACGCGGCATCCGTAGCGGGTCTGCTGCTGACGACAGAGGTGATGATCGCCGAGGCTCCGAAGGATGAAGAGCATGGCCACGGCATGCCCCCGGGCGGCATGGGCGGCATGGGCGGAATGGACATGTAGGAACCTCTCGAAAGAGGTATCGATTCTGTAATAAACAATCGTTACTCTTTCGATATTGGTTTAGGAGTTCGCGCCCTGCGCCCTGCAGGGCGCGAACTTCGAAAGACGCGGAACAAGACCCCCTATTCCGCGCAACACCTCAGGCCCCGCTTTATGCGGGGCTTTTTTTTGCGTCGCAAAATTCTGGCGTTCCCGCAAGTCGACTGTCTGCCGTTGTCGCGCGGGTTAGAACGTAGCGTTCGGGCCGCGAAATGCCTCGCGTGGTCTTCGCAAGTTGTCGGATGTTGTACTGCGCTGCTCGTCTCCTTCGTGACGCAACTGGCGCTGGAGATGAACGGTACGACGGCTGTCAGCGCCGTTGCGGGCGCCGGGCAGTACGACACCGCGATGAAGTGTTTACGGCGAAGCGGCTGGCCATCCTGCTCAGCAACTGAACGATTCGCGCTCCGCCTCGAGGGCTGTCTTCAGGGGCCGACAGGTGCGAGCCGCGCTCACTGCCGTTGCAGCGCCGGTGCCGAAGTTTCTTTCTTCGGGCCTCCGTGAGGTTTATGTTGTGGGTTACTTTCGTGGGCCTGTCCGTGAAAGAGATGGAAGTTCGAAGGAGACCTCACCATGGCTGCTTATGTTACATACGAGCGTTCGCAACGGGCCACGCAGCGGCGACTGCCGGGCGGACTGATTGGCCTGGCAGGCATCGTGCTGCTCGGCACCGCCGCATGCAGCAATCTTGGCGTCGGGGGGCAGAATGAAATGGCCTGGGCTCGGGCGGCGCTCGAGCGCAATGGAAGTCTCGAAATCGTGGCCGCGGATCAGCAGACCAGTACGTTCACCGTGCGTTTGAAGAACTCCGGCGAGTTGCGCATGATTCGCGTCGATCAAGTTGTCGGTGGCCCGCCTTGGACGCTGGAGTCAGCTGAGCGCAGCGGCGCAAGTTCGACGACTACCGCAACCTCAGGCTCATCGCCGCCACCGGCGGAGCCTCCAGCGGAGGCGAATGCGCCCGCGGGCTTGTCCACGTCGCCGAGCAACAATTCGCTCGCGGCCCGGGACGAGCCAGCCACCGCGCCGGCGCCGGCGGGTGCCCTGCCGAAGGAGCTGAAATCCACGACCGCCGCTTCGGACACGGAAGCATCGGCCCACAGCGATGTGGCATCGACCATGCCGGGAGAGCGGGTGCTCGAATCGGGTCCCGGCTACGCCATCAAGACGGCATCGAAGGGTGCTCCCGCCAATCCACGCGCGGAGCGTGAGAAATCGTCCACGACGACCGCGGCCATGGAGCGGCGTCACGACCCGATCATCTGCCAGGGCGAGCGCCTCTTGCAGATCGACAATCGGAATCTGGAGTTCGACGGCGATGCCGTGTCCGCCGAGGATGGCTGTGAGATTCACATCACGAACAGCCACATCACTGCGAAGGGCGTGGGCGTCTCCGCTCGTCACGCGAACGTGCACATCGAAAACAGCCAGATAGAAGGCGACGCGGCTTCGATCAACGTCTCCGAAGGCGCGCAGGTCTATGCGTCCTCGTCCAAGTTCAAGGGCATGAGCCGCCGTCTCGACAACTCGTCCTTTCATGACCTCGGTGGCAATGTCTGGAATTGACGCTTGCGGTGCGATCCCCGGCCTTACCCTGATTGGACCTTGGCCCCGTCTCGCGACGGATTACACTATCGCCGGTTCAATAACTCGAGTCCGGCATCGTCATGCATCCGTTCCGCGAGGGGTTTACTGCGAGCGATGAACTAACCGCGTCGACGCAGCGCGCGCTCGACGCGATTCATGCGAACGAGTCCGCCGCTGCGGCGCTCTCAGCCGCCCCCGCTGCCATCCGCGACTCGCTGCCTCTCGTGCTTGCGGGGAGCGATTTCGTGGCGCGATCCTGCGCTCGCGACGGAAAACTACTGGCGGATCTGATCGCGCGGAACGACTTGCAACGGAAGCTCTCCGCGGGAGATTTTGCCGCCCGTGCTCCGGCCTTGCCGCCGGATGTCGCGACCCCTGAAAGCGAAATGTTGATGCGGCTGCGCTGCTGGCGCCGTCATGAGATGGTGCGTATCGCGTGGCGCGATCTGGCCGGTTGGGCTGACCTCGCGGAAACGCTGAGCGACCTGTCAGCCTTCGCGGATGCAGTGATCGACGTGGCCCTGCAATACGCCCGACGTGCGCTGGTCGCCCGTTACGGGGAGCCGCGTGCCGCCGACGCCACCGTGCAACCCCTCATTGTCATCGGGATGGGCAAGCTGGGAGGCGGCGAGCTCAATTTTTCCTCCGACGTCGATCTCGTTCTGTTGTTTCCCGAACATGGCGAAACGGACGGCGCGCGTCAGATCGCGAACCAGGAGTTCTTCACGCGCCTCGGCCAGGCGCTCATCCGCCTGTTGGGAGCGCCGACTCACGACGGTCTGGTGTTGCGGGTCGACATGCGACTGCGCCCCTTCGGCGACAGCGGTCCACTGGTCTCGAGCTTTGCTTCATTCGAGGATTACCTGCCGCGCCACGGGCGCGACTGGGAGCGTTACGCCTACGTGAAGGCGCGGGCAATCACTGCCCCGGAGCGGTACGCAGAAGTTCATGCATCGGCGGTCCGACCCTTCGTCTATCGAAGGTATCTCGATTACGGCGTGTTCGAGAGTCTTCGGGAAATGAAAGCACTGATCGAGCGCGAGGTAGAGCGCCGCGAACTCGCCGATCACGTCAAGCTCGGCCCCGGGGGGATCCGCGAGATCGAGTTTATGGTGCAGGCCCTGCAGCTCATCCGTGGAGGGCAGGATCGGCGGCTGCAGACGCCCTCGCTGTTGAAGGCGCTCGGCCTCCTTGAAAACTGGAAGCTGCTGCCGTCCGGAGTAGTCGACGAGCTGCGCGCGGCGTACATCTACCTGCGCCGCCTGGAGAACCGCCTTCAGATGCTCGGGGACTCGCAGGTTCACCGCCTGCCGGCAGATGAGCTGGCACGTGAGCGCGTTACGCTCGCCATGGGAGCAGCCGATTGGGCCGCTTTCATGCGCGAGCTGAACGGGCATCGCGGCCGCGTGAGCCGGCATTTCCGGCTCGTGGTTTTCGGCGGAGCCGAGCGGGACAACGGTGCCGTGAAGATCGACCTGGGCCGGTTCTGGGATAGCCAGGCAGAGACGGCGGTGCTCGCGGAGTCACTGGCCCGCGCCGGATTCGCCGCCAGCGACGAGGTCGCGCGCCTGCTGCTCGAACTGCGCGCGTCCGCCCTGGTTCGTAAGCTCGATGAGCCCGGACGCAAGCGGCTGCAGGCGCTGCTGCCGCCGCTCCTGGCGGATGTAGTGGTTGCCGGCCACGCGGACAAGGATGCGCAGTTGCCGGTGTTGCGCAGAGTGTTGCGGATAATAGAAGCGATCGGACAGCGTTCGGCGTATTTCGCGTTGTTGCACGAGAACAGTATCGCCCGGTCGCGGCTCGTCGAGCTTTGCGGCCACGGCGATTTTCTTGCGAGCCAGATTGCTTCGCATCCGCTGCTGCTCGATGAGCTCATTGACGAGCGTCTGCTGGCCGAGTTGCCCGATCGAGCGAGTCTGGCGCGCGAGCTGGTCACGCGGCTGGAGCAGCTGAGCGACGACGATCCCGAGCATCAGGTCGAGGCACTCCGGCATTTCCAGCGTGCCGCGGTCTTTCGGGTCGCGGTGGCGGACCTGACGGGGAGGATTCCGGTCATGCGTGTGAGCGACCGGCTCACCGAGATCGCGGAACTCATCGTCGAGCAAGCGATCGAGCTCGGCTGGCGGCAGATCACCGCGCAGTTCGGCGTCCCGATGTGCGGGGAGGGCGCTGACAGGCGACCGGTGAGCATCTGCGCGGTGGGCTACGGCAAGCTCGGTGGAATGGAGCTCGGCTATTCGTCCGATCTCGATCTCGTCTTCCTCCACGACTCCCGCGGCGAGCAGCAGGAGACGGCCGGTGTCCCGGGGATAGCCGCCCCGCCGATCGACAACCAGGTCTTCTTTGTCCGGCTCGCGCAACGGATCGTGCACCTGCTGACGATGCATTCCGCTGCCGGCAGGCTCTATGAGGTCGACGTGCGCCTGAGACCGAGCGGTAAGGGTGGTCTGCTGGTAACCAGCATCCGTGCCTTCGCCGACTATCAGCGGCAGGATGCGTGGACCTGGGAGCACCAGGCGCTGCTGCACGCCCGTGCGGTGGCGGGTGCTGTGGCTCTGCGTGCCGAATTCGAGAGCGTCCGCCTCGAGGTGCTGGCCAATCACGTACGGCGTGACAGCCTCCGCAGCGAAGTGCGCAACATGCGGGAGCGGATGCGCAAAGAGCTCTCGAAGGGAACCACCACCCAGTTCGACATCAAGCAGGATGCCGGCGGAGTCGCCGATATCGAATTCCTCGCGCAATACTGGGCGCTGCGGTGGGCGCGGGAGTATCCGCCGGTGGCCCTGTTCTCCGACACCATCCGGCAGCTGGAATCGGTTGCTTCAGCCGATCTCGTGCCGCAGGCGACGGTTGATGTGCTGACCGGCGCCTATCAGGCGTTCCGCGGGCGGTCGCACCATCTCGCCCTCGCGGGGGCCGAGCCCATCGTCCCTGCAACTGAGTTCGTTGCGGAGCGGACCGCCGTGACTCGCATCTGGAACGAGGCGATGGCTGAGGAGCCATCGAGGGGGTCCTAGCTCCGGCTGACAGGTATAATCCGCACAACGCTTCAACTGTCTCGAAAGTCATCCCATGGCCGCGACGACCCAGCCGCTCATTCAGCCGAACGCGCAGAACCAGTACGACGTCACTGCCGAGGACCTGCCGCTTTCCTGTCCTATGCCGGAGATGTACCTGTGGAATTCGCATCCGCGGGTCTACCTACCGATTGAGGCAACGGGCTGGGCGAAATGCCCTTATTGCGGGGCGGAGTACGCGCTAAAGGAATGAGCGCCCGCCGCGGCTATCTCGCCGGGTAGCGGCGCGACACTGCGGGCGATCTATGCCGCCAGCGACAGGAGCTGCGGCTTGCCGACCGCGAAGCCCTGGACGTAATCGACCCCCATGCGGCGCGCGGTGTCGAGAGTCGCGTCGTCCTCCACCTGTTCGGCGATGACCTTGAAGTTGAGGGTACGCGCGAGCTTGATCATCGCGGTGACCATCGCCTGATTGACCGAATCCCGATCGAGGTTGCGCATGAACGAACCGTCGATCTTCAGGTAATCCATCGGCAGGTTCTTCAGATTCGAGAAAGAGCCCACGCCGGAGCCGAAGTCGTCGAGGGCGAACTGACAGCCCATGCCGTGCAGCACCCCGACGAAACGGCGTGCATGATCGAGATTGGCCACGACCGCGGTCTCGGTGATCTCGAAGCAGACCTGCGCGGGGTTGACGCCGGTGCTGTCCAGACACTCCACGACGAATTCGAGGAACTGCACATCCGCGAGCGTCTGGCCGGATACGTTGATTGCGACGCTGCGGTTTGAAGGAACCGGGATAGCGCCGCGTCCCAGCGCGGCCAGCGTAGTCTGCACGACCCAACGGTCGACGAGCCCCATGAGCCGATAGCGCTCCGCAGCCCGTACGAATTCTGCCGGCGGCACTTCATGTCCAGCCTCGTCCTGCAGGCGTACGAGCACTTCCATCGCCGGCCCGCCGCCGTCCTGGCCATAGGCCGCAACGATAGGCTGATGATAAAGCTGGAATCGATTTTCCTTCAGCGCGCCCTGCAGACGCTGCAGCCACTGGATCTCGCCCGTATGACGGGCGAGCGCCTCGTCACGAGCGGAGTACACGACGACGCGGCCCGATCCCTGCTTCTTCGCGACATAACAGGCGGAGTCGGCCGCCGCGAGGAGCTCCTCGAGCCCCCCGCTCTCGCGTGAGATCTCGACCAGGCCGACTGAGACGCCGATGTTGAAGATCTTGTCCTTCCAGACAAAACGATAGTCGCCGACCGCGCGGCAGACGTCGTCCGCGATCTGACGAGCCTTCTCGAGCGGGCAACCCATGAGGAGCATGCCGAATTCGTCCCCTCCGAGGCGCGCGACCGTATCGCTGTCCCGGACGGCATCGCGCAGGAGCTTGGCCACTTCGCGCAGCATGCTGTCGCCCGCGAGATGGCCGCTGGTGTCGTTCACGACCTTGAAGCGGTCGAGATCCAGGTAACAGAGTACGTGTTGTCCATCACCGCGATGGCCACTCTCGGTCGCCTCTTCGAGGCGACGCTCGAATTCGCGGCGGTTGACGAGGCCGGTCAGTGCATCGTGCGTCGCCTGGTACGACATCTGACGGGCCAGACCGCGAAGCTCCGTCACGTCATGCAGCAGGATCACCGCGCCGACGAGCTCCGAGGCCTCGTTTCGGATCGGGGACGCCGACAACTCAATCGAGCGCTCATTCCCATTTGCACGCGAGACCAGCAGCGCGCGGCGGCTCAGGTTAACTGGAGCGCCGCTCGTGAGCGCCTGCCGCACCGGATCGGAAAGCAGCCGCCGGTCCGTTTCGTCCACGAGACTGACGACGTCCTCGAGAGTCTTGCCGACCACCTGTTGGGCAACACTACCCGATAGGTGCTCCGCGGCCGGATTCATGTAGGTGATGTGGCCTTCTGCGTTCGTCGCGATGATGGCTTCGGCGAGCGAGTTGAGTGCGAGCAGGTGCGTCGACGGCTCGCCGGCGCTCTCCAGGCGCAAGGCCCGGACCGTCTGCGTCGGTATGATCTCCACGCCCGTGATGAGCAGCGCGTTGGCGCCTTCGTATTCGACGCTGACGGAAGCGATCTCGAGGCGGCTCACCTGCCCCTGCAGCCCGACCATCTCGATCTCGTAGCGTTCGGCGGTTTCCTCGCCTGCGAGGCGCCGCCGGATGTTCTCATTCACGAGCTCGGAGTACTCGGGGGGCACCAGATCGCCGAGCCGCCGGCCGATGAGCTCGACGCGGTCGACACCGACGAAGCTCGCAAACTGACGGTTGGTGTACAGGATCACGTCGCGATGCACGAGCACGGCCTCGTGGATGCGATCGCCGAGATCGGCAAACACTTTGGGCGATGCGCGCGCGCCCTCGCGGTCCCCGGCGGCGGCGGAGGCACGTGTCAACAGATGGTTGATGGAGGTGACGAGCGCTGAGACTTCCGGCTTGTCGGTGCGCGAATCGACCCGCCCTTCCAGGCGGCCGCCGATCGCGATGCGCTGCAATTGCCGGGACAATTCCCCAACGCTTTGCAACTCGCGCCGCTGCAGCCAATACAGCACGAAGAGAAGCGTGGCGACGAGCGCGAACAGGAGGCACAACAGCCCGACGATCGACATCTAAGTTCTTAAGCCTTCAGCTTGTGGGCGAACTTCCGAGGACACTCTAATTCATTTTTTGGTGTCTCGGATTGCGGACACCTGCAGCATAACTGACGCCGCCGGTCGCTCCGCCGGTATTTGACCATATCTCGTCGCAAGTCTGCTTGGCAGGCCGGTGGAAAACCCTTAACTTCTGAGGCCTTTCCAACGCCACGCAATAAGTTCAATCGGAGTGCCATGACGATACTGACGGCCGATGCCCGCGAACAGATGATCGAGCAGCAGGTGCGCGCCTGGGACGTGCTGGACGAGCGCGTTCTACAGATATTCCGCCGGGTGTCGCGCGAGCACTTCGCCCCCGAGCAGCAGCGTTTCCGCGCGTACGCCGACGCCGAGGTGCCCCTGCCGCACGGCCAGCACATGTTGCGTCCGAGTGTCGTAGGTCGATTGCTGCAGGCACTCGAGCTCACTGGCAACGAACACGTGCTCGAAATTGGCACGGGGTCGGGATTCATCACGGCATGTCTGCGCACGGTGGCCTCGAAGGTGCGCTCGGTGGAGGTGTTCCCCGAGCTAGCCGAACTGGCTCGCCGCAATCTTTCGACCTTGGACCTTCGCGATATCGACGTCGTGACCGCGGATGCGATGCAACTCGACACCGGGACCCGATACGGCGCCATCGCCGTCACCGCCTCGCTGCCGGTCTATGACGATCGATTTCAGAAGCAGCTGGAGATCGGCGGCCGCCTTTTCGTGGTCGTCGGCGAGGCGCCGGTCATGGACGCCCGTCTCATCCGTCGTACAGGAGAGGGGACCTGGACTTCCGAGAGCCTGTTCGAGACCGTGGTCGATCCTCTGGTGAACGCGCACCGTTTGCCGGAATTCAGGTTCTAAACGCTCGCGGCTCGCGCAGCGTCCAAGGACTACTGCTGTTGGGCCGCCGAGCTTAGGTGATAGTCGGACATAACACCTAGGTTTGAGCGTACTGCGTTGAATTTAAAGGGAATAGCAATGATTCGTGGCAATTTGATCCGGGCGGAATTGAGCGTCTCGCAGCCCGGTGCGTGCCCACTGCGCGGGCAGCGGCGCAATCTCCTGAGCGGCTTGAGCCTGACAATTGCGTTGCTCATGCTGGGGAGTACAGCTCCCGCCAAGGATCTGCTCGGTGTGTACGAGGACGCTCTGCGGAGCGATCCGCAGCTCCGCGGGGCAGATGCCAACCGGCTGGCCTCGCGCGAATCACGCCCGCAGGCGCTGGCTGCGTTGCTGCCGCAGGTCAACGGTACCGCCGCCTACACCCGCAACAAGTCGACCGGAACGCAGGCACAATTCGGCTTCGATTCGATCACCGGGGCCCCGATAGTCGAGCCCCTGCAAGCCACGATCGACTCCACGCAGAAGCAGTGGGCCCTCAATCTCCGCGAAAACCTGTTTTCGTGGGCCAACTGGCAGACGCTCAAAGCCGCCGATAGCCAGGTCGCGCAGGCGGAGGCCACTTACCAGGCCGCCGAACAGAGTCTGATCCTTCGAGTCTCCCAGGCTTATTTCAACGTGCTGGCCGCCCAGGACGGCCTGGAGGCACAGCAGGCGTCTCTGGAGGCCATCTCCCGTCAGCTCGACCAGGCCAACAAGCGCTTCGACGTGGGCCTCATTGCCATCACCGATGTGCAGGAGGCGAAAGCAGCGCGCGACACCGCCGCGGCCGCCGTGATCGCCGCCAAACGCACGCTGGCCACCACGGAAGACCAGCTTCAGGAAATCACCGATCAGAAGTACGATGCGCTCTCGAAGCCGGGCACGGAAATGCCGCTCAACATGCCCGAACCCTCGGATGAGAACCGGTGGGTCGAGATCTCGCTCGATCAGAATCTCTCGCTGATTTCGAGCCGCTTGGCGGCCGACATCGCGCGCGATAACGTGCGAGTCGCCTTTGGGGGCCATTTGCCGATTCTCGATCTGGTGGCGAGCAGGTCGTACGTGACTTCAAATGCCGACGAGACATTTGGCGGCATTCCATTCAACAACGTCCCCGGACGCACCAACGACAGGCAATTGTCACTGCAGGTCACCGTACCGATTTTCAGCGGTGGCCTGACGCAATCCCGTGTGCGTCAAAGCCAGTACCTCTGGATCGCCGCCAAGGAGCAGGTGACGCAGGCCTCTCGCGCCACGGAGCGCCAGGCCCGGGACGCCTATCTTGGTGTCATCAGCGGAATTGCTCGCGTACAAGCCCTGCGGCAGGCACTTGAGTCTAGCCAGACGGCGCTGAGAGCCACCGAGGCGGGCTATGAGGTAGGGACGCGTACGGCGGTGGATGTCCTCAACGCTCGCCGGACACTCGTTCAAGCGCAGACGGACTATTCGGGCAGTCGCTATGACTACATCGTGAGCGTTATTCAGCTTCGACTCGCGGCTGGGAATCTCGACCGTGCGCAACTCGCGCAGATAAACGGCTGGCTCGCCGTGTCTGCTCCCACGTCGCCTCGCGTGGAGACGCCGGAGAGTCTTGCGCCGACCGTGCCGCCAAGCTCATCGCAGCCTTCGACCCCGCCGGCAAATCCTGCGTCCGTACTACCGCCGCCCGGGACGCCGCAGCCGCAGGGGGGGCAACCGCGTTCGCCGTAGCCCCCGGGCTGGGAGCCTCGGCTTGAGGGCCTCGCACTTAGCCGGCAAACGCGGAGCTGAGTCGGGATCGGACTCGGTGCTGATGCGGCGCTGACCCGGAAGGCAGGTCGGCTGTCACTGCTCCAGCAATGGGACGATCAGTCCCATCAGCTTCACGAGCGCACCCCGGTTGGCGTCGACGAAGGTGCGCCCCTCCGCTCCAATGTGGGCGCGGGCGGCGGAATCCGAAAGAAGTGCGGCCACCCGCTCACCGAGCTCCTGCGGGCCATTCACGACCTCGGCGGCGCCGCGTGCGATGAGGAGCCGCGCGATGTCCTCGCTGTTGAAGTTGTTCGGGCCGGTCAGGATCGGCAGCCCGAGTGCCGCCGGCTCCAGCAAATTGTGGCCGCCGACCGGCACGAGACTGCCCCCGACAAAGGCAACATCGGCGGCCGCATAGAAGTCGAGCAACTCACCCAGCGTGTCGAGCAGCAGGACTTCCGCCTGTTCGATCGCCTGCGCCGCGGGTTGCTGTGAGCGACGGATGAATCTCACTCCCTCTCGCTCCAACGCCGTAGCCACTTCGCCGAATCGGTTGGGATGGCGTGGCGCCATGACCAGTAAGGCACGCCGATGAATGTTACGTACGCGTTTGTGCGCTTCTATTAACGCCTCTTCCTCTCCGCCTCCATGCGTGCTGCCTGCCGTCCATACGGGACGTCCAGCGGCGTAGTGCTCCCGCAACCGCCGACCGCGATCGGCAATGTCCGCCGGCACCGTGAAATCGAACTTCAAGTTGCCCGTCACATGGGTACTGTCGGGATCCGCGCCGAGTGAGCGGAAGCGATCCGCATCGACTTCGCCCTGCGCAGCAACCACGACACCTTGGGACAGCGTCTCACTGAAAAGAGCGCCGAGTCGCCGATAGTGCCCGACAGAGCGTGGCGACAGCCGTGCGCTCGCGAGCACCAGGGGCACACGGCGACGGCCGCATTCGCGATACAAATTCGGCCACAGCTCAGTCTCGAAAATCACTGCGAGGCGCGGACGAACCCTCGAGAAGAACCGTCGCACGGAGCCGGGCAGGTCATACGGAAGGTAACGGACCTGCGCCAGGTCCTTGAACAGCAAGCGGGCTCGGTTCGCGCCGGTAGGAGTGAAGGTTGTGACGACGATCGGAACGTGCGGGTAACTGTTGCGAAGAGCGCTCACCAACGCGGCAGCTGCCTGCACCTCTCCCATGGACACCGCATGCACCCATATGCACGTCGTCTCGAGCGTCGGCCCAAAGCCGAACCGCTCGCCGAAGTTGTGCCAGTAGCTGCGATCGCGCAACCCGCGCACCAGCAGGGCGACGGAAATCAGAGGCGCCGCGAGATAGGCGAGGAGGGTGTAGATGAAGCGCAAACGGATCCTGTCAACTCGCCGGTGACAGGGGCTGTTCGCCGGAAGCTTGCCGATAGCCATCGAGGAGGCCGTGCCAGTCCGCCTCCGCGAAGCGATCGCGCGGCATCGCGTAGGTGATTTTTTCCAGCGACCGGCGCAGGCGCACGAGGTTGCTGTCGCGCCAGAGTCCGCCTTTACGCAGCTGGCAGCGATCGAAGTCGATCAGATAAACCGCATCCTCGCTCAACAGCACGTTGTGAGCATTCAGATCCGCATGGCACACGCCGAGGTCGTGAAATCTGCGGATGCAGCGTCCGATCAGAATCCACGTGAGGATGGAGAGGGCGCCCTTGACCAGACACTCGGCTAAAGACCCTACCGTGGGGAGGCGCTCCGTGATGAGGTCGCCGGTGTAAGTGAGACCCTCATGTACGTAGCGGGCCGCAATGGGCGCCGGGACCGGAAGTCCCGCGCGGTGCAAGCGATACGTGAGCTGCCATTCAGCAAACGGCCGTGTGCCCTCTTCCCCGCGCCAGATATAGCGATCGGTAGAGACGTGTGCGATCAGGCCGCCCCGCCGATAGTGGCGCAGCACCAGGTGCTTGCCGGCGGTCTTGAAGTAATGAGTGGTCCCGCGACCCCGCGCGGTGCCCTCGAGCTCGCCGCGGGACTTCCAATAGCCGGGATCGAACCAGGCCGGCGCCAAATTGTTCGCCCGCGAGGCATCGTATAGCATGGCGCCGCCCGCGAGGGCGCTGTGTTTCACTTCAGAGCCGAGCGGCCAACGCCCGCTCATCGACGCAAATCCATCATGCTGCCTCTTGCCGAACCGCCACGCAGTATCTGCATCCTGAGACTGTCGGCACTTGGCGATACCTGTCACGTCGTGCCGATCGTGCGCACGTTACAGCATGTGTGGCCGGCAACGCAGCTGACGTGGATCGTAGGTAAGGCCGAAGCGCGCCTCATGAGTCTCGTCGATGGCGTCGAGTTTATCACTGTGGACAAGCGCGCCGGCTTTGGGGCACGTCACGCTCTGAGGGAACAGCTTCGCGGTCGTCGATTCGACGTGCTGCTTCATATGCAACTCGCTCTGCGGGCAAGCCTCATCGCACGGAGTGTGCCGGCAACGGTGAAACTGGGTTTCGATCGCGCGCGGGCGCGCGATCTGCAATGGATGTTCACGAATGCGCGCATTGCCCCGCGCACTCGCGAGCATGTGCTCGACAGTTTCTTCGGCTTTCTGGCGGCGCTGGGCATAAAAGACCGGCAGGTGCGCTGGGATATACCGCTTCCTGAGAGCGCACGCGCGTATGCCGAAGGGCTGATCCCTGACAAGCAACCCACCCTGATCATCAGTCCCTGCTCGAGCCACGTGCGGCGCAACTGGCGCGCGGAACGGTACGCGGCGATTGCCGATCACGCGGCACGCCGTTATGGAATGCGAGTCATTCTGTGTGGCGGACCGAGCAAGCTCGAGCTGGAAACGGGCGCCGCCATCGAGAAAGCCGCGAACACCGAGCTCACCAATCAAATCGGCCGCGATACGCTGCCGGAATTGCTGGCGCTGCTGGCGCGCGCAACCGTGCTTCTGACTCCCGATTCCGGGCCTGCCCACATGGCGACGATGGTCGGTACTCCCGTGCTGGGACTCTATGCGGCCACGAATCCCGCGCGCAGCGGCCCCTATCTGTCGCGCCTGTGGTGCGTCGATGCCTACCCTGAAGCCGCCCGCCGCTTTCGCGGACGCTCGCCCGACAAATTACCGTGGACCGAGAAGATCGAGGCCCGTGGCATCATGGACCTCATCAGCGTCGAGCGGGTCGCCGCGAAGCTCGACGAGTTGTTACGATAAGCCCCATGAAAGACATCCTGGTACCCCTCTCGCCCGGTGAGTTGCTGGATAAGATCACGATCCTGCGCATCAAGGTCGCCCGTATCCTGGATGCCGGCAAGGTTGCGAACGTGCGGCTCGAGCTCGATCTGCTGGAGAAAACCTGGCGCGATTCCGGCTGCGCTGCTTTCGACGTCGCGCGCGACGAGCGCGCCCTCCAGGACGTGAACGAGCGCCTGTGGGATGTCGAGGATCTCATTCGCGAGAAGGAAGCGAAGCAGACGTTCGATCGCGAATTCATCGACCTCGCCCGCTCGGTCTATATCTCGAACGACGAACGCGCCGCCATCAAGAAGCGCGTCAACGTGCACCTCGGCTCGCGGCTGGTGGAAGAGAAGTCCTACAAGCCCTACCGCTAGCGTTCCCTGCCAGCGGCGGGTCGCTAGCGGACAATTCCTTACTTTTCCATGACTTACGATAGGGCTGCGACGCAACAGTCGGGTCTGGCGCAATACTTATGGCCTTTCAAGGGGTTCGGTCGGAAAGCGGGTGTTATGGCGGCCCGTTGTAGGTGCGCCCCAACAACCAACAGCACTCGGCGGACGCGCAGGCAGTGCAAGCCAGCTACGGTCGTGGTAAGAAGAGCGCCGGGTCCAAGCACCCTAACGAAAAGCAGGGGCGCACCTAGCGTATGCAACTTGCCAGTATATGGCGTGAGCATTTAGCCGCAGGTTGTCCTCGCGAGCTCGCCGGCGTCGAGATCGCCGGCAGCGATGCGCGCACCCTCGATGCCGAGATCAACGCGTGCGTCAGCGCGCTGATCTGTCGTTCGATGACGGTGGACGGGCGGATTGAACGCCGCCTCACCGAAATCTGCACCGCACTGACCTATAAGCAGGCGGAGGCGGTCGAACCGGTCGCGACCTACTGCGCACGTCTCAACCGTCTCGTCAGTGCCGTTCTCACCGAATCTCGAGCTGGCCGCGCCTGACTAAGGCCCCTGGCTGGCCGCCGGCCTTGCCGACCGCGCCTGACCGGCCGAGCTCGGCTTCCACGTGATCTCCGCGCAACCGGCATCGCTCGATTTCTTTGACATAACGTGACGTGACGGGGTGGCGCGAGCACCTCGTCCCAGGCGATCATTCCCCTGACCATTGCCAAGCCCGTTCCCGTGCCCGCACGGATCTTGCTACGAGGCTCCTGATGGCTTTAGCTAGACCCGTGTGGGAAGCAGGGGAGATCATGATGGAAGACGTGCCTCACGCCGAGATTCCGCTCACGGTGCTGGTCGTAGACGACCAGGCGGATTCGGCCGATGCGGTCGCATTCATGCTGTCGCTGATGGGACATGACGTCCACACGGCGTACGGCCCGCGCGAAGCCTTAGATAAGTTTCGCCTGGTGCAGCCCACCGTGGTGTTCATGGATATCAGCATGCCCGAGCTCAGCGGGCTCGAGGCCGCGGCGCGGATCCGATCGATGCCGGAAGGCACCTCCACCACGATCATCGCGCTTACGGGGCTCGGCCATGAGGCGGATCGCCGCCGCTCACGCGAAGCGAGTATCGACCATCATCTGGTGAAGCCCGCCTCCCCGACGGTATTACATCGGCTGCTGAGCGCCATCCACCCGGGCTAGGGCGGCGCCTGCCCATAAGACGTCGGTAAGCAACGCGCGCAATCGATAAAGGGCGCGGCAAATTTCCGTGCCCCCCACACTGTTTTGGCGCGCGGCCGAGCGGGTAAAGCCGCGCGTGGGTCCCCGCACGCATCGCCCGGAGCAAATGGGCGGAGTGCGTGTGCCGGAGGCCACAGCCCGAAGCGCATGGCCCTTTTGCTAGCGGGCAAAAGCCGCGCCTTTTGCCAGGGGCGCCCGCGGGCCTATAAGCATCTGTCGGACGGCCCGCGGGCTAGGCGCCCCCGACTGCGCGCCCCGGTTGAAAGGCCGCAGGCCGTTTTCAACCGCCCAATAAAAAAGGGGCCGGGCAAGTGCTCGACCCCCCTCCACACGCGGCAGGCGCGCGTCCGTTAAACGTCGAATCTAAAGCAGCGGTACGAGCAGCAACGCGACGATGTTGATGATCTTGATGAGCGGGTTGATGGCCGGGCCCGCCGTGTCCTTATAGGGGTCGCCAACGGTGTCGCCGGTCACGGCCGCCTTGTGCGCGTCCGAGCCCTTGCCGCCGAAGTTACCCTCTTCGATGTACTTCTTAGCGTTATCCCACGCTCCGCCGCCGGTGGTCATCGAGATCGCGACGAACAGTCCCGTGACAATCGTGCCGATCAGCAGGCCGCCGAGCGCCTTGATGCCCGAACCCGGCCCCATGGCGATATTCAGGGCGAACACGAGCACGATGGGTACGAGAATGGGCAGCAGCGAAGGAATGATCATCTCGCGGATGGCGGCCTTCGTCAGCAGGTCCACCGCCCGGGAGTAATCCGGCTTCGCCGTGCCTTCCATGATCCCCTTGATCTCGCGGAACTGGCGGCGTACCTCGACCACCACGGAGCCCGCGGCGCGGCCCACGGCCTCCATCGCCATGGCGCCGAAGAGATAGGGCACGAGACCGCCGATGAAGAGGCCGATGATCACGGCCGGATCGGAGAGCGAGAACTCCACGAGCTTGCCGACTGCCTCCAGGTTATGAGTGTAGTCGGCAAACAGGACGAGCGCGGCGAGACCGGCGGAGCCGATCGCGTAGCCTTTGGTGACCGCCTTGGTCGTGTTGCCGACAGCGTCCAGAGGGTCGGTAACGTCGCGGACACTTTTCGGGAGGCCGGCCATCTCGGCGATACCACCAGCGTTATCCGTGATCGGGCCGTAGGCATCCAACGCCACGATCATGCCCGTCATCGAGAGCATTGCAGTTGCGGCCGTCGCAATGCCGTACAGGCCGATGCCGTGCATCTGGCCGAGCTCGTAAGCGCCCCAGATTGCAATACACACGGCGAGCACCGGCAAGGCCGTGGACTTCATCGACACGCCCAATCCGGCGATCATGTTCGTGGCATGCCCGGTCTGTGATGCCGCGGCGATTTTACGTACCGGGCCATACTCGGTCGCCGTGTAGTACTCGGTAATGAGGATCATCGCCGCCGTGAGGCCGAGGCCCACCAGTGTGCAGCCGTACAGAGCGCCCGCCTGTGTCGGCATGAGCTGGTGGGTGATGAAGTAGAAGGCGACGGCCGATACGATTCCCGAGACGATCACGCCCTTGTAGAGCGCGTTCATGATCTTGCCGCCTTCGCTGGCCTTCACGAAGAACGTGCCGATGATCGAGGAGACGATCGATGCCGAGCCGAGTGCGAGGGGATAGATTACGGCGTTGAGCGCCGCGGCTTCACCCGCATTTGCAAAAAGCAAACCCCCCAGGACCATGGTTGCCACAAGGGTCACGGCGTAGGTCTCGAAGAGGTCAGCCGCCATGCCCGCGCAATCGCCGACGTTGTCGCCTACGTTGTCCGCGATCACCGCTGGATTACGCGGGTCATCTTCCGGAATTCCCGCTTCGACCTTACCGACGAGGTCCGCGCCAACGTCGGCGCCCTTCGTGAAGATGCCGCCGCCCAAACGCGCGAAGATCGAGATGAGCGAGCCACCGAACGCAAGGCCGACGAGCGCATGGAGCGCGCCTTCTTCACCGATGGACGGGAACTGCCGCAACACTGCGAAGTAACCGGCGACACCGATGAGGCCGAGGCCGACTACGAGCATTCCGGTGATCGCCCCGCCGCGGAATGCAACCTGGAGCGCGGCGTTCACGCCGTGCGTTGCCGCTTGAGCTGTGCGTACATTCGCGCGCACGGAGATGTTCATCCCGATGTAGCCGGTAAGACCCGACAGGATGGCCCCGATGGCGAAGCCGACAGCTGTCGGCCAGCCGATGGGGGAGAAGCCGAGAGCGGCAAACAACACGATGCCGACGATCAGGATCGTGGAGTACTGGCGATTGAGATAAGCCTGCGCGCCGGCCTGAATGGCCGCCGCGATCTCCTGCATGCGGGCATTGCCCGCGGGCAGACGAAGAATCGACATCATCGAGAATATGCCGTAGAGAACGGCGAGAACACCGGCAGCGATCGCGAGCCACAGCCACGTGGTGGGATCCATCAGCGAACCTCCCTCAACCAGCCTGAGTTAAAAAATTTTAGTTCGTTGGCGGGCTCGAACGACGGACATCACGGTCGTCCGACCGCTGAAAAGGCGGCGGACTATAACACGATGAAGAACGCCGCTCATGCGCAGCCCTGGGGCCCATAAGTGGGGCGGCGTCGCCCGGAGCCCGTAAGCTGGGAGCGCGTAGCCCGGGACGACCGCGCCCGCGGTGCGATGTTCGTCCGATTGAGCCAAACAGGCTCCGCACCCGGAGTTCATTACACGCCCCCTTCGTACCGCCTCGCCCGAGACGCTAGATTGTGAAATCGCTCTTTACTTTCTTGCGCACCGCCACACCCTTGATCTGCACGTAGTCCGGCAGTCCGTCCTTGTAGGGCGGATAGGCTTCGCCGGCGATCAACGGTTGCAGATAGCGGCGGCACGCGGCAGTGATACCGAAGCCATCTTCGGTGATGTATTCGCGCGGTACCTTCTTTTCTTTGTTCGCGACTTCCGCGAGCGGCACGTGGCCGATGACCCACTTGTACGGTTTCGAGGCCTTGCGGACGATGGTCGGCATCACGGCGTTGACGCCTTTCACGGCGAGCTCGACGGCTGCTTTGCCCACGGCGTAGGCCTGATCGGAGTCAACTTTGGATGCGATGTGACGGGCGGAGCGCTGCAGGTAATCCGCCACGGCCCAGTGATACTTGTAGCCGTGCGCCTCCCGGATCATGTTGGCGACCACGGGCGCGACACCGCCAAGTTGTGTATGTCCGAAAGCGTCTTTCGTCCCCGCGTCGGCCAGAAATTTCCCGTCTGCGGTTGCGGCGCCTTCGGAAACGACGATGACGCAGTAACCGCAGTCCGCGACGGACTGCTTCACTTTGTCGAGGAACTTCTGTTGTTCAAACGGAATTTCCGGGAAGAGAATGATATGCGGAGCTTCGTTCGGCCTGGTGCCCGCGAGCCCCCCCGCAGCGGCAATCCAACCTGCGTGGCGTCCCATGACCTCGAATACGAAGACTTTCGTCGATGTGCGCGCCATCGAGGCGACGTCGAGCGCCGCTTCGCGAGTGGACACCGCTACGTACTTCGCCACGGAACCGAAACCTGGGCAGCAGTCAGTGTGCGGTAGATCGTTGTCGACCGTCTTCGGCACACCAACGCAGGTGATGGGGTAGCCGAGAGACTCGCCGATCTGCGAGACCTTCAGCGCGGTGTCCATCGAATCGTTGCCGCCGTTATAGAAAAAATAGCCGATCTCGTGAGCGCGGAATACTTCGATCAGGCGCTCGTACTCGGCACGGTTCTGCTCGAGTCCCTTGAGCTTGAAGCGCGCCGAGCCGAAAGCGCCGGCCGGCGTGTGGCGGAGGCCGCGGATGGTAGCAGTGCTCTCGCGGCTAACATCGATGAGGTCCTCCGTGAGAGCACCGATGATGCCGTGGCGTCCCGCGTAGACCTTCCCGATATATTTCGACTGCTTCATCGCGGTCTCGATGACCCCGCACGCCGAAGCATTGATGACGGCGGACACTCCGCCCGACTGGGCATAGAACGCGTTCTTCTTGACGGTCTTCTTCATGGTGTTGGCGGCCGGACAATTTGTGGCGGGCAAGAATAGCGCAGCCGATGCACCTTGCGCATATTGCGGACCGGCCTAGGGGACCGCGCACGACTCGGCCGGCCCGGCAATGGACGTGCGGGGCAAACTGCACACCGGCGCCTTATGAGCCCCGCCCGGGATCGTGCGCGCCTGCAGCGGCTGCTCGCGTGAAGGCGACCGTCAGGCAGTCAGATGCCGTTTGACCTCTTATGGGGCGGCCGGTAACGTGGCGAGCCTTTCGCGGCCACGGGATCGGTCTCTTAAAACATGCGCATCGTTCTATTGGGCGCGCCCGGCTCCGGCAAGGGCACCCAGTCTCAGCGGCTCGTCGAGCGGCACGGTATCCCCCAGATATCCACGGGAGATTTGCTGCGCGCGGCGGTCACCAATGGCACCGATCTTGGGCTCAAGGCCAAGGAAGCCATGGATTCGGGCCGGCTGGTCGACGACGACATCGTGCTTGGGATGATTCGCGAGCGGCTGAGCGAGCCCGACGCCCAGCGGGGCTTCATCCTCGACGGCTTTCCACGCAACCTCGCCCAGGCGCGGGCGCTCGATACCCTTCTCAGCGAGCTGGGAAAGCCGCTGGATGCCGTTGTACAGATGGATGTGGATTACGGTGAGCTTACGCGTCGGATATCCGGACGACGTACCTGCGCCGATTGCGGCCGAGTATTCAATCTCCTCACGTGCCCACCGGGGCAGGCCGAGAAGGACACCTGCCCGAAGACTGGCGGCCCGCATCGCCTTTTCCAGCGTCCGGACGACAACGAAGCGACGGTGGCGGAGCGTCTCAAGGTGTATGACGAGAAGACGAAGCCGCTGATCGAATTTTACAGAACGCAGGGCGCCCTGCGCTCGATCGACGCCGAGGGAGAGGTCGACAAGGTGACCGGGCGGCTGGAAGAAGCCCTCAAGTCGCCCCCGGGCTCTACAGCGCCAACCACGAAGCCAAAGCCAGCAGCGCGCCAGCCGACGCGCAAGCCCGAGCCGAAAGTCGCAGCGAATTCGAAGGGCGAAGGCGCAGCGAAGGGTAAAGGCAAAGACAACGCGGACGGCAAGAGCGGGGCGAAGCCCAAGACCCAACGCGCGGCCAAGTCAAACCCCGTTGCCGCCAAACGAGCACCTGGCAAGGCCGCTGGAACGGCAAAGCGCGCGCCCGCGAAGACTCGCAGCCCGAAGAAATCCCCCTCCCGTCAGGGCGGGACCGCGCGGGTCGGCGCCGCTAAAAAGAGCGGCACGTGGAAAAGTGCGGCGAACCAGCTTGCAAAGAAAAAGTCTGGCAAGAAAGCCGCTGGGCAGAAGGCTCCGGGAAAGAAAAAGGCCGGCAAGAAACGCTAACGTGCCGTCTCACGCGCCGGCGACGCCAAATTCACCAACGCGGGGGCGCGGCGACAGCGGGCCAGGGCGACAATACGATGCCAGCGACAGTGGCCCGGCACGACAACGGGCAGCAGGGCTTCTAACTGGGCGCGGGTATCGGGATGGCGATGCTGGCGACCGTGGCCCCCGGCGCGACAACGCGGGGCCCCGGCTTCTAGCTCAGCAGGGGCTCCGGGAGGGCGATGCTCGCTTCGCGGCCGGCCAGGCGAGCGACCACCTTCACCAGCTCATCGGGTTCGACGGGCTTCGAGAGATGCATCTGGAATCCGGCCTCGCGAGCGCGCGCGGCGTCCTCCGGCCGAGAGTATGCGGTCAGCGCCGCCGCCGGCAGATCTTCCGGGCTGGTCGTCGAACGCACGGCCCGGATCAGCTCATAGCCGTCGCGGCCGGGCATGCTCACGTCCGAGATCAGCACATGGGGATTGAAGGCGCCGAGGGTCGCAAGCGCGGCTTCGACCGATGGCGCGGCCGCCACCTGCGCCTGGCTGTCGCCGAGTACCCGCCTGAGCAGATCCAAGGTGTCCGGCTCGTCATCCACGACGAGCACGCGTAAGCCGGTCAAGTTCACCTGGTAACCGTGTATTTCCGCGGCTGGACCGTGCTCCTGCGGTTCGTCTTCTGCGGCGACTCCATTTCGATTGTCCAGCTCATCGCGTGGGGCGACCCGAGGCAGAAGGACCGTGAAAGTGGCGCCATGATTCAAGCCGGCGCTGGTCGCGGCGACCGTCCCACCGTGCAGTTCCACGAGCCGCTTCGCAAGCGAAAGCCCCAGCCCCAGGCCCGAGTAGCGATGCTCGTCCGGCGCCTCGGCGCGCCAGAAGCGGTCGAATACGTACGGGAGGAGTTCGTTGGCGATCCCGGCGCCGGTATCGCTGACGGCGATCTGGCACTGGCCGCCTGCGGTCCGTACCGTGACTTTCGCCCGGCCGCCACGCGGCGTGAACTTGATCGCGTTGCTGAGCAGATGCCAGACAACCTGTTGAAGTCGTTGCGGATCGCCGAAAACGAGGCACTCCGGCGTCGCCAGATGCTTTTCGAGGATGACGCCCTTGCTGCCGGCTGACGGCTGCAGGATATCGAGCGCCGCTTCGACGATTTCGCAGATGTCCGTCTCTTCGGGATCCACGCGGATCTTGCCGGTCGAGACGGCGCTCAGGTCGAGCAGATCATCGACGATGTGTGCCAGCAGCCGCGCGTTGCGCGCTATGGTCTGGCCACCGGACTGCGTTTCTTCGACTCCGAGGCGGCCCAGCTCCATGAGCCGGGACCAGCCCAGAATGGCGTTGAGGGGCGCGCGCAGCTCGTGACCGAGGGCTTCCAGGAATTCATCCTTCAGCCTTCCGCTGCGCTCGGCTTCAATACGTGCGGTGCGCTCGCTGGCGAGCAGGGCACGCAGCTGCTGTAGGGGTTCATCCATAACGCCCAACGATAGCAAGCGCGGTGCCCCCGGGATACCCGAGTTTCAAAGCGCCGCCAACATCTGCTCGCCGACGACGCCGCGCCGCCAGCCCCGCAGCACGGCGACGTCCTGCCGGCCGTCCGCGAGTTGCTCGAGATCGCGCCGGGTCGCCAGGATCTCGGGGCTCAGGTTCAGATCGGCGGCGATCGACTGGTTGAGCACACCTAGTTTTTTCACCAGGGCGGTCTTCAGGGGATCGGGCCGTTGCCGTCCCTGGATGGCCGGGGCCGGATCGGCGATTTCCGCCGCGCGCACGCACGCGAGCAAATCTTCGCTGCAATGCTTCACGACGCCGGCCGGCAGTTCTGCCATCGCAGCCAGCGCTTCGACCGAGCGAGGCACCTGCAGAACGATCTCACGCAATGCCGTGTCATCGAGAATCCAGCCTCGCGGGCGGTTGCGCTCGATAGCGCGGCGCTCGCGCCAGGCCGCAAGCTCGCGCGCAAGGCGGATGCGCGCCTCATCGAGGCCGCGCAGTCCCTTTACGCGCAGCCATGCCTGCTCCGGCTCTGTCGTGAAGCTGCGGGTGTCGTCCAATGCGGCGAGCTCCTCGGCCAGCCACGTGAGTCGACCTAGCTTTTGCAGCTGCTCCTCCAGCAGAGATTTGAGGGGCAACAGATAGCGCACGTCATCCAGTGCGTACTCGATCTGCTCGGGCGACAGCGGCCGGCGGGACCAGTCCGTGCGCGTGTGAGTTTTCGCCAGCTCATGTCCGATCAACCGGCGGACGAGCTCGGCATAACCGACCTGTGCGGGCAGGCCGGTGAGCGCGGCGGCGATCTGCGTATCAAACACCGGCCGCACCAGGCCGGCGACGGGAAACAGCACCTCGATGTCCTGGCGAGAGGCGTGCATGACCTTGACGATTCCCGGCGCCGTGAGCGCACGAGCGATCGGCGTGAGATCGGGGAGGGCGATGGGGTCGACGCATGTGGCGTCGCTATCGGACGACACCTGCACGAGGCAGAGCTCGGCGCGATAGGTGCGCTCCCGCAGGAACTCGGTGTCGAGGCCTATGCCCTCGAGCGTGTCGAGACGCGTGCCAAGCTCGGCAAGGGCTTGGGATGTCGTGACTATGGGCTGCAACGGGTTTGATGATGACCTGTACAATCGGGCGCGCACATTATGCGAGTCGAGCGACAGTACCGAAAGCCATGAAGGAGCTCATTCAGCTCTTTACGCAAATTACGCTGCTCCGCAGAGGGCCCCAGGACCTGCCGGCCTCTCCGTTGCTGCTGGCGCTGACCGTCGCCGGATATTTCGTCGTGAACTTCCTCGTGAGCGCCCTGATGCCCCCCGTCGCGGGCTGGCCCGGGCATCTGGCCATCGACGTGGCATTCCAGCTCGTATGGTACGTCCTGCTGCTGCGCCTCGCCGGTAAGTCCGAGCGTACCCTGCAGACCACCACGGCCGTTTTTGGCTTCCAGGCAGTGCTTTCGCCCCTGTTGGTCCTCTCCGAATGGCTCATGCGCCGCTTCGCGCAGGATACGACCTGGCAGTTTCCGGTGACGCTGATGGGGCTCGTGCTCGTCATCTGGGTGATCGCCGCCAACAGTCACGTGGTGAAGGCCGCCCTCGAATGGTCGAGCCCGGCGAGCGTCGCGCTCGTGATCCTCCAGATTCTCGCCGGACAGATCCTGCTGTTCGCCCTCTTTCCCGCCAGCACCTGACATTTCCGATGCACGTACATATCCTTGGAATCAGCGGTACATTCATGGGTGGCATCGCCGCCATCGCCCGGGCGGCCGGCCATCGCGTGACCGGCTCCGATCGCAACGTCTACCCGCCCATGAGCACGCAGCTCGAGGCGCTCGGGATCGATGTGATCCAGGGGTTCGAGGCGGAGCAGCTGGACCCGGCGCCCGACATCGTGGTCGTGGGTAACGTCATGACGCGGGGGCAGCCGGTCGTCGAGGCCCTTCTCGAGCGCGGGCTGCCCTACGCCTCGGGACCTGAGTGGCTGTCGCGAGAAGTGCTCAAGGAGCGCTGGGTGCTCGCGGTCGCCGGCACACACGGCAAGACGACGACCTCCTCTGTATTGGCGTGGATTCTCGAACACGCGGGCCTCGCGCCCGGGTTCCTGATCGGGGGCGTGCCGGCGAACTTCGATACGAGCGCGCGGCTCGGGCGCGATCCATTCTTCGTGATCGAGGCTGACGAGTACGACACCGCATTCTTCGACAAACGGGCGAAGTTCGTGCACTACCGTCCGCGTACCGTAATCCTCAACAACCTCGAGTACGACCATGCGGATATCTATCCGGACGTCGCCTCGATCCAGCGGCAGTTTCATCATCTCGTGCGCATCGTGCCTGGCGGTGGACGCATCGTCTGGAACGCGAGCGATGTGCGCCTTCAGGAAACGCTCGCCATGGGCTGTTGGACGCCGAGAGAAGGCTTTGCGCGCGCGGATGGCAAGGACGTGTTGTGGACCGCCAGGCCGGTCGGCGTCGTGGACGATTACTCGCAGTTCGAAGTGCTCGAAGCGGGGCGGCCCCGTGGCACGGTGCAGTGGTCGCTGATCGGCGCTCACAACATGGAGAATGCGCTAGCGGCGATCGCCGCTGCTCGCCACGCCGGCGTCACCGTCGAGCATGCGATCGACGCGCTGCAGTCATTCGAGGGAATTGCGCGCCGCATGCAGGTGCGAGGCGAGATCAACGGCGTCCGCGTCTACGACGACTTCGCGCACCATCCCACCGCCATCGCCACGACCTTGGACGGCCTGCGCCGACGGGTCGGTCGCGCCCGGATCATTGCCGTACTCGAGCCTCGCTCAAACACAATGCGTATGGGTGTGCACCAGGATACGTTGGCGGCTTCGCTCGCGGGTGCAGACGAGGTCTGGCTATATACTCCTGCGGACATCGGTTGGAATGCTGGGGCAGTTGTTGCCTCGCTCGGCGCTCGCGGGCACGCCAGTCACGATGTGAATACCCTCGCCAGCAACCTTGCCAAGACGGCTCGTGCCGGTGATCACGTGCTCATCATGAGCAATGGCGGGTTCGACGGCTTACACGGGAAGCTGCTCGCAGCGCTCGAGCGGACGACTCAGGTCGAGACGAGCCAGGACGCATGAGTCAACGCGCATGAGTCAGGCAAAAACGTCGGGACTCATGCATACGGAAGCGGCGGGACCTGGTGCACTACCGCTCTTTCCATTGAACACTGTGTTATTTCCCGGCGGCGCGCTGCCCTTGCGCATCTTCGAGACACGCTACGTCGATATGGTGCGCCGCTGCATGCGGGACGCCAGTCCGTTTGGGGTCGTGTTGATCCGTTCTGGTAGCGAAGTGGGCACGGTTGCCGATACGGCAGACCTCGGCACTACCGCACGCATAGTGGATTTCGACGCGATGCCTGACGGTCTGCTGGGCATCACGTGCAGGGGCGATCGCAAGTTCCGCGTGATCAAACGCTGGCAGCAGAGCGACGGGCTCAACCTGGGCGATATCGAATATCTACCGCCGGAAGAGGCTGTAGGGCTGCCCGACGAGTACCGGCACCTGGGTGAGTTGCTGCGTCAAATACTGCCGGAGCTCGGCGAGCTGTACGCCGATGTGAGCGGGGATTTTGCTGACGCGTCGTGGGTAAGCTGCCGCCTGGCTGAGATTCTGCCGCTCACTCTGTCCGACAGGCTCGGACTTCTCGAGCTGGACGATCCGCTCGTGCGGCTGTCGAAGCTGAGTCCGCTCGTGCGGCGTGTGGACATTTGAAGGGGAACCGATGCAAGTAAACGAATCGATCCGGCGCCATGTGCCGTTGGATCGCCGCGATTTCCTCGCGCTCGCGGCAAGTGTTGTAGCAGCGCCGGCAGCGCTCGCGGCGCAGCCTGCCGTTCCCCGCCGCTCCGCGCCGCGAATGACCGCCGCACCCTGGAGCAATGCGATCATCGTCAACGCCCTCGGCGGCCTGGAAAACCCCAACTCCATCGCGCCGGCAGATCCAGGCGCGCACACCCAGGCGGTGCAGGGTTTCGAGGCGCTTACGCTCGACGAGCGGACCGTGCGCGAGGCACACGCAGCCGGGCTGACGGCCGTCAACGTCACGATAGGCTATGTGGCCGGCAACATGGACCCGTTCGAGTACACAATGGCGCAGCTCGGCGAATGGGAGGCGTTGATCCGCGCGAATCCCAAGGACCTGCTGAAGATCTATTCGGCTGCCGACATTCTCCGGGCGCAGGCGGAGCGCCGGATCGGAGTGATCTACGGGTTCCAGAACGCGACGATGGTCGGCACGAAGCCCGAGCGCGTCGATATCTTCTCGGACCTTGGCGTACGTGTCGTGCAGCTCACTTACAACCCGGCGAATCCGCTGGGCGACGGCTCGATGGCACAGGAGAATCGCGGGCTGACGACGTTGGGTCACGAGGTCGTGGAGCGGCTCAACGCGAACCGGCTCATGGTCGACCTTTCTCACAGCGGACAGCAGACGTGCGTGGACGCGGCGCGCAGCTCGAAACAACCGATCTCGATCAATCACACCGGCTGCCGTGCCCTCAACGACGTCCCGCGCAACAAGACCGACGAAGAGCTGCGGCTCGTGGCTTCGAATGGCGGCTTTGTCGGCATCTACTTCATGCCGTTCCTGAATCCATCCGGTCATGCAACGGCCGAAGACGTCGTCGCGCACATTGATCACGCGGTGAACGTGTGCGGCGAAGATCATGTCGGTATCGGAACGGATGGCTCGGTGACTTCGATCGACGATCTGGAAGCGTACAAGGGGCGTCTGGCCAAGGAGATCGCGGCGCGGCGCGCCGCAGGCATCAGCGCCGCGGGCGAGCGCCCCGATACCTTTCCGTTCGTGGTCGACCTGCGCGGCGTCAACCAGTTTCGCGAGCTTGCCGATCGGTTGCAGCAGCGCGGTTACACGCCCAGCCGCATCGAAAAGATACTGGGACGCAACTTCCTGCGGTTTGCGAATGAGGTGTGGGGCGCTTAGGAGTCGGACACGACGAGCCGACGGGCGGGCTCAGCTGGGCAGACCCTTGCTGCGCATGTAGAGCTGCAGGTATTTGCGGCGCACGTAGTTCGCCTCGATGAGGGCGAACACGAGCCCGCGCCAGCCGTCGAGAAAGCCGAGCCGCAGGAGGTAGCCGCGCACGAAGCGCCACTGCGGATTGATCAGGACCTTCCCGAGGCCGCAGCGCTTGCCGCGGCTGTAGAGTGCCTGCGCCATGAGATCGGCGTAGCGCTGCATCCGGACGAGGTGGTCCGTCAGATTGCGGTAGGAATAGTGCTCGAGATGGCCACGCAGCTTGCCGACGCGGCCGTTCACGCGCGTATTCTCATGAATCTCGTACCCCGTCCAGCCGCCGCGACGGCGGTCGAAGAGGCGCACGAGCCGATCGGGATAGGCATTTCCGTGACGCAGGAAGCGGCCGAAGTAATCCGTGATGCGGGGGACCGACCAGCCGGCAAAGCCTTCGAAGCCGGTCCCGCGGAGTGCTTCGATTTCGGCCCGCAGCCCCGGGCTCACGCGCTCGTCGGCGTCGAGGCACAGCACCCAGTCGTTGCTGGCGCTATCCACGGCAAATTGCTTCTGTGAACGGTATCCGGGCCAGTCGCGCTCGAGGACACGTGCACCGAGGCTAGCCGCGATCTGGCGCGTGGCGTCCGTCGAGTGCGAATCCACGAGGATGATCTCATCACAGAAGCTTACTGAGCGCAGGCACGCCTCGATCCGATCGGCTTCGTTGAAAGTGATGATGCATGCCGACAGGCCACTCCGACTCGCCACACGCACCTCGTTTCGTCGCTTGGGGGCTTTAGAATACCCCCAATGAGCTCCACCCTGTTCTTTGACCCGGCGTGCCAGCAGCCCTACGACACCAGGACCTTGCGGCAGCAGGCCATGGGCGGAACGGAGGCGAGCGTCACACGCGTTGCCGACGCACTCGAAGCGTTAGTGGTCCAGCACAACCGCACGGAAGTCTACGGCCGCTACCGTCCACCGGAACGCAATACCGGTGTCACGAACGTCGTCATCAATCGCGATTCGCGCGCCTTGCCCAGGGTGCGGGACCTTTATCCGAATGCGCGTGTCCATTTGTGGCTGCACGATCAACTCAATCCCGGCTCTAAACGCGCCGGCTGGCTCGCATCGACTGCCGATCTGCTGCGGAAACTTCAAGTGACGATCGTTTGCGTGTCGGATTCACAGCGGCGCGGGGTGGAGGCCACGCTTCGCGGCATGCGGGCGGCGGATCTGGTGCGTGCCTGCACGATCTACAACCCGATCGACGACGCGCTCGCTCCGGACGGCTCGCCCGTCGATGAGAGCAAGCTCGTGTTCTTCTCCTCGCCCAACAAGGGCCTCAAGTTCACGTTGGATGCCTTTCGCGCTTTGCGGCGGCAGATGCCGGATCTGCGGCTCGTGGTCGGCAATCCCGGCTACAAGGTCCGCAAGTCCTCTGTCATCGACGGCGTCGAATACCTGGGGCCGCAGCCGCAAGAGCGTATCCACGCGGAAGTGCGCACGGCGCTGTGCACATTTTTTCCGAATTTCGTAATCCCCGAGACATTCGGGCTGGTCTTCGCTGAGTCCCACGCCGTCGGCACGCCGGTGTTGACGCACGATTGCGGCGCGGCGGCCGAAGTCATCGGCGATCCGAATCAGATACTTCCGGTCACGTTGGCTCAACGCATTTACGAAGGCGCGCTCAGCCACGTGTCGCCGCAGTGGCGCAGCGGTCCGGCAAGCCTCGCGGCCTCCTTTGGCCTATTCGATTCCCATGTCGAGCGGGTTCGCGCCTGGCGCTCGGGGGAACGGCCGCATACGGCACCCGACCCGCGTTTTCGATTAGCGGCGGTCGCGGAGAGATGGCGCGCTTTACTCGCGCGCTGAACAATTCGCGGGGGACGACCGCAGTAGGCGAGCATTGGTCGGACAGGCTCCTGGCAGGTGAGCTCTTGGGCGCCGGCGCGGAACGCGTCGCCGCGAGTCAAGGCGGTTGCTTCATCCGCTCGAGCAGCGAGCGCCAGGTATCGAACACCGTATCAACGGCGATCTGATCCAGGCGTTTCGAGACGGGTGGGCCCCCGATGCCGAGAACTGGGGAGCCGGAGGAGCTTCGTGGCAGCCACTGCGCCTGCGAGTGACCGCCGAACATGACAACCAGCGGCAGGCCCAGCGCGGCGGCCGCATGGGCCGGCCCGGTGTCTACCGAGATCATGCTATGCGCCGCCTGGCAAAGCGCGAGCAGCCGCCCCAACGGAAGCTCGGCCGTAAACACCGCCGGCAATTTCGTGGCCGCATGGATCCAACCGAGCAGCACGGTTTCCCGTGGCGCGCCACATAACACGATGGCAGCCTCGGGCGCGTGCGCATGGATTTTCTGTAGCAGTCCGGCCCATCGCTCGATCGGCCACGCCTTGTCGTCGAGCGGGGAGACGCGCAGCTTACTGCCGCGCATCGTGCGGCGATTGCCCGGCTGCACGAGTATGATCGGGCGCTTCGACCAGCCCTGCGAAGCGATCCAGGCATCGCAATCCGCGCGAGCGGTAGCGGACACCTCGAGGCGCGGCGCGCAGAGCGGATTCACCGCCGGCCATGGATAGTCGGTCTCGCGCAGCGCCGCCGGTGTCAGCCGTCCGAAACTGACCAATTTGTCGACCCAGTGCGGCTCGCGACAGCTCGGCTCAGCGGCGATGAACAGGCAGCGTGCGGGATCGGTGCCGCTCAGAGTCAACAGGCGACGGATTCGCGCGAGCTTGCGGCGATCGGTTTCGCAGACGTAGATCGGATCGGTGCCGTCCCGGCGCAATGCCCAGAGTACCCGCCACCACGCAACATCAAAAAAGAACGGCGTGTAGCGGCGCAGGCAGTGGACCCGCGCGACGTCCCGATGGGCCCGGTAGATTTCCGCGATCCACGAGCCCGCGCCGATCAACTGGCACGGGCTTCCGTAACGCCGGTGCAGAATATCGAGCAGTGCGCTGAGGAGAATCAGATCGCCGACCCGGCCGAACCAGATGACGATCGGTTGCCGGGTCGGCACTGACAGGGTGGCTGACATCCGTGCAAGCTTACGGTGGTTGTGAGCGACTGGCACCTCCTGTTGCTGGGGTGACGAAGCTATTGTTCGTACTGCGCTGCTCCGGTGTGAGCAGACCCATCCGCTCGAGCCGCGCTTCGATGGCGCGCAGGGTGCGGCCGTGTCGCGCGGCGATTTCCATCAACGGCTCGCCAGATCTAAATACCGTGACGAGCGTGGCCTCCTCGTTCGCGTTCCAGGAGCGGCCGACGTTACCGGGCAGTTGCGCGCGCCGCTGCGCGCGAGCCGCCGTTTGTTCCAGCGCCGCTACGCCCGCGAGCAGTGCGCGCAGCACATCAGCCTGCTGCAGCACCGTGCCGGGTGCCAGGTCCTCGCCCGTCAGGGGATCGATACCCTGGACGAGTGCCTGAAGAATGTGCCGGGCCCGCTGTTCCTTCATGTGAGATCCCTCTTTGGTTTTGAAGACGCGCTCATTCTCGGCCGGTCGCCATTACGCTCACTAGATGAACAGCCTCCGCGTTCGTACAGATTTGCGTGGCCGCGCTGCCACCCGTACTGTACGTGCCCTTCGCATCGCGATTTTCGGGAGCCCGTCCGACCCATGCGCGCGTTTGCCAGTTTTCTCGGGCTGTTCCTCGTGGCCTTCGTCGTGGTCGCGCTATGCACCTATCCGGCGTGGCTGCTGTTGCATCCGCATTTCGACTTCCCTTTCCATCGCATAGGCGAGCGTATCGGCATGCTCGGGCTGTTGGTGGGTTTCGTGCTGGTGGCACGCCGCCTCGGGCTCGCGGACCGCGCGAGCCTCGGATATGGAGCGCCGCGGCGGGAGTTCGTGCGCGAGATGTCGATCGGCCTGGGGCTCGGGGCCGCGACGATGTTGGCCGTGGTCGGGATCATGGCGGCGCTCGGCCTGTTGGAATGGAGGAGCGGGGCGGAGCTGGGCGCGGGGGCACTCGCCCAGCTCGTCGTGGCGCGGCTGGTGAGCGGACTTGCGGTGGCGTTCATCGAGGAGACGTTTCTGCGCGGCGCCATGTTCACCGGCATTCAGCGCGAGGCGGGGACGCGAGCCGCGATCGTGCTCACCGCCGTCCTGTACTCGGCGACCCATTTCTTCGGCAAATTCCGCATTCCGCCCGAGCTGGTCACCGCTTGGAGCGGTGTCGATCTGCTGGCCGGGACGTTGCACTCGTTCGCCAATCCGCTCGGCATGATGGATGCGTTCCTCTGCCTGGCCGCGGTTGGCGTCGTGCTGGCGGTCGTGCGCGCCGTCACGGGCAATATCGCCGCGTGTCTTGGGCTGCACGCCGGCTGGGTCTGGGTGATGTTGGTGGCTCACGAGCTGTCGGAGCCGGTCGAGGCGTCGCCGCTCAGGTTCCTGCTGAGCCGCTTCGATGGGTTCGTGGGCTGGCTGGTGCTGGCCTGGACAGTGGTGATGGGTATTGGACTGTGGGGTTTCTACTCGCGCAGACGCGGGCACGCAGCCAGCGGCATTCGAAGTAATGTCTGCTGAAAGCGCCGCAGGCTACGCGCCCCGGGCGACTTTCAGCCAATCAAAGCCCTCGCCGACAACTGGCCCGCATTTCGCGACCAAAAGCCACGCCTTTTGGTCGCGTGCCCGCCCCGCCCTAGGCGCGCTCGCCGAAAGCGCCGCGGGCGACTTTCGGCCCATTAGATCAGACTAATTCAACGCTTCGGCCTTGAATCCGTCGCGGCGCATGAGCTCGAGCAGGCCGCCGTCGCCGACGAGGTGCAGCGCGCCGACCACGACGAAGTAGTTGTCCTTGGCTTTCAGGAGCTTCTCGATCTGCGGCACCCAGCGCTTGTTACGATCGCTCACGAGGGTGCGGTAGAGCGCGGGGAACGACTTGTATTCGTCGCCGAGGAGCGCGGCGAGTTTGGCGGAATCGCCCGCGCGCCAGGCGGACACCACGGATTGCGTCTCGCTGCCAACTTCATGCATTTCGGTCACGATGAGGTCGAGGAAGCGCGCCTGTTCCGGAGGCGATAGTGTCTCGAAAACGCCGAGCTGCTCCGACATCGTCTCGAGTCCGCTCGTCGGCTTGCCGTCCGTCTGCGCCCGGCGCTCGAGCTGCTGCTCGACGCCCGCCTGGCTGTCGAAACCGAGTTGCGCGTACTGCAGCTCCATGAGCTGCAGTCCCAGCACCCAGGGCGCTAGCTTGTCCGCCACTTCCATCGGCAGCCCGAGGCGAGCGGCTTCGGCGCAGACACGCCGATAGCGCTCTTCGCCTATGGTCTTGCGCAGGCTGCTGTCTTCGGGAAGCATGCCGTGCTCCATCATCCAGCCCGCCGCCTCCATTGGGTCGAGCTTGCCGAGGTCGAGCTCCATGACCAGCGCCTGGGATCCCGTGTAGGCACGGTCGAATGCCGCCGGCAGCGTGGAGTCATTTGCCTTCAGCAGGTGGACGGAGCCCGCGACGTAGACCGTGTTGTGCTCACCGTGAATCGCCCAGACGGGACTCCCGGCGTGTGCCGTCAGGCAGCCGAGCAGACCGAGCGCCAAGACCCGGCAGCACTTTTTTCTACCCACACAACCTCCGTCAGTAGCGATCCATCCGCCCGCAGCTCGAACGTCCGATAGCCCGGCGGCTGCCGGTCGACCGCGAACTCGTCCGCGTGGGGCAGAAATTGCGCGCACGTGGCTGGGGTGGCGAGCAGCCGCACGCCATTGCGCAGCCCGTCGTAACTCTGATGCACGTGGCCCCAGACGATCGCCCTTACATTACGGTGCCGGTCGACGGTTTGCAGAAATTCGTCAGCGTTCTCGAGGCCGACGCGATCGAGCCAGCGGCTTTCCATCCCGATCGGATGGTGATGCAGGCTGACCAGGCAGTGACGGTTACCCGCGGTGGCGAGCGCTCCTTCCAGAGCAGTGAGGCTCTGTGCGCTCAAGCGGCCGCTCGCGGAACCCGGAATGCAGCTGTCGAGCAATACAATGCGCCAGAGCCCCAGGTCGACGTGGCCGCCGAGTACGAACGGAGCACGATCGAGCTCACGACGCATCGCTTCCGGCTCGTCGTGATTGCCCGGCAGGCAAAGCACGGGCAGCCCGAGTCCGCCGAACAGGCGCCGGAAGTGCACGTAGCCCGCGGGATCGTCCTGTACGATGTCTCCGGTGACAAGGACCGCGGCAGGCGGCCAGTCGCGCGCCTGGGCGTGCGCAAGCGTCGCCGTAAGCGCGGGCAGAGTCGCGATCCCGCGCAACGATTCCGTCTCGCTGCCGTAGAGGTGCGGGTCGGTGAAGTGTGTGAGACGCAATACGCTCATATCCATCGTGCCTGCCGCATTACAGTCGGTGAAGGGACCACCGCGGACGGGCCTCAGTTCCTTTGGCCACGGTCTCTCGGTGCGTGGAAATCGTAGCAGAGAGCCCATGGTCTGCTGCAGTGAACTGGGTCGCTTGATGAGGCCCGGAAATGCACGGCATGACGCAGTACGCGCTTATTCGGTCCGATAATGTGAAGCCGCCCACGCGGGTCGAAGTGCCGCATCTGGTGTGACTCGCGATAAGTCATGTCGGTTAAGCCCGACATCTCGATTGAGCATCCGGCGCGTCTAGTGGAAAATGCGCGGCCCTTTCACCTGAACGCCGCGCGCACGCTAGCGCTTTCCGCCAGAAAACACGCGGCCACGAGCCGCCTAAAGAGCCGCATGACTACACGTCGAGAACTTGCCAATACCATTCGTGCGCTCTCCATGGACGCCGTGCAGCGTGCCAATTCCGGGCACCCGGGCATGCCGATGGGTATGGCCGACATCGCGCAGGTTCTCTGGGGCGACTTCCTCAAGCACAATCCGGGCAATCCGTTGTGGGTCGACCGCGATCGGTTCGTGCTGTCGAATGGGCACGGCTCGATGTTGCTGTATTCGCTTCTGTATCTCACGGGGTATCCGCTCGGGCTCGAGGAGATCAAGAACTTTCGTCAGTTCGGGAGCCGCACGGCCGGCCATCCGGAACATGAGCCCGCGCTCGGTATCGAGACGACGACCGGTCCTCTCGGCCAGGGTCTTGCCAACGCTGTCGGCATGGCGCTTGCGGAGAAGATGCTCGCCGCGCAGTTCAATCGTCCGGGACTCGAGATCGTCGATCACCATACCTACGTGTTTGCCGGCGATGGCTGCCTCATGGAAGGCATTTCGCACGAGGCGTGCTCCTTCGCGGGTACGCACGGCCTCGGCAAGCTCATCGTGTTCTACGACGATAACGGCATCTCAATCGACGGTAAGTTAGGCGGCTGGTTCAGCGACGATACGGCCAAACGCTTCGAGGCCTACCACTGGCACGTGGTGCCGAACGTCGACGGTAACGATGCGGATGCCGTTCTCGCCGCGATTCAAGCCGCGCGTGCCGAAACGTCGCGGCCCTCGCTGATCTGCTGCAAGACCATCATCGGTTGGGGGGCGCCCAACAAACAGGGTACCGCGGCCACTCACGGGGAGGCGCTCGGGGCGGACGAAGTGGCCGCCACGCGCAAGGCGCTGGGCTGGCCGTACGAGCCGTTCGTGGTACCGGATGAGCTGCGTACCGCATGGGATCACCGCCGGCAGGGCGCTGCCTCGGAGGCAGCCTGGCGTGAGTTGTTCGGCCGTTATCGAACGGCGCATCCGGAGCTCGCACGGGAATTCGACCGCCGCGTGCGCGGCGAGTTGGCGCAGAGTTGGAAAGAAACGGCGGCACAGTGCCTCGATACGCTGCTCGAGCAGACCGCGCCGCAGGCCACCCGGCAGGCCTCGCAAGCGGTGTTGAACCTCATCGGGCCCGCCTTGACCGAGATCCTGGGCGGGTCGGCCGATCTGACCCCCTCGAACAACACGTTCTTCAAGGGCGCGCGCACGGTCTCGAAAGAGGACGCGAGCGGCAACTACATTCACTACGGCGTGCGCGAGTTCGGCATGACGGCTCTGATGAATGGCATCTCCCTACATGGCGGCTTCGTGCCTTACGGCGGCACATTCCTCGTTTTCTCGGACTACGCCCGTAATGCCATACGGCTTGCGTGCCTGATGAGCGTGCGGGTCGTATTGGTTTACACCCACGACTCCATCGGTCTGGGTGAGGACGGCCCGACTCACCAGCCGGTCGAGCATCTCACGGCGCTGCGCGCGATTCCGAACATGAGCCTGTGGCGGCCCTGCGATGCCGCTGAAACGGCTATCGCGTGGACCGCGGGCATCGAACGGCACGGACCCACCGCGTTGGTCTTCACGCGACAGGCTCTGCCGCAGCAACCCCGGACGCCGCTGCAGGTGGCCAATATCCGCCGGGGCGGGTACACATTGATCGATTGCAGTGGCACACCCGAATGCATCGTCATCGCCACCGGGTCGGAAGTGGGCATCGCCGCGGAGGCCGTGCAGGCCCTGAACTCGAGCGGCCGGCGGGTGCGCCTGGTGTCCATGCCCTCGACAGAGGCTTTCGATGCCCAGGACGAGGCGTACCGCGAAAGCGTCCTGCCGCCGGGAATCCGGCGGCGGCTTGCGGTCGAAGCCGGTGCTACTCTCTTCTGGTGGCGTTACGTGGGCACCGAGGGCAGGGTGCTGGGTATAGACCGCTTCGGCGCCTCGGGGAAGGTGTCGGACCTGTTTCCCCACTTCGGTTTCACGGTCGATAATGTCACGCGACTCATCAGCGAGCTGCTCAAGTTCCCGAATTAACTTTACGAATGAGGAAATGAGGTCATGGCAATCAAGGTCGGCATCAACGGTTACGGTCGGATCGGGCGCAACATCCTGCGCGCACTGTATGAGGGGAAGCGTACTGGAGAGCTGCAGATCGTGGCGCTCAACGATCTCGGTGACGCCAAGACCAATGCGCACCTGACGCGCTATGACACCGTGCACGGTAGGTTCCCCGGCGAAGTGAAAGTCGACGGCGACTCAATGGTCGTGAACGGCGACCGCATTCGCGTTCTCGCCGAGCGCGATCCGACGAAGCTCCCCTGGGGCGAGCTCGGGGTCGAGTATGTGCTCGAATGTACCGGCCTCTTCACCAGCAAGGTGAAGGCGGGCGCGCACCTGAAAGGTGGCGCGAAGAAGGTCGTCATTTCCGCGCCGGGCGGTGAGGATGTGGACGCCACGATTGTCTATGGTGTGAACCACAACGTGCTCACGAGCGGATTCACCGTCATTTCCAACGCGTCGTGCACGACGAACTGCCTGGCGCCGGTTGCCAAGGTGCTTCACGACAAGGTCGGCATTGCCGCCGGCATCATGACGACGATCCATTCCTACACCAACGATCAGGTGTTGACGGACGTCTATCACTCCGACCTGCGGCGCGCCCGTTCCGCCACCATGTCCATGATTCCGGCGAAGACCGGTGCCGCCGCGGCGGTCGGCCTCGTGCTCCCGGAACTCAAGGGCAAGCTCGATGGATTCGCGGTCAGGGTTCCGACGATCAATGTGTCGCTCGTCGATCTCACGTTCACTGCGAAGCGCGCGACGTCGGTCGAGGAAGTCAACAAGCTGCTGCAGGAAGCCTCGACGGGCTTTCTCAAGGGCATCCTTGCGTATAACGACGCGCCGCTCGTGTCGGTGGACTTCAACCACGATGGGCACTCGTCGGTGTTCGACTCGACACTGACCAAGGTGATCGACGGTACGCTGGTGAAGGTCTGCGCGTGGTATGACAACGAGTGGGGCTTCTCGAACCGCATGATCGACACCACCCTCGCGTGGTCGAAGGCGTCATGAAAGTCCTGCGGATGACGGACACGGACCTGCGCAACAGGCGGGTCCTCATCAGGGAGGATTTGAACGTGCCCGTGCAGGACGGGGTGGTCACGAGCGATGCGCGCATCCGCGCGGCGCTGCCGACGATCCGCTACGCACTGGATCAGCACGCGAAGGTCTTCATCCTCTCGCACCTCGGCCGGCCGGAAGAGGGCAAGTTCGACGAGGCGCTTTCGCTGCAGCCGGTGGCCGTACGGTTATCGGAGCTTCTGGGCAAGCCGGTACCCTTGCGCAAGGACTGGCTCGATGGGGTCGACTGCGCGCCCGGAAGCGCTGTGCTGTGCGAGAACGTCCGCTTCAACAAGGGCGAGAAGAAGGACGATGAAGCGCTCGCGCGCAAGATGGCGGGGCTGTGCGACGTATTCGTGATGGACGCTTTTGGTACCGCTCACCGTGCCGAGGCGAGCACTCATGGAGTGGCTCGTTTCGCGCAAGTCGCGTGCGCGGGGCCTTTGCTGGTAGGCGAGTTGGAAGCGCTGGAGCGCGCGCTCGAGAAGCCGGCCCGACCATTGGTCGCGATCGTCGGGGGGTCCAAGGTATCCACGAAACTCACCGTGCTCGAGTCGCTGCTCGAGAAGGTCGACAAGCTGATCGTGGGCGGCGGGATCGCCAACACGTTCCTCGCGGCGACCGGGGTCGGCGTCGGGAAATCCCTGCACGAACGGGAAATGCTCGATGTCGCGCGGCGGCTCCTCGAGAAGGCGCGCGCCCGCGGTACCGAAATTCCCTTGCCGACCGATGTGGTCGTCGCGAAGGAGTTCGCGGCTACGGCCCATGCCGATGTTCGTTCCGTAAACGAGGTGCGCCCGGACGAGATGATCCTGGATATCGGTCCGGACACCGCCGACCGCTTCGGCGAGGTGGTGGGGGCGGCGGGGACGCTCATCTGGAATGGCCCGGTCGGCGTCTTCGAGTTCGAGCAGTTCGGGGAGGGCACGCGCGTGATCGCGCAGGCTATCGCGCGCAGCAAGGCGTTCTCGCTGGCTGGGGGGGGCGATACCCTCGCGGCCATTGAGAAGTACGGCATCGAGGACGGGATCTCGTATATCTCTACCGGAGGCGGCGCGTTTCTCGAATTCGTCGAAGGTAAGCCGCTTCCTGCGGTGGCGGTGCTGGAAGAGCGTTCACGCGGGTGATATACCCGACCTCTGTGCTCGAAGTTCGCCACTGCCAAATAACAGGGAAATATGCTTAGACGTACGAAGATTGTCGCCACAGTGGGTCCGGCCACCGATGAGTTGGGCGTTCTTACTGCAATGATGCGCGAAGGAGTCGACGTCGTTCGGCTCAACGCCTCGCACGGCACCGTCGACGATCGCCGGCGCCGCCTCGCTTTAGTGCGCGAAGCTGCCCGCATTGCGGACAGGTGCGTCGGCATCCTTCTCGATCTCGGCGGTCCGAAGATCCGTATCGAAGGGTTTCGGGAAGGACGCGTCATCTTGAAGGAGGGGCAGCCCTTCGCCCTCGACACCACGCTCGATCCGAAGGCGGGTACGGAAGAAGTCGTGGGTTGCGCCTATAAGGATCTGCCGAAGGATGTGACCGCGGGGGACTCCCTGCTGCTGAACGATGGGCAGATCGTTCTCGATGTGGAACGCGTGAGCGGCACCAGAATCGAGACCCGCGTCCGCGTGGGAGGCGAGCTGTCGGACCGCAAGGGTCTGAACCGGCAAGGCGGCGGGATCTCGGCCCCCGCTCTATCCGACAGGGATCGCGAGGACATCCGCTTCGGTGCGGAGGAGAACATCGACTACATCGCGGTGTCTTTTGCCCGCGATGCTGCGGATATCGAGCAAGCGCGCAGGCTGGTACGCGAGGCGGGGGGCGATGCCCGCATCGTCGCCAAGATCGAGCGCCATGAAGCTATCACCAATCTGCCGGGAATCATCGACGCCGCCGACGTCGTGATGGTAGCGCGCGGCGACCTGGGCGTTGAGATGGGCTACGCGGAGTTGACTGGTCTGCAAAAGACGATCATCCATCAGAGCCGGGCCCGGAATCGCGTCGTGATCACGGCAACGCAAATGATGGAATCCATGATCCAGAACCCCGCGCCCACCCGGGCCGAGGTCAGCGATGTCGCTAACGCGGTCATGGATGGCACCGACGCCGTGATGCTCTCCGCAGAAACAGCGGCCGGCCGCTATCCGGTCAAAGTCGTGCAGGCGATGGCCGAAGTCATCGAGGGCGCGGAGAAATACCAACTCACGCACAGTCGTTCGCGCCATCGCGTCGAGGGCCAGTTCAAAGGCACTGAGGAAGCGATCGCGATGGCCGTCATGTACACGGCCAATCACATGAAGGTGCGCGCAATCGTGGCGCTCACCGAAACCGGTGCAACACCGTTGTGGATGTCCCGTATCCGCTCCGATATTCCCGTGTACGCGTTTACGCGTCACGAGGCGACCCGCCGCCGGGTCACTATCTATCGCGGCGTCTATCCCGTGATCTTCGATGTCACGAAGAACGAGTCCACCGAAGATCTGTATCGCGCGCTGTTCACGCGGTTGCTCGAGCTGAAACTCGTGAAGAGCAACGATCTCGTGATCCTGACCAAGGGCGAGCTGTCGGGTGCGACAGGCGGCACGAATTCGATGCAGATCCTGAAGGTCGCGCTAGCGTCATAGGAACCCGGCGACGTGCGGCTCAAATACTACGTCGCTAGCGCGGTTGCGGCGTTGGTTCTGCTCCCACTCGCGGTCATTCACGGAGTGCTGCGGGCGTCGTTGCCGCAGCTCGATGGCAAAGTCCGGCATGCGGCTCTGAACGCGCCCGTGACGATTGAGCGGGATCGTCTCGGTGTGCCCACGATCGTGGCGGCGAACCGGACGGATCTGGCGTACGCGACGGGTTTCGTTCACGGTCAGGATCGCTTTTTCGAGATGGATCTTTCCCGGCGGCTGGCGGCCGGCGAGCTGTCGGAGTTGTTAGGAAAGGTGGCTGTCGAGCAGGATGAGAAGGCACGCCTGTTCCGTTTCCGCAGCATTGCGCGCGCGGTGATCCAACAGGCGACTGCGGAACAGCGCGCTATCATCGAGGCCTACGCGAAGGGGGTGAATGCCGGGCTATCGAGCTTGCGCAGTCGGCCGTGGGAGTATTGGGTGCTTGGGTCGCCCCCAGTGGAGTGGGTCCCCGAGGACACCATCCTGGTCGAGCACGCGATGTGGTGGGACCTGCAGGCCAACGGCTTGCGGCGTGAAATGCTCCGCCATGAAATCAACGCCCGCCTCGGGGGGACGGAGTGCGATGCCGGTTGGAAATGCGCACTCCGGTTCTTTTATCCGGCCAGGACGGAGTGGGATGCGCCCGACGGCGCCTCGACGGGGCCGGTCGCGGCGGGGTTCGAGGTGGCCTTGCCGACAACGGGCGAAGTGCCCGGTCCCGATGTGTTAAATGTGCGTGCAGCTACCGGGACGACGACTGCCGGCGTGTCCGCTACCGGAGCGCCGCGTGTTCCCGCGGTTGGCAGCAATAATTGGGCGGTGGCGGGGCGACTCACTGCATCCGGCGCGGCACTCGTCGCAAGCGATATGCATCTCGGGCAAAGAGTCCCGGCTATCTGGTATCACGTCCGACTGCGTACGACGGGAACGGCTACAAGGCCGGGTCTGGACCTCAACGGCGTGACTCTGCCTGGAGCGCCGCCTCTCGTTGCGGGCTCCAACGGACATATTGCCTGGGGCTTTACCAACAGTTATGGCGACTGGCTCAACGTGGAGCTCGTGCCCTGCATGTCCGTGGGGGAAAACGAACTGCACACTGCTTCGGCTACCGTAGCTTTGTCTACCGAGCGCGAGACGATCCGCGTGCGCGGCGGGCCGGCGGTGATCATGGAGGTGAAGTCCGGCCCCGCCGGCGTGCTGCTGCAGGCCGATCCAAGCAGGCAAACCTGTTGGTTCGCAGCCTGGCTCGCGCAGCTGCCCGCCGCCACCAACATGAATATCCTGGCCCTGGAGCATGCGGGCTCCGTCGATGAGGCGCTCGCTCTCGCGCCGGGCATAGGGATTCCCCATCAGAATTTCGTGGTGGGTGACCGCGAGGGGCACATCGGTTGGACGATTTTCGGGCGCATTCCGACCGATATCGGGGCCGAGCGCTCGAATGGCCACTCGCCCTGGACGAGCGTGGAAAATCATCCGCGCATCGTCGATCCGCCGGCGGGCCGCATCTGGACCGCTAACGCGCGCGTGACTGCCGACGAACGCGAGGAAACCGCGATCGGCGGAGATCTGGCCTCGCTTGGCGCGGAATACGATCTCGGTGCGCGTGCGCAACAGATCCGCGATGACCTGCTTGCCCTGAAGGGTCCTGCCACTCCCGCGGACATGCTGCGGATACAGCTCGATGATCGCGCCGTGTTCCTTACGCGTTGGAAAGATCTGCTCCTCGGGTTGCTCGATGCCGACAGCGTGCGTGGGCACCCGCGGCGAGCGGCATTCAGGAAACTGCTCGAGAGTTGGCAGGGACGCGCCGACGTCGATTCGGTCGCATATCGGCTCGTGCGCGCCTATCACGATCGCACGCAGGATGCGGTGTGGGAGATGATGGCGCGCGCGCTCAAGATTCCCAGCGACGACCAGCGGATGTTGCCCATGCAGTTCGAGGCGCCCCTCTGGCAGCTGGTTCACGGACAGCCGCTGCACATGCTCGCCGCGGATTTCCCGAACTGGCGGGAGTTCCTGCTGGCGCAACTCGATGCCACCGCCGCGGAGCTCGAGAAGAGCTGCGGACGGCTCGAGCAGTGCACCTGGGGGTCCCGCAAAGTGGTGCGCATTCAGCATCCGGTCTCGCACGGGTTGCCGTTCCTGTCACCGTTGCTCGACATGCCGGCGCTGGAGCTTCCGGGCGATCACGACATGCCGCGGGTCCAGGATGGTGCGTTCGGCGCCTCGGAGCGCTTCGCCGTGTCGCCCGGGCACGAGGACCAGGGTTACTTTCAAATGCCCGGGGGCCAGAGTGGCCATCCGCTGTCGCCCTATTACCGGGCCGGCTTTCTGCAGTGGGCGCACGGCCAACCCCTGCCGTTCCTGCCGGGGACCGCCGAGCACACCCTCACCCTGCAGCCGGACTAAACTGTCATCCCTATGAACGAGCGCTTCACCGGCACCGAACAGTACATCGCCACCGACGACCTCATGATGGCGGTGAACGCCGCGATCACCCTGGCCCGGCCCCTGCTCATCAAGGGCGAACCCGGCACCGGCAAGACGCAGCTGGCGCAGGAGATCGCCCGCTCACTCGGGCGCCCGCTGTACGAGTGGCACATCAAGTCGACGAGCAAGGCGCAGCAGGGGCTCTACGAGTACGACGCGGTTTCGCGGTTACGCGACTCGCAGCTCGGCGATGCGCGCGTGCACGACATCAAGAACTACATCCTGAAGGGCAGGCTCTGGGAAGCCTTCGAGTCGGACGTGCGGCCGGTGCTGCTCATCGACGAGATCGACAAGGCCGACATCGAGTTTCCGAACGATCTGCTGCGCGAGCTCGATCGCATGGAGTTCTACGTGTACGAGACGCGTGAGCTCGTGAAGGCGCGGCATCGGCCGATCATTCTCATCACCAGCAACAACGAGAAGGAGCTGCCGGATGCTTTCCTGCGCCGCTGCTTCTTTCACTACATCCGCTTTCCCGACCCGGGGACGATGCGCGCCATCGTCGAGGTGCACTTTCCGGGGCTGAAGCAGGAATTGCTGGCGGAAGCGCTGGCAGCCTTCTTCGAGGTACGCGCGACACCGGGATTGAAGAAGAAGCCCTCGACCTCCGAGCTGCTCGACTGGATCAAGCTGCTCCTCGCAGAGGACATCGATCCCGCCGCGCTGCGCAGCGGCGACCCGAAAAAGACCATTCCGATCCTGCACGGCGCGCTGCTGAAGAATGAGCAGGATGTGCACCTGTTCGAGCAGTTGGTATTTCTCAACCGCCGCGTGCGCTGATCCCGTCATGCTGATCAATTTCTTCTTCGAGCTGCGCCAGGTCGGTGTGCCGGTCACGGTCACCGAATTTCTGACGCTGCTCGAAGCGCTCCGCGAGCGTGTCGTGTGGGTATCGGCGCAGGACTTCTACTACCTCGCGCGTACCTGTCTCGTGAAGGACGAGCGGCACTACGACCGCTTCGACCGCGTGTTCGGGGAAGTGTTCGCCGGTGCGGAGAAGCTGTTTGCGGAGCTCGTTGCGCAGGTGCCGGTAGAATGGCTGCAGAGCTTGAGCGAACGCCTGCTGTCCGAGGAGGAGAAGCGCAAGGTCGAAGCGCTCGGTGGCTGGGATAAGCTGCTCGAGACTTTGCGTGAGCGCTTGAGAGAGCAAAAGGAGCGCCATGAGGGCGGCAATAAATGGATCGGCACCGGTGGCACATCGCCTTTCGGTGCCAACGGCTTCAATCCCGAAGGCATCCGGATCGGGCAGCAGAGCTCGCGCCACCGCCGCGCCGTCAAAGTGTGGGATGAGCGCGAGTATCGTAACTTCGACGACGGCATCGAGCTCGGCACGCGCAACATGAAGCTCGCCTTGCGCAAGCTCCGCAAATTCGCGCGCGCGGGTGCCGCCGACCAGCTCGATCTCGACAGCACCGTCGACGCCACCGCGCGCAATGCCGGCTTGTTGGATCTCAAGCTCGTTCCCGAACGGCGCAACGCAGTCAAGGTGTTGTTATTTCTCGATGTCGGCGGCTCCATGGACGATCACGTCCGTGTCTGCGGGGAGCTGTTCTCCGCCGCACGCAGCGAGTTCAAGCATCTCGAACACTTCTATTTCCACAATTTTCTGTACGAGAGCGTTTGGCGGGACAACCGCCGCCGCTCTTCCGCCGTGACATCGACGGCGCAGGTGCTGCGAACTTACAGCTCCGATTATCGGGTCATCCTGGTGGGTGATGCCACTATGAGCCCTTACGAGATCCTGCAGCCGGGCGGTAGCGTCGATCATTGGAATGAGGAGGCCGGCGCGGTGTGGATCCAGCGCCTCGGCGCGCAGTTTCCACGCCTCGCGTGGCTGAACCCGGAGCCCGTGGACCGTTGGGAATATACGTCGTCCGTGCGGATCACCCGTGAGTTGATCGGTGAGCGCATGTTTCCGGTAACGATGGCCGGACTGGATCGGGCGATCGATGAGCTGCGGCGGCCGCTCTCCCGGGCGGCACCTGCGCCTCGGTCGGGGAGGCCGCCCGCGACCGAGCCGCCTGCAGCGCCGTACCGCTGATGGACGGCTCCGCGCACTCCCAGCACAAGCGTTCCGGCCGTCCGACGGTCGGACTCGTGTTGACCGGCGGCGGTTCGCGCTCGGCGTACCAGGTAGGCGTGCTCGTCGCGCTCGCAGAGTTGTTACCCCGAGCACGCAATCCGTTTCCGGTGATCGTCGGCACTTCCGCGGGAGCGATTGCGGCGACCGTCCTGGCCGCGGAAGCGCATCAATGGCGGCGCGCCGTCCTGGGTCTCGAGCGAGTCTGGGCGAACTTTCGCTCGGAACAGGTTTTTCACGTCGATCCTGTCCACATGTTGCGCGCCGGCCTGCATTGGGTACTGGCGCTCGTCTCGGGCGGCCTCGTGTTGTCGCCGCCGAAGGCAATGCTCGACAACTCCCCGCTGCGCGAGCTGCTCGGGGTCCACGTCGACTGCGCGGGCATTCGCAGGAGCATTGCGCGCGGTCATCTGCGCGCTTGCGCGGTATGTGCCACGAGTTATGGAACCGGTCACTCGGTTGCGTTTTATGACGGTGTCGACTCGATCGCCGATTGGTCCCGCGTGCAGCGGCTCGGGCGACGTACGGAAGTTACGCTCGATCACCTGATAGCCAGCGCGGCGATTCCGATGTTGTTTCCGCCCATGAGACTGGGTGACGAGTATTTCGGGGACGGAGCGATGCGCCAGCTCAATCCTCTGAGCCCGGCGATCCACCTTGGGGCAGACCGTCTGCTGGTGATCGGGGTGCGCGCGAGGCGGGGGGCCGGCGTCACGGTCAATCGCATGTACTCGACGATGCCTTCGCCCGGCGAAATCTTCGGATACATGCTCGACACTTTGTTTACCGACCAGATCTACGGCGACCTCGAACAGCTCGAGCGCATGAATCAGCTTGCGCTGGCTGCGCCTTCCGCCAACCGCGACATACAGCATGTCGAGACGTTGATGCTGGCACCGAGCGTCGATCCACGGGAGATCGCCGCCCGCCATACCGGCGATATCCCGTTGGGACTGCGCTCGTTGCTACGAGTGATCGGCGGGCGCGATGCTTCAGGTTATCAACTGGCCAGCTATCTCACGTTCGAGTCCGGTTACACGCGGGCTCTGATCGAGCTCGGTTATCGTGATGCGATGGAGGCCCGTACCGCCATTACCGCGTTCATGAGTGGGGAGAAGCTGCCGCCAGTGATGACCGCGCCGGGCGTCGCACAAGCGACGTAGAGGGTGCGACGCATGCGTCGCACGGGTGGCCGGGAGGGCCACCCCGGTCCGACTGTGAGCGCGCAATGCGCGCGTAGCAGGCGGCCGCAGCGGGGTCAGACAGGCTCCTAACCCTTGCCCTCCGACACGGGATGGAACAGCGCCGCGCCGGGTAGTCCGCTGTGGCGCGCGGTGACGTTCGAGAATTGCCCGGCAAAGGCTTCTGCCAGGCGGTCGACGATGTAGACCGAGCGATGCTGTCCGCCGGTGCACCCGACGGCCACGGTGAGATAGCCCCGATTGCTGGCCTGGTATTCCGGGATCCGGGCGCGGATGAATTGCACGATATCGGCGATCAGCGTCGCCACGTTCGTGTTGGCCTCCAGAAAACGGATGACTTCGGCATCGCGGCCCGTGAGATTGCGCAGGCCCGGCTCCCAATAGGGATTGGGGAGCGAGCGAGCGTCGAACACGAAGTCGGCATCGCCCGGCAGCCCGTACTTGAATCCGAACGACTCGAAGGTAATGGACAGCCGGCCGACCGAGCGCTGCTCGACCCGCTTGTGGATGAGGTCGCGCAGCGCGTGCACGCCCATCTTCGACGTGTCGATTACGAGATCGGCCGTGTACACGATGGGCTCGAGGAGTTGCCGTTCCAGGCCCATTGCCTCGCGCAGGTCGACGTTGTTGCGACTCATCGGATGCTTGCGGCGCGTCTCCGCGAAACGGCGCAGCAACTCCTCGTCACCCGCGATGAGGAAAATCACTTCGCACTGGATGCCGCTGCGCCGCAGCTCCTCGATGAGCTGGGGAACGGTCGCGATCTCCGCTGGCGTGTTGCGCGCGTCGAGCCCGATTGCCGTGCGTTCATAGGTCGATTCGGGGCTGCGCACCGTGTAGGAGATGAAGGGCTTGAGCAGGGCGGCCGGGATGTTATCGATGCAATAGAACCCGAGGTCTTCGAGCATGTGCAGAGCCACGCTCTTACCGGAACCCGACAGGCCGCTGAGGATGATGATGCGCACGCGCTATGGTTATCCACCGGACGCCGCGGCTGCAAGCAGGCCCGTCATGGGCCAGGGATAAAAGAAGCCGGACGGGGTTCGCGATCCTGAAGCGCGCCAGGACGCGTCCCCCGTGGGCTAATGCCCGTTCCTTCGGGCCTGGTGTGCAGGCCCCGCCCGGGCCCTTCTCAGTCTGTGGCCGTTATCAGCCTGCGGGAGAGGCCCGCAAGGTGCGACGCGTTTCCGCCGCGTGATAATCAGTCAGCTTTTCCTTGTGCTTCTTCAGGCACCGATCGAGCTTATCCGCCAGCAGATCAATGGCGGCGTACATGTTTTCTTCCGTGGCGTCTGCGTGGATAGCGTTTCCGCTCACGTGCAGCGTTGCCTCGGCCTTCTGTCGCAGCTTTTCTACGGTCAATACGCAGTGGACATCCAGTACTTGATCGAAATGTCTCCCGATGCGTTCGAGCTTCCTCTCAATGTAACCGCGCAGTGCTTGCGTGACCTCGACGTGATGGCCGGTGACGTTTAGCTGCATAGCCGTCTCCTTTCGCTTGGTTTTGCTGACTCACTTACATCTGCTTCAATCCTGCTCGCTTGCGCTCGTTCGAGGGCGCGATGCCCATCGCTTCGCGGTACTTGGCGACCGTGCGGCGTGCGACCGGTATACCTTCACCTGAGAGCAACTCGGCAATACGGCCGTCGCTCAGGGGGGCCTCCGCGTCTTCCTCCTTGACGAGCTTTTTGATCTTGGCGCGTATCGCCGTCGAGGAGGTACCGGATCCGTCGGCGCCCTCGACCTGACTGGAAAAGAAATAACGCAGCTCGAACACGCCGCGCGGGGTGTGCATGTACTTGCCCGAGGTCACGCGCGAGATGGTCGATTCGTGCATGCTCACGGCCTCGGCGATGTCCTTGAGGATCATCGGCCGCATGTGCTCATCGCCATGCTCGAGGAACGCCTGTTGCCGTTCGACAATGGAGCGGGCTACCTTGATGAGCGTCTCATGGCGGATTTCCAGGCTCTTCAGCAGCCAGCGCGCTTCCTGCAACTGCGCACGCATGGTCGCGTGGCTCGCGTTACGCCCGATGAGGCTCGCATAGCTACTGTTCAGACGGACGCGGGGAAGAGTGGCCGCATTGATCTCGACCGCCCAACCATGATCGGTGCGCCTCACGAAGACATCGGGAACCACGTATTCCGAGGCACCCGTGCTGACAGTGGAGCCGGGGCGCGGATGGCAAGAACGCACCAGCGCCAGAGCGCAGGTGATCTCTTCCTCGGTGGCACGCAGCTCACGGCGCAGCAGAGAGAGCTCGCGCTCCGCCACCAGCTCGAGGTGATGCCGGGCGATTTCGATCGCGGTGCCAAATCCGGGCGTAGCCGGATCCAGCTGGCGGAGCTGAAGCTCGATGCACTCACCCACCGAGCGAGCGCCGATTCCCGCGGGATCGAGCGCCTGCACCCCGGCTAGCACGGCCTCTACCTCGGCCGCGTCGCACTCGACCTCCGGGCGCAACGTATTGGCGATCTCGTCGAGCGACTCGGTGATGTAACCGTCGTCGCTGATGGCGTCCACGATGGCGCGCGCGATAGCAAGCTCGCGAGGTCCGAGCTTCGCTACCTCGAGCTGCCACAAAAGATGTTCCTGCAGGGACTGTCCGGCGGAATCAGCGTATTCCTGCTGCCGCTCGTCGTCGTCTCCGCCACTCCAAGGGGCCTCGGCCGGTCCGACGCTTTGCTCGCCCCAGCCTTCGTCGAGCACCTCCACGGTGCTCTCCTGAGCGCTCTCTCGCTCCCTCTCCCGCTCGTGCTCCGCAGGCGGCGGCTGCTCCGCGGTGATTTCTGGTATGGCTTCGAATACGCCCGTTCCCTCGCCCTCTTCGGTGGGCTCGAGCATGACGTTCGATTCGAGCAGTTCCCGGATATGGGCCTGGAGCTCGAGTGCAGGCAGCTGCAGTAGCCGGATGGCCTGCTGCAGCTGCGGGGTCATGGTCAATTGCTGACCCAGCCGGAGCTGCAGGGAAGGTTTCAGCATGGTTGCACGGGCGGGGGCTAGTGGCCTTTCCTATTCGTAAGTCATTGAAAGATATAATGTTCCGCTTGAGTCCGGGCTCATAGCCGAAACGCCTCACCCAAGTACACCTCACGCACTTGGGGGTTGGCAAGGATTTCTTCCGCAGTTCCTGATGCAATCACCGTGCCTTGGTTGACGATGTAGGCGCGGCTACACACGCCGAGGGTTTCCCGAACGTTATGGTCGGTGATGAGCACGCCGATATCGCGGTGCGTGAGCTCGCGAATGATGCGCTGGATATCCAGCACGGATAGAGGGTCGACGCCGGCGAACGGCTCGTCGAGCAGCATGAATCGTGGCTCGGCGGCGAGGGCCCTCGCGATTTCCACACGGCGACGTTCACCGCCCGACAGCGACACGCCCATACTCTTACGCACGTGGCCTATACGCAGTTCTTCCAGCAACTCCTCCAGCCGTCGTTCGCGCGCGGCCCGCTCGAGGTCGGGGCGCGTCTCGAGGATCGCCATGACGTTGTCCTCGACCGAAAGCTTTCGGAATATGGAAGCTTCCTGCGGGAGGTAGCCGAGGCCGAGTTGTGCGCGACGATGCATCGGCAGGAGCGTTACATCCGTCTCGCCGACGTAGATACGGCCTGCATCGCAGGGCACGAGCCCCACGATCATGTAGAACGCCGTCGTTTTGCCGGCGCCATTCGGCCCGAGGAGGCCGACGACTTCGCCATTCGACACTTCGACCGACAGATCCTTCACGACCTGCCGCGACTTGTAGCTCTTGGCCAGACCGGCCGCCTTGAGTGAGCTCATGGATGCTGCGGCGTGGCCGATGGCGGGGGGGTGGTCGGCTGCGGCTTCGATTCGGGTGTTGATGGCGCCGGCTGCGCCCTGGGTCCGCTCGCGGGTGGCTTGCTCGTTGTGGAGTTATCGCGCGGATTAATCGTGATATGCACGCGCTGGCCCGTGCCAGGAGCGGTGGTGGCCTGGACGTGTTCCTCGCGGAGGTTGTACACGAGGACTGGGCCGCTGATTTCATTCTGTCCGTCGGACAGCCACGCGTCGTTCGACAGACGCACGGTTCCCTCGTTTACGTCATACACGATCTCGTCCGCGCGGCCGTGTGCGATCTGGTCGGAATCCGCGCGCTTCTGTTCGAATTCCGCCGGTTTGCCAGTGACCGTTGCTTTCACGAGGTGGTTGTCGCGGAACTCCACGACGGCCTGGTCGGAGCGCAGGTTGCCGCGCGGTTCGGCGTTGATGCGCACGTTGCCTTCGAATGTCCAGTGGCTGTTCTGGAAATCCGTCCCAGTCGCATCGGCCTTGTCCGCCCGGACAGTCATGGTTCCGTATTTAATGACGACGTCCTTCAGATGCATCATGTGCGTCTTGAAGTCGCCGTCCACCGAGGCGGCGTCCCAGCTGATTTGGGATTGACTCGGCACTTCCGCCTTGGTCGCGGCAACCGCGGCGACAGCCAGCGCAGGTCCGAGGAGCGCGAGCCCGGCAGCCGCCCGGAAACTCATGCGCCCGCCGCTTGTTTCGCTTCGGCCCATCTTCGCAATACTCAACTTCTTGGGCCTTGGTTCCGGCTGGTCAGTGCCATGCCACGCACGCGAGATTCTAACTGCACGCGACCGTCTTTCAACGTTGCGTGCAGACCCGTCGCCTTGATCAGCTGCCCCGGCAACGTGAGCGTTACAGGGGCTCGCGTGTTCACTATCGATGTGTGAGTGTCGAACGACAGCCGGTCGGTCGCGATCTCTGCCGGTTGCTGCGATCCGGGCAAGAGGCCGGCGACGTGCACGCTGCCGGACAATTCAACCACGCCGGTATCCTGCCCGACCTCGCCGCGCTCGCCGCGGGCGGTCCACAGATTGCCGTTGCTGTCGCGAAATCCCAGCTTCGCCTGGCTCAGCTCTACGGTGTCCTTGTCTGGTTGCTGCCGGATCACATCGGCGTCGAGCGTGTAGAGAGGCTGTCCATCGGGACCGGTCTGTACGAGCCTGGCATCGCGCGCGGCATAGCCGGGGTCGCGCAGAGGCTCCTCGATCGTGGTCTGAGCGGTCGTTTCGCTCTGCTGACCGCCCAACACGAAAGTCCCTACGATCACCGCGATGAAAGCCAGAACGGCGAAGACGCGATAGATCATCGTGCCCGCGCCTTGCGCTGGTGACCCGCACGCGCGTCATGGGCCAGCCCCGAATGGGCCAGCCCCGAGTGGGCCAGCCCCGAATGGGCCAGCAGGTAGTCGCAGACCTCGCGCACGGCACCATGGCCTCCCGGCAGCTTGGTCACGAGATGGGCGGCGCGACGCGCTTCGGGATGAGCATCCGCAACTGCGAACGCGAGCGCAACCTCACTCATCAACGGAACGTCGGGGACATCGTCACCGATGCAGGCGCACGCCGAGGGTTTGATCTTCAGTCGCGCACACAATCGCTCGAACTCGGGCATCTTGTGCTCGACGCCCTGGTAGACGTGCTTCACTCCGAGCTCACGGCAGCGGAGGTCCACCATCTTCGACTTTCGGCCGGAGATCACGGCGACTTCGATCCCGGCCGCGGCCATCTGTTTGATGCCGAGGCCGTCGCGGACGTGGAAGAGCTTGAGCGCCTCGCCCCGCGGGCCGAAGTAGAGGCGGCCATCGGTCAACACGCCGTCGACGTCCAGCACGAGCAGGCGAATGGCGGCAACGGTTTTTCGTGACATGCGCGGGACTTAATGGCGTCTTCTAGACGACGCCGGCACGGAACAGGTCATGCACGTTGAGCGCGCCGATGAGGCAGCCCTGCCCGTCAGTAACCGGCAGAGCGGTGATCCGGTATACCTCCATGAGGTGCACCGCTTCGGCCGCGAGCTCACGCGGACCAATCGTCTTGCATTTCGGCGTCATCACGTCGCTCATCAGAGTCGAGTGCACGTCGATCTGCTTGTCGAACGCACGCCGTAGATCTCCGTCCGTGAAGACGCCCAGCACGCGCTCGTCACCGTCCACGATGACCGTCATACCGAGGCCCTTACTGGACATCTCGAGCAGGCCGTCGCGGAGCTTCGCACTCGGCAACGTGCGCGGAACGGCGTTACCGGTACGCATCATGTCCTCAACGTGCAGCAAGAGCTGGCGGCCGAGGCTGCCTCCGGGGTGCGAGCGGGCGAAGTCCTGCTTTGTGAAGCCCCGAGCCTCGAGAATCGTCACCGCCAGCGCATCACCCATGGCGAGCGTCGCGGTCGTGCTGGCGGTCGGCGCCAGATTCAGCGGACAGGCCTCTTCCAGAACACTGACATCGAGCGTCACGTTCGCCGCGCGGCCGAGGGTCGAGTCCGCTTTACCCGTCAAGACGATGAGCGGGACCGCGAGACGCTTCAGGTGCGGAAGCAGGAGCACGAGCTCGGGCGTTTCACCGGAGTTCGAGAGGGCCAGCACGATGTCCGTGCGGGTGATCATCCCGAGGTCGCCGTGGCCGGCTTCCGCGGGATGCAGGAAGAAGGCCGGCGTGCCGGTGCTCGCGAGGGTGGCGGCAATTTTCCCGGCGATGTGGCCGGACTTTCCCATTCCGGTCACTACGACCCGCCCCTCACAGCCGAGGCAGAGGCGGCACGCGGCGGCAAAACGGTCGTCGACCCGCGACAGCAGGCCCTGGATCGCCTGCGCCTCGATGGCCAGCGCCCGGCGCGCAGAGGCCAGCAGCTGCGATTCATCGGCGGGTGAAGTGGGCGCTATGTTCATGCTTTGGGACGATTTTGAGAGCGAAGTCTGCGGGATGCAGGCCTCGAGTGCTTGGCAATTATAGGCGGGAGTCTCGCCCCCTGGGGCGCGAGGACCTACGCACGGCGGCTACTGAGCGATTAATATCCTCCGCATGAATCCAGAACAAATTGCTCAGCTCATCCGCGCGGCCCTCCCCGAGGCGCAGGTGCAGGTCGAATCGGACGACAACACGCATTTCGCCGCACGCGTCGTGTCGCGTGAATTCGCCGGTAAGCGCAGCATCGCGCGCCATCAGCTCATCTACAAAGCGCTCGGCGAGCGGATGGGGCAGGAGATCCACGCGCTGTCGATCGAGGCGCTGACACCCGAAGAATCGGGGCAGAGCTGACATGGACAAACTGCAGATCCAGGGGGGGATTCCCCTCGAGGGAGAGGTGCGCATTTCGGGCGCCAAGAACGCGACACTGCCGATCCTCGCGGCCGCGCTGCTCGCTGACGATCCGGTCGTCGTCGCCAACGTTCCCCATCTCAAGGACGTTACGACCACCGTCGAGCTGCTGGGGCGGATGGGGGCTACTGTCACCATCGACGAGCGCATGCGGATCGAGGTGGATGGGTCGACCGTGAAGGAGTGCTTTGCTCCTTACGAGCTGGTGAAGACGATGCGTGCCTCCATCCTCGTGCTTGGACCGCTGGTGGCGCGCTTCGGCCGCGCGGACGTGTCATTGCCTGGGGGGTGCGCCATTGGCGCGCGACCTGTGAACATCCACGTCGCGGGGCTGCAGGCGATGGGAGCTGATATCACCATCGAAGGCGGCTATATCAGGGCGCGCGCGGGACGTCTGAAGGGTGCGCGTCTCGTGCTTGATACCGTGACGGTTACGGGCACGGAAAATCTCATGATGGCGGCGACTCTGGCCGACGGCGAGACCGTTCTCGAGAATGCTGCGCGGGAGCCGGAGGTTATCGATCTCGCGAACTTCCTCATCGCCATGGGGGCGAAGATTCAGGGCGCGGGGACCGACAAGATTGTCATCACCGGTGTGGAGCGGTTGCGCGGGACCACTTATGAGGTGCTGCCGGATCGCATCGAGGGTGGCACATATCTCGTCGCCGGCGCCATTACGCGCGGGCACGTGCGGATCAAGAACACGCGGCCCGATCACCTCGATGCCGTCCTGGCGAAGCTCCAGGAAGCCGGAGCTACGGTGGGGGTGGGCGACAGCTGGATCGAAGTGGACATGCGTGGCCGCCGGCCCAAGGCCGTGGACGTGCGTACCGCGCCGTATCCAGCGTTTCCGACCGACATGCAGGCGCAGTTTGCGGCTTTGAATACCGTGGCTTCGGGGGTCGGAACAATCATCGAGACGATCTTCGAGAACCGCTTCATGCATATGCTGGAGATGCGGCGGCTGGGCGCCGAGATTCGGCTCGAGGGCAACACTGCGATCATCCGTGGTGTGGAGAAGCTCACGGCGGCGCCTGTGATGGCGACGGATCTGCGCGCGTCTGCGAGTCTCGTGCTGGCCGGACTCGTGGCGGAGGGGCGCACCGATGTGGAGCGCATCTACCATATCGACCGCGGGTACGAAGCCATCGAGGAAAAGCTCGCCCAACTCGGCGCCCAGATCCGACGAGTTCCGAATTAGGCGGCGCTCCCGCTCCTGGATCAACTGGCACACTGTTAGCCAGCAAAAGCCACGCCTTTTGCTCACGGGCAGAACGCAGCCAATCGCTGCGCTCGCTGCAAGCGCCGGGCCTACGCGGCCCGGGCGTCTTTCAGCCAATATGTAAGACGAGTCTGACTGCGTATCGTCGCGGGGGCGGCGTACACTGCGGCCCGGACGGCAGGAGAATTTATGCGTATCGGCATGGTCGGACTCGGGCGCATGGGCGCCAACATGGTGCGGCGCCTGCTCAAGGGTGGTCACGAGTGCGTCGTTTACGATCGCTCGGCCGATGCGGTGAAAGCCTCCGTTGCCGAAGGCGCGCGCGGTGCGGCTTCGCTGCCAGAGCTGGTCGGCGAACTGGCTGCTCCGAAGGCACTCTGGATCATGGTGCCGGCCGGCAGCGTCGATTCCGTCATTCGCGACCTGCGGCCGCTTTTGCAAGCGGGCGACATTCTGATCGACGGCGGCAACTCGCATTTCCACGACGATATCCGCCGCGCGAATGAGCTCCGGTCCGCGGGCATTCACTACATCGATGTTGGAACCAGCGGCGGCGTGCTGGGGTTCGAACAGGGCTATTGCCTGATGATCGGCGGCGAGCAGGATGCGGTGACAGTGCTCGAGCCGATTTTTGCCACGTTGTCTCCAGGCGGGCGGATGCCTGAGGGCGGGGCGCAGGGTAAGGCGACCGGGAAGGACGATACGCAGGGCGCCGCTGCCGCCAGGCATGTCGCCGCGGCTCGACAGGCCCCTGCGGCGATGGGGTATCTGCACTGCGGAGCTTCCGGTGCGGGACACTTCGTGAAGATGGTTCACAACGGCATCGAGTACGGACTCATGGCCGCGTATGCCGAAGGGTTGAATATCCTCGCGCACGCGGATGCCGGCATGCATAAGGCGGAGGCCGATGCGGAGACGGCTCCCATCAGCAATCCGCAGCTGTATCAATATCAGCTCGACATCGGTGCGATCGCTGAAGTCTGGCGACACGGCAGCATCATTTCTTCGCGGCTGCTCGATCTGACAGCGGCGGCGCTCGCCCAGGATCCCAAGCTCGGGCAATTCAGCGGGCGCGTGTCGGACTCCGGCGAAGGACGGTGGACCGTGCAGGCCGCCATCGAGGTGGGTGTGCCTGCCAATGTGCTGAGCGCGGCGTTGTATTCTCGCTTCGAGTCGCAGGGCCGCGCGGAATACGCCGACAAGTTGTTGTCGGCTATGCGCCTGGGGTTTGGCGGACACCTGGAGAAGAAGGCCTGATGGAGCGGCGCGACTCCGATGCGATAGTGCTGTTCGGGGCGACCGGCGACTTGTGTTATCGCAAGATCTATCCGGCGCTGTACAACCTGGTGCGCCGCAGACTCGTTACGGTGCCGATCATCGGCGTGGCGCGTGCGGGCTGGACGGTCCAGCAGTTCGCCAGGCGCGTGCAGGACAGCCTGGAGGCTTTCGTACCGACGCGCGATGAGGAGGCGATGCAGCGTCTCATCGGCCTGCTTCGTTATGTGGATGGCGACTATAAAGAGCGCTCCACGTTCGACGCGCTTCGTAAGGCCTTGGGGAGCGCCGCGCGGCCGCTCCATTACCTCGCGATTCCGCCGAGCGTGTTTCCGGTCGTAATCGACCACCTTGGCGCGACGATGTGCGCTGGAGGTGCGCGGGTGGTGATCGAGAAGCCGTTCGGGCGCGACCTCGCGTCCGCGCGCTCGCTCAACCAGACGCTCCTGAAACGATTCCCGGAATCGAATATTTTTCGCATTGATCATTACCTCGGCAAGGAGGCGGTACAGAACCTTTTGTATTTCCGCTTCGCCAACTCGTTCCTGGAGCCGGTGTGGAACCGCAACTTCGTGGCGAGCGTGCAGATCACGATGGCCGAGAAGATGGGCGTGAACGGGCGCGGCCGCTTCTACGAGGAAGCCGGCGCGATCCGCGATGTTATACAGAACCATCTGCTGCAGATCGTCGCTTTCCTCGCGCTCGAGCCGCCCGTGAATTCGAGCGGTGAATCGCTGCGCGACGAAAAGGTGAAGGTGTTGAAGGCCATCCGGCCGGTGCGACCGGAAAATCTCGTGCGCGGGCAGTTTCGCGGCTACCGCCAGGAAGAGGGCGTGGCACCCGATTCCAAGGTGGAGACCTTCGCGGCCATGCGGCTCGACATCAACTCGTGGCGCTGGGCAGGTGTGCCGTTCTATCTGCGGGCAGGCAAAAACCTGCCGGTGACGGCGACCGAAGTGGTCGTCGATCTGCGGCCGCCGCCGGCGCATGTGTTTGGCGACCTCGGTCCCGATCAACCCAACTATCTGCGCTTTCGCGTCGGTCCCGACGTGGCCATAGCCTTGGGCGCGCATGCGAAAAAGCCCGGACCCACGATGCAGGGACGCCAAGTGGAGCTATTCGTGGCTCAGCAGCAGGGCGACGAGATGGACGCCTACGAGCGGCTCATCAGCGAGGCGCTCATCGGGGACACTACGCACTTCGCGCGGCAGGATGAAGTAGAGGCGGCCTGGGCGATCGTCGATCCCGTGCTCGGGTTGAACACGCCGCCGTACGAATACACGCCGGGCACATGGGGACCGCGCGAGGCCGACAGTCTACTTGTCGGACCCTGCGGATGGCACAACCCCGGAGCCGATGCTCATAGCTGGACTCGCGCGTGCGCGCCGCTGGAAATGTCGAAGTTTGCGCCGTAGAGCGGCGCCGACGCTTGCTTCTTGCCCGACGCCGTGGGGCGGCCCGCCAGTCGCGCACGTGTTGATCAATCTAGATAATGCGAGCTATTCGTGACCACGCTTCAGACACACCGATTCGCATCACGCGCTAAGCTCGACGCCGCGCTAGTTGACCGCCTTGCGATGGCCATCGCCGACACGAGCAGCGGCGGCATTGCTGTGATGCTTTCGGGAGGCAGCACCCCAATGCCTGCGTACCGCGAGCTGGCGGCCCGTGCGCCCAAACACAACCCTGGCCTGCGCGTTCTGTTCTCGGACGATCGATACGTCCCGTCGACTTCGGAAGCGAGCAACTATCATCAATCGGGCGCGCTCCTTGACGCACTCGCGTTACCGGACGCCTCCGTCCTGCGCGTGCGCACCGAGCTGCCTCTGGAGCAGGCGGCGGATGACTACGAGCGCCAGCTCGGCGCCCTATTGGATGCGAAGGTGCCCATCGGCCTCGGGCTGCTCGGTCTTGGCCCCGACGGCCACACCGCGTCTCTCTTCACGCCTGCCGATCTGGAACGCGCCCGCGGCCGGCTGGCGATCGCCGTACAACGGCCCGACGGCATGGCAGGCGTCAGCGTCACACCCGAATTCCTGACTAACGTGGAGCAGTTGGTGTTCGTCGTCGCCGGTGGCGGGAAATATGATGCCATCCGGGCACTCCTCCGGGAGGATCCCAACCTCGTCGCGTGGCGCGCAGTGCAGGGCCTGGCGAGCGTCGAACTATGGGTCGAGCAAGCGGCGCTGTCTTCGTTGCTGGCGTAGGGAGTCGGCGAGCCGCAGTCAGCTCGTCCGCGGCCGCTCACTCACGCGAGCTTTGACGTCGAAAGTACGCTTGCCCCTCAAGACCTTGATTGGCAACACCGAGCCGGGCTTCTCGCTGGCGATGCGTGCGAGCGCGTCTTGCGCGCTGTGCAACGTGGCGCCGCCTATGGAAAGCACTATGTCGCCGGGTTGCAGGCCGGCCTGTTGGGCGGGGCTGCCGACGTAGAGGTTGGCGATGAGTACGCCTCCCTGGGAGAGGCCGAGTTGTGCGGCCTGCTCGTCGGAGACGTCTTCCGGGACTATGCCGATCCAACCGCGGATGACCCGGCCGTGGGCGATGATGTCGCCCAGTACGCCGCGGACCATGTTGACCGGGATCGCGAAGCCGATGCCTTCGACGCCGAGATTCTTGGCGACGATCGCCGTGTTGATGCCGATGAGAGCACCGCTCGAGTCGACGAGAGCGCCGCCCGAATTGCCGAAGTTGATCGGCGCGTCCGTCTGGATGAAGTCCTCGAGAGGGGCGATGCCCAGCTGTTGGCGGCTGGTTGCACTCACGATGCCATGCGTCACCGTCTGCGACAGGCCGATGGGGTTGCCGATCGCGAGTACGACGTCCCCGACCTTGAGTTGGTCCGAGCGCCCGAAGGAGGCGATCGGCAGAGGCTTCAGATCGACCTTCAGGACGGCGAGGTCCGTGTCCGGATCGCGGCCAACGATGTGCGCGTCAGCAACTCGTCCGTCGGCGAGCTGTACCCGCACGGTGTCGGCGTTCGCGATGACATGGTGATTCGTCACGATGTGGCCGCTCTCATCGACGATCACCCCCGAGCCCAGGCTGCGCTCGATACGCTGTCTGTAACGCGGCAAAAAATCCCCGAACAGCTCCCCCAGCGAGGACGGCGCGACCCGCTCGGTCACCAGCCGGGCGGTGTAGACGTTCACCACGGCGGGAGCGGCGCGCTCGACAGCCGCGGAATAGGTCACTCTTGCCGGCGCGGGCAGTGCGGGGGACGACACGGCGGGCAGAGGCAGTGCCGGGCCTGCCCCCCGCCGGATCAGGTCTGGACGCAGTGCCACGATCAGGAAAGCGAGCGCCAGGCCTCCTACCACTGATCCGAGCACGAACGTAAGTCCGCGACCCAAGCGTTCCAGCATCGTTAAACTCCGCAGATTCGCGCGGGCGCTCGCTGGACTTTGGTTCCATGGCGCGCGCACGGATGGTGATGATCGTTTGTGTATAATGCGCCGCCCCCCCCGCAAGCCGGAAACTGCACAGCAACCCGGACGCTGTACCGCCCGCATCTATGTGTGCGCGGCGTGCGATGTGCTTGGGGCTGGCGGATTGATCGAGTGTGGGGCTGGTTAAGAGTGCGAAAGCGGGAGAGCCGTTCGATGGCGGATAACGTAGTCGTCGCCGACGATGAAGTCGACCTGAGTCGACGCAAGTTTCTTACGAATGCCACGATAGCCACCGGGGCCGTGGGAGCAGTGTTCGTCGCGGTGCCGTTCATTGAATCATGGACTCCGTCGGAGCGGGCGCGTGCGCTCGGAGCCCCGACGGAGCTCGATGTTTCGAAGATCGAGCCGGGCCAGATGACGACCGTCGTTTGGCGCCGGCAGCCGATTTATGTCGTGCGGCGCACGCCGGAAATGGTGGCGCACCTGCAGGGCCACGATGCGGCATTGAAGGACCCCACGTCCGACAAGTCGGATCAGCCGCCCTACGCAAAGAACGTATTGCGGGCGCGCAAGGCGGAGTACCTCGTGCTCATCGGCACGTGCACCCATCTGGGCTGCCTCCCGAAGCAGCGTTTTGAGGCGGGCAGCCCCGAGATGGGCCCCTCCTGGCCGGGTGGCTTCTTCTGCCCCTGCCACGGCTCGCGATTCGACCTCGCCGGCAGGGTCTTCGAAGGCTCGCCCGCGTCGGTGAACCTGCGTGTGCCGCCTTATGAGTATCCGAACGAGCGCACCCTGCTCGTCGGCGCGGACGAGAAGGGAGCCGCCTGATGGCCTCGAATAATGGACCGGCGGCCGGTGCGCCGCTCGCCGGCAACCTGCCGAAAAGAAAAGGCTTCATGGGCTGGCTGAACAAGCGCATGCCCGTGGACGAGTTCATCGCGGAGCAGTTGACCGGCTACTACGCGCCCAAGAACTTCAATATCTGGTACTTCTTCGGCTCACTCGCGCTGGTCGTGTTGGTGATGCAGCTGCTCACCGGCATCTTCCTTACAATGTTCTACAAGCCGGGCGAGCTCACCTCGTTCGACTCGGTCGAATTCATCATGCGGGAGGTGAGCCACGGTTGGCTGATCCGCTACCTGCACTCGACCGGCGCGTCCGCGTTCTTCATCGTCGTCTACCTGCACATGTTCCGGGCGCTTCTGTACGGATCGTACAAGCCGCCGCGCGAACTGCTTTGGCTTCTGGGCATGCTCGTGTACCTGGCCCTCATGGCCGAGGCGTTCATGGGGTACGTGCTCCCCTGGGGCAACATGTCGTTCTGGGGTGCGCAGGTGATCGTGAACCTGTTCGGCACTATCCCCGCGATCGGGCCCCCACTCGTGGAATGGATCCGTGGTGACTACGGCATTGCCGACGCCACGCTGAACCGGTTCTTCGCTCTGCACGTCGTGGCACTCCCCTTGGGAATCCTGCTGCTCGTGATGCTGCATCTCGTTGCCTTGCGCACCACCGGATCGAACAATCCGGACGGCATCGAGATCAAGGAGAAGCTCGGCCCGAATGGCAAGCCTCTGGACGGCATTCCCTTCCATCCGTACTACACGGTGAAGGACGTTGTCGGTGTGGGCGTGTTCTTCATACTTTTCGCGATCATCGTGTTCTTCGTGCCGACGTTCGGTGGCCTGTTCCTCGAGGGCCCCAATTTCGACCCGGCCAACCCGATGTCGACCCCGGAGCACATCGCCCCGGTGTGGTACTTCACTCCGTTCTACGCGATTTTGCGCGCGGTGCCGGACCAGCGACTGGGCGCTCTGCTCATGGGCCTCGCGGTGGTCTCGTTCTTCTTTCTGCCGTGGCTGGATAGATCGCCGGTCAAGTCGATGCGTTACCGGGGCTGGGTCTCGAAGACCATGCTGACGCTGTTCGCGGTCTCGTTCATAGCGCTCGGGTATCTCGGGCTGCAGCCGGCGGAAGGCATCTATGTCCTCTGGGCGCGCATTTTCGGCGTGATTTACTTCCTCTATTTCTGGGCCATGCCGTTTTATTCACGGGCGAGCGTCGATCCCGTGAAACAGGTCCCCCAGAGAGTGGTGTTCAATGCGCACTAGAATGTGGCGGCCGATGCCGATGCACGTCCTGCGACGCTCGTTGTTCGTAGTGGTCGGATGCGCCGTGCTGGCGACGGCCGGGTTCGTTCACGGTACCGCCTTTGCTGCAGAAGAGGCCGCCGGCGGGAAGCTGGGTGCCGACTGGAAGACGCAGCACGCGGATACCGATGTCGCGAACAATGCCTCCCTGCAAAGGGGCGCCCGCAACTTCTCCAACTACTGTCTGGGGTGCCACTCCCTGAAGTACGAGCGCTGGTCCCGGATGGCACAGGATCTCGAGATCCCGGAGCCGCTGCTGCAGAAGGACCTGATGCCCCCTGGCGATAAGCCGGCGCAGTACATTCTGACGAGTATGCCGGCGGCGGACGCGGAGGCCTGGTTCGGCAAGACGCCGCCCGACCTGTCGCTCATGGCGAGGGCACGGGGTAAGGACTACCTCTACCAGTTCCTCACGACTTTCTACGTGGATCCCACGCGGCAGACCGGCGCGAATAACCTGAGGCTGCCGGCGACCGCGATGCCGCACGTGTTATCGGAGCTCGAGGGGCTGAAGCGGGCCGTCTACAAGAAGGAGGAGAAGCGGGGCGAGGACGGCAAGGTCATCACCGAGCAGGTCTTCGATCACTTCGAACAGATCGCTCCGGGCCGCCTGAGCACCGCGGATTACGCCAGTTTCGTGCGCGATACCGTCAACTTCCTGGATTATGTGGGCGAACCGACGCAGCAGGCGCGACGTGCGCTCGGTGTCTGGGTCGTGCTGTTCCTGCTCGTGTTCACCTGGCTGGCCTGGTTGATGAAAAAGGAATATTGGAAAGACGTTCATTGACCGGTAGCGCAGGAGGCAGCAGGCCAGACCGCCGCCAGCAGGAACGTTCGTCGGTCATCGGTGCACGCCGGTCAGATCGAGTGAAATCGGCGACCGGCGACCGGCGACCGGCGACCGGGGTTCGCGTACGTCGCAAATCGTGACGCGCGAAATTGAGCCGCGCGATCCTCGGTGTATGCTCGACGAGGGTGAAAAATTTCCAGGAGCCGGTAGGCGAGCATTAGTCGGAACAGGCTCCTGGTTTCACAGGTGGTCATCGGGGGCGTCTCAAGCGTCTCCACGGAACGGGTCGCGGGAGCGAGAAGTTGTCGAGCAGACGATCCATCATGACGCTGTTCTCTGCGCCAAATGACCCCTGGAGTCATCGCACGCGCATCGTGTTGGCCGAAAAAGGGATCAGCATCGATATAGTGAGCGTCGACTCGGCGAAGTTTCCGGAAGACCTCCTCGACCTCAACCCGTATCACAGCGTGCCGACGCTGGTCGATCGCGACCTCGTGCTCTACGACTCGCGTGTCATCATCGAGTACCTCGATGAGCGTTTCCCGCATCCGCCGCTGATGCCTGTGGATCCCGTGACCCGAGCGCAGTTCCGCCTGGCGCTGTATCGGATCGAGCGCGACTGGTACAGCCTCGTGCAGCAGATCGAGCAGGAGCCTGACAAGAAGCAGACGGTGAAGCTGAAGAAGATTCTGCGGGACACGATTCTGCAGAGCACTGAGCTGTTCAAGATCAAGCCGTACTTTCTGGCGGACGAGTTCTCTCTGGTCGATGCGACCATCGGGCCCGTGCTCTGGCGCCTGCCGTACTACGAGATCGATCTGCCGCCGCAGGCGCAGCCGATCATCAAGTACGCGAGCCTCATCTTCTCACGACCGGCCTTCCGCGAAGCCCTGTCGGAGAAAGAGCAGGAGATGCGGCTCCTGTAGCCGTGACCCACGTCTATAGCTTATGAGAGATGTCTGTAGACATGGCTAACGTCGCCCCGCCGCCCAAACGCCCGTACCTGTTACGGGCCATGCATCAGTGGATCAGCGACAGCGGCAACACGCCGCACGTGATCGTCGATGCCGAGCGTGCCGGTTCGGAGATACCGAAGGCTTACATCAAGGAAGGCAAGATCGTCCTCAACCTCAGCCCCAGCGCGACACAGCGGCTGAAGCTCGGAAACGACGATATCGAGTTCGATGCCCGCTTCGCGGGCGTCGTTCACCACGTCCGGTTCCCCGTAAGCTCGGTAATGGGGATTTACGCGCGTGAGACGGGCGAAGGCATGGTGTTTTCGGACCAGGACCTCGGCCCCGAGCCGCCGCGCCCCACCCCGACCGAAGAAGGCACCCCCGCCCCCCGCGCCCGCCCGCAGCTAAAAGTCGTCAAGTAGCCCACGCCCGCTCCGCACCCCCCCTGAGCTGACGTACTCGCAGCTACGCGCCCCGGGCTACCGGACACGGGCCTCAGGCCCGGCCAAAAGCCTTCCCGCATGGCCGATCCGAGCTGCATCCAGCCCGAAAAGTCGCCGGCCTGCGTAATGAAACGGCCGCAACGCCGTTTCAGCCAATGACCTCTGTTTTACCCAAAAGGCCCAATCGGCGCCGGCAAAAGCCGCGCCTTTTGCCCGGGGCGCGCAGCCGGCGTGGCGAAAACGCCCTAGATTGGCTGCTGCAACGGCCTACCGCCGTTGCAGCCAATGAAGATGAGGAGTCGGCCTATAAGCCGGGTTCTGTCGAGGGCGATCATTCCTCTGGGATCCACGTCACCGTGAACCTCAAGCAGCCTACCCGGAAGCGCACGCGGATCGGCGCTGCTCTAAGACGTT
>JAQGOG010000068.1 GCA_028293765.1 Gammaproteobacteria bacterium
CTTCTGTGGACCAGACCCTAGACTTTCAGGGGAACTCGGCAACACCATGGCAGCATGTGGCTTCGGAGCCTCCGAAACACAGTGGGCCAACAATTGTTGGTCGCTTCGCGCGTCTCCATGCTTCTCCACGACGCGGCGAACTCCGCGCTGCGACGTGGGGAGGTGATCGGTTCTCCGACCGCCTTGGCGTCGATGGTCACGATAATGCGATCAGCTTCTGGAAATCTGCTGAAGCCATGTCCAGACAGCCGTTATCGCTGCCGCATGCCGACAAATCAATCAGAAATGCAGCTGACGCATTCGCGAAACTAACTAGACGACGCAAGCAAGCCCCATCCGACTGGGGCATTTGCGACGTCGAACGCGCCACTTCCGACTCCGGAAAGTTCCTCAGCGAACAGATCAGCGACTTGTGGATTGCGCGCCGCATACCATGCGCGCGCGGCTTCCGCCTTATCCAAGGCGTGGTCCGTCCCTGCTCCCAATCGCGGAGCGGGCCGGTCGGGATCTGATAGCGAACGGAAAATTCCTCCCGAGTGAGTCGAAGAGCGCGACCTGATCAAAACTTGCCGTTGCTGTTCTTCCACAGCTCGCGTGGCGGAATGGTCTCGATCGTGTCCCAGTGTTCGGCAATCTTGCCTTTCTTCAGTCGGAACAGGTCATAAAAAGAGGTGTGACGCCCGCCGAAGCTGCCTTCGCTGACAACCAGAACGAAGTTGCCTTCCCCCAGCACCTTGTGAATGCGGTCGTGCCACCGCTACGACAGCCACATTCTTCGGCCGGCGCTTCAATGATTCGCTCAACCACTCGGGCGGCGCCTTACTGTGCGTCAGTACCGCAGTCCGCCCGCTTGGCAAATGCGCCAAAAACCTCTGCCGCTTGAGCTGCAGCGCCACCATCTCGACCGTCTGCGGCTCCACCCAATGCAGCTGAAATACCCGCTTTGCGATATCCACACCAACCACGATACGATTCATGTCGGACCCTCCGGTTGCCTGTGAAGACTGACCTTCCACCTCAGGCACTTTGATGCCGTCGGCCGGGAGGGTCCACATCCTTCGCAAGCTCACCTCCTCACTTCATCTGTGAAGTGGGAGGCGTCCACACCATTTCTCCGCAGTGGCGGCGGAGGCAAATGCTCAATCATTCGAAGCCTTGCTTCGAGGTAGATCTCCGCTTCGGTAATGGTAAAAATGGAACATTATGTGGGAACGCAGCAAGCGCCAAGGGGGACCCGGCCAGATCGCGGTAACTGGTTATCACCCGCCGCAGCCCTATACGCTGGATCTCGAGATACTCTCCGTGTCAGCGCTGCGTCGACGAGTCAGCGCAAACTTCCTGCGAAAACCTGAGCGCATCACATTCCATCTGCTCATCTGCGTTACGTCCGGCCGCTGCTCCCATATGGTCGATTTCCGGACTGTCGAGTGCGTACAAGGTTCTGTTGTTTCCCTGCATCCGGGGCAAGTTCAGCGGTACGACGTTTCGACCGGATGGCAAGGCTGGCTGGTCCTTTTTAGGCCGGAGTTCCTGCAACCCCAGGAAACGGAGACGCCGCTCAACGAGCTGGACGTGTTTCGGCAGCTTGACGCGCTCCCGTCTCATCTACAGTTGCAGGAGTTCGAACACAGCGCTGTCGTGGAAAGCATCGCCCGGATGTCCAGTGACACGCAGCGCGACGCCCGCGCCGGCGTCCTTCACGCTCTGTTGAGGACCCAGCTTCATGCAATGCTCATTCGCTTGCATCTGGCGCAGGCTCGCCGAGAAGGTCCCAGGATCGACCCTCCTGCACTGGTGAAGTGCTTTCGCCGCTATCGCCTGGCTGTCGAGGAACAGTTCCAAAAGCGCCACACAGTCGCGGGCTACGCGAAGCTATTGGGCTGCTCGGAAAAGAGCTTAGGGCGCGCCGTGCAGAAGATCGCCGGGATCACTGCTAAGGAGTTTCTATCGCAACGCATCGCACTGGAGGCCAAGCGGCTACTGGTCCACACTGCATTGCCTGTATCCGTCATCGCCGATCATCTTGGCTTTGACGAGCCAACCAATTTCGTGAAGTTCTTCCGCCGTGAGGTGCGGCAATCACCGGGCGCGTTTCGTGCTGAGCACACATTGTAGTGCGAGAGAAGAGAGAGGAAATGGGGACATTGGCGATTCGAGCGCGACGGATACTTCTGGGTACCTTGCCCACACGGTGACGCATACGACACCCATGGCGCGTAGCGGCCTTTAGGACCATCCGCTCCTGCGCAGATTCGATGTTGTCTCGAGCGGCCGGTCCTGGTCTATTCTGTTGAAAAGCTGCAGAATCGGCCGAACAGAGCCGATCCGCGCCGGGCGCGCCAATTATTTCGGCACGCAAGGCGGACCGAGACGAGACCAAACAGTGTCGTAGTCCGCGGGTGCATGTCCTGCCTCCACCGACAGCTACCTGCCGGCAGTGCTCAATATCACTGCAGGTAAGACGGAGTCTTTTTTATCGGATCCAAAGGCGCAGCTCATCCGGCGCCCTTCATCATCAGGCGGGAGTCATGCCTATAACACCGACCGCGTCGGCTCGATCAGCACGAAAAACAATTCGGCGTCCTCCAGTCCCGTCGTCGCGTGCGGCTCGCCAGGCGATCCGACGATGCAGTCGCCAGGCCCCGCCTCGAAGCGCCTATCCTCGGTTTCTATCAGCACCCTGCCCTTGAGAACGAGAGCGACTTCGTGTCGGGAGTTGATATGAAGCCCCGTCGCCGGACTTCGTATATCCCGGCCGAAGCGCACTATGCCGCACTCGACCCGCTTGGTTGGATTCGCGTCGATCGACGCCAGCATGGCGAGCGCGTAAGGGCCGGTGAGTACGGGTGACTTGCGCAAAAAAGTGCTCATGACTGGACATTCCTGGTGTTTTCAACGGCAAGCTCCGCCGCCGCCAGGTCCTCGATCGCGGCGCCGACGCTCTTGAAGAGAGTGATGGCATTGGTGTCAATTCGCCCCGGCACAATGCCACGCACCAATTCGCTGAGTTCGCCGCGTACCTGCTCAGGCGTGATCACACCGGCCGCAAATCCCTGAACGAATTCGCCAGCTTCCGCTAGCGCCCCCTCGCGGGTATCGACATAGAGGTCGGCCCGCGTTAGTGCCACGTCATCGGCTTCTCGCATATCGGGCCGGAAGGCGCCAATCAGATCCAGATGTTGGCCGGAACGTAGCCAGCGGCCCTCAATCAGAGGTGTCGAGCTCAAGGTGGCGCAACTGACGATGTCCGCCCAGGCCACACCTGACTCCAGGTCGTCGCAGAGCTCGACCGAGAAGCAATGTCCTTCCAGGGCCGCGATAGCCTTCAGAGCGGCCACGACTTCCCGCGCCTTCTCGACTCTCCGGCCCCAAATCCGCACAGCGCTAATGGGCCGCACGCCCGCGTGGCTGAGTACGACATGAGTGGCTAACGCGCCCGTGCCGACCATCAGCAGGCGGGTTGCGTCGGAGCGCGCCAGATACGTCGCCGCAAGTGCCGATGCCGCCCCCGTGCGGCGCAGTGTCAGTTCCGTGCCATCCAATAACGCACGCGGCATGCCCGTGTTGGCGTCGAAAAGGAGATAGCAGGCATGCACGGCAGGCAGGCTGCGGACGGCGTTGTCGGCCACGACTGTCACGAGCTTTACGCCGAGGGACCCATCGGCGCGCCACGCCGGCATCAACAGCAGCGTTTTTCCCGCCCCGTCGCCGCCCACGGCATAACTCTGACGCACCGGTGTAGTGCAATCGGAAGCAAACGCACGTCTGAGGCGCTCTAACAGTGCATGGCGGTCCAGGCGGGCGGCAACGGCGGCACGATCGAGATGGAGCACGGCTCACCTGCAAGGCTTTTCAGAGTGTTCGCACGCCGGGCGGTACCGCGGCGCAGCGGCTTTTCTTGACGTCGTCAAAGAATTCATGGTATCAACAATTTCAGTATACGAACAATTTCACTAGAACAGGGGTCAGCATCATGGTTCGACTCTCCTCGCTGCGGCCACAAGGCGCACGGTTTCGCGTGGCCGGCGCGGTCGCGACGGCACTCACTTTGTCCTCCGCCTCAGCCATGGCGGCAGACGCGGACACGGATGCCAACGGCCTGGAAGAGATCGTAGTCACGGCCCGGATGCGTGAAGAGAAGCTCATCGAGGTGCCGATCAGCACCACCGTGCTGTCGTCCACCGAGATCGCCGACGCGCGCGTGAACAACGTCGCGGACTTCGTGGCCCGCTCGCCGAACGTCAGCATCGTCGAAGCCCAGAACATCGGCTCCTCGTTCATGACGATCCGCGGCATCAGCCAGGTACGCAACGGCGAGCCGCCCGTCGCCACGGTCGTCGACGGTGTCGAAATCGTCAACGCCGCGCAGTTCACGCAGGAATTGGTCGACATCCAGCAGATCGAAGTATTGCGCGGACCGCAGGGAGCGATCTACGGGCGCAATGCCTCCGGCGGCGCGATCGTGATCACGACCAAGCAGCCCACCAATGATTTCACGGGGAAAGTCACGGCCGGCGGCGGCAACGGCGACGAGAAGACCATGGACGGCAGCCTCAGCGGGCCCATCATCGCCGACAAGCTGCTGTTCAGGGTGAGCGCCCGGTATGTCGACCGGGCGGGCTATATCGAGAATATTTCCGTCGGCAAGCCGGTCGACCCCTACCGTGACCAATCGTACCGCTCGCTCCTCAAATGGCTCATCGATGACGGCACGACGCTGGATTTGCGCGTCAATGTCGATCGCGTGCGCGATGGTGCCAACAATTACGTGTACCAGGCCGCCATTCTCGGGCCGGACGGCAAGTCCCTGGCCCCCGGGCCGTTTCCGTTTGATTTCTCGCCGGCCGGCCTCAATGCGAATCGCACGGACATCCCGTACACGCAGCGCTTTTTGGGCTACAACAGCCGCAACATCGAGGAGGTGTCCGCGAAGTTGGACCACAAGTTCGATTTCGGGACTCTGACGTACATCCCCTCGTTCAACAAGATCGAGGAATTCCTCAGCACCAAGCAGTTTCCCTATACAGCGGGTCTTTCGCGCAACACGCTGCTCGGCCCGGTGGATGGAACCTCCACGCAGTACTCGCTGGTGAATGCCTGGAGTCAGGAGCTGCGGCTCGCGTCGCCCTCGAATCAGAAGCTGCAGTGGCTGGTGGGTGGCTATTATCTCCACACGAATCGCTTCATCTCGACCTCCACGGGGCAGGACCTGGGTTACGCGCTGATTCCGCTGGAGAAGTCGCCGGCATTTGGCAGCGCGACCAACCCGACATTGAGCTGGGACGCGGACGACAACACGAACAAGGCTTTCGCGATTTTCGGGAATTCGAGCTACGACATCACCGACAAACTGGAAGCGGCTGTCGCCCTGCGGTATGACCAGGACAAGCGGCAGCAGCGAGTCTCCAGGCAGCAGACTGGCGGAGCGCCGGGCGCCATCAATGACGTGACCTTCTCCAAGACGCAACCAAAGGCCAGCCTGCGATACAATGTGGACGATTCGCTGTCGGTGTACGGCTCCTGGGGCGTCGGCTTCCGCAGTGGGCAGTTCAACCAGAATGGCACCGGCGCCGCGGCGGCGCAGATCGGCCTGCCTGGCGTCAGCGACGTGCTGCCGGCTGAGGAAACGCGTACCACCGAGATCGGTATGAAGGGCGAATGGCTAGATCGCCGGTTGCGCGTCGACGCTTCGGTGTTCCAGACGCGCCAGACGAACGCACCGTACTTCGTGTTTGTAGGCGCGATTACCGCTCAGATCCTGGTCGCCATCGACCGGGTCGATCTGAGGGGCGGTGAGTTCTCGGTCACCGGCAATCTAGCGCCGGGTCTCGATGCCTACATCGGCTACGGCTACACGCATAGCGAGATCAAGCGGTATGCGCTCACTTCAGCGGATGTGGGCCATCGCGCGCCGTACGTGCCGAACGAGACTGTCGACGCCGGCCTGCAGTACAAGTTCGCCATCAGCTCGGCTCTGCGCATGGTCGCGCGCGCCGACTACCAGCGCCTCGGCCGCCAGTACTGGGATCCAGAGAATTCCACGGCTCGCGACCCGGTCAACCTCACCAGCGGGCGGCTCGGGCTCGAGACACTCGACGGCCATTGGTCTTTGATGGGCACGATCAATAACGCGACCAACAGGCGCTACAACGCCGAATGGGTTGGGGGCGGCTTTGCCGAACTCGCTCCGCCGCGCAACTGGGTGATCGAAGCGAGTTATCGCTTCTGACGCTCCTGAGGGATGATGGCGGTCTTCAAGTCCGAAGAGGGGTAGGGATGTGGGAAGGCTCAAATCGAAGACATTGACTCAGGGCGTCGGGATTGCCGCCCTGCTGCGCGACCGCCGCCGGAAGCTCGGAATGACGCTACAGATCCTGGCGAGGCATTCCGGCCTGTCGCCCTCCTTCCTGTCGCAGGCGGAGCGAGGCAAAGCCATCCCGTCTATCGTCTCGCTGCAGCACCTGGCGAAGGCGCTCGACGTGGACATGTCGTACTTTTTCGAGGCGCCGAAGGGTACGAAGATCCTGCGTCGGGGCGACACTCCGGAGTACATCAACGTCGGCTTGCCGGTGACGTACATTCGCCTGAGCTCGGGCCTGCCGGACGAGCGCATGGACGCGCTGATCCTGGTTATCCCGCCGAAGCTAGTGTTTCCGCGCGATCGCCGCGAAGGCGAGGCGCTGTACTACGTGCTCGAGGGACGGCTCCACTTGGAGCTCGGCGACGAGCCCTACGAGCTCGGGCCGGGCGACAGCGTGCACTTCAATACGCACATGCCTTATCAGATGAAAGCGCTCGGCAGCAAGCCCGCCCGCGTGCTCTGGGTCGGCACACCCCCACTATTCGATGGCGCACACCGCAGGAAACCAGGACGCAGGATTACGAAATGAAGGTCACGCCGATCGCAGTCGATCCCTCCGCAGTCTTCGTGGACATGCCGGCGCGCGAGGGCACGCAGGTCCGCATGGGATGCATTCGCTTCCGAGCGGGCGAAAGGGTACCGGAGAACGGCTGCTCGCTGCACGAGCAGGGCGAATACTCCTATGTCGTGACCGGCTCTCTGACCGTGACTTCCGGCGGCGTTACGACGACGGCGCGCGCTGGCGATCTCATCAGCATTCCACCCGGCGAAAGCCACTTTACCCAGATAGAGAGCGACTCCTCGGTCGTCTATCTGTTGATCGGATGACTCACCGAGGTCAGAGGAACCAGCGATGCGAGTAGCGACCGATGTCGGAGGTACCTTTACGGACCTCGTCTATTACACGAACGATAAGGCGACCGGGCGCGCGGAGCTGCGCTCGGCGAAAGTCGACACGACTCCTCCGGGCTTCGAGCGTGGCGTCATGGCCGCAATCGCCAAAGCCGGGATTGCCCCGGCAGATTTCGCGTTCTTCTCGCACGGCACGACCATCGTAATCAATGCCCTTCTATCCCGCAAAGGGGCGAAGACAGCGCTGATCACGACAAGAGGCTTTCGCGACGTGCTCGAGATCGCACGCGGCAACCGGCCCGATCTTTTCAACTTCTACTTCCGCAAGCCGCCACCGTTCGTGGCGCGCTCGCTGCGTACCGAAATTACGGAACGGGTCGACTATCGGGGCCGGGTTCTCCAGGAGCCGGCTCTCGATGAGCTGCCCGCGCTCGTAAAGCAGCTGTCGGCGGAAGGCGTGGAATCCATCGCTGTCTGCTTTCTGCATGCCTATATCAATCCGATCAACGAGCAAGCCGTCGTGGCCAGACTGCAGCAGTTATGGCCGACCGTCTCGATAATCCCGTCGCACGAAGTCACGCGCGAGTGGCGTGAATACGAGCGCACGAGCACGACCGTGTTGACCGCATACGTGCATCCCGTCGCGAAGCGGTATCTCGAGAAGCTCCGAGGCGAACTCGAGCGCGGCGGCTTTCGCGGCGCGCCCTACATCATGCAGTCGAACGGTGGAATCGAGACGCTCGAAGCAGTCGCGCGCAACCCGATCACCATGGTCGAGTCGGGACCGGCGAGCGGCGTCCTCGGCGCGATCGCTCTGGGCCGCGTGACGGGCGATCACAATGTCATCGCGCTCGATATCGGCGGCACGACAGCCAAGTGTTCCCTCATCGACCGTGGCAGCGCCAAAGTCACCACCGACTATAAGATCGAGTGGACCCGCACGAACCCCGGCTACCCGATCAAGACGCCGGTCATCGACATCGTCGAGATTGGCAACGGCGGAGGGAGCATCGCGTGGCTGGACGAAGGCCAGCGACTGCGGGTAGGTCCCCAGAGCGCCGGCGCCGATCCGGGCCCGGCCGCTTATGGTCGCGGTGGCACGAAACCTACAACCACCGATGCGCAGCTGGTCGCGGGACGCATCGACCCACGGAATCTCCTCGGCGGTGAAATCCGCGCCGACATGGAGAATGTGAAGCGCGCGTTCGAGCCGCTCGTGAGGCATCTCGGCGGATCGCTTGCGGAAGTTGCGCGCGGTGTGATCCGGATCGCGGACGCGAACATGGTCAACGCCCTCAAGTTGGTTTCGATCAACCGTGGCTATGACCCGCGAGAGTACTCGCTGCTGGCTTATGGCGGAGGCGGCGCAATGCATGCCGTCGCGCTCGCAGCTGAGCTACAGGTGCCGCAGGTGATCATCCCCGTCAACTCCGCTGTTTTTTCGGCCTGGGGCATGCTGTTGACGGACCTTCGACGCGATTACCTGCGAACCCGGGTCACCCCTCTGACGACCTCCTCACCAGGCGCGATTGCCGAAGTCTATGACGACATGGCCAACCATGCCCTTGCGCAGTTCAAGGCGGATGGCATCGATCTGGAGCGCGTGCGCCTGGAGCGGTTCGCCGACATGCGTTACTCAGGTCAGGAGCACACGGTGAAGGTCAGGTTCCCGGACGGGCAGTTCACGAAGGAGAGTCTGGCGGAAGCGCGGAATCGTTTCGACGAAGCGCACGAGCGCGGCTACACCTACAAGTTGCCGCACGATGTGCAGATCGTGAACTTCCATGTCGTCGGGTACGCCCTAGTCGACAAACCCGAGCTACCGAAGATTCCTGCGGCGCACGGTCCCGCTTCGGCCGCGATTCGCAGCCGGCGTCAGGTCGACTTCGACCAGCACGGCCTGGTCGACACCCCGATTTACGATCGGCTCGCGTTGGGGTCCGGAGCCGAATTCGTCGGGCCCGCGATCCTCGAGGAGCCGGCGGCCACGACCGTCGTGCCGCCGGGACTGAACGTTCATGTTGACGAATACGGTAACGTGCGTGTCAAGGTTTCCTGAGGAAGCACTATGAGTACCACCGACCCCTATACGATCGAGATCATCCGCAGCTCGCTCGAGGCGATCGGCGATGAAATGTTCTCCGCCCTGCAGCGGACCTCGATGAGTCCGATCATCTACGAGACGCTCGATTTCTCGGTCGGCGTCACCGATGCGCGTGGGGACCTGATCACGCAGGGAAACGGCACGACCGTCTTCCTGGCGATGATCGACTCGCTGGTGCGGGACATCCTCGCAAAATTCGGCAGCAAGGGCGAGATCCACCCCGGCGATGTCTTCATGAGCAACGACCCCTACGAGGGCGGCGGCACGCATTTGTCGGATTTTGGGCTCGTCGCGCCGGTATTTCACCAGGACGAGCTCGTCGCGTTCGTCGTCAACAAGGCCCACTGGGTCGATGTCGGCGGCAAGAATCCCGGCAGTTTCTCGACCAATGCCACCGAGATCTTCCAGGAAGGCATCCAGGTCCCGAGCGTCAAGATTATCGCGCGCGGTGCGGTCAACGAGCAGATCCTGGAGATCATCACCGCAAACATCCGCCTGCCGAAGGATTCGATGGGCGACTTTTGGGCGGGCGTGGCCGCCAACCGGGTCGGCGAGCGGCGCATCGTGGAGCTGTTCGCGAAGTACGGCCGTGACGCGGTACTGGAGGCGAAAGAGCAATTGCTCACCTATGGCGAGACGATGATACAGAAGGACCTCGCAGCCCTGCCGAAGGGCGTCTTCACAGCGGAAGATTGGATCGATGATGACGGCATCACCTCCTCGCCTCTGCGCGTGCAGGTGAAAGTGACGATCACCGACGACGAGTTTGTTGCCGACTTTACCGGCAGCGCACCGCAGGCGCAGGGCCCCATCAACAACTCACGCACCGGTCTCGTATCGGCTGTGCGCATGATCTTCAAAGCGCTCACCAATCCGCATATTCCCGCTAACGCGGGCTGCTTCCGGATGGTCAGGGTAATCTGTCCCGACAGCACGGTATTTACCGCAAAGAGACCGGCGCCGGTCTCCACCTACTGGGAGACGCAGATGTATGCGGTCGACCTGATCTGGAAGGCCCTTGCCCCGCATGTGCCGCAGCGGCTCACCGCCGGGCACCAACTGTCGGTCTGCGCGGTGATTCTTGCCGGCACACATGCCGATACGAAGGAATTCGCGCTTCTCGTTTGTCCTCTCGTCGGCGGCTGGGGTGCCGGCATCAGCAAGGATGGCGAGTCGGGGCAGTTCAGCGCCGCAGATGGTGAGACCTACAACATACCGGTCGAGATCACAGAGGCCCGTTACGGCGTGCTGGTCGAGCAATACGCCTTCCACAACGCGGCTGGCGGCGCCGGCGAATACCGAGGCGGCCGCGGCGTCGTCATGGATTATCGCGTGCGCACCGATGACTTCGTGCTGACCGGTAGTTTCGGCCGCTTTAAATACCCGCCTTGGTCGATGAACGGGGGCCAGAACGGCTCGCCCAACATGCTACAAGTGTTGAGAGCCGACGGGACTACCGAGACTTACGGCAAGATCGCCGGGCTGCCGCTCAAGAAGGGCGATGTCGTGCGCATGATCACGGCGCATGGCGGCGGCGTCGGCGATCCGAAAAAGCGACCCATCGAGCGGATCCGTGAGGATCTGCACAACGGGTTCATCACCCCGGAACAGGTGCAGCGCGACTACGGCCTGAGCGTCTGACCCTCGGAGGGTATCGAGTGGCAATTCGCGCGGCGACCGATGTCGGTGGCACATTCACCGACCTCGTGTACTACAGCGTTGACGAGCAAACCGGCGCGTGTGGTGCGATCCACTCCGCCAAGGTCGATACCACGCCGCCGAACTTCGAGGCAGGCGTCATGCGCTCGCTCGCCAAGGGCGGCGCTTCGCCCGCCGATCTCGGCTTTTTCGCCCATGGTGCGACCATAGTCATCAATGCGATCACCGAGCGCAAAGGTGCAAAGGTAGGTCTCATCACGACGCATGGCTTTCGCGACGTGCTGGAGATCGCGCGCGGCAACCGCCCCGACCTCTTTAACTTCAATTTCCGCAAACCGGCACCGCTGGTCGAGCGGCACCTGCGTGTGGAGCTCCGGGAGCGTTGCAACTACAAGGGCGAGATCGAAATCCCCGTCGAGCTGGAGGCGTTGCCGGCCATCCTGGACCGGTTCCGCGCCGAAGGTGTGCAGTCCGTTGCCATCTGCTTCCTCCACGCATACCTGAACCCCGCCAACGAGGCGCACACCGCCGCGGAAGTGCGCAAGCTGTGGCCGGAAGTGTCAACCGTCGCTTCGCATGAGCTGAGCCGCGAGTGGCGTGAGTATGAGCGCACGAGCACTACGGTATTGTCCGCATACGTGCATCCGATCGCCAAGCGCTATATCGAGGCCCTGGAGCAGAGGCTCGTGGAGGGCGGCATGCGCCACCCACCGTATATGATGTTGTCGAACGGCGGTATAGCTACCGTCGCGACTGCTAGGGCCAATCCAGTCGCGATGGTGGAGTCCGGGCCCGCGAGCGGTATTTTCGCCGCGGCACACCTGGGCGCCATCGTTGGAAGCACCAGCCTCATCGTGCTCGATATCGGCGGCACGACCGCGAAATGCGCGCTGATCGAGCGGGGCGAAGTCAGGATCACGACCGACTATTTCGTCGAGCGGACTCGACGCACGCCCGGCTATCCAATTCAGACGCCGGTGTCTGAGATCGTCGAGATCGGCAATGGAGGCGGCAGCATCGCGTGGGTCGATGCCGGCGGCAAGCTGCATGTCGGGCCGCAGAGCGCGGGGGCGATGCCAGGCCCGGTCGCCTACGGTCGCGGCGGCACGGAACCGACGACGACCGACGCCAATCTGCTCCTCGGTCGCATCGATCCGAAGAGTTTCGCGGGCGGTGAGATCGAGCCGCAGTGGGACGCCCTCACGCGTGCCTTCGAGACGCTCGGTAAGAAGCTGGGTGTTACGGCAATCGAGGCTGCGCGCGGTGTCGTGCGCATCGCAAATGCCAACATGACGAATGCGCTGCGGCTCGTTTCGACCAACAGGGGTCACGATCCCCGCGACTTCGCGCTGATCGCATTCGGTGGCGGTGGCCCAATGCATGCGGTCTCGCTCGCCGAAGAACTCAAGGTGCCGCGAGTCATCGTACCGGTCAATTCGGCTGTCTTCTCTGCGTGGGGAATGCTGCTCAGCGACTTGCGGCGCGATTATCTTCGCACGCGGCTGTTGCCGCTCACTCCTGCCAGTGCCACTGGGATTCAGCGGCAGTTTGTGGAGATGCAAAGCGAGGCCGTCGAGAATTTCGTACGCGACGACATGGTGGTTACGAGCGATCGCGTGCAGTGGGAGCATCTGGTCGACATGCGCTACCAGGGGCAGGAGCACACGGTCAAGGTCCCATTCCCGCTGGAGCCGCTGGCGGACATCGCGGCCGCGACGGAACGGTTTCATGCGGCCCACGAAAAGCGCTATACCTATCGGCTTCCAAACGCGATTCAGATCGTCAACTTTCACCTGGTGGCGCGGGTTATCGTGCCGAAGCCCGAGCTGCCGAAAAAAGCAGTCCGCGGCGCGGGCCTGGCGACCGCGGTAATGGGGACCCGACGAGTCGACTTCGATGCACACGGGATACACGATGCGACCGTCTATGACGGAATCGCGCTGGACCCCGGAGTCTCGTTCGAGGGACCTGCCGTGGTGCAAGAGCCCTCGGTCACGCTGGTTGTTACGCCCGGCCAGCGGGTTACGGTCGACGACTATGGCAATTACCACGTTCACCTGCGCCAACCGGCTGAAGGCTGAAACATGAGCCAGCATCTGTTCACCCAGGAGATCGTGAAGGACGCCCTCGTTGCGATCGGCTATGAGATGTTCGATGCCATGATCCGCACCAGCATGAGTCCGATCATCTACGAGACGACGGATTTCGCGGTTGGCGTGACAGACGCGCGCGGCAATCTGATAGCGCAGGGTAATGGCGTGGCTGCGTTTCTCGCTACGCTCGATACCGCCGTGCAGTCCGCGCTCGTCCACTATCCCGAGTCCGCCGATCTCGTGTCCGGCGATGTGATACTCGCAAACATTCCTTACGAAGGAGGCGGTACACACCTTTCCGACGTGGTCGTGCTGGTACCGGTGTTCGTAGGCGCGCGGCTGATTGCGTGGACCGTAAACAAGGCACACTGGACCGAGGTCGGAGGGGCGCAACCCGGCTCTGCGTCGACGGAGTCGACCGAGATCTATCAGGAAGGCATCCAACTGCCTTTCGTCAAGCTGTACGCCCGTGGGCAGGTGAATGAGGTCCTGGTCGCCGTGATCAAGGCCAACGTGCGGCTTCCTGAGAGCACGATAGGCGACATGCACGCCGGCGTTGCGGCGGCCCGCGTTGGCGCCCGGCGGGTGCTGGAACTTGTCGCCAGGTACGGAGTTGAAAGCGTGGTTACCGCGATGGCGGAATTCCTTGATTACGGCGAGCGCATGACGCGCAACGAGTTACAGAAACTGCCCCCCGGCGTCTATGAAGCCGAAGACGTCGTCGAAAGCGACGGGCGCGGCAATGGACCCTTCAAAATCAAGGTGAGGGTGACCCTGTCACCCGAAAAAGTGATTGCGGACTTCACCGGCACCGACGGACCGGCCGCGGGCCCGATCAACTGCTCCCTCACCGGTCTGGTGACCGGTGTGCGCTGCGTTTTCAAGGCCATCACGAACCCCGACCTGCCGGCCAATGGCGGCTGCTTCCGACTGTTGGAAGTGATCTGTCCGCCCGGCACGCTGGTGTCGGCGCAGGCACCCGCACCGGTATCGCTTTACTACGAGCCGCTGCTCGCGGCGATGGACGTCATGTGGGCCGCACTCGCTCCAGTGATGCCGGATCGGCTTCCGGCGGGTCACCAGCGCAGCGTCAACGCGACGTTTGTCGTCGGTAAGCACCCCGATAATGGCGAGCTCTTCGTACTCGGGGAACCGCTCGTGGGCGGCTGGGGCGCGGCTGCGGATCGCGACGGGGATAACGGGCAGTTCTGCGCCGCCAACGGCGAGACCTACAACGTGCCCACCGAGCTCTTCGAATCGCGGTACGGGCTCAAAGTGGAGCAGTACGCTTTTCACGACGATGACGGTGGCGCCGGCGAGTTTCGCGGCGGTAAAGGCGTCGTACTCGACTACCGGGTGACGGCGAATGAAGTCTTTCTCACCTACGCGACGAGCCGCTCAAAATCGGCGCCGTGGGGAATGAACGGTGGCAAGGCAGGATCCCTCAATGGAGCCGAGGTGATCCACAGTGACGGGACGAAGGAGAGCTACGACATGTGCACGCGAGTCCGCGTCGTGAAAGGCGACCTGATCCGCTTGAAGACCGCATCCGGTGGCGGCTTCGGCAGCCCCGACAGGCGTCATGGCCAACTCGTAGCGCGGGATATCAAACAAGGCTACATCACCCGTGAACAGGCCATGCGCGATTACGGCTATAGCGGGTAATTAAGATGTTGATTCTAGAGAACGCCCGCCTGCTCGACCTCGAATCGGGTGAGGCCCGCCCTGGAAGCCATGTTGCCATCGACGGAGGCAAGATCGTCGAGGTGGCGGACCGCGCGCTCAGGTCCAGCACCTCGCGAAGAATCGACCTCGGCGGCCGAACACTGCTGCCCGGGCTCATCGATGCGCATTTTCACGCGGTCCTCACGGAGACCAATCCAGCGAACTCCAGACAGATTCCGCTCACCTTGATGACGGGCCGTGCAGCGCAACTCCTACGGCGTGCCCTCGATCGCGGCTTCACAACGGTGCGAGATATGGGAGGCGCGGATTGGGGACTGCGCACTGCCGTGATGGAGAAGACAATCGCCGGTCCGAGGCTCTATATCGCCGCCCGGGGGCTTTCGCAGACCGGTGGGCATGGCGACCTTCGGCCGCGAGTCGACACGGACGAGCCATGCGGTTGCTCGAGCGGCCTGCCGCTATTGTCGACCGTTGCGGACGGCGTGCCGCAGGTACAGGCCGCGGCGCGCGAGCAGTTACGCCAAGGCGCAGATCATCTGAAGGTGTTTGTGTCCGGCGGCGTCGTCTCGCCGAATGACCCATTGAACTCGCTTCAGTACACGCATGAAGAGCTGGCGGCGGTCGTTCGGGAAGCGGAATCCTGGGGTACCTACGTTGCGGCACATGCTTACTCCGCTGCAGCGATCACGCATGCAGTCTCGGCCGGTATCCGAACAATAGAGCACGGCAATCTGCTCGACGCATCCGCTGCCCGATTGATGGCGGAACGGCGCGCGTATCTCGTGCCCACACTCGTGACTTACGAGGCCATGCGCAGCCGGGGTGCGTCCCTGGGCCTGAGCCCCTTCAGCATGGAAAAGCTGGCCACCGTTTTCGCCGCGGGCATGCGCAGTATCGAGCTTGCTAACAGTGCGGGCGTCCGCATTGGACTGGGCACCGATCTGCTCGGCGAGTTGCATTCGCGGCAGTCGGAAGAGCTCACGCTTCGCGCGCGGATACAGTCGCCGCTCGATGTACTGCGGTCGGCGACACTCGTCAACGCGGAGATTCTCGGTGAGAGCGGCCGGCTCGGGGTCATCAAAGCGGGCGCGGCTGCCGATCTCATTGCGGTGAACGGCGATCCGCTCGTCGATCTGACGCTGCTCCAACAACAAGGGCAGCATCTGGATCTGATCGTCAAGGACGGCGACATCCACAAACTGACGTTCTAACACTGTGGACATTCAAGCGGACGTTGCAATCGTGGGCGGGGGCATCATGGGCTCCTCGCTCGCCTATTGGTTGCGCCGCCTCGAGCCGACCGCCACGGTGGTCGTCATCGAGCGCGACCCGACTTACGCCACAGCTTCCTCGGCACTGTCAGCGGCGTCGATTCGGCAGCAGTTCACTACGCCGGTGAATATTCGTATCTCCCAGGCGAGCATCGAGCTCCTGCGTCATGCGGACGAGCTTCTGGCGGTTGATGGATCGAAGCCGGACATCGGCCTGAGTGAGGGGGGCTATCTCTATCTCGCGCGGCACTCGGAGCTCGAGTCGTTGCGGCGGGCCCATGCGATCCAGACGGAGCAGGGAGCCGAGGTCGCACTGCTCAATCCAGCGCAGCTTGGGTCCCGCTTCCCCTGGCTCGATACGACGGACATCGCCGCGGGATCGCTCGGATTAAGCGGTGAAGGATGGTTCGATGGCTACTCGCTGCTCACGGCTTTCGTGCGCAAAGCGCGCAGCCAGGGCGTGCAGTTCATTCGCGGTGAAGTGAAAAGCCTCGAGGTTCGTGGGCCTCGGGTCGAGACGGTTGGACTTGCCGACGGCGCGCGGATCCGCTGCGGGCACGTCGTCAACGCAGCAGGTCCATGGGCGCGCTCGATCGCGAAGCTCGCGGGCTTGGAGCTACCGGTCTTCGCACGCCGGCGCACCGTGTATGTCGTTGCATGTCGGGCCCGGATGAAGCCGTTTCCCCTCCTCATCGATCCTTCGGGGTTCTGGATCCGGCCGGAAGGCGCCGGTTTCATTGCGGGGATATCCCCAAGCGACGATCCCGACGATGCGCCGCTGGAGCCCGAGTATGCGGGATTCGAGTCCGTGCTCTGGCCCGCGCTTGCGGCACGCATTCCGGCATTTGAGGCCGCGAAGCTCGAGCGCGCGTGGGCCGGGTACTACGAGATGAACGTCTTCGACCATAATGGCATCGTCGGCTGCCATCCGCGGATCCAGAATTTCGTCTTCATGAACGGATTCTCCGGCCACGGCGTGCAACAGGGGCCGGTGGTCGGCCGCGGCGTGGCCGAGTTGATTCTCTACCGCCGCTTCAATAGCGTGGACCTGTCAGAGCTCGCGTACGAGAGAATCGCGCTCCAGCAGCCGTTGCTGGAGCTGAATATCATCGGCTAGCGGCGTTACCGAGGCAGCGTGACTCCGAGTCGCACCACTCCAGATGGCGCACCACCGCTTACTCCAGCGCGCAGCACGTGGGCCCGAGAGGGGGCGAACGACCGGCCATGCGGGGCCTTGAAGTCCTACGCCTTGCCCGCATAGATCAGCCGTCCCGGCCCGAGGCGTGTCATGATTTCGTTCAGACTCGAGCCTGCAACGGCGAAGCACCCCTGGCTGCGCCCGAGCACGCCGCGGTTTCCGGCCATCCGCTCGCTCACATACCACGTGCTATGCACTACGATCGCCCTGGGTGCGGCGTTGCTGTTACTCGGGTCGAGTCCATCGAGACGGATCGAGTGGCCGTGGGCCCCAACATAACAGTCACTGGTTCTGTAGGCTCCCGCGGATGTCGCATTCGAGTGCGGCTCGTTCGAAAAGCGTTCGAGCCATCCCGTGTGGGCGGGATCGGACCCCCTTCCGTGCGCGACCAGGTGCGAGCTCACAGAGCCGTCGACGAGCGTCACCAAGTGGAATCTCGGCGTCCGTGAAGGCAGGGAAAAATTCGCGATGCCAATAAGGTCCCGCCGGACGATACTGTCGCGATGTTGCTCCAAAGCATCGAGAGCGCGCCGCAACAGGTCGGGATTCAACTGACCGTCCACTTCCTTCGTCCGGATGAGCGCGGCCGGCAGCGCGACCGCTGACGCCACGCCAAACAGCCCCGTCCCGAGAAAAAAACGACGCGAATGTAGCAAGGCGTTGAGCTTCCGGTGCAGGTAATCTTGCAAAGACCCCATTGGCTGCGCAAAGTTCACGTTCCTTGCCCCCAGGGTTGCAGGTCTTCCATGCGTCGCATCAATCATTGGCTCTGTCCCATACTGAGCGTTGCGGGCGTGGCGTCGCAGATTCCGGCGCAAGCCGACTCCGTACCTTTCTGGGGAGCGCAGACCTCCGTTGCTATCGACACCCCCACCAATCGCCTCAAAAAAGGCGAGTTTCTATGGATAGGCGATGCTGTGACTTCCGGTCCCTTGTTAATGGTCGTCAGTATCACTGAGCAGAGGGGGTATGTGTATCGCAATGGCATTCTCATCGGCGCTACCAGCGTGAGCACGGGCCGGCCGGGACATCCGACGCCTACCGGCGTATTCACGGTACTGCAGAAGCAACAGGAGCATCGCTCCACCATCTATGACAATGCGCCAATGCCCTACATGGAACGACTCACCTGGGGTGGCGTCGCGCTGCATGCGGGCGGGCTGCCCGGTTATCCCGAGTCGCACGGATGCATTCACCTACCCAGCGAGTTTGCGCGGTTGCTCTTCGGTATCTCCTCGACCGGCATGACGGTGGTCATTGCGAACGACGCCACCGAGCCGCAGCGGGTCGCGCACCCGGGATATCTGGCGCCGGTCAGGGTCGGTGGCGTACCCGTCGAGCGCGTACCGTTCGCGCAGGCCGAAGAGGAGCGTTGGCATCCCGAGTTGTCTCCCTCCGGCCCAGTCAGCATCGTGCTCAGTCAAGGCAGTCAACGCGTAGTCGTTTATCGCAACGGAACAGAGATCGGTCGAGCGCGGCTCACCGTCAGCGGCGCGACGCCGCTCGTCAATCATGTGCTCGTGTTGACTGATGGCCCCAGCACCGCACCCGATCCTTATGTCCCCGATGCGGCCAAATACCGCTGGTTAAGGATCGGCGTGCCCGGACACCTGGGCGAGGCCGGCACTCAGGTTGACCCGACAGAGCTGGCGAGAATTCATCTCCCCGCGACGTTTGTGCTGCAAGTCAATTCGATCCTGACCCTGGGAGCGACCTTGTTTGTCACGGATGAGGCCCTGTCCCCGAAAACGAAGGCGGCCGTCGTCCAGGTCGTGGATGCCGATCCGCCGAACGCCAAAGATTCTTCCCAACACTGAGTGGAGGATAGAGCCCAACGCCGGAAAGCTCCGCCGAAATGTCCCAGATCCGTTGCGCGTCCGCATCGCTCCGTGCTACTGCCTCACCGAAAGTATTGCATTGACTTCAAACTCTGCCGCAACCCGACACGCTCAAGCGTGTGCGAGCTTCAGCTCGTTCGGCTTAACCTCGCGTCCCGGCAACGAACACCTGAGACCCGTCAGACCGCGGGTACCATCATCGCGGTTGAGAGTGTCAGCGCCGCAGCTATCGCAGTAAAAATGCGCATCTCTTTACGCTCCCGAGTGTAGTGACTCAAGTCGAGGCGCCGGTCGGAAGCGTCAGTCCCGTGAATGAGGTCGCGCGATCACCGCGCGACCCGGCTCGACGTTCATTGCGTCGCTTATGTCAGTTATGCAGGTCGTCGATCCATCGGACCAGCTCAGGCGTCTCGACACCCTCGATATCCAGGTTGAACACGAGACCCTTCTGGCCGCTACGCGCCAACACGCACTGCAGCTGCAGATCGGGGCTCGGATTGATCTCCTGATGCGGAACGTAGGGCGGCACGTAGATAAAATCACCGGCCGCCGCTTCGGCTTCGAATTCCAGACGCTCGCCCCAGCGCAGTCGTGCAACTCCGTTGAGGACGTAGATTACGGTCTCCAGATCGCCGTGGTGATGAGGGCCGGTTTTGGCCTTCGC
>JAQGOG010000108.1 GCA_028293765.1 Gammaproteobacteria bacterium
TAGGCAATCTCATCCTGGCGCGGGTGCTTGCGTCGCAGGAGTACGGACTCGTATCCCTGGTTCTCGGCATCGTCTCGGTTGCCGGGCTGGCGGCACCCCTGGGTTTCGATCAGGCGGTGGCGCGACGAGGCTTACGACTGGAGGGCCCCTGGCGTCGCGCGGTTCTCTTCGCGTCAATCGCGACTGCGCTTACGACGACCGCTCTCGCTGCAAGCGCCTATCACCTGGAGGCTGCCCTCCTCGCGTGCGTTTTGGTTGCCACTGTCGCGAGCGGTGTGACCCAGGCAGCTGCCGCTCATTTCCAGGGTCAGCGTCAGTTCGGAACCGCCATCTGGGTGTTCCAATTCTCGAATTGGGCTCTCGTTCCCGTGGCGCTGATCACTGCGGCACTCGGACTCCACAGGGCAATCGGCCCGTGCGCGTTGATAGCGATCGCCGCAGTCGTTGCCGCCATTGCAGGCTGGCTGCTCGTGATCAGGCGCAAGGAGCCACACCCGCCACAACCCATGCCGGGCGCGCTCTTTGGCGAAGCATTGTCGCTTATGACAATCCACGTCTCGAACGGCGTTTTGTTGCAACTCGAACGCCTGCTGTTGGTACCCACCGTTGGGGTGCATGAGCTCGCCCTGTTTGGAGTCGTCGCCGCCCTCGTCGGCTCGCCATTCCGCATGCTCCAGAGCGCAGTGCTCTTCACTCTCATGCCCGCGCTACGCGCAACGAACACGGTTCACGAGCGTCGGCGACTTCTCCGGCGCGAAATTCTGCTCGTGACAGGGGCGATTGCCGGAGGGTCCCTGGTCCTGTGGATCGTTGCGCCGCCGCTGGCTCACTGGTTTCTCGCGGGTCGCTACGATCTGAGTGCCGCCTTGATGGCGGCCGCCCTGGTTTCAGGCGTCCTCAAGGTATTCAGCGCGTTCGCGACCGGCACCGTAATCGCTTTGGCGCAGGGTCGAAACTTGCGCGCCTTGAGCGCCATCTCCTGGATAGCGATCGGCCTCAGCGTCAGCGCCGCATTTGGAGCGGCTCCCTGGGGGTTGGTCGGCGTGTTATACGGGATTTCGGCCGGCTGGCTCTTCCGGAGCGTGGTGGCGGCCTGGATGGCGATTCCGTATCTGCGACAGTCCGTCGCCGGCGCCGCGGCGGCGTTGCCGCCCGGCCCCGGGGTTGCGGGTCATAGTTAGCCTCGCTTACCGCCGCGGCAGCGGCTAACGCAGCACAGCCGCTACCTTGCGCACCCCGCCCGGCAATTCGATCTTGGGCTCGAATCCGAGCGCATTGCGGGCCGCGCCGATGTCGAAAGCATTATCGTTCTCGAAGAAAGCCAGCGTGCGCCGCGACACCGGCGGTTCGGCGCCAACGACGGCGCTCACCTGCTCCGCCGCCCAACCCACCGTCATTCCCAACCAACGAGGAGCGTGAAACGTTGGCGGGCGCACGTCGATCGCCTGTGCGAACTGCGCTACCATTTCTTCGACGGTCATCCACCGGGGGCCTGCGATGTTGAATGTCTTGCCCGCTATCTCCGGACCCGCCCGCGCCGTCAGCTCCAGTGCCACGAGCAAGTCATCGATATAGACAGGGTGGCGCAGGTTGCCGCCCTTGCCGATATAGAAAAAGCGTCCCTTGCGCAGAGAGTCGATCAGCTTCGCGGTCCTCGGGCAGCCCGCTCCATACACCCACGACGGCCTGACGACGACCAGATCCAACCCGGACCGCAACGCCGACTGGCGTGCCGCTGCCTCGCCAGCGGCCTTCGTACGCTCATAGGTATTCTCCGGGTTAAGAGGAGCATCCTCCTTTGCCGGTGGTGAGGCTACGTGGCCGTAGACACCGACGCTGCTGACTTGCACCAGCCTCCGCACGCGAGCCGTCGCGCTCAGCGCGACCAGACGCTCGAGCGCTTTGACATTGACGGATTCGAACCGCTCGAAGGTCGCGTGCACATCGAGATGCACGCTCGCCAGGTTGAATACATAGCCGACGTCCTCGAGCGCCGCGGCGAGCGCGGCTGCATCGCGCATATCCTGCATCCGGTACTCTACATTGGGCGCAGACGAGCCGGCCGGCGGCTCGCGCACATCAATTGCCCGTACCGACCAGCCGCGAGCCGCAAGATACCGCACGAAATGCGAGCCTATGAATCCCGCGGCGCCCGTCACCAACGCACGCGGGCCCGCATTCACTTCGGCTTCCTCGCGGCCACCGCCACCGCGTAGCCGCCGCGCCCCGGGACCAACTTATCAAGGAGCGAAAACAGGTACATGAACGGGTAAATCAGCGAGTACAGCCGATATTCCTTGCGGACGGCGTCGAGCTCTTTTTTCGACGTCGGTGCGATCGTGCCGTCCATGACCGGCGGGTGCTCTTTCTTCTTCGCCAACACCTTGACGTAGGCGAAATTGATGACGAGCTCCGCGAGCTCCGTGAAGAACCGGGAATACCCTCCCGATCCCACCGGCTGCATGCCAACGCCGCGGAGCATTTCCTCGAGCTCGCGAATCCGATAGCCCTGGACCACGTGGCCGTAGGTCTCGGGCCCCATACCGATGACCCGCTTCAGCGCGGCGACGGGCAGGCGGGTGTCGCCGTTAGGGGTAGTGAGAATCGCCATACCGCCGGGCGCCAGCACTCGCGCGATTTCCGTGTTGAGAGGCTTCACCTGCGGGAAATGCTCGTGTACATCGATCACGATGACGACATCGAAAGCGTTATCCGCAAAAGGGAAGCGCTCGATGTCGATGTGCGCGACCGGGTCGGCGAGAAATTCGGACATTTCGGGGATGCCTTGCGGATAGACCTGTCCCCAGGTCCATGCCCCACCGGCAGCGCGAAACTGGTAGTTCATCGCACCGTTGTTGTCATGTCCGGAAATGAGCAGACAGCGTTCATTGCGTACCTGCCCCATCAATGTCATGAGCAGATCGACCTTCTGCCGCTTCTTCAGCGACTTCCCATACATCTGCAACTGCCACGGGAGCGTAGCGCTGCGCGGGGGTCGGGGGCTCGCCGCGTCGTCGTTTCTCAATTGGGGTTGCATGAGTTCCCTCGCCTGATCTCGAATCATCCACCCCGCACGGAGCGTGCCGCGACGGGACTGACTGCCATCCGCAAAGGACCGTGAAAAGCGGCCATTTCCGCCTCCACCGCATCGATCTGCACGCCGATCTCGCGCCGCGACCAGTGCAACTCCCGCGCCAGCACCGACGCGCACGCATTCAATGCGGACCGATCGAGCGCCTCACTGAAGTAGAGCGGCGTTCTGCGCCTGACGACGTCGCTCAGTTGCACGGCCATCTCGGAACGCGCGGCATGAACGATCTGTGCCAACACTACGGGCAGATCCGGAACAATTCGCGTCATCAGTGTCGCATCGGCGGCCAGCAGCGCGAGCACTCCCTCCCGCGCAGGTCCGTAGGACTCCCACAGATGAGCCGCCACATCCGGACTCAGCTGCAGCCCGCCATGCAAGGGTCTGTCGGCGTAAGGCGTAGTAGAGCTCAACAGCCGCTGTAAAGGTCGATCGCCGGACCTCCTGAGGCGCCTGCAGGCTGCACGAGCCGCGCGCTCACCGACAGCGCGAGCTGTAGTCCACTTCACTCCTACGATCGAGACCAATCCCTGTATGCCATCCGAGGCGTGATCGATGACTTGCGGGGACTTCTGCAATGCCACTCCGGGACCGGGATTGGCACCCTGCTCCGGCAACAGTCCGGCGAACACGCCGTTGACGTCTGCGCCGCTGAGGCGCTGCTCGCCGAGAACCTGATTGAGATCGGCGAGGAACTCGAGCACTTCCTCGCGCGTCACCCGGGCCGATCGAGAGGCATGATCGCACCGTAGATGACGGGTTCCTACCAGGGAGCGGCCGTTCCACGGAATGATGAAGTACGTCTGCGGCCCGACCTGCGCTGCGCGTGTGTGGCCTGCGGCCCGCGGCTGCACCGCCAGTCCCACGGCGTCCCGAAACGGCAGGGGCCGGGTCAGAAGGTTGAATGCTTTCGAGGCAGGGAACAGCTCTGCGACGCGAGAGCGTGACGACGATCCCAGCCACTCATCTACCCAGGGACCGGCAGCGTTGATGACCAGGGGTGCGCGCATTTCGAACTCGCGATCGGTCAGCTCATCGCGAATGTGCACGCCGCAGACCTCGGACCCTGCAAGCGAAAGTCGCAGCGCCCGCACGTAGTTCGCTGCCTGTGCCCCGGCCGCAACCGCCGCCGCGACGACCGCCAGCTGCAGTCGTTCGGTATTCAGACAGACCGCGTCATACCAGGTTGCCGCTCCGTTGCAGTCTGCAATATCCAATCCGGCAAATGCATCCGCCGCCCTGCTCTTGCTCCATAAGGAACCGCGCGGCAGTTGCTGGCCTTCCTGGACATCGCGATTGCGATCGAAGCTCACCATGTCATTGACCCAGAGCGCCGTGCGCATCACTGCAGGTCCCTTGATGCCGTGACCTGCCGTCGGCAATACGAAGCGCATGGGTCGTGTAAGGTGCGGCGCGAGTCGCAGCCATTCACGCCGCTCGCGGATCGACTCTCGCATACGGCGGAAATCGAGGCGTTGCAAGTGCCGCAAGCCCCCATGCAAGGTCCGCAGACTGTTGCTTGACGTGGCATGCCCGAAGTCGCCGGACTCGATCAAAGCTACTTTGAGTCCGCGAAGCGCCGCTTGCCATGCGGCGCAGGTGCCGTGGATGCCGCCGCCCACGACTATGACGTCGTAACGCTCGGCTGCGATTCGGGACACGTCACGCCGCATGCACGCAGGCTCCAAATCCATCCGCATGGCTGGCAAAACGATCCCGCCAGAGCTGGAATACCATCAGCGCCCACAGCAGGTGGCTGTGATTGTGAGTGCGCGCCTCGTGTTGCTGCATGAGCACGGCCACGTAACGCGCATCGAACAGGCCGTCCCGTGCGAAGTTATCCGCGTTCAGCAGCTCATGCATGAGCGGGTTCCACTGCTCGTTCAGCCAGTTCTTCATCGGCATGCTGAACCCCTCTTTACCCCGCTGCAGGATCGCCTGCGGCAGGCGGCCCTCGAAGGCCTTCCTGAGTATCCACTTGCGAGTCCCTCCGCGCAGCTTGAGGCCGGAGGGGATAGCCAGGGCGAGATCGATCACCTCGTTATCCAAGTAGGGGACCCGCGCCTCCAGCGAGCTCGCCATACTCATCGCATCCACTTTCGGCAGGATGTTCTCCGCGAGGTAGAACCGCAGGTCGCAGCGCAGCTGACCCGCGAGCCGGTCCGAACCGGCGCTCTCGAAGCCGGCTGACACGAGCTCGCTGGTCTGATCCGAGAGCGACGTGCGGAACTCGCTGCGGTACAGCCGCGCGCGGCTGTCATCCTGGAGAAAGATCATCCACCGCAGGTGTTGCCATTGCGCCGGCAGAGCCGCACCCTCAAGAAAGCGGCGCAGCTGATTGCCGAAGCCGCGCTTGCCCTCACCCAGCGGTACGAGGCGAGCCAGCCGCGCGATGTTGGCTCGCAGCGGCCGCGGCAGCCAATCGAGCAGACGCGCGCTGTGCCGGTCGGCCTGGTATGTGTCATACCCTGCGAAGAGCTCATCCCCGCCATCGCCGCTGAGCGCGACGGTCACCTGCCTGCGTGCCATGCGCGACACGAGCAAAGTCGGGAAGACGGAGAAATCCGCGATCGGCTGGTCGAGTTGGGCAATGACCTCCGGGAGAACCGTCAGATAGTCGGGTGTCAGCACTTCCTCGTCATGTCGGGTTCCGCAATGGCTTGCGACTGCACGCGCATGCTGCAACTCGCTGTATGAGGCGTCGCTGAAGCCGACAGAGAACGTGAGCGGCGCAGTCGGGGACACTTCGCTCATCGCGGCGACCAGGATGGACGAATCGATTCCGCCGCTCAGGAAGGCGCCGAGGGGCACATCACTTACGAGCTGCCGCCGCACGGCTGCGGTGAGAGTGTATCGCAGGCGCTCGGCGATCTCAGGAACCGGAATGTCGAGCGGTACAGTGGGCGCCGCAGGGGACCAGAAGCTCCCTGCGAGCAGCTGACCGTCGGTCCACGTCAGCCAGCTCCCCGGCGGCACCTTTCTAACGTCTTTGAAAAGCGTCGTCGGAGTGGCCGTGTACTCGAATGTCAGGAGCTGATCGACACCCATAGGGTCGATGTCGCGCACCGAGCCGTCGGCGGCGAGAATGCATTTGACTTCGGACCCGAAATAGAGATTTCCCCGCCGTATGCTGTAAAACAACGGCTTGATCCCCACCCGATCGCGGGTCAGCAGGAGGCGGCGCCGCGCACTGTCCCACAGTGCGATCGCAAACATCCCGTTCAAGCGGGAGATGAACTCGAGTCCATGCTCCTCATACAGCCGCGGGATGATCTCGCTGTCGCCGGTGCCGCGGAATATATGGCCGCGAGCACTCAGCTCCTGGCGCAGCTCGCGGTAGTTGTAGATCTCGCCGTTGAATACGGCTTGCACGCTGCCCGTCGTGTTCGCAACCGGCTGGTCGCCCGTCTTCAAGTCGATTACGGCCAAGCGGCGCATGCCCAGCCCGATACCGGAGGAGACGTGAATCCCTTCCCCATCGGGTCCCCTGTGCCGCATGACATTGCACATCGCGACGAGGGTCTCGCGTGACGGCGTCGATCCCCGCGTCGCTACTCCGGCAATCCCGCACATCAGGCGCCGCTCAGGCCAGGCGCCGCTTGCGCAATTGCATGCCGATCTGATTGCGCAAGAACCACAAGGGGGACTCGAGCGTAGCGAACCGCTCGAGCGGCGCCACCCCTTGCGTCAGCGCGTGCAACAGGCTGGCCGCCGGCCGCGTCGCATCGAGCTCGAGCCTGATACGAAAACCCATGCGGCCTACCTTTTTGACATCATGTGGAAAAGGTAGCGGGTCGGTGCCGGGCAGGTCCCGGACCCCCAGGCGCGCGGCGCGCTCGAAGCAGGTCGGATAACCCCAGAAGCCGGGGCGCCCACCCTCATCGCCGAGAAAGAGGGTCGGCTTGCGGAATTCCAGCAACAGTTCCTTGAGCAGGCGGCCGCGCCGGAAGAACCATTTGCCGGGGCCCCAGGGGATCACCCGTGGCACGCCCAGCGCGTCGGTTTCGGTGAGGACCTCGCGGATCGGCCTGCCATCCTCAAACCGGCGTGTGGTGCCAATCACCAGCACTTCGAGGCCTTCACGGCAGGCCACCTGGCGCCCGGCGACGATGCACAGATGACGGCTGCCGTTACGGGCAATGAGGCTGGTTTCTTCGCCAGTAGCAGTGATCGACCAGCGCTTCAGGCGCAGTGCCCCGGCCGTGTCGTCGCCTGAGGCCAGCGCGCGCAGCTTGCCGAAATAGTCATCGTGCGCGCATTCAGTCAGCAGCAGAAACAAAGACTGGTTGTTCGGAGCGCGGCCGGTCTCGCGGGCGCGCGACAAGTTTCCGTAGGCATTGTCCAAAAGATCATCCGGCTCATAGCACGCATGGATGTGCACGTGAGCGTCGACGATCGCGGTGACAATGCTCATACCGGTGGAGGCCTTCGGGATCTTGGTCTGATGCCTAGTTCGTCCGTACCTGGGAGCAAGTTTCGCTCCTGCTTCCCGCCCAAGCGCGGCGCAGGCGCCCCGGGCAGAGGCTGCAGGAATACGGACCCGAATCTCAGCGCTGGGAACCGAACGGCCTGCCGGCCGCCAGAACGCCTGCAAGCGCCCGCGGGTCGACGGGCTTGACCAGATGGAAATCCATCCCGGCTTCCTGCGTGCGGCGGCGCTCTGCCTCCTGCCCCCACGCGGTCAGCGCAACGATGCGAACGTCGACGCCCCAGGGCTGTGCACGGATCTGACGCGTGGCTTCGAGGCCATCGACGTGCGGCATGGCCACATCCATCAGGATTACTTCGGGACGAAACAACTCGGCCAGCTCGACGGCCATGCGCCCGTCAGGAGCGGTCAGTACGACGTGCCCCTCCGCCTGCAACAGCATTGCGAGCGACGCCGCTCCATCGGAATTGTCGTCCGCGACCAGAATCCGCAGCTGCCAGGGCTCGACAGGTTGCGGCTCAGGCGTGCCCTGGGCCTCCTGCGCACCAAACTGTTTGCCCACCACATCGTCCACGAGGCGCATGAGGTGAATGATCTGTCGGGCCATCATGTCGGCCGTCCGCGCGAGCGCGGGATTGGAGCTCGACATCTGCCGCACGATCTCGATCCCGTTACGCAAAGGCGTGAGCGGATTGCGCAGTTCGTGTGCCAAGGCAGCGAGCAGCTCATCCTTACCGTGCGACGCTCGCACCAGCTCCGTCTCCACCGCCCGCAGATCGCTGGCGACGTTGTTACGAATGGTCTCCAGGGCATTCAGTCGCCGCGCGTGAGCCAGCAAGGCCGCGAGCAGTACGCCCAGGCTTCCAACGGTCAGCAGGGTCACCTCGAATCCTGCGCCATACAACGCCGCTACCGTGCCGACCCGCACTATGACCGCCAGAATCACGAGTAGCGAACCCGTCCAGAGCAGTATTCGCCTGGCGCTGACAGCGCCCACGCTTGCGCCCGCAAGAAGATGCACCCACCCGAGATCGGCCCGGCGCAGCAGCGCTCCGTAAAACAGCGCTGCGAGCTCGATGCTGGAAATGAGCCCGACGTGCGCATAAAACCCCATGGCGTAAAGCGAATCGAGGCTGAACGCATAGGCGAGCAATAGCGTTGCGGCCAGGAGCGCACCCACCGTCGCAAACCATATGTAGAGGCTGCGGGCGGCTGCGGTCCGCGCCTCTGTCAGAAGCAGACATAAACACAGCAACGTGAGCGCGATCAGGGTTCCACCGGCAGGACGACCCGGGCGGAGATACTCTCCCGGCTGCTCATGCACGATGCTATCCGAGAACAGAAACCGGTCCAGGCCCCAGTCAACGTCCAACGCGTTCTGCCAGACGGTCGCCCCCCCAAATATGAGCACGAGACTTGCACCGGCGCGCTGGAGCACGCGACACAGCACGCAAGATTCGGTGCTCAGACCAAGGCAAATACCGCACACAGCGAAGCACACGGCTGTCAATGGCTGGGTCGCTCGCTGCCCGGACAGCCCGCTCTTGAGGATGGTGATGTCGCCAGCCCAGCCGAGCAGAATCAGGACCGCCAGCCCGAAAGCCAGTACGCCGGCGATTCGAACCGCCGTGAAGTACGAGCGCGTGGAGTCGGCGGCAGCCCATGAAGAACGAGCGGGCGTATCCGCCGAATGCGCGCAAAAGACTCCCATGAGAGACGGGTTCCCCCTTTTGATGTTTTCGCAATCCCCGTCTGGCGGTCGGCGCACGGCGCGTTGAAAGGCGTGCCGTCGTACGTGCACCCGCACATCGCCATCGTAATCTGTTGCGCCCGCGTCGAGAAGAGTCTTTGGTCTCGATCGTCACAAACAATGTGGGCGCCGACGCGCGCGAGCCGCGAAAACCGTCACATTTACAGACCTGCACGATGGTAGCGCGGCGGCATGACACACCTTGACATGCAGTGAATGGTGTTTCGATCCGTCGCCGCAGCTGCCCACTGCACGTGCAGCCCGCGGGAGCGTTCTTTGCTGGCCACCGCCCTCGATGGGAAGCCTCTCTCGAAATCGCCGCCAGTCACCTGAAGGCATAGTGAACGAAAGCACTGGATGACAACCGCGACGCCACGCGCAGCGCAGGCGACTCTGCCCGCCCGGGGCGGCAAGCCTCACTGGCTCCGGGCCTTCGGGCCCGGGTTGATTACCGGGGCTTCCGATGACGACCCGAGCGGGATCGCCACGTATTCGCAGGCAGGCGCGCAACTGGGGTTCTCCATCTCCTGGACGATGGTGCTCGCCTACCCTCTCATGGCGGCGGTCCAGGAAATCAGCGCCCGGATCGGGCGCACGAGCGGCCGCGGCCTTGCGGCCAACATCCGCCGGTACTACCCGAAATGGGTTGTGCAACTCGTAGTGGGTCTGCTGTTCGTCGCCAACACGATCAACATCGGATCGGACCTGGGCGCGATGGGCGAAGCTGTCGGGCTGCTGATCGGCGGCCCGGTGCTCGTCTACGCTTTGGCGTTTGGCGTGCTGTGCGCGGCGCTGCAGATCCTCATGCAGTACGCGCGGTATGTCTCGATACTAAAGTGGCTGGCGCTGTCTCTGTTCGGCTACTTCGCCACCCTGGCGATGGTGAAAGTGCCCTGGGGCGCCGTCGTCCACGGCATCTTCGTGCCGACGGTAACCGCGGACGCGAAGTTCTGGTCCACGATCGTCGCCGTCCTGGGCACCACGATCAGTCCCTACCTGTTTTTCTGGCAGGCGTCCCAGGAAGTGGAAGAAATTGAAGCCGTGCCCGAGCGGCAGGCATTGATCCACAAGCCACGCCAGGCCACGGCGGCGATCGGACGCATCCGTCTCGATACTTATGTTGGGATGGCGTTCTCGAACCTAGTCGCCCTGGCAATCATCATCACGACTGCCGCCACGCTACATGCGTCGGGCATCCACAACGTCGACACCGCGGCTCAGGCGGCGGAAAGCCTGAAGCCCCTGGCGGGGCACCTCGCTTTCGCCCTCTTCGCACTGGGCATCATCTCAACCGGCCTCCTGGCGGTACCGGTACTCGCCGGTTCAACGGCGTATGCAGTTGCAGAGACTCGCGGCTGGCCCATTGGACTCGGACGCCTGCCGCAACATGCAAAGGCCTTCTACGCAACCATCGCCATTGCCACGATGTTGGGCGCCGCACTCAACTTCTCGCCAGTGAGCCCTATTAGAGCACTGTACTGGAGCGCGGTGATCAACGGGCTGGTGGCCGTGCCGGTCATGATCGTCATGATGCTCCTGAGCGGTGACTCGAAGATCATGGGGAAGTTCGGCATCACGGGGCCGCTGCGAGCGATGGGCTGGATTGCAACACTGATCATGGCCGCCGCCGCGGTGGCGCTCGTGGTGACGTCATTCATGGCCTGAGCGCCCCGCAAAATGACCGCGTCCGAAAACCGCTAGTCCCGCGCTGCGAACGGCGCGAAAATGGCGGCATGGATCTCGACCACGACGCTTGCTACCGCGCCCTCTCCACCCGGGATGCTCGATTCGACGGCCGTCTTTTCGTCGGCGTAAAGACGACCGGCATTTATTGCCGGCCGGTGTGCCCCGCGCGCACGGCGAAGCGCGAAAACGTCATTTTTTTTCCGACCGCAGCGGCGGCCCAGAGCGCGGGCTTCAGGCCCTGCCTGCGTTGCCGGCCGGAGACGGCACCGGAGCTCGCCGCATGGCGTGGCACTTCGAACACGATTTCGCGTGCGTTAGCGCTCATAGAGTCGGGTGGCCTCGATGACACCGACGTCGTGACTCTTGCAACGCGGCTTGGCGTGGGCGAGCGTCACCTGCGGCGGCTCTTCCAGCAACACCTCGGCGCGTCGCCGATCGCCGTTGCGCAAACTCGGCGCGTGCTGCTCGCGAAACACCTGATTCATGAGACAACTTTGCCGCTGACGGAGGTCGCGCTCGCCGCGGGCTTCGGCAGCATTCGTCGCTTCAACGAAACCTTCGGGCAACTGTTTGGACGCCCGCCTGGCTCGTTGCGACGTAGCGCTCTCCCCGCGGGAAAGCGCCGCTCGACCGGCGAAGTGACCCTCTCGCTGCGATACAAAGCTCCGTACGATTGGGACGCAATGCTGGCGTTTATGACACAGCGCGCAATTCCCGGCATAGAACGCGTACATAAGGATAGTTACGCGCGCACGATCGAGATAGCCGGATCGCACGGCATCGTCTGCGTCAACCCGGGCGCAAAGGACACGTTGCGCGCCACCATCCGATTCCAGAAACTCCCCGCGCTCCCGACCATCATCGCGCGCCTGCGGCGCGTGTTTGATCTCGCGGCCGATCCGCACATCATCGGAGCGCATCTCGCGGAAGATCCGCTGCTCGCGTCCCTGGTAGCCGCGCGCCCCGGCCTGCGGGTTCCGGGCGCCTGGGACGGCTTTGAGCTGGCCATCCGCGCATTGTTGGGCCAGCAGATCACCGTGACGGCGGCAATCGGCCTTGCTGGAAAACTCGTCGCGCGTTACGGCGCGTTCCTGGATGGCGACAGCAGCGGGCATGATGGCCTCACGCATGTCTTCCCGAGCGCGGAACGACTGGCGAAAGTGGATCTCGCCTCCTTGGGCATCCCGCAGGCACGCGCGGCTGCGCTCTCCTCCATGGCCGCCGCGGTACTTGCCGACCCGGGGATTTTTGGACCGCGCCGTAGTCTGGACGAGGCCATCGCACAGCTGCGGGCTCTTCCAGGTGTCGGCGAATGGACTGCGCAATACATCGCGATGCGTGAGCTGCGCGAACCGGACGCCTTGCCCGCCGCCGATATCGGGCTCATGCGGGCGCTGGCCGACTCCAATGGAATGCGACCCATCCCCCGGGAGTTACTCGCACGCGCTGAGCGGTGGCGTCCCTGGCGGGCTTATGCAGCCCAACATCTCTGGGCCTCCCATGTTCCAGGCGCCACCCCGAAAAAACGCATCGTCCGTACGTCGTCACGCGTGTCCCGCCCCGGCTCCCAGCCGATAATCGGTGACGACGTCTAGGGCAACGGGTAGATGATGAAGTCGTCATGGACCTCGAGCCGGACCTGGTCTCCCATCGCGTGCACCGCCTCCTGCAGCTCGAGTAACCGCGCGTAGGGCAACTCCAGCCGACGCTCGAGAGGATGACTCGGCGTGTGCATGGGATAGTCCCGGCCCGGCGTCTGAGTCATCTCGATGTGGTTTCCCAAGATCCAGGAGACGTCACGCGAGCGGGTGAAATTCACCACGCGATCGATGGTGCTGCGGTAGGTCTGAAATTCCCGATTCGGAATGTAGAGCCGGCCGGGATAGAGCTCGTCGCCCATCAGCAGGAGGTGCGTACGGCGATCGAATACCGCGATTTCCGCGGGCTCGTGGCCCGGCGACGGAATGATGTCGAGCACCCGCCCACCCAGATCGAAGGCAACGATCTCATTGGGCCAGGAATGCACGTTGAAGAAGGCCGCCACTTCCTCGGGGGAGTGCCCTACGACCGTGGTGTCCGCGCGCCCGGCGAATTCAGGGTCGCCGGCTATGTGATCGCCGTGCGAATGCGAATGTGCGACGACCAGCTTGAGCGACTTGGAGCCCTTGGTTGCCGCCCAGTCCGCGATGACCTTATCGATGGTCGGGCGAATCTCGAGGCCGCCCGCGCCGGTGTCGATTTCCAGCACCCGCTCGGTCCCGAAAAAGAGAAAGACGAACGGACCCTCGAAATTCGTGGCGATCGACTGCCGAACCACATAGGTATCGGCGTCGTAGCGCTGCACCTGCATTGCCGGCTCAGGTCCGTGCGCGGCATCGATCCAGGGCTGCGCGAACGGCACATCACCCCCGCGCGCGCTTCGCGGCATACCGCTCAGCAGGGCGATGAGGCTTAGCGCCCCGCAAACCGCTTTCGCTCCCAAGGTGTGAGCAGCGCGGTACCGGCGGTCAGAAGCGGACATTGCCCGTCACTCCTATGATACGGGGTACGGGCGTGTACCCCTCGGCCACGAAATTATCGGCGGGACTTTGAATGATCTTGCGCTCGTCCAGCAGATTCTTCGCATACAGCGAAAACTCCCAGGCCCCGGCGCTGATGCCGAGGCTCGCTCCCAGCAGAGTGTAGGACGGCCGCAGGTAATCCGGGCTGGATTGTACGAAAGTGCCGTGACTGGCGCCGATGTATTGCCAGTTTGCCCGCACGTAGCCGCTGACCCCGGCGGTCAGATTGCGCTCGTAATCCGCGTTCAGATTGAGCGACCATTGCGGCGATCCCGGTACGATGTCGCCCTGGACGATGCCCAGCCCGGCCACGTCCTGCGTGAAGCGATCGTGGTTGTATTGTCCGGCGATGCCGGCGGTCAGCCCGCGGCCGAGTCTCTGTTGGATCTCGATCTCGCTGCCGTAGCTGCGCGCGTGGCCGAGATTGGCGTAGAAGTCGAACCCGCAGGTCTGCAGCGGGACGTCGAGCTGGATGTGGTTCCACTCGATAGCGTAGAGCGCCGCGTTGATCGACGTCGTGTTGTCGAAATAGCGGCCCTTGCTGCCCACCTCGAAGTTCCAGACCTGGTCGGATTGATAGGTGTTCGGCGCCTGGGTCAGGCCGAATGCGGCGAGATCGGCGGCGCACTGCACGGCGGGCACCGGGCTGTTGATGCCACCCAACCGAAAGCCCTTCCCCGCCGTGCCATATACCGTGGCCGACTCGTTGAGGTCGTAGGTAACCGAAAACTTCGGCGTGGAAGCATGGGCAGTCAGCTTTCCGCTGCTGTAGGGAGTGCTGGCGAAGAAGCCACTGGAGGTGTTCGTCGCAGAATCGCGGCCGAAGAGCTCGCGCATGCCGGCCGTGAGTTTCAGGCGCGGCGTGGGATAGTAGGAGAATTCGCCGAATACCGAGAATTCACGATCTTCCAGATTGTTCACGAACTGGTAGAAGAGATCGTTGGGCGTGGCGGCACCCAGCGCCTGCTCCGGCGGAATGCCGTATACGGTCTGGAAAACCTGGTTGAACCCGGGAATGTATTGCGCGGAGGTCCCCACATACTTGGCATCCGAGAAATACAGTCCGGCGATCCAGGCGATCGGCAGGCCCGACTGCGGATCATACGGCTTCGAGGCGAGCCGCAACTCCTCCGTCGGCTGCCGTGTCGTGAGCGTGTTGTACACTGGTCCCGGCAGCGCCGCCAGCTGGTTGCCATCGAAATTCCCATCGAGGCCGGGCAGGCCCAGCACCTGATCCACGAAATAGCCGACGAATTCGCTGTTGAAGTAGGTGCCATCGGTCGTGCGGGGAAAGCTTCGCCACGCATAGCTCGATACCGAGGTCAGGTCCGCCCAATGCAGGTCGTACTCTATCTTGAGACTGGAGACCGAAAACGAATCCCGTCCGGGCTCCAACACGAGCTTGTTGATGTAGTAGTTGGGAGTCGCGAGGTTGACCAGGCCGGTATCGTCCATGATCGTACGCTGCGCGAATTCCGACAGCGTAATCGTCAGATCCGGGCTCGGGACGTACGTCAGCAGCAGCTTAACGGCGTCGGACCGGTGAGCATTGACGTCCTTCCGGTCCACGATACCGCCTTGCGTCACGTGGTCGACATAGCCGCTGTCTCGCGCAATCTGTACCCCGAGGCGCAGCCCCAGCGTCCCTGCCACGAGGGGCACGTTGAGGATGCCCCGCGAGAGGTAATTCAAGCCGCCGTTCTTCGTTCCGGACAGGTCCTCGTACGCGGCTCCCTCGTATTTTTCGAGGTTCACCGGGTTGCTGACCAGCTTGATGGTGCCGCCCATCGCGCTCGCGCCGTAGAGGGTCCCTTGCGGCCCGCGCAGCACTTCGGCGCGCGCGAGATCAAACAGCTGCGGCTCCGGCTGGCCTGCGTAGAACGAGTTGTTGCGGATCGTGATCGGAGCGTCATCCAGATAGATGGAGACCGTCGACTCGCCTACCGTCGAGCTGATCCCGCGGATTTCGAGGTTGCTCAAGCCAGGGCCACCCAGGCTCGTGTACGAAAGGCCCGGGACGGAGGTCGCCAGGTCCGCGTAGTCGCCGATATGCTGCTCGTCGATCTGAGCTCCGCTCAGCACCGACACGCTCTGTGGTACCGCGCGGAGCGTCTCCGTGCGCTTCTGCGCAGTGACGACGACTTCCGCGAGGCTCGACTCGGACAGCACGCCGCCGTCGGCCGCGCTGTCCGCGGCACCGGCGGTGCACGGGAGAGCGAGCGTTGCGATCCACAATAACGTGAACAGAGACTTCCATCGACCCACAAGCATGGTTCCACGCCCTCTTGAGTTTCCGCTTCGATTCAGCGTAGAGGCTGGAGCACGGCCGACGCATCCCTGGATCAACAAACTCAGTTGCGCGGCTGCGGAAGTATCGGCGGCCAGACCCGAGCCAACAGTCGCGCTTCGCCGCCCGAACGGCAGGGATTGCAATGCCCGCTGTTGGTGCGCTACTTGAGAAAACGCGCCTTTCGCGTGCGCGCCCGCCGAGCAGCTTCGGCAAGTCGCCGATCAGGGCCACCAGGGCTGAAGGAAAGCACTCCGACGGCCATGAACAACACGGCCCCCAACGCACATGGTGGGCTGAAATCCCAGACTGTAGACGCCGTTCTCCTCGACCGTGAGGAAGGGGAACAGTGCCAGCGCCTATGCAACCAAGGTTTGCGGATTTCCCGGTATGCCGCGGACCCGGCAGCAGGCTTTGACACCACCCTTCAGCAGTGTCCGCGCCCTAACCCGAGCCCCTCGACTACGTCGAGTTTCCTCCCGGCGTCGATCCGATCCAGTGGCACCACGCCCCCGTCGTGCATCGAGGGCAGCGGTAACGTCTCCAGATGATCGACGAAATCGAGCAGCGCCAGTACGAGCGGCGCTGAGGTGCCGTGCCGTGTAATGAGCTCGATGTGGGTCGAGATCGAGAAGTAGTCGGGCAGAATGGCCTTGAAGTTTCTCAGTCGCCACACCGACTGAACATAGTGATCGGGGAGCATCGCGAGGAAGCACCCCGAGCTGACGAGCGTAGCCATCGCCTCCACGCTGTCCACGCACGCGGTCCTGGTCAGTAAGCGCGTGGGCCCCGACCGGTCGGGCTCCTCGAGAAAACGGTAGCCGGCATAGTCGTATTTCGCCACTTCTTCGAGCCGGATCGACGCCAGATCCTCGTGAAAGAGCGGATGCTCCTCGGAACAGTAGAGATTGAGGCGCTCCTGGTAGAGCAGCTTGTAGTCGAGCTGGCTGATGTGCCGGCGCCCGATGACCTGCCCGGCGCCGACGGCGACCACGGGCCCGATGACCAGGCCGGCATCGAGCGCACCGTCGATCACGGACTGCTCGATGTTGTTCGTGGTCTTCGTCTCGATGTTGAATTCGACCTGCGGGTGTTTGCGCTTGTAGTCCTTCAGGACCTCCGGAAGCGGCAGGTTAGGGTCGGTGATCAGCGTATCGATGACGCCGATGTTGAGCGTTCCCGCCAGTCCCGAGTGGATGCTCCGCATGCTGGTTTCGAACCGCTTCAGATCGCCGAGCAGTTGCAGGCTGGCGGCGTAGACGTGCCGCCCCTGCTCCGTCAACTGGAAACCCACGCGTCCGCGCCGGCACAGCCGGACCCCGAGACGAATCTCCAGGTCCTTGATGTAGCGGCTGATAGACGGCAGGCCCATCTGCAGTTCGGACTCGGCAGCGGCGAAACCGCCGCAGCGGGTAACCGTGCAGAAGACACGCAGGCGGCGCAGGTCGCCATCGCTGAGCTTGACGGTGAAGCGGCGCGGATTGAGCCTCATAGTTTCTGCCCCCGACAAGCATTCTTGGACATCTCGTCATTCTTAGTCCGGGCCACCCCGGCGATCTTGGCAACCCCGAGCGGTCCGCTCGCCCTGCTGCCCACTCGATGCAAGGATCACGCCACGAATTCCGGCGAGCCCTGCAACGATGGCCGCAGGCGGCGTGCGGCCGCCGCGAGACAACGACAGGGCTCGTCCGGCTGCAGGACAAACGGTGAGGCTCGAATGACCCAACAACAGAACGCCAGGCGCCCGCTGATCGTCGGCAGGCCAGCGCTGATCATGGTGGATTTCCAGCGCGGCGGCCCTTACGTGCCCGGCGCGGAGAACGGGGTCCCGCATACAGGCGGGTGGGAGGAGCGATGGCGGACCGCGCGGACGCTCGTGGCTTCGGCACGCCAAAACGGCGTCCCCGTCATCTTCATCCAGGAGGTCCATCGGCCGGATATGGTGGATTTCGGGCGCGAGCTCGACGGCACCGAAGACGTGCATTGCATCGAAGGATTGCACTCAACCGAGATCGCCGCCGAAGCCGTCGACTATCGGCCCGGTGACTATTTCGTGCCCAAGAGGCGCTATTCGGCCTTTTACGGGACCGATCTCGAGATCCTGCTGAAGGGGCTCAAGGTGCAGACATTGATCCTGACCGGCGGGCTCACCGACGTCTGCGTTCACTACACCTTCGCGGACGGCCACCAGGGCGACTACTATTGCCGTGTCGTCGAGGATTGCGTGGGAGGGTCGAGCGTCGAAGCGCACGACGCATCGCTCCGGGCGATGGAGTATCTACAGAGTGGCGCCCGACGGATGAGCGGCGAGATCCTAGCAGCCTTCTCCGCCTCGACGGCCTCCAACGCAGCGTAACAGCGCTGCGACAGCGCCAACCCACGCCGCGGGAATAACATGACCTTGCAGGGGGAGCCGTAAACCGACAGCAGCCGGGGAATTGTCGCCGGGGATTCCCCGGCCCATTCGAGCCAGGGGCAGGGACGACCCTCGGCTCAGTCTTTCTTGCTCATTGCCTTGACCAGCCGATAGGTGTATTCAACGCTCTCATCGAACTCCTGCACGCCAACGCGTTCGTCGCGCCCATGAGCGCGGTTTTCATCTACGTCGGCCCACACGCCGCTCAAATCGTAGCTGGCAATGCCCGCGTTGCGGGTCTGCCGGTCATCGCTGAATCCGCTCGCCATTGTCGGGACGATCGGCACGCCCGGCCACATCGAATGAACCACCCCCGCTACCTTCGCGGTGATTTGAGCCGTCGGCGCCGACTCCGGGCTGACAATCGGGGGCGCGTCCAAAGTGACGCTGATCTTAGGATCGTTCAGCGCGGCCGTCAGAGCGGACTGTACGTCTTCCGCCGTATCGCCGGGCATCATCCGACATTGGATGGTTGCCCTGGCCCTTTGCGGCAGGGCGTTCTCAGCATGCCCGCCGGAAATCAACGTCGCCACGCACGTCGTGCGTAACTGCGCGTTGAGACGAACGACCTGACTGAGGCGCTCCGCTGCGGCTGGATCGGGCGGCGTCTGCGCGACAGCGCGCATATCGGCGCTCTGCGGACCTGGATCCAGACTAGCGAACTTCTCGAAACTGGCACGCGTGGTCGCCGTCAGCATGATCGGGAACTTATAACTCTGCAGGCGTCCCAGACCGTCTGCCAGCCGATAAATGGCGTTGTCCGGCCCTGGCAGCGATCCGTGGCCGCCGGGACTCGTCGTCTCGAGGGTGTACGTGACGTAGGTCTTCTCACTGGTGCCCATTTCAAAGTAGACCCGCTTGCCATCCTTGAAGGCACCACCGCCTCCATCGAGATTGACCGTGAGGCCTGCAGCGACGAGCTCCCGATGCTCTTTCAGCAGGAAGGCCGGTCCGTTGGAGTCGCCGCCCGCCTCCTCGTCGGCGGTAAAGGCGGCGATGACGTCGCGTGCCGGCACGAAATGCTCGCGCTTCAACCGGATCAGCGCTTCGAGCAGCGCGGCATCGCCGTCCTTCATGTCGATCGAGCCGCGCCCGTAGAACCAGCCATCCTTTTCCGTCAGCTTGAAGGGATCGACCGACCAGTCCTGAGGGTTCGCCTCGACCACATCCAGGTGACCGAGGAACAGGACCGGCTTACCTGTTCCCTTGCCGCGGTAGCGTACGACGACATTTCCCTTCGTGGGGCGATCGGCCGGAGCGACGAACACAACGTCGCCTGCCGGAAACCCTGCTGTCAGAAGATGCTGCTGAATGGCCAGTGCCGCGACCGTAGAGCCGCTTTCGTGGGTGGTCTTGATCTCAACCAACTCTTTGAGGATCGTTCGCGCGAGTTGCTTATCGTCCTCCGGCGGAAGGGGTCCGGGCGTCGCTGCCCAAGCGGGATAGGTCAGGGCAAACGTCACAACCGCGTACCAGGGCAAGCATGCTCGCATCACGTCCGATTCTCCCGCCGTTTTTATTACCGCAACAGCTCAACGGTCGCACTGTTTGCGTGCAATGTCCATCGACCGTCACCGCTTCAGGAAGCCTGTGGCCGCTTGGGAATATCGAGGCCTCGGACGACGGCCGGACGCGCCAGGAAGGTGCTGAGTGCCCGGTTCACCTGCGGGAAATCCGTGATGCCCACGAGATCGCCGGCTTCGTAGAATCGGGTCAGTATGTTGATCCAGGGAAAAATCGCGATGTCGGCGATCGTGTAGGCGTCACCCATGAGCCACTCGCGGCCCGTGAGCCGCCGCTCGAGTACCCCGAGCAGGCGTCTCGATTCCCCGACATAGCGGTCGCGCGGACGCTTGTCTTCGAAGTCCTTGCCGGCGAACTTGTTAAAAAAACCGACTTGGCCGAACATCGGCCCCACCCCGCTCATCTGAAACATAAGCCACTGGATCGTCTCATAACGGCCCGCCGCATCCCCTGGAATGAACTGCCCGGCCTTGTCGGCCAGGTAGAGCAGGATCGCGCCGGATTCGAACAGCGGGAACGGCTTGCCGTCCGGACCGTTCGGATCGAGGATCGCCGGGATCTTGTTGTTGGGGTTGAGCGAGATAAACTCCGGCGACGTCTGCTCGTTCGCGTCGAAGCGCACGAGATGCGGCTCGTACGGCAGACCGGTCTCCTCGAGCATGACGGAGACTTTGATGCCATTCGGCGTCGGCAATGAATACAGCTGGATCCAGTCCGGATGTCGCGCCGGCCATTTCTTCGTGATCGGGAAGGCGGACAGGTCGGGCATGTTGAATTCTCCTTAGCGCACACAGGGTCGAGGAGCTGGCGGAATATCCGTCCGGCTAAAAGGGATAGTTGATGCCGGTGAACACGGCAACACCCTCGCTGCCGTAGCCGATGTCGACGTAGCCGACCACAAAGGGCCGCGCGATACCGCGAAATCCCACGCCCCCGACGGTGTGCAGTTGTTGGAGAGGAAACGTGCTCGTCCTGGCGAACACACGGCCGAGGTCGACGAACGGAGCCACTTCCAGATCGAGATGGGTGGCAACGACATTGAAAGACGTCACAGTTCTACGCAGCTCGACGCTGGTGGAAAACAAATTCCGATCGTAATACCGGCCCGCGCCATAGCCGCGCAGCGGCTGCGCACCCCCGATCACACTTTCACCGCCACCGATATTGCTGAGTGCCCAGAATGGCGGGCGATGTCCGCTCGGCAGATAGCGCAGAGCCATATGTGCGGCCAGAACCGTGTCAGGCGCCAGTGGCCAGAAGACGCGTCCGTCCACTCCAGCTTCACTATAAAGTGAATCGTCGAAAATGCCGTTGCGGCTGGCCACTCCGCCATACGCAACCCATTTCATACCCTGACGCGGTACAACCAGGTCGTCCCGCGTGTCGTAAACGATGGAGAGGCGATTCAGGACCTCATGATTGGTACCCACGCCCGGAATGCGGCCAAAACGGCTCTCGAGCGTAGCGACATGCGGCAGGGTTCCCGGCAGGACGTCGACTATCCGCGCTCGCCCGGTGTACAGCAGCTGCCAGACATGGCTCAGGTTGAAGCCGGCCTGCACCTCTACCAGTTCCTGCTGATCGGTGTAGTTGGTTTCGGCGCTCTTCGGCGAGTGGTTGCCGATGCCGAAGAAACGCGGCGTGCCCGAGCGGTCGTAGATCACACTACCGAGGATCGACCAGCGTCGCTCGCGCAAGCGCCCGGTCTCGTACTCGGCATCCACTCCGCGCTCCACGCGTTGCTTGATACTCCCGACCAGCGACCACTGCTCGTCCGGCGAAGGATACTCGTATACGCGCGCGTCACCGCCCACCCCGAAATAGGGGTTGTACAGTACATCGGGAGCGTTGATCCGAGTGATGTTGTGATGCTCATCGGTTTTCAACGTCACCATCAGGAGGCCGAGCGTCGTGCCACTGTCTGGATTGACGTCGATGTCCGGGACCGGGATGAATGGCGCGGTATCAGGATCGAACCAACGGGTGAGCCAATTAGGTCGCCCAGGAGCCGGCGCGGGGCTCGGCTCCGGCAGCGGCGCCGGCAGTTGCGTCGCCGGGGGTTGCGGCTCCGGTACCTGCGCCGCGGCGCCGTCAAACCAGGGCGGCGTCGCAAGCAGCAGCGTGGCGACGCCGCGCCGGAGAAACTTTAACGCAACCTGGCGCAGCACTGCAGGAGCCGGTTTATGTCAGCCGAGGTCAGATTGCCCATCGTCGAGATCCGAAACAGCGTCTCAAACAAATCCCCCTGCCCCGCATAAATCACAAAACCTTCAGCCTTCAGGCCGTCGTGCAAACTCGTGTAGGTCATGCCGGCCTGCAAACGATACGCGCGCAAGACCACGGACGACTGCTCGGGCGGCACGGCCGTTTCGATCTTGAGCGCGGCCAACCCGCCCGTACCTGCCCGGCGAGCGATGCATAGTGCCGGTAGCGAGCCAGCCGACCGCCTTGTTCAGAGAATTCCCGCAACGCTTCCTCCAACCCATAGTAAGCATGCACTGCCGGCGTGAATGGCGTATTGCGCTGGTCCTGCAGGCGCGCGAGGCGGCCGAGGTCGAGGTAATAGGTCCGGCTCGCCGCCTGCGAGAGCGCACTGCGCCGCACGATCACGAACGAGACGCCCGGTAGGCCGTGCAGGCACTTATTGGCGGCTGCCGCCACCGGCGACCAGCTTGCGTCAGCGTGACCGGCCCAGGATTCAGCAAAAGCATCAACGAACTCCGGTAGCGGGGCCGAAGTGTTGCATCAGACGTGTCTTGACGTCGACTGGAGTTACAGAAGGCCGCGCCAGATTGCCTGGAGTGCCGGTCCGCGTCAGCAGGCGAGCAAAGCGTGGCCCGTCTAGCGCCGGCTCCTCCAGCCAAGCGGCGATTTGCCCCACATCATCGGATTCGAGCGAAGAAGCATAGCCGCAGGCGGCGGCCACCTGCGCGAACGAAACGTGGGCGGAAACCGTCGCCTGCCCGCCTGTGGAATCGTGAGCGCCGTTATCCAGCAATAAGTGCCGCAGATTCGGTGGCCCATACGCGCCCACAGTCGCGAAGGCACCCATCCGCATCAATGCCGCCCCATCGCCATCGAGCGCGACCACGCGCAGGTCCGGGCGAGCGAGCGCCAGTCCAAGCGCTAGCGGTACCACACACCCCATCGAACCGACCATGTACAGGTGGTTCGGCCGGTCGTCGATCGCGTAGAGCTCCCGCCCGCAGAATCCGGTCGACGCCAATACCACGGTCGAAGCGGTCGGTGTGTGTGCTACCACGTGTCGCAAGGCATCCTGCCTCGACGGCCTCGCTGCCGGCGAAACCCCTCGGGCCTTCAGCACGGCTGCCGAGTGGGGCCATTTTTCCCCAATCACAGAAGCTCCGGGCTTGAGCGGATACGCGGCCACGCTGTCCTTTTTCATCAGCAGCGCGTAGGGCAGCCCAGTCTCGTTCATGTGCGCAGTCGCCCGGTCCAACGCCGGGCCGATGGCATCGGTTTCGGTCGGAAACAGCTCCCAGCGAATCTCCATGGAATCGAGCATTGCCGGGGTGATCGGGCCCATCAGAGCATGCTGCAGCTCATCGGCGACGCCCGGCTGGCCACGCCAGGTCACGACTAGCAACTGCGGCAGGCGGAAGGTCCAGGTCAGCGAGGTCAATGGGCTTACCGCGTTGCCGAGCCCGGAGTTCTGCATCATCGCGATCCCGCGCCGAGGCCGCGCGCTCGCACCTCCCACATTTCCCTCGGACCCCGACTGCTTTCGCTCGCCTGCGGTTCGCGCGGCACCTGCGAGTGTGACCCCCGCAATCAGCGCGACCGCGTCCCCTTCATTAGCCATCGATACGTATCGCAGCGACGGATCCTGCAGTACGTAGTTGATGAACGGCGTGAGGTACGAACACGGGACTCCGGCGTACCACTCAAACCCCCGCTCCCGTGCCGCCCCGACAAAATCACGCGCTTCAATCACGACTCGTCTCGGCAGGCGCCTTGATCAGTCCCTGAGGACTGACATTCAGCAACCCGATCGATCCAACGCCCTTGCGGCGAACTGTTGGTGAAACCGGGCTCCGAGGCCTCCTGCAGGTGGCGCTCGAGCAGACTCACCCGCGCGAACCGCAACAGGCGCTTCGGTAGTTGCTGGTCCTCGGCGTGTTGAAGGCGCATGCCGCGACCGGCTGCGAGAATGATGGCGCGCATGAGACCTCTTTCGAAAATCGAACATTCGGAACATTACCGCGGCACCTGCCGAGTGCCGGCGGCGGCACTGGCCCGTTCGGAAAGATGCAGATACAGCACGCCCGGCAGGCCGAGCAGAAGCTCTCGCGCGCGCTTTGCCAACGACAATGCCAGCGCGGCATCTGAGGACAAGCCTACCAGCGGCGCGAGTAGCAGGTAACCGCCCTCCTGCACACCGAGAGCTCCAGGAACGGCAAACGCCGCGCTACGAATCGCCTGTCCCAGGCTTTCGAGCACCAGTGAGGCGGCCCAGCTCACCGGATGACCGATGAACTGCAGGATCAGGTACACCTCGCCAACTCCGACGAGCCAGCTAATCAGGCTGAGGGCGAAGCTGGCAACCACGGCCCCGCCGCGGCCGTAGGTCCGCTCGATGGCCACGTCGATCGCCTGGGCATGGCTCACCCACTGCGACCAGTCGCGATTGCCGGAAAATCGCTGCGCGGCTCGCATCAACTTACTGAAGAAACCACGCCGCTGCAGCAGGTAGAACCCGCCCACCTGCAGCGCGAGCAGGCCACTGGTGATCAGCGCAGACGTGCGCAGCGCGTGCTCAGAGATATTGGTCGCCTGCGCGCCGAGCAGCATCACACCCAGCAATGCAAAAATGATCTGCGCAACGACCTGCAGGGTCGTGCTGACCGTGATGACCGCAGCGCCCTCCTGCATGCGGATGCCACGGAGCGCGAGATGACGCGCCATCAGCACCGGCCCGCCAATCTGCCCAGCGGGCATCACACTGTTGGCAGACTCCCCAACCCAACGCGCGAGCACTGCATCGCGCATCGAACAGCCCGACTCGGGCCCGAACAGCACCCGGATCGCTGCCGCGTCGAGGACGAGCGGCAAGAGGTGAAACAGCGCAACGAGCACCAACCCCCAGCCGGCCACCGACAGCATGGCAAACACGGGCGTTAGCCCCTGGGAGGCGAGCACGCCGACGAACAGCAGCATCCCTGCCGCCAGCAGCCACATCGCCGCCCGCGTCATACCCGCTCGGGTCCGCGCCCCGGCCCGCCTCGAGCGCGGCGGCGGCATCCCCGCCGAAAGCCGAAGTGCGCCCAGGCGTCGTTCATGTTGGAAACCAAGCGCCACCAGAAATGCATCTTCGGGTCGGTGACGCATTCGAAGGTCGGCGACACGCGCCTTCGCGCAGCGGCCTTATGCGGTGGCGGAAAACCGCAGGACCGGCTAACGGAAAATGAGCTTGTTCGGACATGGCGGCTCGATGCAAATAACCCGCGTCCGGCGCGAGCGTCGTATTTTACCCATTCTCCGTCATCAAAATGAAAACCGCAGTGGGGGTCGGCGCGACATCGGGAGGGAGCCGCGACCCGCTTCGATCGGGGTATAGGCCGAGGCGTTCGGCCAGGCCACCGCCCAAGGAGCGTCTGTCTGGCTCCTAAGAGCGCAGCAACCCTTGCTCCCGCAACCAGATCACGGCGTCCTCGAAAGCCTGCGGCGGCGCGCGCCACTGGTATCCCAGCTCGCGAGCAGCTTTCTCGCTGGAGAAAAACATCCGCTTGCGCGCCATGCGCACGCCCTCGACGGTGACCCGAGTCGTGCCGCCCGTCAGGTGCGCCACAAACTCGGCTGCATAGGCGATGGGCAGAACCACGCCGCTGGGCAAACGGATGCGAGGGGGCTTACGACCCACGAGCTGCGCGATCTCGATGAGGATCTCTCGCAGCGTCATATCCTGTCCGCCGAGGATGTAACGCTCGCCGACTCGCCCGTGATGGAACGCCAGCAGGTGTCCCGTCGCGACGTCATCAACGTGTACGATGTTGAGTCCTGTATCGACGTAGGCCGGCATACGCCCGGATGCAGCGTCGAGAACCATCTGACCCGTTGGCGTGGGCTTCACGTCCCCCGGCCCGATCGGTGTCGATGGATTGACGATGACCACCGAAGTGCCTGCCCTGGCCGCCTCGCGCGCCACCTCTTCAGCCAGATACTTCGAGCGCTTGTAGTGACCGATCATGTCGGTCAGCGCAACCGGAGTTTCCTCCCGGCCGGGCGAGCCGTCGACGGGTATGCCGATCGTGGCAACACTGCTCGTGTAGACCACGCGGGCCACTCCGGCCTGCCGAGCCGCATTCAGGATGTTGCGGGTTCCGTCTACATTGGTTCGATAAAGGTCTCCGGGCTCGCGCGCGCCCAACCGATAGTCCGCTGCGACATGGAAAAGCGCCTCGCAATCGGCAGCGGCCCGAGGGAGAGAATCGCGTTCCGCAAGATCGCCTTCAACGAGTTCGACGGGAAGGTGCTGCAGATTGCGGCGATCCGAGCTCTTGCGGACGAGGGTCCGAACCTGCCACCCCTCCTGGAGCAGAGCCCTTGCGACTGCCGCGCCGACAAAGCCGGTGGCGCCCGTGACAAGTGCTCTCATGTGACGGCGGCGTCGGGCGTAACCGGGAAGGCATAGGGTGCCAACGAGCCCGCCCGCGCTACAGCCGCGAGCGAACGGCTCGCCGCTCGATAGCACCGGGCCAGGCGGATCAGCGGAGCCAGATCCCCGGGCGCGCGCGCCAGCGCGCCGATCAGGCGCCACATATGCAGATGGCCGGCGCTGTCTGCCGCGACAGTCACGGCCTGCGGCAGAGCGTCCCGAGCGCTATCCACCACCACTCTCACTGCGATGAACGGTAATCCTCGCGTCTGCGCCACTTCCGCAATGGCCAGGCTCTCCATGTCCACCGCTGCGGCACCTGTCTCGCGAAACAGTGCCGCTTTGTCAGCGACCGATCCGATCGCTTTTGCAGTCGTCAACAACTTTCCACGAGCCACAGGGGCCTGGGCGGCGAGCGCATCGCGCAGCCGCTCACGCCACAGGCGCGCGGTCGGAATGGTCGCACCCTGGAGCGCAATCACTTCGCTTGGCAGGAATATAGTGCCGGCGGCGAGCGCGGGATCCAGTCCTCCCGCCATGCCCCAACTCGCGAGTGCGCCTGCGCCGGCATCGATCAGGGCGCGCGCGCCAAGCGCGGCAGCGGCACTACCCATCCCACTTACGGCAAGCAGTGTGCCATCGGCTAGTGAACTGACTAGTTCATGTCGACGCGCCGCGGGCCCAAGATGGCGCGCCTCGGCCGCCAGTGCACAGACGATCCCGACGACATTCACGTCAATCAGCGGCCCCGGACAGCGCGAGGTTGCGATACATCGCCAGCGCCCAGAGCGGAAAATAAGCGCAATACCCGTGATACTTGAGATAGAACACGCGCGGGAAGCCCGGCGCGGTGAAGGTTGGATCGCTCCACAGCCCGTCCGCCTGCTGAGTGCGCAATAGATAGTCGATACCGGCCCGTACGGCGTTGGAGCCAACCTCGCCGACCGCCAGGAGCGCGAGCAGCGCCCAGGCAGTCTGGTAGGGATTGCTCACTGCCGTTTCCCCCGCCCGCGTCTGCCAGCCGTACGTGTCGTTGCTCTCGCCCCAGCCTCCGTCCGCCTTCTGCTGTCCCGTAAGCCAGGTCACAGCGCGCCGCACGGCCTCATCGTCGCGGCCAATACCGGCTTGCCCGAATGAAGTCAGCACCGACCAGGTGCCGTAGATGTAATTCGTACCCCACCGGCCAAACCATGAGCCGTCCGCGGTCTGCTCCTTGCGCAGGAAATCGATGGCGCGCGCGAGCGCTTGTTGGTCCTGCGGACGGGCGACAAGTGCCAGTGCCGTCACGACACGGGCAGTGACATCGCTCGTCGGCGGATCCAGCAGCGCGCCGTGATCCGCGAACGGAATGAGATTCAGGTTGTAGTGAACGTTGTCGACGTCGAAGGCAGCGAATCCGCCGTTCGTACTCTGCATGCCCACCAGCCAGTCGAGGGCCCGCTGCAGGCTCTCGCTGTAGCGGGCCGGATCGCTCGCCTGGTGCATCGCCCAGACGATGACCGCTGTGTCATCAAGATCGGGGTAGTGGCCGTTGGCGAACTGGAAGGCCCAACCGCCCCCGGGGAGATTGGGACGACTGATGCGCCAGTCGCCGGGCTCGTCGAGCAGTTGCTTCGTCTTCACCCAGTCGAGGGCCCGCTCGGCAGCGGCGGTTGCAGGGGCACCGCCCTCCGCCTGCATCGCGAGTGCCGCCAACGCGCTATCCCATATCGGGGACACGCATGGCTGGCAGTAAGCGCTGGCTTCCTCGACGACCAGGAGCTTTTCCAAGGCGCGCTTTGCGGTCACGCGATGTGGGTTGTCCTGCGGATATCCGAGCAGCACCATCGCTTCCAGCGCGTTCACCATGGCCGGAAAAATGGCGCCCAGGCCGTCCTCGGCGTTCAAGCGCTCGAGGAACCAGGTTTCGGCGCGCCGCGTGGCCAAGGCGCGCATGGCTTTGGGAATCAGCGGATCGATCATGCGGGCACAGCGATCCAACAGGAAAAATGCCCTCGCCAGCAGCCCCGAACGGCCGGCGGGCAGCTTGAAGTAGTGATGCTCCAGTTCCGGCGGCGTCGTGAACAACTCGCGGATATGCACGTTGCGTGGGTTTTTGGCGCGTGGCTTGTAGGTGCACAGGATGAACAGTGGCACCATGACCGTGCGCGACCAGTAGGACACCTTGTCGATGTGAAAGGGAAACCATCGCGGCAGGAGCATGATCTCCACCGGGATGTAGGGCACACCGCGCCAGGGTATTTGCCCAAACAACGCCAGCGCGATGCGCGTGAAAACGTTGGCTCGGGCCGCGCCGCCCCGCTCCAGAATGGCCGCGCGAGCCCTCACCATGTGAGGCGCGTCCGTGCTGTCACCCGCGAGCTTCAGGGCGTAGTAGGCTTTGACAGTGCAGCTGATATCGAGCTCGCCGCCGTAATACAAAGGCCAGCCGCCGTGCTCCGCCTGATGGGCGCGCAGGTACGCGGCGATCTTCACCTCCAGAGCCGGATCGAGCTCATCGAGGTAGTGCATCATCAAAATGTATTCGGCCGGGATCGTGCAGTCCGCTTCGAGTTCGAACAGCCAATAGCCGGCCGCGTTCTGTCGCTCAATCAGGGCGTCGCGCGCGCTCTCTACGGTGCCATCCAGCGTCGACTGCTCGACAACCCGCTCAAAGCGCAGGGAGCGCAGCTCCGGAGAGGTCCTTTCCAGGTCGGCAACGGACTCGCGTGCGTGGGAGTTACGGTTCAATGCCCGGACCTCCCTTCAGATCGGCGCGCGGAGCGCTCCAGCGAAACAGGAGGTGCGCTCGGCCCGCATTCCGCCGCGGCCGCAGCGGCGAGGTGCAACGCCGGCCGCGCCGGGTGATCCACCATCGCAGGGGCCGCGAGCGGTAGGCCCCGGGCAGCCCAGTCGAAAAGCCTCTTGAGCATCCAGTCGCTGCGCACCGTGAGGTTGGTGGATATCTGGGTCACCGCAACCGCCGTATGCGACACCTTCACCTGCGCGCCGCTCGTAAAGCCAGGAGTGTCTGCAATCTTGCGCAGCGTGAGTACCGCCAGCCCTATGGCCCACAGGCAGAAGCGCCGAATGCCCCCCTCCTCGCCGGGAATCAGCAGCGTGAACGACAGGGCGTTGCGCAGGTGGGCATGAGCCACGCCGACGAGCTCGCGCATGCCCGCATCGAAGCGCGAATCGCCGTGTCCCGCGGACAGCTGCGCAAGATCGATTCCGTAACGGCTGAAGACTTCCTGCGGCAGCCAGCAGGCGCCCCGGCTGCGATCCTCCCAGACATCCTTCAGGATATTCGTCATCTGCAGACCTTGCGCGAACGAGACCGCAAGCTCGTGCAACGGACCGCGCTGCAGCCTGACTGTTGCGGAATAGCTGCAGAAAAGTTCGGTGAGCATCTGTCCCACAACCCCGGCAACGTAATAGCAGTAATCGTCTAAATCGGTCGAATGGGGCAAACCGCGCAGGCTGGCCGTTTGCTGGAATTGATGCATGCCGTTGCACATCACTTCGACGCAGCGTTGGATCGCGATGCGCTGCTGCTCATCCAGACGCGCCGTCACCGCGACGACTCGTCCCATGTTGAGTATCAGATCGCGCTCGGCCGCCAACGTCCGCTCCGACAGCTGCGGAGCGATATCCTGAGCCAACTGCGCTGCGTCCTCCCTACCGCACACCACCTTTACAAACCGCTGCAGCAACACGAGGGTCGCGGCGGCCGACGGCGCCGTCTCATCTTCTATGGTGTCGGCGATGCGGCACAGCAGATAAGCATTGGTCACAGGGGTTCGCAGCGCCGGGGGCAGCTGCGGGATCGTCAGCGCAAACGTCCGCGATACGTGCGGCAGCACCCGATCCTGGTAGCCCTCGTCGGAAATACTCGAATCCATTTGGACAGTGTCTCGCGACATCGTACGGATAACACCAGTCAAACAAAGTACCTTTGGTACAAAGTGCTTGCCCACCCGCCCGCAGGCCGTTTGGGTTTCGCGCACGTCATGGCCTCGGGGGCGCCTGATTTACCTTGTTGCGCCTAAAGGCGGGGTTAGCCGCCCGGGCTGATGCGGACTTTACCATGCAATCATTCGGCTAAGTTCCACCCCTTTAGAGCGATACCGGCCGCGGGCCGCGCACTTATCCACAGGCTCGCATACCTAAGGGCACGCCAAGCGCCCCGTGCTTGTGGGTATACTGCGACTGATGACCGATAAGTATCCGCTGCTCAGCAGCCTCGATTCACCCGCGGATCTGCGCCGATTGTCCGTCACGAGGCTACCGGAACTCGCCGCGGAACTACGGCAGTTCCTGATACACGGCATCAGTGGCCGCGGGGGCCATTTTGCCTCGGGTCTTGGCACGGTCGAGCTGACGATTGCCCTGCATTACGTCTACGACACGCCGCGCGACCGGCTGGTCTGGGACGTTGGGCACCAAGCCTATCCGCACAAGGTGCTTACCGGCCGGCGCGAGCGTCTGTCTTCTATCAAGCAGCCCGGCGGGCTGGCCCCCTTCCCCAGCCGCACCGAAAGCGAGTACGACACCTTCGGTGTGGGCCACTCCAGCACCTCCATAAGCGCCGCACTTGGTATGGCCACCGCTGCAGCCCAGCTAGGCGACAGCCGTCGCGCCGTGGCAGTGATCGGCGACGGCGCCCTGACGGCCGGCATGGCCTTCGAGGCGCTGAATCACGCGGGCTCATTGCCGACGGACCTGCTGGTGGTTCTGAACGATAACAACATGTCCATCTCCGAGAACGTGGGCGCCCTGTCGAACCACTTCGCGCGGGCGCTCTCGGGTCGGGTCTACGCGCACCTGCGCGAGAGCGGCAAGAAAATCCTGAGTCAAATGCCCACCGTGCGAGAGTTGGCGCGCCGCTCTGAGGAGCACTTGAAAGGAATGGTGTTGCCCGGGACGCTGTTCGAGGAAATGGGCTTCAACTACATCGGTCCCGTGGACGGCCACGACGTCAATGCGCTCGTCAAAACGCTGCAGAACGTGCGCAAGCTGCACGGACCACAGTTGCTGCACGTAGTAACCCGCAAGGGCAAGGGCTATGCTCCCGCGGAAGCCGATCCGATCAAGTGGCACGGCCCGGGGCCGTTCGACCCTGCGAGCGGCACGCTCTTCAAGGAGAAGAGCACGGGACCTTCGTATTCGCAGATCTTCGGCCAGTGGCTGTGCGACATCGCCGCAGCCGATCCGAAGATCATCGGCATCACTCCGGCCATGCGCGAAGGGTCTGGGTTGGTGGAATTCTCGAAGCGCTTTCCGGAGCGCTACTTCGACGTGGCAATTGCGGAGCAGCATGCGGTGACCTTCGCCGCCGGCCTGGCGACTGAGGGGCTGAAGCCGGTCGTCGCGATCTATTCGACATTTCTACAGCGCGCCTACGACCAGTTGATTCACGACGTGGCTCTCCAGCAGCTGCCCGTCGTGTTCGCCGTCGACCGGGCCGGGCTCGTCGGCAGCGACGGCGCGACCCACCAGGGCAATTACGATCTGAGCTATCTGCGCTGCATACCGAACCTCGTGATCATGGCGCCAGCGGATGAGAACGAATGCCGCCAGATGCTGTACACCGCGAGCACGCTCTGCGGTCCCGCGGTCGTGCGCTATCCACGGGGCACCGGGCCGGGTGTTTCCGTGGCCGCGCAGATGACCGCATTGCCAGTGGGACGCGCCCAGATTCGCCGCGAAGGACGTAGCGGTCTCGCGTTGCTCGTGTTCGGCACGCTCCTCGAGGCCGCGCAAAAGATCGCTGAGCGGCTCGATGCCACGCTCGTCAACATGCGCTTCGTGAAACCGCTCGATGAGGAGCTCGTGATCGATGTGGTTGGCCGCCATCGGGCAATCGTCACCATCGAGGAGAACGCCACCGCGGGGGGGGCGGGTTCCGCTGTCGGTGAGGTGTTGGCCGCGGGTGGCCTACTGGTACCGCGCCTGCAGCTCGGCATACCGGATCGATTCATCGAACATGGCTCGCGCGAGAGTTGTCTGGCTGCTGCGGGCCTCGATGCGACGGGGTTGAGTGCTAGTGTCGAGCGCTGGTGGGCGCTGCAGAACCAGGAGCAGGAGTGTCTGCGGTCAGCTTGCGGAAGCTAGCGGATTGCCGCAAGCGTTTCCGGCCGCGGCGCAAACCCCTTGTTGGAACGGGCGCCCGACCTGACGGTCAATAACGCCGCGCGAGCAACCAGTCCGCCAGCGAGCGCAGCAGGCCCGCCCTAGGCCCCAACGGCGCGAGGGCATCGAAAGCCTGCGCGTGCAGCAGGCGCACTCGCTCCTGCGACGCCTCGATTCCAATGGCGGATACATGGGTGGGTTTCGAGCGCTCGCTGTCGGCGCCCGTCGCTTTGCCCAGGGTCGTCACATCGCCGAGCACGTCCAGGAGATCGTCCTGAATCTGGAAGGCCAGCCCGATCGGATTCACGAAACCGGCCAGGGCGTGCTGCCAACGGGGATCGAGCGACGGCATGCAGGCCGCTGCCATCATCACGCTGACGCGGATGAGAGCACCCGTCTTACGCGCATGCATTTCCTCCACCTGCACCAGATCGAGTTGCTTGCCCAGCGCGGCGAGGTCGATTGCCTGGCCTCCGGCCATGCCAAAGGTGCCACTCGCCTCAGCCAGCAGGTCGACCAACCGTAAGCGGATCGCCGGCGCGGCGGGCAGCGCGGGATCGCGGGCCAACACCTGGAATGCCAGGGTCTGCAGCGCATCCCCTACCAGTACCGCCGTCGCCTCATCAAAAGCCTTGTGGCACGTGGGGCGGCCGCGGCGTAGATCGTCGTCGTCCATCGCCGGAAGATCATCGTGTACCAGCGAGTACACGTGCACCAGCTCGATGGCGCAGGCCGCTGCCTCGACTTCGTCTTCGGTCAGTCCGACAGCGTGGGCCGTGGCAAACACCAACGCGGGTCGGATCCGCTTGCCGCCACCCAATACACTGTAGCGCATGGCCTCATGCAAGCGTCCCGGCAACACATCAGGCCCGGGCAGCCGCGCCGCCAACGCCGACTCCATGCGCGCCTGCCAGGATTCGAGCTGCACGCGAAAGGCATCACGCGTTGCGGATTTGCCCTGTGTCGCATGCCGGGCTGACAGTGCGCTGTTCACGCCCGAGCTTCCACCGCCGACAAACGCATGATTCTCATTGCAGCCTCGAAGGAGCGTCGGGTTCGCGATTCGAGCGCTTAATATCGGCCACAGCTACTGTCGCGACCGTGTGCCGCACGCCTCCCTCGGCGTCGTACACAACCGGCAGGTCGGGGGCCATCGGCCCCGTAAGCTGCGGTCCACGCAGAGCCGCTTTCAGCGCCTTGAACGGGTGAGCGAAGGCGTCATCCACCGCCGTACCCTCGAACCCGCAGTGAGCCATGCAGTTGTCGCAGGCGGGGTTGCGGCCCACGCCGTACTTCTCCCACTCTGTATCTGCCATCAGAGACTCGAAGGTGGGCGCGTAGCCTTCATCGGTGAGCAGGTAACAGGGGCGCTGCCAGCCAAAGATGTTGTAGGTAGGCGTGCTCCACGGGGTGCACTGGTACGCCTGGTTACCCGCCAGGAAGTCCAGAAACAGGCCGGAGTGGTTGAAGGACCAGCGGCTGCGGGAACCGCCGTTCTTCTTGCCACGCTTGAAAATCTCGCGGAACAGTCGCTTGCTGGCACTGCGACCGAGGAAAACGTCCTGCCGCGGCGCGTGGTGATAGCTGTATCCCGGCGAAACCATGATGCCTTCGATACCCAGCGCCATCGCCTCATCGAAGAAAGTGGCGACGTGGTCCGGGTCCTCACCGCTGAACAGCGTGCAGTTGATCGTGACGCGAAAGCCCTTGCTACGCGCCAGCTTGATTGCGGCAACCGCTTTGTCGAAGACACCTTCCTGGCACACGGACTCGTCGTGACGCTCACGGCTGCCGTCGAGATGAATGGAGAACGTCAGGTAGGGCGACGGCTCGTATTCATGGATGTGCTTGGGCAAAAGAATGGCATTCGTACACAGATAGACGAATTTTTTGCGGGCCACGATGCCCGCGACGATCTGCGGCATCTCCTTGTGGATCAGCGGCTCGCCGCCGGGGATGGACACCATCGGGGCATCGCATTCGTCCACCGCGCGCAGTGCGTCCGCCACACTCAGGCGCTTTTGCAGAATTTCCTTCGGATGGTCGATCTTACCGCAGCCCGAACAGGCGAGATTGCATTGGAACAACGGTTCCAGCATCAGCACCAGCGGATAGCGCTTCACGCCGCGCAGCTTGCGCCCGGCGATGTACCGTCCAACACGGTACGCTTGGAGTAACGGGACGCCCAAACTTTATAACTCCTGCTGTAGGGCGAGTAGCGCTGCGCGGTGATCCCGCCAGATACGTGCCCACTCCAGCTTGAACCACGGTGTAAACTTTTCGGCGCCGCCGGCCAGCTCGGCCCGCAGCGCTTCCGGAGCGATCCAGCGCCACGCCTGGATCTCGTTCCGGTCGATCTCGAGCGGCTCGGTGCAACGGCCGATGAACACCGAGCAGAGCTCCTGTTCGGCGCCCGCCGCATCGAACTGCGCCTGATACTGGAACTTGAACAAAAACCTTAACGGGCAACGCACGCCCAATTCCTCACGCAGCCGGCGATGAATCGCGGTCTCCATGCTCTCCGCCCGCCGCGGATGGCTGCAGCAGCTGTTCGACCAGTACAGCGGCCAGAGACGTTTCGACGCTGCACGTTGTTGCAGCAGCAGCTCCCCGTCGCCATTAAAAATGAGCAACGAGAACGCCCGATGCAAGACGCCCCGGCCGTGGTGGCACTCGGCCTTGCTGAGGTGCCCTACTTCGCGGTCGGCTTCGTCGACGAGGATGAGGGATTCGGAATCGGCGGCGACTTCGCCTGCGCTGCAGCGACTCTCCCGAACTTCATCCGTCATAACGACAACTCCACACGGTGCGAACACGTTCCTGCGGCGAACCGTGGGCTACGCCATGAGCATTCATCCGTACATGATAACTGTGTGACAGTCGTTCGCCAAAGCAATCTTAAGAGAGAGGGACCGGCATCGTGTGCGTAAAAAGCCCCCCGGCGGCTCACTCGACGGGGCTGCCACAGCGGCCCAGTACGCCGCGCAGGTCACGTATCGCTGGAAAGACCTCGTTATTCCAGTCGGCGCCTTGCGCGTCGTAGGCCCTCTGCTCGTGCTCGACGATGTCCTTGTCCTCGGCGAAGATTCTCTCGGTGAACCAGGTCACGAACGGCCACACCGCGTGGATGAGGCCGGGAACCGGCGGCTTTTTTACGGACAGATAACCGTAGGTGCGATTGGTGCGCTGCTCAGTATCCAGCGGCGTGTAGCCCAGCCACACATCGAGCACGGGATCGCTGCTCAGCTGGATGTCGCGTCCGATCCAGACTCTCAGACTCTGGGTCGGGTAGTCGGTGCGAATGCGCATGTGGTCGGAGAAATCCTTCTTCGGCTCGCCGCGTTTGCGCACGAGATCCACGATCACTTTCTCACCCATCGACGGTTTGCCCGCGGTCCGGCTGAAACTGTATTCGACCTCGGCCCAGTCCTCACCGTGTTGGCGGCCGATGCACTGGGCCTTGATCGAGCCCATCTGCTTGCGATGCATGAACTGGTGATTCATGTCGAACAGGTTCTCGTGCATGAACGTGTAGTGGCAGGCCACTTCACGATTCAGGCGCCGCGTCTTGTAGTCCTTGCGCTGCGAGGAGCCGAGCGTCTTCGGCAGGCGGCTTTCCGCGAGCAACGGGTCGCCGGGAAACACGAAAATGAGGCCGTCGACCTCGCGCGCCGGATAACTCTTCACTCCATTCGGGAGCCGCTCCTTCCCAAGATACGGCACATCCACGCACTTCCCGCTGCAGTCGTAGGCCCAGCCGTGATAATGGCACTTGAGCTGCTCGCCGATGACCACTCCGAGGTGCAACGGCACCTGGCGATGGGCGCAGCGATCTTCGAGGGCGAACACTTTGCCGCTGCTGCCGCGATACAGAACGATGGGTTCGCCGGCGAAGCGGCGGCCGAGGGTCTTGCCGACCTGCAGCTCATCGGACCAGGCGACGGCGTACCAGTAATCGGGATGCGCGCCGACGCGACGCAGATCGAACGCGTTGGCCGAGTTCGCCGTCGGCAGGCTTACCAGGTTCGAACTATCTTCCGACATCGAGTGCTCCAGACGGCGTTTCAGTCAGCAAGAGTAACGCGTCGATGAGCCCAACGGTCAAGGGGCACTCAAACGCCGCTAACGGTGCGCGCGCCACGAGCTAGAGTCAGACTTAATAATATGCCGTAACATTATGATAAACAGGTCGTTATTCTTGCGGAAGCACTACGGCTCGTTGGCGGCACGCACGTAAACGATCTTGCCCTGGAACCACGTCTCCAGCACCTGCGTATCCGCAACCTCGTCGGCGTTGCCCTGATCGGCCATTCGCAGAACGTCCCGATCCATGACGATGAAGTCGGCGGACTTGCCCGTTTCCAGTGAGCCGGCTTCAGTGAGCTTGCCGGCTGCGTCTTTCCCGAAGGTTCGCTGCCTGTAGGGGCGCAGCGCCAAAGATGTTGGGCAGCGTCGGCGGCACGGCATAGAAATTGCCTTCCGTGGACAGCGGCCGGACGCTACGCGACCTGCGTGACGAATGGAGCCGATAGATATCGCCGATCTCCCAGAGCACGCCCTGCTCGTGATGGACTCGGCACCGCTCATTTATTTTCTGGAAAGTCATCCAACCTTTGGACCACGGTTCAAGCCTGTGTTTGAAGCACACGCTGCCGGGCGTGTGCGCTTTGCGGTAACGACCATCACTGTCGCCGAGGTGCTGACGGGTCCGCTGCAAGCGCGCGACGAAGCACTCGTCCGGCGCTACCGAGCCATCCTCGAGTCCTGGCAGTGCATCGACCTCGACGTCGGGATCGCAGAGAGCGCTGCAAGGTTGCGGGCTTCACTACACCTCAAGCTGCCAGACGCCGTCCAGGCAGCCAGCGCGCTCGCGATCAATGCCGCTGCACTCGTAACGCACGATCGCGATTTCTCAAAGGTTAAGTCCCTGCGCTTAATTTCGTGACCTCGCAAGCTTCGTCCTTGCACGTCGCAATCGTGGCGCGTCGGGCGTAAAGGCCTGAACGCGCACCGATCAACGAATGCTGGGACTGAGGCTGGTTCCGCGATGCTTGCGCTTATCGATCCGTTTGTGACGGCTGCGATCGGTGCCCGTGCGGGAGCGGGCTGATTTCTTCGCGATACCGGGTCGTCCCGACAGGGTGCGCTGCTTCGTCTTCTTACCACCCTTGTTGGGCCTTTTACGCGGCGCCCCCGGCTTCGCCTCCTCAGTGGGACGAACACCTTCCGCCCGCGTAGCCGGATCGCTCGCCTCCCTTCGTTTTCGGTGTAAAGCCATGGAGTCAGGAGCCTGCGGCGAGCGTCTCGCACTAGCCTTGATCACAGTCAATTTCGACCCGCTGACCGCCGGGTCTCCTCGACCATCGAGCGCTTCAATCTCACCGCATGGATCGAGGTCGATCAGCGCGAGGCCGAGCTTCTTCACTCGAACTGATCCACGGCATTGCCCATCCGCACGATGACCTGCTTCAGGGACTTGCCATAGGGAAAGAACTCCTTTCTGTCCCCCCGATTCCATTTCTCACGCATCTCCGGCGTGTCGATCTTCCAATCGGGCCGGATGCGTCGCGTCACTTCACGCGCATCCTGCTGAAGCTCGCCGATGGAAGGCCGTCCCCAATACCAGTAGCCGTCGTAGATCTTGTAGATTCTCAGGCCCGGCTCGAGCACGAAGGTGTGCGGAATCATGGGATCGTTTTGCGGGTCGGTGTACTCGGGAATGTCCAGGTCTTTTTGGATAATGCGCTCCGTATCGTGCAGGAATGTCCAGTCCGCGCCGACGCCGAGCCGCAGCCCAATCGACTGCAAGAGATTGTCGGTCGTGATCGTGACCAGGCGCGTGTACGCCACCGCGCACTGCTTCGAGAACTGCGTCAACTCGAGTAGCTGGAGCCGATCCTTCGGACAGTAGAAGCCGCGGTTCAGGGTAAGAATCATCGGGTCATCGCCTTGCAGCACGGACAACTTGCGCAGCTTGTCGGTGTGATCCGGAAGCTCGTAGTCAGCGAGTGTCGCGCCTGCGCTGATTTCTGGTCGCATGGACCGGTTCTCCTTCGCGGTTCCGGCACTAATGCTTGCGATGCGTCCGCGGTGATGCTGAGCAAAGTCGCTCCTTCGGCTGGCAGCAAGATCGGTTCCGCTGTCCCCGGAGCCGAAGAGACAGCCGGCGCGTCAGCTTCACGGCGGGCCAATCCGAAGCAGAGGCTTCTCGGCCGTGCAACGCATATACGAGATTGATAGGCATCAACGTCCAATGGGCCCGCTCCGCCATAATGGCGTGGAGCTGCCGCTTTGTGCTGCGCGCATGCACGTTGGATGCTTTCCGTTGCACCACCCCAATTGAGTCAGGGACCCACCAACGCCAGCAGGCGCGGCTGCATCGACTCCGAGCAGAAGCGCTCACGGGAGGCGAGATGAATATGCATCAACGTCCGATTGGATCCACAGGAGTCGACATCACGGTGGTCGGCTTTGGAGCTTGGGCGCTTGGCGGAGGTGGCTGGCGCTATGGTTGGGGTCCGCAAGACGACAACACATCCATCGCGACGATGCGGCACGCCGTGGAGAAGGGAGTGAACTGGATTGATACGGCTGCGGTGTACGGCCTCGGTCATTCGGAGGACGTCGTCGGCCGGCTGCTGCGTGAACTGCCGCAAGCCGGGCGACCGATGGTCTTCACCAAATGCGGCATGGTCTGGGACGAGAGCGACCCGATGACTGAGCCGCGCCGGGTACTCAAGCCGGAATCCATCCGGCGGGAGTGCGACGCGTCGCTGCGGCGATTGGGCATTGAGCGCATCGATCTCTATCAGTTTCATTGGCCCGACGAAACCGGCACACCGGTTGAGGACTCCTGGACAGAGATGGTGCGACTGATAGAGCGAGGCAAGGTCCGAATGGGCGGCGTCTGCAACTTCGACATATCGCTACTTGAGCGATGTGAGACCATTCGACATGTGGATTCCCTGCAACCGCCTTTCTCGCTTATCCGTCGGGAAGCCGCCGCACGTGAGATTCCGTGGTGTGCCAGGCACAATACCGGTGTGATCTGCTACAGCCCGATGCAGTCAGGATTACTGACTGACAATTTCACTGCCGATACTGTCAGTAAGCTGGCCCCAGATGATTGGAGGCGCCGCTACCCCGAGTTCCAGGAGCCCAGGTTGAGCCGCAATTTGGCGTTGCGGGATGCCCTTCGCCCCATCGCGGAACGGCACGGCGCAACCGTAGCTGCTACAGCGGTGGCATGGACGATATCTTGGCCCGGCGTCACTGCAGCCATTGTCGGAGCTCGTTCACCCCAGCAGGTTGATGGCTGGACAGGCGCAGCGGCCGTCAAGCTGACTCCTGCCGACTTGGAGGAGATTTCTGTCGCGATCCAGCGCACAGGTGCTGGGGCTGGCCCGACAATTCCTCCATCGCAGTAGGATTAGCCAAACACGCCCGATCTGGACGAGCGGGTCCGAGGTGCGGCCGCGTTCCCGCATCGCCAATAGCAAAGGGTTTCAATTGGCCGGTCAGCGATCAAGACCCGCGCATCCGGCTCACCGGTTCGCGCGAAATTACGGCCGCTAACAGGCGGCCAGCGAATGGCTAATCCGCACCGTCGTCAATGAGGCAGTCTGCGACAGCATCGCGACCATGAGCGATGCGCCGAGCAGAAGGTGCAGGAGCCGCGCGACGGTGAATGACCTGGATCTAAGTGGCGGTGGCTTCGCCACTTCGTCGACCACACTGCCCCGATAGTGTCAGATTCCGCGGAGCTCACGTCTCCGTCGGTGTTCCTCACGCCCTG
>JAQGOG010000118.1 GCA_028293765.1 Gammaproteobacteria bacterium
CGATCTTGATCTTCACGCGGTTGCCGGATTCCTCCTCCACGTGCGTATCGACTTTCACGCCGTATTTGCCGCGGCTGAAGTACTGGTCGGTGAGGTACTGCGTGACGTCCTCGAGCACCGAGCGATCAAAGGTCTTGCCCGTGGCGAGCCCGACGTTACGCAGCGACTTCTGCAGGTCCTCGGTCTTGATGTCCTTGTTACCGGTGATCTCGAAGCTCTCGATGGACGGTCGCTCGAGCACCACCACCACGAGAGTGTTGCCTTCGCGGCGCAGCTGCACGTCGCGGAAGAACCCGGTGACATACAGGGCGCGGATGGCTTCGCGCACCCGCTGCGGAGTGAGGTGATCGCCGATGTTCACCGGCAGGTAGTTGTAGACCGTACCTTCGGAGACCCGCTGCAGACCTTCGACGCGAATGTCGCCGACGGTGAAATCCGCCTCGTTGGCCGTTGTTGTCTGCGCGAGGGGCTCCTGCGCCAGCGAGAGCGCGGCATGCACAAACAGTGCGACCGAGACCAGAACGACGCGACGCTTCATGCTTCAACCACCAGTGTCTTGATGTGCAATTTTCTTTACAACTGTTATGTACGAGGACACTGAACTGCCACCCCATCCGGGCAGTCCGGACCGCTTGGGTCCCTATATGCCGATCAACTGAGCTGGCGCGCGATATCGTTGAAAAGCGCTACGCCCATCAGAAGGATGAGCAGCGCGATGCCGACCTGCTGGCCGAAGGCCTGGGCGCGTTCGGAAAGCGGACTGCCCTTCAGCCACTCGACGAGCTGAAAGACGATCTGCCCGCCATCGAGAATCGGAATGGGCAGCAGATTCAAAAAACCCAACGACAGGGAGATGAGGACGAGGAAGCCCATGAAGGACGCTACACCCGCCTCCGCCGATTCCCCCGCGAACTCGGCTATGGATAGCGGGCCGCCCAGATTCTTCATCGACGCATGCCCGGTCAGCATGCGCCCGAACAGCCTGGCCTGCAGCACCGTCATGTTCCACGCTTCCGCCGAAGCGCGACCAAGTGCGGCGGGCAGCGTAAAGTCACTGTGCAACAAAATGCTATCGGGAAGTGTAACGGCAGGCTGCTGCACCCGTATGCGCCCGACACGCTTGCCGCCCACGTCTTCGTTCGCCACCGGCACGCGAACGGTGTGTTCCGCACCGGCGCGACTGTACGTAATGTCGAGACTTTCTCCCGGGTGCGCCCCGATGCGAGCGACGATGTCCCGGAAGTCCTTCACCGGAACGCCCTGGATCGCGACGATGCGGTCGCCCGCCTTGAGGCCGGCATGCGCCGCGGGCCCGTCGGACACGACGGGACCCAGTACGGCCGGCACCGGGGGATACCAGAAGTCAAAGCCGAGGCCCCTGAAGAGCTCGTTGATTTCCGTCAGCCGCACCCTCTGCGCGCTGTCCGGCACGCTGAGCGTCGCGAGCCGCGCGGCGCCGTCCTTGCCGCGAACGGACAGGGCCGCATTGCCCTGCGAGCTCATCGCCTCCAGCAGGCCGAACACCACATCTTTCTGCCCGGCGACGGGAGCGCCGTTCACGGACTTGATCTCGTCGCCGGAGCGCAGGCCCGCCTTCGCGGCTACGGAGCCCTGCACGACGTCACCGACGATCGGCTTCACCTCGTCCACGCCGTTCACCCAGAACATCCCCCAAAGGACGAGGATGGCGAACAGGATGTTGAATGCGGGTCCGGCCAGCAGCACGACGATCCGCTGCCACGGAGGCTTACGCGTGAACGAGCGTGCCAGATCCTCAGGCGCCACCGGTCCTTCGCGCTCGTCGAGCAGCTTCACGTAGCCGCCGAGCGGTATGGCCGCCACGACATACTCCGTGCGGTCGGCGCCAGCCACGCGGCTCAACAATGGCTTACCGAAGCCGACGGAGAACCGCAGCACCTTGAAGCCGAGGCGCCGTGCGACCCAGAAGTGGCCGAACTCGTGCACCGTGACCAGGAGGCTCACGGCGACGATGAACCACATCGCGTACCAGATGACACTCATGGGTGAGCGCCCCTTGCTGACTCACTTTTTGTGGCGTCTATGACGACGCGTGAGCCATAAATCCGCTCACGAGCCAGTTGTCTGCTTTCCATATCGGCGGCCAGCACGTCCTCCAGAGAGCCCACTACCCCACCTGCGCAACGTGCGACCACGGCTTCAATGACCGCTGCGATCTCGAGAAAGTTCAATCGGCGGTCCAGGAACGCCTGCACGGCAACCTCGTTGGCGGCATTGAGTATGGCCGGGGCAAGCCCGCCGGCCCGCGCCGCCGCCTGCGCCAGCGCGAGACAGCGGAACTTGTCGTGATCGGGGGCCCGGAAATCGAGCCTCGCCGTCCTGACGAGATCGAGGAAGTCTACACCGGAGGCGATTCGCTCGGGCCAGGCGAGTGCGTGGGCGATCGGAGTACGCATGTCGGGCGAGCCGAGCTGCGCGAGGACCGAGCCATCGAGGTACTCGACGGCCGAGTGCACGATGCTCTGCGGATGAACGATGACTTCGATCTGCTCCGGCGGGAGCCCGAAGAGCAGGCAAGCCTCGATGAGCTCGAGACCCTTGTTCATGAGTGTCGCGGAATCCACCGAGATCTTCCGGCCCATCACCCAGTTGGGATGCGCGCAGGCGGCCTCGGGAGTGGCGGTTTCGAGCGCCTCACGGGTCCAGTCGCGAAACGGTCCGCCGGAAGCGGTCAACAACACCCGCCGCACACCGGGGGGCGCAGACCCGACGCGGGCGTTGGGAGGAAGACACTGGAAGATGGCGTTGTGTTCGCTGTCGATCGGCAGCAGCACCGCGCCCGCGGAACGTACGGCCTCCATCAGCAGCGGGCCGGCCATCACGAGCGATTCCTTGTTGGCGAGCAGCAGACGCTTGCCAGCACGCGCCGCGGCCAGCGTCGAACGCAAGCCCGCCCCACCGACGATTGCGGCCATGACGCAGTCAGCCTCGCGGAGCGCGGCGATCTCCACCAGAGCACTCTCACCCGCAAGAATGCGTGTTTCCGGCACCGAAGTGCCGAGCATGCCGGTGAGCTCACGCGCGGCGCCCTCATCGGCAAGAGCCGCGTACGCCGGACGCCAGCGACGGATCTGCTCCGCAAGCTTCGCCGCGTTGCGGTTCGCTCCGATCGCGACGAGTCGGAAACGATCCGGATGGCGTGCGAGCACGTCGAGCGTGCTCTCGCCAACCGAGCCGGTGGAACCAAGCACGACCACATTGATCATGCCACGACTCCAAGAAGGGTCAGGCCGAAGAACAGCACTGGGGCGGCGCCCGTTACGCTATCGATACGATCCATCACGCCCCCATGCCCCGGAAACAGGGTACCGCTGTCTTTGACTCCCGCAAAACGCTTCAGGAGGCTCTCCGTGAGGTCGCCGACGATCGAGAAAGCGACGACAGCCAGACACAGCGGCAGAAATGCATACAACGGCAATCCGAACCATTCACTCCCCGCGACGGCCACGATGGCGCTCAATGCAAAGCCACCGAGCACGCCTTCCCATGTTTTACCGGGAGAAACCTCCGGAGCGAGGCGCCTGTGGCCGTAACGGTGGCCGGCGAAATATGCGCCGATATCCGCGCCCCACACCAGCAGCAGCGTGAACAGGACCCATTGCGCCCCCTGGGGCAGATCGAGCCGCAGGCGTACTAGCGCGAGCCACGACGGTACGAGCGCGAGGACGCCCGCCACGCCGGCCGACCACGGCGCCACGCTGCGCGGCGCGAAGATGATCCATCCGAGCGCTACGACCCACCAGAGCACGGCAGTGATGAGGACTAAGTTGCGACCGTCAGGCATGGCGGTTACATACCACACTACGGGCAACAGCAAGGCTACGACGGCGACATATGCGGCCCGTGCCGGGCTGGCGGCCGGACGCAGAAACGCGGACCACTCCCACGCCCCTGCCAGCACGAGCGCCGTCACTACAATGACCGTCGCAACGGGCGGCAGCCACAGCAGAACTCCCAGCAGTAACGCAGCAAGAATGACAGCGGTGATGATCCGCTTGCGCAGGGATTCCGTCACGGCGTGCGGCCGCCGGAAGCTCCGGGCTCGACCTGTTCGCTCGTGCGGCCGAAGCGTCGCTGCCGGCTGCCGAAGAACGCGAAAGCGGCCTCGAGCTCGGCAACGTCGAAGTCGGGCCACAGCCGGTCGCTAAAGTAGAGCTCGGCGTAGGCAGCGTTCCACAGCAGGAAATTACTGATCCGCTGCTCGCCGCCGGTGCGGATCAGCAGCTCCGCGTCGGGCAGGCCGGCGAGCTGCAGGCTAGCGGCAAAGCGCTGCTCGTCGATCGCCTCGGGCCTTAAAGCGCCACTTGCACATTCTTTCGCAAGTTTCTGAGCTGCCTGGAGAATGTCCCATCGCCCGCCGTAGCTCATCGCGATCTGCAGCCGCAGTCCATCGTTGCCGCCAGTGCGTTCCTCGGCGGCGGCAATGCGCGCTTGCAGGCGCACCGACAGCGTTCGACGGTCGCCGATGAAACGCACCCGCACCCGGTTGGCATGCAACTCGGCGATCTCGCGGTCCAGTGCCTCGACGAAGAGCCCCATCAGGCTCGCGACTTCCTCCACGGGACGGCGCCAGTTCTCACTCGAGAACGCGAACAGCGTGAGGGCCGTGACTTCGCGGCGCGTGCATTCCTGGATGCACATGCGCACCGGGTCCAGGCCGGCCTTGTGGCCAGCCGAACGCGCCAGCCCGCGTGCAGCGGCCCAGCGGCCATTGCCGTCCATGGTGATCGCGACATGCCGGGGCACTATGTTGGGCACGGCGCGGGTCATCAAACCTGCATGACCTCCTTCTCCTTCGCCGTGAGCAGTTGCTCGATATCGGCGATGTGCTTGTCGGTCAGCTTTTGCACTTCGACCTCGGCGCGCTTCTCGTCGTCCTGGGACACGAGCTTTTCCTTCAACAGGTCCTTGATGTCGTTCATGACATCGCGCCGCACGTTGCGCACGGCGACGCGCGCACCCTCAGCATCCTGCCGCAGCACCTTCGTGATATCGCGTCGCCGCTCTTCGGTGAGCGCCGGCATAGGAATACGAATGATGGTGCCCGCGGTCATCGGGTTGAGGCCGAGATCGGACTTGTGGATGGCCTTCTCGATGGCCTGCACCATGCTCTTCTCCCACGGAGAGACCACGAGCGTGCGGCCGTCCTCGACCGCGATGTTCGCCACCTGGTTAAGAGGGGTGTCGTTACCGTAGTAATCCACCTTGAGGTGCTCGATGAGGCTCGGGTGGGCACGGCCCGTGCGCAGCTTCCTCAGGTCCGCCTGGAACGTCTGCACACACTTCGTCATGCGCTCACGCGCGTCTTTCTTGAGATCTTCCAGCATTGCCAAACTCCTGATCGGGCGTCCTCTTTAGTCAAACGCTACTCGAACGTAACTGTCGTGCCTACGTCCTCACCACGGACGATGCGTGTCAGGTCCCCGGAATTGTTTAGATTGAAGACCCGCAAAGGCAAGCGGTTGTCGCGGCACATGACGATCGCGGTCGCGTCCATCACGTTGAGCTTGTCGGTCAGCACCTTGTCGAAGGTCAGATGGGTGTAGCGCACGGCGGCGGGATTGCGCACCGGATCGTCCGAATAGACGCCGTTCACCTTGGTCGCCTTCAGAAGGATGTCGGCGTTGATCTCGATCGCCCGCAGCGATGCGGCCGTGTCGGTCGTAAAGAAGGGGTTGCCAGTGCCGGCCGCGAAGATCACGACACGGCCTTTCTCCAGATGCCGGACCGCACGACGACGGATATAGTCCTCGCAAACCTCGTTGATGCGGATTGCCGACATGACACGCGCGTGCATGCCGAGGCTCTCGAGAGCATCCTGCATGGCGAGTGAGTTCATCACGGTCGCCAGCATGCCCATGTGATCAGCGGCCACGCGGTCCATGCCGGCGCGCGCGAGCCCCGCTCCGCGAAAGATGTTGCCGCCGCCGACGACCACGGCGACCTGCACACCCATCTGGATGATGTCCTGCAGCTCGCCGGCGATGCGCTTCAACACCGCGGGGTCGATGCCGTAGTCGCTGGTGCCCAGCAATGCCTCGCCCGACAGCTTCACGAGAATTCTCGTGTATTTCGAAGAACTCACAGACGGCCTCGGGCCGGACTGTCCTCGGGGTCGAAGCGACCCCGTACGTCGAGCGGCGCGCAGCGCGCCGTTGGGGAGCCCGTCATATCGCTCTACCTCGCTGCTTAGATGGAAAAAACCCCGCGCGTGGCGGGGTTTTCTCACTTACCTGCGCACCCGTCAGTGCTTGACCGTGGTCGGAGCCGAACCCTTCGGGCCTGCTCCCGACACCTGCGCCATGACTTCCGCCACGAAGTCTTCCTGCTTCTTCTCGATGCCGGCGCCGACTTCGAAGCGCTCGTAGGCGATCACTTCCGCTTTCGCGCCCTTGAGCAGCTTTTCGATCGTGACGTCGGGATCCTTCACGAAGGGCTGTCCCGCGAGGGTGATCTCCCCCAACGACTTGCGCAACCGTCCCTCGACCATCTTCGCGACGATCTCCGGCGGCTTGCCTTCGCCCTGAGCCTGCTCCGTCAGAATATCCCGCTCCTTCGCGACTACGTCGGCCGGCACCTGCGCCTGGCTGAGGTATTTCGGATTGCTCGCGGCCACGTGCATCGCAAGATCATGCGCGAGCGGGGCTTCGCCGCCCTTCACCGCCACGAGCGCACCGATGCGCGTGCCATGCACATACGCGCCCAGATGTTCCGGCGAGGTGAGTACGACGAAACGCCGCACGCTGATGTTCTCGCCGATCTTCGCGATGAGCGTGCGCCGCCGCTCCTCGATGCTCTCGCCGCCTTCGAGTTTCGCCTCGAGGAGAGCCTCGAGCGATGCCGGGCGGGTTGCCAGGGCGCGTGCCGCGACGGCTTGCGCAAAGCCCCGGAAATCCTGCTCACGGGCCACAAAGTCGGTCTCGCAATTGATCTCGACCATCGCTGCCGTGTGCGCGTCGCTCGACTTCTCGACTACGACCACACCCTCCGCGGCGACACGCGAGGCCTTCTTGTCAGCCTTCGCGAGCCCCTGCTTGCGCATGAGATCGGCCGCGGCATCGAGGTCGCCTTTCGTTTCGACGAGCGCCTTCTTGCACTCCATCATGCCCGCGCCGGTGCGTTCGCGGAGCTGTTTGACTGCGTCTGCTGTGATGTTCATTGGTTAAAGCGTCCGTCGGATTACTCGCGACCCTTGCGACGGCCGCCGGGGCCTCCGGTCGGACGGCGAGGCGGTACGACCTGCGTGGGTGCCGGTCCGACAACAGCCGCCGCGACTGCCGCGACTTCCTCGGCCTCCAGATCCTCCTCCTCAGGAACCGCTGCTTCCACGCTCGGAACGCCGGCCGGTACCGCGGCCGCCGGTAGCCCGCGGCGAACCGCCGTCTTCTTCTTGCGTACGGCCGCCTGCGGCCTCGGGCGTCCGCGCGCGGACTTCTTGCGGGGATTGCCCGCTTCGTCGAGCTCGACGAACTCGTCCTCGCCCACCGCTACACTGGGAACGGATTCCTTGCCCTCGAGCACGGCGTCGGCGATGCCGCCGGCATAGAGCCGGATCGCCCGCATGGCGTCGTCATTGCCGGGAATCACGTAATCGATACCGTCCGGCGAGCAGTTCGTGTCCACGATGGCGACGACCGGGATACCGAGCTTCGTGGCTTCGTGGATTGCGATCTTCTCGTGGCCGACGTCGACGACGAATAGCGCATCCGGCAACGAGTCCATGTGCTTGATGCCGCCCAGGCTCCTTTCGAGTTTCTCCATCTCGCGGCGCAGCTGCGTCGCTTCCTTCTTGCCGCGCTTGTCGAGCGCGCCCGTCGTGGCAAGGTCGGTGATCTCGGCCAGCCGCTTGATGGACTGGCGGATCGTCTTGAAGTTCGTGAGCATGCCGCCGAGCCAGCGCTGGTTGACCCACGGCTGGCCCGCGCGGACCGCTTCGACCTGCACCGCCTCGCGCGCCGAGCGCTTCGTGCCAACGAACAGCACGGTACCGCCGTCGGCGATGACACTTTTAACGAAGCCGGCAGCCTCCACATACATGGGCTGCGTCTTCTCGAGATTGATGATGTGAATTCGGTTACGTTCGCCAAAGATGAAAGGAGCCATCTTCGGGTTCCAGAAACGGGTTTGATGTCCAAAATGGACACCCGCTTCCAGCATCTGTCGCATGGACACGCCGGGCATGACAAATCTCCTGCTTGGGTTGAGCCTCCGCGTATCCCTCGTGGCCATCCCCGGCGAAGCGCAAGCGCTTGGACCTGAAGGGGACACCCAGCCACGGAGGTGTCGATACGCGTGTGGGGTTAGTAAGTTACAGTGCGTTGCCAAAAAAGGCCGCGCTTTATACCATGAAGGCCTCGTCTGAACAACGCCTTACGCGCCCGTGAACGCAGCCCTGGCGGCCGCCGTTCCGGGATGAGATTTCGAGCCACTATGCACGTCACGATCAAGACTCCCGAGGAACAGGAAAAGATGCGCACCGCCGGCCGGCTGGCCGCGGAGGTGCTCGACATGATCGGGGAGCACGTCGTCCCAGGGGTGACGACCGAAGAGCTCGACCGCATCTGCCACGATTACATCGTGGAGGTGCAGCGCTCGATCCCCGCAAACCTGAATTATCGCGGGTTCCCGAAGACGATCTGCACGTCCGTGAACCATGTCGTCTGCCACGGCATTCCGAACGATAAGCGCCTGAAGGCCGGGGACTTCGTGAACATTGACGTGACCGTCATCAGGGAAGGCTTTCACGGCGACACGAGCCGCATGTACTTCGTGGGCAAGCCGCCGGCGCACGCGCAAAGGCTCGCCGAGACCTGCTTCGAAGCGATGTGGCGTGGTATCGAGACGGTGCGGCCCGGCACGCACCTGGGTGATATCGGCCATGCCATTCAGGCCTTTGTCGAGGAGCGCGACTATACGGTCGTCCGCGAGTATTGCGGCCACGGCATTGGCCGGATCTATCACGAGGATCCCCAGGTTCTGCACTACGGCGAACCCGGGACGGGGCTCGAATTGCGCACAGGAATGACATTCACCATCGAGCCGATGGTGAATGCCGGCAAGCGCCACGTGCGGCTGCTCCCGGACGGCTGGACGGTCATCACCAAGGACCACTCTCTGTCGGCACAGTGGGAACACACTGTGCTCGTCACGGACGACGGTTTTGAGGTGCTCACCTTGGGTGCCAAGGACCGGCAACACTGAATGAACGATTTCTCGCCACCGGAACAGGCCCGGGGTCGAAACGGCTCTGGGCTGGCTGCTGAAAGCGCTGGCCCATCCCGGGCCGCAGGCGACTTTCAGCCAATAAACCAATCGTGGTTGCTGAATGTGCCGCAAGCCGCTTTCAGCCAATAGATGTCCACCGACACCGACTTATTGGAAGAAGCACTTCCCGCAACCACGTGGAGCGCCCCGTGGCCGCTCCTAAGCCGATTACCCATCCTGCTTGCAGAAACGCAGGGGTCACCGGTCGCGTACCGTGAGCTCCTTCGGCATGCGCACGAGGAGCTGAAAGCCCGCTTTCTCGCGGAAGAGCCTGTGGAAGGGCTGGTGCACGCACGCGCCGCGCTCGTCGACATCGTCTTGCGCGAAGTGTGGCGCGCACAGTCAGTGGCGGACACCGCTTCCTGGGCATTGGTCGCTGTTGGTGGCTACGGCCGTGGTGAGCTGCACCCCTGCTCTGACATCGACATCCTTCTACTCGTGCCGCAGCCGCCCGACACTCAGGGCCGCGGCATGGTCGAGCGGCTGGTCGCTTTCCTGTGGGACATCGGACTTGAAGTCGGTCATAGCGTGCGCACGGTCGAAGAGTGCTCGCAGGAGAGTACGGCCGATGTCAGCGTGATGACCACGCTCATCGAAGCGCGACTGCTCGCCGGCAATGAGGAATTGGTCGCGCAGATGCGCACGGCCCTCGGGCCGGATCGCGTCTGGCCCGTAAAGGAGTTCTTCGAGGCCAAAGTCCGCGAGCAGGCGGATCGTCACCTGAAGGCCCACGACACGGCCTACAACCTGGAGCCGAACGTCAAGACCGGCCCCGGCGGCCTGCGCGACATCCAGACTATCGCCTGGGTAGCCAAGCGACACTTCGGCTCTGACACGCTCGACGGGCTGGCCACGCGCGGCTTCCTGAGCGGCGCGGAGCTGCGGCGCCTGAAACAGGCGCAGGCGGTCCTGTGGAAGGTGCGGTTCGGTCTGCACGTGCTCACGGGACGCCGCGAGGATCGCCTCCTGTTCGACCACCAGATCCGCTTGGCACAGACCTTCGGCTACGAGGACGCCTCGTACACTCTGGCGGTCGAGCAGTTCATGCAGCGCTACTACCGCACTGTCATGGACGTGAGTCTGCTGAACGAGCTGCTGCTGCAGCTTTTCCGCGAAGCGATCCTCAACGAGAGCGAACCGCCGCGGCCGCTCAACCCCCGCTTTCAGGTGCGGAACGGGTCCTTGGAAGCGGTAAGCGATGACGTGTTCGTGCGCACACCCTCGACGCTGCTCGAGCTCTTCGTGTTGCTGCAACAGCATCCGGAGATCAATGGCGTCCGCGCCTCGACGATGCGTGCGGTCGCGCGCAGCCTGTGGCTGATCGATGAGGAGTTCCGGCAGAACCCACGTCACCACCGGCTATTTCTCGAAATCCTGCGTTCGCCGGTCGGCGTTACGCATGAGCTGCGGCGTATGAATACGTACGGAGTGCTCGGGCGCTACATTCCGGCGTTTGGACGTATCGTCGGGCGCATGCAGTACGACCTCTTTCACGCCTACACTGTCGATGCACACACGCTGTTTGTCGTCAGCAATCTGCGGCGCTTCGCGATCCCGCGATACGACCACGAATTGCCCGAAGCTTCGCGCGTCATGCAGCAGTTACCGAAGCCGGAAGTCGCGTACCTCGCCGCGCTGTTCCATGACATTGCCAAGGGCCGCGGAGGGGACCATTCCCAGCTCGGAGGTGTCGACGCGGAAGCGTTCTGCCTCGAGCAGGGTCTCTCCCCTTACGACGCCCGGATGGTGGCCTGGCTGGTCCGCAACCATCTCGAACTTTCGATCACGGCGCAGAAGCAGGACATCAGTGACCCGCAGGTGATAAGCGCATTTGCGCGCAAGGTCGGCGACGAGGCGCACCTCGATTATCTGTACGCCCTCACCTGTGCCGACGTGCGCGGCACGAACCCCAAGTTGTGGAATTCGTGGAAGGCCTCCCTCTTCCATGACTTCTACCATCGCGTGAAGCGCGCCCTGCGGCGGGGGCTGGAGAGCCCGATCGACCAGGAGCAGCTGGTGCGGGAGACGCAGGATGCGGCGCGACGCCTGCTCGTCGAAGGCGGCATTGCCGAAACCGACGTCGAGCGAAGCTGGACGCGGTTTTCTGCCGCTTATTTTCTCCAGCACTCGCCGCAGGAAGTCGCCTGGCATGCGCGCCTGCTGGCGGAGCGCGACCCGGGTTCCGACGAACCGCTTGTTGCTCTCGATCCTCGCAGTGTGCGAGGCACGACCGCCGTGTTGATTTTCACGCGCCCCCGCCGCCATGGCTTCGCGCGCACCACGGCAGTGCTCGATCAGCTCGGGCTCAACATCGTGGATGCCCGCATCACTCCGACCGGAGATGGATTCAGCCTCGACCTTTATCACGTGCTCGAAGACGATGGCGCGCCGATCACGGATGACGACCGGCAGAACGAAATCGAACACGCGATCTGGCGCTCGCTGCAGCGACCCGAGGACACGGCGTTCGCTGTTTCGCGGCGGGCTCCCCGCCAAGCGCGGATGTTCAACACGCCGACCCAGATAGCGCTCAGCGTCGACGAGCGCAACAGCCGCTCCGTCCTCGAGCTCATCGCGGGCGACCGGCCCGGCCTGCTGTGCGATGTGGGCAAGGTCCTGATGGAGCAACGGATCGAGCTGCACGCCGCGAAGATCATGACCGTCGGCGAGCGGGCCGAGGACGTGTTCTACCTGACCGACTTCGACAATCGACCCTTGGATGCCAGCGCAGAACAAAAGCTGAGGGACCACCTCATCAAAGCGCTGGACCGCCGCCAACCCGCCTAGCCGGCAAAGTAAATGCACCGCTTCACGCAAGCGCAGCCCGACATCTGTTT
>JAQGOG010000155.1 GCA_028293765.1 Gammaproteobacteria bacterium
GCCGAGCAAATCTGCCCGGGCGTGCAATAGCCGCACTGGTAGCCGTCGTGCTTCACGAAGGAAGCCTGCATCGGGTGCAAGTTCCCCGGCGTGCCCAGCCCCTCGATGGTCGTAATCGCACGACGCTCGTGCATGACCGCCAGCGTCAGGCACGAAAGCACGCGGCGGCCGTCGACGATCACCGTGCAGGCGCCGCATTGACCGTGATCGCAGCCCTTCTTGCTGCCGGTGAGATGCAAGTGCTCCCGCAGCGCGTCCAGCAGCGTGGTCCGGGTATCGAGACTGAGCTTCCGGACGTTGCCGTTGACCTGCAGCGTCACCTTTGAGACGACGGGCGCGCCGGCCGTTGGAGGCTCGGCAGCAGCCACCGTGGACGGCAGCGTCACCGCTACCGCGGACGTGGCTCCGGCGATCAGAAAATCACGCCGGGTCAAATTGATGTCGCTGGAATCGCCCATCTGTTGGTTCTCCTTGAAACCGAAATAATGCGGGCGGGGATAACCGAGATGTAGAAGGACCGTGCGGTAGTAGCGGAACGACAACATGGCGCCGGTCAGATCGGTATCGAGCGAGCCTCAGATGACTTCGCAGATCTTGCGCTTGGCGCACGAGCCTTGCAGGTCGAACTGCCGTTGACGACAAATCGCGCCGCGACGGCGCCGTCTGCAATGATTCGTCGCTGGGGGATGGCTCGTTCATTTTGATCCTCTCCCGCGTGCACTGGGTTGGTGATGAGGGAGTGTTCACCGGACGAATTGCCACACGGTTTCCGCATGCTCGCGCCGGATTACATTTGAAACCAATTACCTCCCAATCCCTAACCTACCGCTTATGCAGGGTCGATCACTTCGATCGGAGTTAGGGGCCGCCTTGTTTGCTTGCGCCACGTAGCTACGCGGTTTGCCGCGGCGCTCGCCCTGATCTGTCCGAACGTTGTCCGACGTGAGTGGATGGCCCTTGCGACAGTGGCTCGGCACCTCGGCGAGCCCAGTCTCGCGGCGATAAAGGTTCGGAAACGGTATCGCGACCGTGCTATTAGTCGGAATCACGCCCCCGCTACCAACCGATTCATTACGCGCGGGTTACTGGACCGAAAAAGTGATCATGTCTTGTTTTGCTTTTTCGCTGGAGGCAACCGGAAATCGCAGTGAGAGGGCGTCGATTCCCACAGCGGCTTAGGAGATGGCTGCGGTCGGACGTTGAAGGATGGCTCGCCGAAAGTCGGATACGTCCCGCTAGCCTTCCGACGTTCGAACTCGGAGGCGTCGGAGTGCAACATGAGATGCTGCACTGATTGCCCTCGCCGTGAATCGAGGTGCAAATCGGCGCCTGCCGTTGCCAGCTGTTGCAAGGCGTGTCACGAAGGTTTCGACTCGCCGCACGCGACGCTCGAACGAAGGCTGCGATCTATTTCTATTTTGGCGGAGCGAACTGCCAGCCACATGGAAAGGAAGTGACCGATCGGATTGGTCTTCCGAGCGCGATTCCGAATTTCGTCGCCACCGCCGTGCACGCGAGCATAGGCAGGTGGTAGGGAAAGTCGCGGGCGGATCGCGTCTGTACCTGGCGCGATTCTGATCCTAGCCCTGCGGCTTGGCTCCCCCGCATCATGGACTCCCGGTCTGCCGGTCGCCTTTCGTGGCTCACGTCAAGACGTCTGATCCCCGGGGCATCCCAGAGAACCGGAAGGCGACCTGCGCTTTTCCGCCGTGGTCTTCGATGTCGTGGTCGCCAGCAGCTTTGCCTCTGGCCGGCACTACCGAGAGCACGCCTCGGCCCAGCGAGTAACAGGGGCACTCATGCCGTACGGGTACCACTACGGCTACCATTCGACGGCTTTGGCTAGCCGAGGCCTGCTCGAGTCACCGTAAGTCATTGATTAAGTGGTGGGCCGTGAAGGACTTGAACCTTCGACCAAGAGATTAAGAGTCTCCTGCTCTACCAACTGAGCTAACGGCCCATCTAAGAAATGGGGTGGACGATGGGACTCGAACCCACGACAACCGGGATCACAACCCGGGGCTCTACCAGCTGAGCTACGCCCACCATCGACATGCCCATCGCGCAACTGGCGTATCCGTTCGATCCTTACGCCACCGCGAGCTACGCGGCAGCCGGCTGACCGACCGCAACGCTACCCGTTCGCGACGGGGCGCGAAGTATATACGAACTATTAGCCGATGCGACCCTCCCCGGCGAACACAAAAAAATGGCGCGCCCGGCGGGGCTCGAACCCCGACCCACGGAGCACAAAGTGCGCCCGCGTGGCGGTCGATTTTCCGAGGGCGCGGCTCTGAAAAAAGGCGACATCACAGGGGCGGGCGGCGCCGGGTTATGACCGGCTTCCACGGGGCCGGTGCCTGCCGCGAGAGGCCACCTTACGCCAGCCCAATTTGGTCTGCCTAGGCTCGGACCTGGACCTTGAAGCGCCCGCAGGTACCCCCCTACCGCGGCGCGCAAAGGGCATGCCCGCTTTCACCGGCATGCCCCACTGCGTTAATCCTCGACCAGGGCGTTGCGGACTATTCGTGCTCCGATCCGCCGTCGTCGAACAGGAACGGCAATACGGAGATTCCTTCCTTGCGGACCGACTCCAATTCGTTTGGATCGATCCCCAACGATTTCAGGATCGTCGCTGCCACCTGCGACGTCAGCACGGGCGTCTTCACCTGTCGGGAATGCATGGCCGGGTTGGAGACGATCAATCCTACATTGGTGTCTCCGAAACTGAACCCGCCGTGCTCCGCCACCTTGTTGCTCGTGGGTTTCGTGTAAATCGTCCCGTACACCGGCTGCACGATGATGTCCGGCGTCCGGCTGTCCTTCAACGGGTCGCCAAATTTCAACTGCAGCTCTTCGCCGGACATCACTTCGTCGATGTACAAAGACTTGGCGTTCTGGTTGAGATAGTCCGCCACGAGTTTCGTCTTGCTCTGGTCCCGCAGCCAGATCAGCCCGATATCGTCATCCTGAACCCAGCCGCACGGCCCTTCCGGGCAATTGTTGCCGGCGTCCGTGATGATCCTGGCCCCTTCGCTCGTGCTGCAGTTGGACACCGTGCAGACCAGGTCCGCGAAATGTCCCGGCTTCACGAGCTTCGCCGGATTGAGCGGGGACTGGCCATGTTTCGCAGTCACGATGATGAGCGTCGAATCGTAAATTCCCGCCTGTTTCAACGCGCTGACAAATTGCCCCAGCGCGGCGTCAGTTTTCGCGAGCCCGTATGCCAGAACGGCGGAAGGGGTCCCCAGTCCGTCCAGGTAGCCGCCCCGCTGCCCGTTGATGGTCGGATCCGTATCGGACGCGCAACCGCCGCCGGGATTATCCACCAGCAGCTTTTGCCCGACGCTGACTGCCTGGAAGTTCATCCCGAACACTGTCGGGACACCTACATGCTTCGTGCCCTCATGGTTCAGTCCCTGAATCTCGTTCAGGATCGCCTTCACCTTCAGGCCGTCGTTCTGCACCGTGCACACGACGCTGATCGTGTTGTCGAATCCACCGACGTTGGTGATTTCGGGGTTGTACAGATCGTCCACACCCTTGCCCGAGGGGCCGTTCACCAGGTCGTAGGCGGGGTGCTTGTCCGCCCACGCGGTGCGACCGGCGTTCTCTGCCTTGATCACTTCAAACAAAGTGTTGGTGCGGATTGCATTGTGCGGGTAGAAGGGCGAGCACCGTCCATGCCCGTCGATGTAGCGCGGCAGGGCATTCGGATCGATCACGTTTTGAGAAACTCCGTTCACGTACGCGTCGATCGACTCGTCGAAAATCATTTGCGTTCCCGGCTTTCCGGAGCACGTCTTATTGTCCGGCGCCCAGATCGTCCGGTCATAGCTGTAATCGTAGAAGAGTCCGTGAGTCCGGGGGGAACCGCCTGTTACCAGCGCCAGCAGCCCTGGAAACGAATCCGAATTTGCGGGAGTTTTCGCGTTCGAATAGGTGACTGCGTGCTGGCTCAACTGGTCCAACGCGGAGCCCTCATGCGATTTCACGTAGTTGGCGACGTCCAACGCGTGTAGCCCGTCAATGCTTAGCAGCAGGACGTGTTTGATCCTTCCATCCTGTCCCGCATCGTTGGCCTGGACCGGAGCAAGCTTGAACGCTGCCATTAATCCCATCGACAGTGCCACGGTCAGCAGCTGCTTCTTCATCTTCGTCCCCTTTGTTGCGAGCAATGTTTGGCGTCAAGCTTCCGGCTCAATTGTTACGACCTGATTACAGCGCGGCGACTCACGCCGTGCGTCCGTTGTCGCCTCCCGTAGCCGTCACGCATGAGCGAGCTCGGCCCGGCTACGAGTGGGCACACGGGATCAAGTACGACGGCAGGCGCACGCAGGCGCAGATTCGAGGCGATCAGTGCACGCTCTATGCGCAGCGCGGTTACGGCTGGGGAAGCGATTTGCAACTGGGCGGGCGATCAGCTCCCGAATCCGATTGCCGAGCGCTGCCATGACAAATGGCTCGGTGAGCACTTCCATGCCGGGTTCCGGGTAGCCGTTTCCGACCACCGCATTGCGGCATACGTGAACTCAAGCCTTCATTCGGTCAGTGCGGCGGCGAGGCCGTAGCCTATGCAATAAGCGACGAGTTGGGAAACAGCGGCCGTGAGTGTAGCAACGATCGGAAGCTGAACAGCCGCGCCTGCCATTTGGTTGGGCCAGCCGCGACGCTCCTTGTTGATGCGAAGCGACCGATGGCTCCCGAATGCAGGCAACCGGCTGCAACGCATTCAATACCCTCGAAACGTCCCATGGCGAGAATTGAGCGTAGACTCACCGCTAGCGCATTCAGGTACCGCGAATACACGCGCAACGCATTTCCCGCAATTTCACGAAGCCGGAAAGACAGTGCCAAGGATCGGTCGGTTCTTGGACAACACTCACGCCGGCACGTACACCGGCCAACCGGGGAATTAGTGGACGATGCTCACACAGGTATCGCCGGGGACGTGGCGCTCGAGCGGGTTATCAACACCGATGAGTTGAAACGCCGGCCTGCCCGAGCCCCGAATCACGCGGCGGAAAATCGTGCCTTGGTGCGGTTGGCCAGAGTAATGGCGCATTCACCGCAGCAGATTCTCCAGACGCTCACGGATGAGGCACTCGAGCTGTGTCGAGCGGGTACTGCGGGAATCAGCCTCATTGAGGATGACGGAGGCAACACGGTCTTTCGTTGGCACGCTCTCAGCGGCGCACTCTCGTCTCACCTCCGGGGCACGACACCGCGCGATTTCAGTCCGTGTGGGGCCGTCGTGGATCGGAATTCCGTGCTGCTGATGTCGCACTTGGAACGGCATTTCCGCTATTTCGCGGACGTGCGCCCTGCGATCGTCGAAGCGCTACTCATTCCATTCACCATTAACGGTCAAACGATCGGGACGGTGTGGGTGGTTATGCACGACGAGGATCACAAGTTTGATCGAGAAGACGAACGCCTTCTCATGGATTTGGGCGAATTTACGGCTGCGGCCTATAATTTGTACTCCGCGCTCGATGCCAGCAAGACGAACGAAAGACGCAAGGATGAATTTCTGGCGACGGTCGCTCACGAACTGCGCAATCCGCTCTCGGCAGTTCGCAACGCCTCCGAATACGCGCACGTTCGACTTCAAGGGATGCGCGAACCCCAACTACAGGCCATGAACGACGTCGGCCAGCGGCAGCTCAAGTCCATGACCCGACTGATCGATGACCTACTGGACGTGACTCGCATTCGGCTCGACAAGGTCGAACTGCGAAAAGAGCGCGTGTCGGTCGCCACTATCGTGCAGCAGGGCGTGGATTCTTGCCTGGCACTGATCGAGGCGTCCCGGCACCAACTGACGATCACGCTTCCTGAACAACCCCTCTGGGTGGAAGGCGATACGTTGCGGCTCACGCAGATCGTGAGCAATCTTCTGAACAACGCGGCAAAATACACACCCGAAGGCGGTCAAATCGAGGTCAGCGGCGAGCGCATCGGCGGCGAGGCAGTCATCCGAATCCGGGACAACGGCATCGGAATTTCGCAGTCGCTGCGCTCGCGAGTCTTTGACCTGTTTTCCCAAGGAGATGCTGCTCGCGAACGCACCCAGGGTGGGCTGGGAATTGGACTAACCGTCGTGCGACGGCTCGTGGAACTCCACGGCGGGCGCGTTGCCGTACATAGTGAAGGGATCGGCAAAGGCAGTGAATTCGTCGTCAGTCTGCCCTTGGCAGGCGACTTCGCGGTGAGCGGTGCTCCCGCGGGGGGGGCCGGGTCCGAATTGGCAACGGGGCGCGTTTTGCGCATTCTGGTTGTCGACGACAACAAAGACTCGGCCAACAGCCTCGCGCTGTTGTTGAGCGCGGAGGGGCATGACGTGCGCACGGCGTATGACGGTGCATCTGCGCTACAGATTGCACAGTCATTCACGCCGGAGGTGATGCTGCAGTACGTAGCAATGCCTGACATGGACGCATATCAAGTTGCGCGCAAGCTCCGGGAGCTGCCGCAGACGCACCACACGACGCTGATCGCATTGACGGACTTCACTCGAGAAGAGGACGCCGGAGAGGCTCGCTCGGCCGGCTTCGATCATCACCTCGGCAAGCCCGTTGATTTCGAAGCCTTGGATAAGGTCCTCCGCTTGCTATAGCGTACGGAGTCGACTGTTGACCTGCGCGTTGTGGTCTCCAACCTGAACTGCAGAAGCTGTCGATCGGGTGCACGATCCCGCGGGCCGCCACCTAGCTCGGCCGTACCATGACCCGCTCCCACGCGCGGGCGGCACCTGTAGCTGTCCTTCTCAACAGTCCTCGCCCGATTTCCATCCATCGACGAACCGGTCAATCAGCGCACGGCGCCCATCGCTGTAGGCGGAGCTAACTCAATCCGGCCCTGGGGCGCAGGCGACCCGACACCGTCGAACCCACGCCGGCGGAAAAGGCGCTACTTCTGGAATGCGACGATCTGATCGCTCAAAACGAGCGTCACTCTTTTAGTGTCGGCACCGCGCCTGAGGTCAATCGGGATCTTCGTTCCTGCCGGCCGGCTGCGAAGCAGGATGCGAGTGTCGGAAAGACCTTCGGATCGAAAAGCCGCGCCGTCCAGCGTCGTGATGATGTCACCCACTTCGATCCCAGCCTGAGCCGCGGGTCCGCCGCGCGCGACGTCGGTCACGGCATATCCATCGGGCGCGGCATTGATCCACATGCCTGAGCGATCGAAGGATCCCGCATCGGCGGGACCGGGGACGATGGGCTTCAGGTACATCCTTTGGTGTGCATAGTCGAAGGTCGCTACGAAACGCTTGAGAAGGCCCCCGCCGACGTTCCCGTCGTAGTTCGAATCGCTGATCGAGCCACTCTTGGCTTCGGACAGGCCGGCAGCCAGATTATCGACCTTTATCGTGCCCAAAGTGAGCGACGGGAGATGGACGACGTAGCCGCGGGACGGACCACCAACACCCCAGCCAGTGACGGCACTGACACCTTTCGGGAATCGCGCGCGGAGCGCATGGGCGGTCACAAAGGGGCGCGTGACATCAACGTCCGAGCGCGAGCCGGTATCGATGTCGAAGCGCGCCGGAAGGTCAGCGATGAAACCCTGCACCATGGGCAAGTGATCGTAGAACACGAAAGGGATGGCGGTTCCCGCGTCCTTCACCTCAAAGCGCGTTGGATCGGTGATGGTCAGAGTGTCGCGGCCGTAGTCGATCTGGACAGCGAAGCGACGGAACAACTCAAAACCGACCATCCCATCGACCTGGATTCCCTCGATCGCGGGATCGTAGATCTGAGTGGCGAAGGCTACCTGATTGCGCATGCGCACGGCGCCCAGCGCCAGTTCCGCCACCTGAGCGAAACCGCTCACCTCGGTCTTCTCGCCTGCGCCTGACACCGCTGCAGCCCCGATGCTCTTCAGTCCGAGTTCGGACACCAGCCGAGGCGACACAAGGGTATGGCCGCCGGTGTCGACGAGGAACGTGTAGGGGCCTTTACCGTTGACCCTCGCGTCCACATAGATGTGATTGTTGAGCAAACGGAACGGCAGCGTGACGCTGGCCAGTCCACCATCGATGGAGGCGCCGACGGGAGGCGCGGTCGGACGCGAATAGGCCGAGAGCGGGCGTTCGGGACCGAACGAAACACGCGTAAGTCTGAGGAACTCCCTGTCGGCCTCGCCCGAACCGTTGTCGAGGGTTACAACATGAGGAAGCATCAGACCGCCTTGACGGCGGTAATCTGCAAAGAGGGTTTGCGTATGAAAGAACTGCCGATCCTCGGCGATGCGGGCGAGAAGGTGAGTATTGGCGTCGAACCAGGCGTCAAACGACTTACCGCTCTTCGGCGTTAGGACCAGGTGGTCGACCGCTTGACCGTCAGTAACCTCCCGCTCCACATAAGCAACGGTCGCACCAGCGTGGCCGGGGCGCCACCAGAGATTCGCGACGCGATAGGCCTCATTCACCGCGACGGCAATGCGATCACCGCCCTCCTGGGTAGTATTTGCGCCAGAAACGTCGCGCATCCAGGGAGTCTTGCCGTCAAATCCCTGTGCTTCGCCGACTATGCCGGCCTGCTTGGCCTCGACGAAGGCTCCAGTGGCGAGGTCGACGATGTCGGTTCGAGTACCGGTGAGGCCGGAACCCGACCAGGCGTAGCTAAACTCGGCGCCACCGGTCGAAAGTACGTCCCCCACGGCCGCACGATTGGCAGCCAGAACGGCATCGGCGGTCGGCATCTGCGGTTGAGCGTAAAGGGTGCTGGCTGCTGCAAGGGCAAACGCGCCCCCCAAAAAATATCTCATGACGTCACTTGATTGGTGCCCGATGTGGCGAGTCTCCCGTCAAGCAGGCGTTGAATGCAAGCCGTTGACCTGGATTCGTGCGATCAGCCGCGTGTTATATGCGATCCGATGAATCCGGCGGTGCGGAACGCGAGCTCGTTGCGCCAGCTGCTCGCTCACCCGGCACGCTGGCTGCTGCATCAGGAGCGGGAAGGGGCACTATGTATTGGACCGCCCGGTCTCGGTAAGAGCCATGTTGCCAAGGCGCTCGCGCACTTGGCCGTGCAGCGCGGCTACAAGGCCTTCTAGCGGCTGAAGCTCGAGGCAAAGAGCTGGCGCGTGTGTTGACTTCGCAGCGCAACGTCGTGTCCTCGCCCGTCGACACTGTCGATGACTAGATAGCCGCGGTCCTGCCACTCATCGGTGAGGCCTTTACCGGCCATTCTTCCGATCACCGAGGAGCCGACCTCTGTCGTGGGTCAATACGCTACGGGGGATGTCAAACGAACGAGAGAGCGGCAACCTGGTTGGCCCCTTTGGGGCTCCTCACCTGCATCCTGGAAGCCTGCGAGACGTTCAGGTGGCCGTCTTTTTACAGGAGCTTGCGCAAGTGACGTGGGGGGCCACTCGTGGCTCCTAATCGCCGGGCTGAATTCCCGTCCCAAAAAAACCTTCTTTTTAGCCAGGATTCGGTGGACACGCAGACGCCATTCTAAGTTACTGATTTTATGGAAAAAAGTGGCGCGCCCGGAGGGATTCGAACCCCCGACCCGCGGAGTAGAAGTCTCTGGCGGCTCGCCGTGACGCCCTGAATCGCCCATTTCACGCAAACCAGCGGCTGATACGAATACCGCGTATATTCGCATCAGATTCTGATACGAATAGACCCCTCAATCGTGTCGACCCCTCGGTATATCTGGCAGCTTTCCGACTGGCCCCATTGGCGATGGTCTCAGCCGGCCCTGGATGCTCCCCTTGCCACAGCACAGAGAAAGCAGGACTTTCTTGCTGGCCTTGCGCAGGCCCTCGATGCCGATCATCTGAATATGGCAATCGCGGAGCTCACTACTCGCGAAACGGTGTCAACTTCCGCCATAGAAGGCGTAACTCTCGATCCGGACGAGGTCATGTCATCCATTATGCGTCACCTGGGACTGGGGGCATCGCAGGAAAAGGAGGATCGGCTGAATGCGGCTGCCCGCGGGATGATCGATGTCCTCGCGGATAGTACGCAGAATCTCGGGCCGCTGACGCTGGAGCGACTATTCGCGTGGCATCACGCAATGTTCCCCTCCGGCCGATCTGGTCTGTCTTTAATCCTCGTCGGGATGCTTCGAGGCGAAGAGCCTATGCAAGTCCTCTCCGGTCCCATTGGCCGTGAGCGCGTCCACTACGAAGCGCCGCCACGAGACCGGCTGGATACAGAAATGGACCGGTTTCTTGCATGGTTCGACGGGCCGCAAAAACTGAGCAACGCTCTGCGCGCCTGCCTCGCACATCTATGGTTCGAAACGCTCCATCCATTCGAGGATGGCAACGGTCGCCTCGGCAGGGCCATCTTCGACCTGGCGCTCGCCCAAGGAGCGAAATTCCACTCGGAACGGATCTCGCGCCTCTGGGCCGTGTCCCCTGTCCTTCTCAAACGCCGCAAAGACTATTACTCGCATCTCGAACGCGCGCAAAAGGGCGATCTCGATATCACGGACTGGCTGGTTTGGTCGGCAGGGACTGTTGAACAGGCTTGTAATGAAGCCCGCGCCTGCATCGAGCGCGTTGTGCAGATCTCTCATTTCTGGACCCGTAATCGCGAAGCGCCTCTGAGCCAACGACAGCGCCGCTTGATCGAGATGGCACTCGCGCCCAACGACCCCGAGGATGGCTGGCTAACCGCAAAACGGGCCGCCAGACAGACCAAAGTAGGGCGCGTCACGGCGTCACGCGATCTCACACGCCTCGAGGAGTTGGGTGTTATCGAAAGAGATCCCTCGGTCGCGGGCCGAAGCACGCGTTATCGAGTTCGCCTCGGCGACGCCAAGGCGCTTCGCCTGGTCGACGATCTGAAATGGGGCTGATGAGCCCGCGCGATTTGACACATGCGACTGCGGCCGACGCCGTCCTGTCAGGCGGAGCGGGTCGTAGCCCCTGCGCCACGCCCGCTCGTCGACCTCAGACATCAATACACCGCGATCTTCTAAGGTTCTGATTTAAAATCAGAAAGTGGCGCGCCCGGAGGGATTCGAACCCCCGACCCGCGGAGTAGAAATCCGCTGCTCTATCCCCTGAGCTACGGGCGCGACGTTTTGGGAAGCAGGAGCGGCGAGAGTATACCGCGCGTCGTTTCGGGGCAGGCGCGCAGACGCGCTGCGGCGTGGGCACCCGAAATCAGGGCGCCCGAGGCCGGGCATGCGTCGCCGGGCATCTCCCGCAAACGGTGTCTGGCCGAGCGCCCCCGAGCGGCGGCATCTGGCCGGCAACCCCTGCGCGCCGCTCTTTGCAGCTGCACTTGGCGGGTCGTGCTGGATGCCCGCACTTGGCCGGTCGCGCGGGGCCGGTCGCACCTTATGCGGGTGGCTGCGCCCTGGCTCTTGCATAATTGGACGAATCGCTCCAATCGCCCCAACACAAGCGAGTCAGTATGGATCTCCTGATCGTCCGACACGCCATCGCCTTCGAGCGGGACCCAAAGCGCTGGCGAAACGATGGGGACCGTCCGTTATCGCCCGAAGGCATGGCCCGCGCGCGCAAAGCCGCGGCTGGACTCAAGCGCATCGTCGAGCGCCCTGTGTGTGTGCTGTCGAGTCCCTTGGTGCGAGCCAAGCAGACCGCCGTGATTCTCACCGAGTACGCCGGATGGCCAAAGGCCGTGGAGTGTCCCGAGCTGTCTCCCGAAGAATCGCCGGAAGCGGTGTTAGGCGTACTCGCCGCAAGGCAGGAGAAAGTGATCGCCATCGTCGGCCATCAACCGGGGCTCGGGCGCCTCATAGGCACATGTCTCCCGGCGCGTCACGCCGGTGGCGTGAGCTCCGAAGCATTCGAGCTGAAGAAGATGGGTGTTGCGCTGCTCCGCTTCAGCGGCAAGCCTCGGGCCGGAGGAGCGACGCTGCACTGGCTCGTGCCGCCCCGGATCCTGCGCGCCGCAGATTAGGGGGCACCTGTCGCAGCGCTCGCCTAGTGCGCCCCCGCCGCCGCCTCGGCCCCACCACCACCGTCACCCCTTATCGGGCGCGCGAACCAGATGAGAACGATGAGGGCCAGGAACAACAGCCCCGATACATAGAAGATGTCGTCGGCCGACAGCATGAAGGCCTGCTGGTCCACCAGCCGATTGATGAGCGCATAGCTCTGGTCCGTACCCATGCCACCCGCATTCAGATTCGCGAACGCCTGCGCGGCAACCGGATCACTCTGCGTCAGATGCTCGACCAGCTGCGCATGATGCAGGGTCGCGCGCCGATCCCACATCGTGGTGGTGATCGAAGTACCGAACGAGCCCGCCGTAATGCGCGCGAAGTTCATGAGGCCCGAGGCCGCCGGAATACGGTCCGGTGCCAACCCGGACAGCCCCAGCGCGATCAGCGGAATGAAGAACGTGGCCATGGCGATGCCCTGGATGAGCGTAGGCACCAGCAGAACGCCGATCGTCGCGTCGGTGTTGAAATGCGCCCGCATGAACAGAACGATGGCGAAGACTACGAACGCGAAGGTCACGAAGACGCGCGGATCGACTTTGTGCGACAGCCTGCCGACAATCGGCGTGGCAAAAATCGCGAGCAGCCCTACTGGCGCAAGCACCAGGCCAGCCAGTGTCGCCGTGTAACCCATGTACTGCTGCAGCCATAAAGGCAGCAGCACGACGTTGCCGAAGAACAGGCCGTAGGCAAGCAGCATCGCGACCGTGCTGACGGTGAAATTTCGCCCCTTGAACAGTGTCAGGTCCACGATCGGGTGCTCTTCGGTGAGCTCCCACACCAGGAACAGCGCGAACCCGACTACGGCGACGACGGCAAGCAGCACGATCTGTCCTGAGTTGAACCAGTCCAGATCCTTGCCCTTGTCGAGCAGCACCTGCAGCGCGCCCACCCAGATCACCAGCAGGCCCAGACCAACGCCGTCGATCGGAATTTTCGCCGTGGCCGTTTCCCGCTTGCGGTAGATCGTCCACGTGGCGATCCCCGCGACGACGCCGACCGGGATGTTGATATAGAAAATCCAGGGCCATGCAATGTTGTCCGTGATCCAGCCGCCGAGGACGGGCCCTACTACGGGAGCCACCAGCGTCGTGATGGACCACATTCCCAGCGCGGTCCCCGATTTGGCCTTCGGATAGCTCGACAGCAGAAGCGCCTGCGACAGGGGAATCATCGGCCCGGCGACCGCACCCTGCAGCACACGAAAGAGAATCAGCAGCCCGATATTCGGCGCGAGCGCGCACAGAAAGGAGGCGATGACGAACAAGACCACGGAGGACATGAACAGCCTCACCTGTCCGAACCGCCGCGTCAGCCATCCCGTCAAGGGCAGGGAGATCGCATTCGCGACGCCGAACGAGGTGATGACCCAGGTACCCTGATCCGGCGAGACGCCGAGATCGCCCGCGATGGCAGGCAGCGACACGTTCGCAATCGACGTGTCGAGAACGTTCATGAAGACCGCCAGCGACAGCGCTACGGTGCCGATCGCCAGTGTCGTGCCGCTCAGCGGCGCCAGCTCCCCCGGTCGCGCCGGGGGAGCCGTGTTGTCAGCGGTCTTGACGTCAGGCATGTTCGTCGAATCTCTTCTTCAGACGGTCACTTTCCCATGCCCGGCGTCAGGGACGACCGCGCCGCCGTGGCCGCAACGCTCGCAAGCCGGTTGGACGGTGCGGTGGCCAGCAACTTTCGATTCGGAGCCGGCTGCACGCCGGGCGCAACCGCGCCCGCATCGTTCGCGGCAATAATCGCCTGTACCCGCGAGTCCGCCGACTCATCCGTTGAGTGGAACACATCGGTGGAATAACTTACGGCGCGGTTCGCGAGTTGCGGCAAGCGAGCCCCGTCGCCATCCCGAACATTCACCTCGGCCTTCATGGTAAGCCCGATCTGCAACGGATTCGCCGCGACCTCCCGGGGATCGAGAGCGATGCGCACCGGCACACGCTGCACGATCTTGATCCAGTTGCCCGTGGCGTTCTGGGCCGGCAGCAGCGAGAAAGCCGAGCCCGTGCCGGCTCCGAAACCGGCCACCTTGCCATGATAATGGATGCTGTTGCCGTAAAGATCGGCTGTCAGGGTGACCGGCTGACCCACCCGCATACCCGCGAGCTGCGGCTCCTTGAAGTTGGCATCCACCCAGACCTGGTCGAGCGGAACGACGGCCATCAGCGGGGCGCCGGGGCTCACGCGCTGACCCAGTTGCACGTTGCGCCGGGCGACGAAGCCGGAGACGGGAGCGGGCAACACGGTACGAGCGTAAGTCAGATATGCGTTACGCACGGCCGCCGCAGCGTTGCGCACATCCGGGTGATCTTCAAGTGTGGTGTGGTCGGTACGTGCACGGTTTCCAACGAGCTGCTGCTGTGCTGCCAACAAGCCACTCTGGGCAGCTTTCACGGCATCCCGCGCATGCTGCAACTCCTCGCCGGAAACAGCACCCGATGTGGCGAGCTGCGCGCGGCGCGCGAGATCGTTCTGCGCCGCGGCGAGATCCGTCCGCCGAATGTCGACGGCCGCCTGCAGTTGCGCTGTAGTCGCAAACAGGTTCCGCACCTCTCGAACTGACCTCGCCAATTGCGCTTCGGCTTGATCGAGCGCCACTTTGGCGTCCGCCTGGTCGAGGCGCACGAGCGGCTGACCCGATTTCACGAACTGCGTGTCGTCGGCTCCGATCGAAACGACTGTCCCCGAAATCTGCGGCGTGATCTGCACGACGTTGCCGTTGACGTAAGCGTCGTCGGTCGACTGGGAGTAACGCAACACCTTTGCCCAATAGACGCCGTATGCAATTCCGACAGCAAGGAATGCACTGACCATGATGGTGAGCCAAAGCCCTCGCCGGCTCTTGAGGAAAGAGCTTCTGGGCGCGGCGGTCTGTGTGTTCATCGTCATCCTCGTTTCCCTTCGGGGGATCCTGCCATGGCGGTTAATGCCTAGGCAAACATCAAGTCCAAAAAATCAGACGCCGTTCTCGAGCATACGAGTGAGGTAGCCTTCCAGCTGCCGGGCTTCCGTCTGCGTGAAGCCGCGCAAAAACCGATTCAAGACCCCCATCGAGATCTCGCGCATCCGGGGGTACGCCCGACTGCCCTCTTCGGTGAGCTCGAGATAAACCATGCGACGATCCTCGCAGCAGCGATTGCGGCGAATGAGACCCTTGGTTTCCAGGCGATCGATCATTCGCGTCATGGCGCCGGCGTCATACGAGATCCCTCTGCAGAGATCCGATGCCGACTTAGGGGTGTCCGCCAGCGCAAGCGTCGCAATGATGATGAACTGCGCCGAGCTGATGTCGAGCGCTGCAAGACTCTGATCGGCCTCGAGTTCCTTATCGAGCGCGGCAAGCATCTCTGTACGCACGCGGTTCAGCAGTTGACCGACGCCCTTGCGGGGCTGGTATGTCTCGATGTCGTAGACCGTTGCCAAGCTCGTGCTCCAGTATGGCGGAACGAGTGGCAATATAGTTGCCTAGGCTGTATTTGTCAAGGCATTGTCTGCCTTAGCAGCTCTTGCGCCCAATGAACAGGTAATAAGGAACGCTCATGCCGGGAAGATACGGCATCGCGCCCTCCCGCTCCAGGCGGATAGATTCGGGCATCGCGTCGGTGAGCGCTTCCAGGTGCTGCGGCGCCAGCATCACGCCGTCGTGGGCGAACCAACGGCGCCAGAACCACCGCTCCCAAGCGGCGTGCCGAACAAAACCTGGGCGCGGCCTGGCGGCCGACACGTAGAAGTCTACGACGCCGAGCATTCCGCCCGGCTTGAGCATCAGTAGAGCATTCGCGAGCGCAGCCCGCCAGTCCTCGACCATCGTGAGGGCGTAGGAAAAGAAGACGCAGTCGACCGGTTCTTGCGGGCGGAAGCGCGTGACGTCCGCTTCGACGAGTTCAACATTCCCGTGGCGCTTGGCGCGTGGGTGCGCCTGCGCGAGCAGAGCCGGACAAAGGTCGACGAGAGTGTAGCGTTGCAACCTCTCCAGGCCCGTGCCGAACCGATCGATGTTGGAACCTGTGCCGCCGCCCAACTCGACCACGGTTCCACCCGCTGGAATCGCCAGTCGCTCGATGAGCTCCGAACGCCCGTGCAGAAGGCGTTCGCGAAAGGCGTCATAGCGACTCGCCTGCGGTGCATAGAACGCTTGCAGGCGTTCCGCGGCGCTGCCTACGCGCGGCTGGCCTCGCAGCATCTGCCACAAGACGCGCGAATCTGCGAGCAGGTCACGCGGGGACATCGCAAATATGGAACCCAGCGTAAGTGTGTACACGATCCTGACGAGTGAGTTCACGAGCCAGATTCTCGTGGAACGACAGATGCTCAGTCAGGCGAACGCCGTCCACGCAGATCGTCTCCAGATAATGTGGACGTGCATGAGCGCTGCGAAAGATGACGCGGGCCCGTGGGGCAGCGTGTGCAAGTATTTCACGCCACTCCTCGACCAGAGCCTGGGGATAGTGGCTCGCCATCCAGTCCATGTGATCTAGTAGCACGAACTTCGAGATCTGCTCGTCGGACCCGCGCAGGAAATCTGTGACCGTAGACGTGTGTGGAACGATTCTGTCGACGAGGCCGCCTTTGAGCAGGGCGAAGTTCTCTTCTCGCAGATATTCGGGACAGCAGGAGTGCGTGTAGCGACCGTGAAGATAGAGGCGCCAGAAATAGTTGCTCCAGATCGGCAGTTGGCGGAGAACATATTCGAGTGACTCGCGCACGTACCCCGCAACGCCGCCAGCGTGCTGGGCCTCGATCTCGCGGCGTTGGGGATGCGGCACACCGAGCAGGCTCAGTGTGAACTGGCGAGACAGCGCCCAGCGCATCGTAGGCCCCCACATTTCGGGTGCGACGCGCTCGTCGTAAATTGTCCGCTGCTCCTCGAGAGAGCTTGCTCCAAACAGTGCGCGTACATGAGCAGCGAGTCGCGGTCGCAGGGCGAGGTAGCCCTTGAACGCGCACGCCACGAGGCCCGACAGGCCGTGAAAATAAAAGCTGCCCCGTTTGCTGGCAAACCAGTCGAGCCGCCGGTCCCAGTAATCACGGGCGAAATCCGAAAGTTGGCCGCGCAGACGGCGGCCATACAGGTCGCGGAATTCCGGGTGAAAACCGTCACCGAAGACGCTGAAGAAATCGTCGAACTCGAGGCCGCGGACCGCCGCGAGCTTCAGTTCCAGCAGAGCAGTCTGGCGCGGATTCGCGTCGACCGCATGAATGCGTTTGGGCGCGAGCAGCGCGTAGTCGAGCGCGTTGCAGCCCGCGCTGGTGATGACCAGCAGCACGTCATCCGGCCTGAGATTGACCGCCTGTCGATCGACCGCGGGATCCTCCCAGCAGGTGTTATAGACAAGAGAGGTCGCGTAGAGAGTCCGAAAGAGGCGCTCGTCGAGCCGATCAGACAATGTCGATGTGTTTTGCAACGTTCCGTCACGGCACAGAATTTCTCCGTGCACGGTAACGCCCTGCGATGACTACCCCGTGACTGGAATGTGACCGGAAAAAGACTGTCGGGGCGCCCCGGTCGCGTCCTGCGGTGGACACGGCCGGACGACCGGCTACTGCGGGGGCCGCTCCCCCGGTCGCTCTTCACGGGACGGTCCCGGACGCGGCCCTTGGGGCTTATCCGAGCCGCCGGACGGCCGTTCGCCTGATTGAGACGGCTGGGGCCGGGGAAAAGGTCTCACGTCCGCCTGCGGCCGCGGAGTGGGTCGCATGTCCGGCCGAGGACGTGGCGGACCCGGGATAGGCCGCCGACCCAGGCCCGGCTGCGGCCGTCCGATGGGAAGCCTGACCGGAAGCGGCCGACGCGGCGGAGCCGGCCGGTTGATCCAGACATTGCGCTGCCTGTAGAACGGGCGACTCGGATAGTACCGGCCCCAATAGTCCCCGACGCTGAACGTCACAATACTGAGCCCCAACTTTGGGCCATAGCTGAGGATCGGTACGCGATTGTTCTGATAGTCGTAGTAGAGGTAGTCGGCATAGACCCAACCGCGATTGCCTTCCCAGTCGCTATCGCACCAGGTCCAGTCGTCGGTGCAACCGTAGATATTCACGAAGGTATTGGGGGGAATGCTTGCGACGAGCGGATAGTCACTGCTCGGCCCGGCACGCAGACGCACGGCGCCCTGCGTATAAGCGCCGGCGGCCGAAGCCAGTGAAGGAAGGCACATAGACAGGAGACTAACGAGGGCCGCAGTACAGAGCCTCATGAAAACGCCTCCTGTTCACGTCGACCTTTGACGGGAAATCCAGACCTCACCGTAGCAGCTCAGGCTTGCTTCAACCCGCGCCCCTCCGCCTTCGCTGCCTGGTGGCGCACTCTGTTTGGCGCGGGGCCGGTGGACTGCCGGAAAGTCAGAGATGACGGCAGCACGTGTTTGGAATGGTCCGCAGGCTCCCCGCTCAGGGTACGCAACAGCAACTCAGCGGCTTGCGCGGCCATGTCCGCTATCGGCTGTCTGATCGTCGTGAGCGCCGGCCACACCTGGCTTGCCAGCGGCGCGTCATCGAATCCGACTACGGAGAGATCTTCTGGCACGCCGAGCCCCATGCTATGGGCTACCGCGAGCACGCCGGCAGCCATCTCATCGTTACTCGCGAAAATGGCGGTGGGGCGCTTGGCCGCGGGAACGTTGAGCAGCTTGCGCGCACATTGAACGCCCGAAGCATGCGAGTTGTAGCCCTGCACGACGAGCGTCTTATCCAGCCGTAATCCACAGCTTCGCAGGCCGTCGAGATAACCGCAATACCGATCCATCACCGCGGCGTGGTCCGGGTTGCCGATAACGAAACCGATCCGCTGGTGCCCCATGGCGGCGAGTTGCTCGGTCATGCTCGCGCAGCTCTCCCGGTCGTTGGTGCAGACGCTCCGGTAGGTATCGGTGTGCTTGCCCGGTGCGATGCGTACGAACGGAATATTCTGGCTCTCCAGAGCAGCGGTAACCGTGCTCAGGTCCGAGAGAGGCGGAGTCAGGAGCAGCCCGTCGGCGCGCGACTGACGGGCGTTCCGCATTACATCCTCGGCGAGAGTGGGTGCGTTGTAATCGCACGGCTGCATTACTATCTGATACTTCGCCGCGTGGCTTCTCTCGATCACACCGGCCAGCACGCTGGTGGTGTAGTAACCGCACGAGACGTCGTAGAGCAACCCGAGCAGATACGAGCGATTACCTCCAAGCCCCCGTGCGGAAGGATTGGGGTGATAGTCGAGCTTCTCGATCGCTCGCATCACCCGCTCCCGGACCTGCGGCTTGACGGTCTTTACATCGTTGATCACGCGCGAGACGGTTTTTATCGAGACGCCCGCGTGCTCTGCGACATCGATGATTGTTGGGTTCGCCATAGCTCCTATGACGATGGCGCGCGGCAGTCCCGAATGCAATAGCTGAGCCCGAATCCATAGGGGAATAGCGGCGAGTCATTCCCGTCATGGCGCTCAGCCTGGGCCTCACGATCGGCCTCACGATCGGCCTCGCCATGGCTTTCAAGCACGCCCTTCCTCGCGCCCCGGGGCCACGCGAACGACAGTTTTCCCGTGAAGTCCGCATTCACGTGCCCATCGCTCTTGCGAAACAGGACGTCGGCAATGCCGCCACCCTCGCTACCCGGCAGCCATGCCACCACGAAAGCGTCGGACGCTTGCAACTCCGGCGTAACGCCCCTGGGGCGACCCGTTAGAAAGACCGCGACAACCGGAATTCCGCTCCGCCGCAAGCGCATCAGCAACGCCAGATCGGGGTCGGGTAGGCCTTCGGGCACTGAGCCTGGTGCAACTGAAAGCGCCATCGGTGCAGCACCGTGCGCACTCTTCTCGGTCGCGGCCACGCGGGCGAGCGACGCGCCGCCGACAGGCGCTGGCACGCGAAGCGCACTCCAAATGCCAGGCATGCTCACTTCAGGCGCCGGTCGCAGCACGTCGTCTTCGAGTCCGCCTAGGGGTCCGCCGCTGCGCACGCCGCTGCGCACGCCGCTGCGCACGCCCCAATACTCGACCGATCTAATATCGCCATGCCACTCCGCGTAGGGGTCCTCGCCGAACACGACGATGGCAACGTCCGGCTTGGACCGGTAGCTGCCATCCACACTCAGCGTTGCCTTGCCTCCCGCTGCCGTCACCGTGGCCCGGATGCCTGCGAAAATCGAAGTCGCGCCCGGAAAGTCCGCATTCGAATTGCCCGTGCCTTGCCAGCTGATTGTCCAGCCGCCCGACTGCTTCCCGATGTCGTCCGCGCCGTCGCCCGCCACCAGCACGTTCAGCTTGCGGCGTAGAGGCAGCAGACCCCGGTCATTCTTGAGCAGCACGAGAGACTTCCTCACAGCTTCGCGAGCAACCGCCCGATGCTCCGGAGCGCCCAGCAGGGCCTGCTGATTGGCCAGCGGCCGCGACGAGGGGCGCCCCTTTTCGAACAGCCCGTCACGCAGCTTGACCCGCAGAATCCGCGTCACCGCATCATCGATGCGTGCTTCGGCGATGTCTCCCGCTCGCACCTGTGCAACGGTATTCTGAATGAAGGCGCGCCACTCATCGGGCACCATGAACAGATCGATGCCGGCGTTGACGGCCTGCGCGCACCGGTCCTTCGAACAGCTCTGCACTTCATCGACACCGTCCCAGTCGCTCACGACCAGGCCGTCGAAGCCCATGCGTGTCTTGAGCACGTCGGTCAGCAGATGATGCTGACCGTGCATCTTGATCCCTTGCCAACTGTTATAGGACGCCATGACCGTCTGGACGCCGGACTGGATTGCGGCGATATATCCCTGGGCGTGCATATCGAGCAGGTCCCGCTCGGAGGAGAGATTGTCGCCCCGATCGATCCCCTGGTCCGTCCCGCCATCCCCGATGAAGTGTTTGGCGGTGGCCAGAATGTGCTTGCCGTCGAGAAATGACGGTGTCGCCGCCCTGCCCTGCAACCCTTGAATCATGCGGCCCGCATAGGCGCGGACGATCTCGGGCTGCGACGAATATCCCTCATACGAGCGCCCCCAGCGGCTGTCGCGGACTACCGCGACTGTCGGAGCGAACGTCCAGTCGATTCCCGTCACGGCGACCTCACGCGCAGTGATCTCGCCAATGCGTTCGATGAGGTCGGGATCATGCGCGGCGCCGAGCCCGACGTTGTGTGGGAAAAGAGTGGCACCGATCACGTTGTTGTGGCCGTGTACCGCATCCGTGCCCCACATCACCGGTATGGCTGGCGCGCCTCCCGATGAATCCATCGAGGCGTCATAGAAACGGTCCGCCAGGGCGACCCAGTCCGAGATGTGGGCATGTTTGTCGTTGCCCGGAAAGGCGCCGCCGCCGTTTAGAACGGATCCGAGCCGATATTTCTTTACGTCCGCGGGTGTTACGGACCGGATGTCCGCCTGCACCATCTGCGCGACTTTCTGCTCTAGCGTCAGTTGCCGCAGCAAGTCGGCGATGCGGGCTTCGATCCGCGGATCTTTGGGCACCGCGCTTGCGACCGCGGGCCAGCCAACCGCCTGCGACGGCTGCGTGTGACCTGAGTCAGCCGAGCCGTCTACGCTGGATGCGGCGAGAGCACGTCCGCGTGCCGCGACAGCGGCGCATATTGTGAGCACAACAAAAACCGCAGAGCGGCTCGCGGCTGACCGCATGGGATGGATCATCTCGACAACTACCTCGCGGAAACGCGCCAATCAGCGCTTAAGGTGTACCGCGGCCAGTCTCGGCCGGAAGTGCCAGAAGGCCTCGAGTGTCTGGCCGCGGTACGGGGGAACGATGCATGCAACAGTTTGACGAGTCGTTAGAAGCTGACCTGCAGGCGTACTCCGTAGGTTCGAGGCGGGTTGAAGATGAACTCCTGCGTCTGGGTGTCGATACCCGCCTGGGTAGCGTGTGCTTCGTCGGTCACGTTGTTGACGTAGAGCTCGACCCGGGCGTTGCTGGCCGCGTGCGTATATCCGAGGCCGAGATCCATATGGAAGTAGCCGTCAACCCGGTCAAACAGGCTGAGCTGCTCGGGGCCGTACGCCGTGGCAACGTTGTTCGCATTCACCGCGGTCACAGTCCGTGAGCCATTCTGACCCGGCCCGCCGTTGAACGCGGTCAGGTACTGTCGGCTCTTATACGTGCCGGAGACGACCCAATCCGCCATCCCGCCCGGCACCGCGAACGCCTGGTTGAGGCGCAGGTTCACAGTGATCGGCGGCGAGCGCGGCAGCTCGTTGCCACCCAGATCGATCTGGGGTGCGCCACTCGGACCGCCACGACGTCCATCCGTCACGATCGAGCCGTTCTCATACCGCGTGTGCTGGTAGAGCAACGTCCCGGCGAGCGCAAATCCATGTCCCAGGCTGTAGGCGCTGTCCAGCTGGAAGCCGATGCTCCTCGATTTGCCGACGTTCTGGTTCAGCGTGACGGTGGGGCAGGACGTGTTGGGATTGTTATCCAGGCAAGCAGGCTGGTTGGCCGTATCGTTTGCCAGGAACGCAATACCCACCTGCGAGCTGAACACCTGGTCCGTGTACTTGACGTAGTAGACCGAACCGTTGAGCACCAGGGGATGGTCGAGGACCTGGAAGACGTTCTTGCTGCCGACTTCCACCATCATGCTCTTCTCGGGCCCGACGGGCGGCGTGATGAGCTTGGTACCGGGATGCGCCGGATCGGCATCGACGGTATCGTTGAAGCTCGGCGCCTTGTGGCCCAGCGCCACGAGGGCATACGCCATGTTCTTGTCAGTGAACTCATATTGTGTGCGCGCCCGCCAGTCGACGAACTTCTCGGAGTTCGAGCCGTGCTGCACGGTCGCGCCACCGAAGGCTACCTTGAGGCCGGGATAGTTCGCGCAGGTGCCGCCGAATGCGCTGGCCTGCACGCAACCACCCGACAGGAAGGTGTTCGTCGTATCGTTGACGCCGTAGGCCGTAATACCGGCACGGTACAAAGCGACCAGATCCGCCAGGGTGTTCGCAACCCCGTCACCATTGGCGTCCGGGTTCCGCAGTGTGCGCGAAAGTCCCGCCATGCTGAAGCCAGGCGTGCCCGAACGCATGGCGACGCCATTGGTGTCGAGCCCCGCGATGAAGTTGAAGCCGTCACGATCCTTGCTTTCGTTCGAATAGCGGGCGCCGCCGGTGACCTTCCACTTATCGGTCACGGCAACGGTGATATCGCCGTAGCCCGACTTCGATTCGCCGTTGGTGCTGCCCTGGTTGAACTCCAGATACGGCAGGTTGGTGGTGTAGTCCTGCGGGATACCGAGGAATACGGCCTGGTGCTCCTTGAAGTAGTACAGACCCGCTGCCCAGGTAATCCGCTCGGCACTGTCCGGGGAGGTGAAGCGCAACTCGTGGGTGTGCATCTTCGAAGTCGTATCCCAGATCAAGGCGCTGTAGTTGCCGTACACCCGCTCCGCCAGATACTGCGCCGCCAGGGGGTCGCCTGGATGGACGAAACCGCCGCGCTCGATATTGGCGGCATCATCGCCGGGGAAGGCGTAGTCACGCCCTCCGGTCGGGTGATCCGACTGGTAGTGCAGGTCCCGGTACGCACCGATGTACTGAACATTCACATAATCGGTCTTGAACGTGGTATTCAGCGACAGGCCCCAGTGACGGGTGTCCTGGGTCGGACTGAAGCCAGCCATGTTGACCTTGCGGGGATCGCTCACATCGTTGAAGTTTATGCCGGCCTTGGAGGCGTTGAAGAAGTCAACGCCGCGAGAGCCTGTGCCACGCGAGCGCAGATAGTCGCCCGTCACCAGGAACGACCACTGCTCCAAGGGCTGCGCGAGCAGGTGCATGCGGGCCCCGAGGTCGTCCTGCGATTCCCAGCCGGTGAGGGTGCGCAATGGGCCCACATTCTTGACGAACGGGTCGTGCGTCGACGAGTAGATCGAAAAGCGTGCGGCGGCGACATCGTTGACCAGCGGCAGATTCAGTGCGCCGCGATATTCCTTCTCGTTGTAGTTGCCGACGGCGAGCTGTGCGTAGCCGTCGAATTTGTTCATCTCCGGCTTCTTGGAGACGATATTGATGGTACCGCCCAACGCATTGCGTCCACGGATCGTGCCTTGCGGGCCCACGTTCACTTCGACCCGATCGATGTCGAAGAAGGCCACCTGCAGACCGCGGGGACGCGGTACATAGACATCGTCGAGATGCGGCGCCACGGCCGGATCTCCCAACTCCGTATTGGCATCGCTGCCGATACCACGCACGTAGATGTTCGTGTTGTCCTCGTAGTTGGAAATTTCGACGCCCGGCAGGACGGACGGCAGGTCGACCAGATTGGTGGCACCCAGCGAGTCGAGCTCCGACTGCGTGGCCGTCACCGCCGTTCCGGCATAGCTCTGCAGTGTTTGCGTCACACGCTCGACCGAAACGACCACTTCCGCCAGTTCGGGCGGCTCTCGAGGCTTTTGCGCCGCCTCTTCCGCTGCCCGCGCGCCCGTCATGGAAAACAAGCTCGCGCCCACGATCAATGCAACAGACCTGTATACAGTCGCCATCTCTCCCCCCTCCGAACCAGTTGGTTTGACTGTGGGCGGAAGAATTACACCTGTCCTGACAACGTTGTCAAACTTCCGCCTATCCAACTTCCCGGATTATTCAGTAACTCATTGATTATTGAAATCATTTTCATCTATAAATAAAAAGACAACGCTGGTACTGCTTTGCACCTGCGCGGCTCCAGCAGGACCAAGGTCGCGCAGCCGCCGTGGCCGCAACAGTCGTCGAGTGCCGCATGGCGATAACTGGGGTACCGGGAATGACTGCGGTGCAGGGGCTGCAGCAGGTCGGGAACCTGCCTCGCCGTTGGTAGGCCGTTTGCGGATCCGTATGGCCCGAACGCCGGTCCCGGTCAACGAGGGCCGGGCGATTTCCGCTACTGTGCGCAAGAAGGCACGCCGCCAGACACAGTATTCGCGAGGGGGTCACGAGCTGCGCCTGGCGGCGTTCGGACGTTGAATCAAGGTCCGTGATCGGAAGGAATGCAACCGCTGTGCCAGCGCGCCCAGGCGGCCTGCGCCCCGTGGAGCGAGCATCTACCCGCCATTTAGTCAAATGGACGACCATGAAAGGTGCGCGCCTGCGCGCGCTGGCACGGTTACAGTGCACGCGGGTGTTGTTGCAGCGCTCCTTCGCAAATCTCACCGCTCCCGCTTGGGTTGTGGCCGGTGCCGCCGTTTCGGTTCAGGCCCGGAGCTTTTTCGCCCCGGTCATTAGAGAGATGCGGTGATGCGGTGATTCATGCGTCGGCTTGCAGGAAGCGTGGCAAGAAGCGCTGGCCAATCAGGCGCTCGTTCTGGAAATTGCGCGCTGCAACGCCCAGCGCACCGCAGCGTCCCTTAAATGACACGTCAGCGCGCTCTGACATGCGTTTGAGATGGGCGACCATTGCGCAGCCGGCCCGGTTGCGCTCAACCTGCCGCGAGAGCCCAGCGATCGGGAGTTGGCGGGCTTTGCAGCATTCCACCGATGAAAGAAGAGTTTGCAACTAGCAGTGCTGCCGGCGATTGCCACTGAGCGTGAAACGCGGAGGTTGCGCTCGAGTCATTCGGGCCGGTACGTATTTCAGGGGACAACTCATGCGCGCTTACGTGTTGGGTATCTGCAGCTTCCTTCTTGCAGCAGGGGGCGTCGAGGCGCAAGTTCCGCGTTCCGCCGACAGTAACCGCGCAGTTGATGCCACCATCGGCAACAAGGTCCTGCAGTTGCGCTATCTCACGCGGTCGCCGCTTGGAGCGGCGAAGAGTGATCTGGACTATGGTCTGCTGGTGACTGAAAACAACGATCTGATCGGCTCAGCCGCCCTGATGTTCGAAACGGACCTCGACCAGGTGCCACGCCTGCGGCTCGAGATCGGCCCGCAAGCCTACTTGGCGCGACTGGTAACGCAACAGAAGACCGACGTCTTCGCTCTCGCGGCCGGCGCCAACGCGCGCTATGACATCATCCGCCGTCTGGGACTCGCAGCCGTTGGCAGCGCATTCTATTCACCGGGCGTGCTGACTTTCGGTTCAGCGCACAATCTTTACGACTTTACAGCGGGCGTCGAGCTCAGGTTCGCATCCCGGTTAACCGGGATGGCAGGCTACCGGTGGATGAAGTTCACCCTTGTGAACCAGCCCGACATCAAAGTAACAAACGAGCTCTTCGCCGGCCTGAGATGGCGATTGGATTAGGACCACGGGGATCAGGATCGCCGCTGCCCCTCGGGTTCGCCAACATCTGCTGGCGCCCTGCCCTTGCCGCAGGCAAATCAAGCAAACAGTCGAAACAAGAGTCCCCGGGATTGCACTGAGCTCGTGGTGCGGCGCGCGACTGCGCGGCGTGCGGCGCGGTTGGGCCGCTCTTTCGCGCCCCAACCGCGCGTTCCGCCGGCCCGTATTTTTGGCCTATTCCAGCAGAAGTTCCGCCTTGCGTGCAGCAAGTGCATTCCCGACCGCCTGCCGATCGAGCTCACTTGCCTCGAGTCGCGGAAATAATTCGGACTCTTCCTCCCTGACGTGGTGTTTCACGTATTCCCCGAGCACCTTGATCATTGCGTCAAAGTGCTCATCCGTCGCATCCGATGCCTCGATCTGACTCACCAACTCCCTGATCGTGGCATGCTCGACGTCCGCCTCATTCACCAGCTCCAGCTCGTCCGCCTCCAGAACTTCCCTGGCTGCGGGGTAAAATATCTCCTCCTCGATCTGGGCGTGCACGCTCAACGCGGCGCAGATATTTTGCGCCAGTTCCTCCTTCTCCACGTCATCCTCCGAGTCCGCGTACTCCTCGAACATCGTCGCCACTTCCTCGTGATCGGCCTTCAGTAACTGCAAAGCATCGTTCTCACCGGTTGCGCCCTCACTGCTAGCCTCGGCGGGCCGTACTGGGGGCGTGAAAGTCTTCCCAGTTGCGGATGATTTGGTAGTCGCCATGATTTCCTCTCCAGATTTGCAGGCATGTCAGACTGTTAATCAACTATCGCGGCTTTCGAGAGCGGACGATCGGACAGCCCCCGTTGGCGCCCACGGATGGCCTTGGACGCGGCGAGTCCCAGCGCCAGCGCGCCCACGGCTGCCAGAGCGGATGCTATGGGAAACGATTGCGCCGTAGTCATCCCGACTTCGCCGAGGTGGGGCTGCAGTAGTTGCAGTCTCCGTTTGGTCATCCGCGCTCCGAGCTCTCCAAGCTCGTCGCTCAGGATCTCTTCCGCATGGGGCAGGAGAACTGTCTCTTCGTCGGCCACGTGATGCAGGACGACGCGCAGCAGCGACCGGAAGCCATTGTCCTGGCCCGCGCCGCCCTCGGTGGCGCGCAACTCGCCGATCAGCCGGCGCATCTCGTCATGCTCCGGAACGCTCTTCTCCAGCACCTCATCCCTGACCCCCGCGGCTCGCAGGGCCGGGTAGAAGATCTCTTCTTCGAGTTGCGCGTGCACTTCCAGCGCAAGGCAGGCATTGGCCACCAGCGCACTCTTGCGCCGCGGCGAAGTGTCCGGCTTGTAGCGACGGAATAGTGCCAACACGTGGGTATGATCCAGGCGGATCATGTTCGTTATGCTCGGCGAAAAGCGTGCAATTCGCCCTGTGGTGCCGTTCTCAGCATTCATCTATGCGCCCTCCCCGACAGAACAAACTTCAAACTGGCTACTGCATGTGGCATAGCATTCAGCGTGCCTCGACCAGCTCAGGTTCGAGAATGCTGGCGTCAGCCAGCGTGCGCGCAGTCTCGCTAACATAAGTTAGTCCGCACACAGTTTGCGCTCGCTTCCAGCAACAACATGAGCTTGAGCGCGGGACCCGCGCGGTAGCGACGCTGCTGACCCCGTCCGGCGCCCCCTCAGTCCCTGGTGGGCAAACGCGGGACGCTTGACTCTGGACCTGGGTCCAGGGTTTAGACTGCTGCTCCAGGAACATAGGGCCGGAAGGTGAATCATGAATGCTCTCGGAATCGGTGAGCTGGCAAAGCGCGCCGGTGTCGGTATCGACACCGTGCGGTACTACGAGCGCAGCGGCTTGCTCGCGCCCCACGCGCGTCTGCCTTCCGGGTATCGACGCTACCGCGAGCTCGAGGTCGCACAACTCCGCTTTATCCGGCGAGCGCAGGCACTCGGGTTCACACTGACGGAGATCAAGGCGCTCCTGAAACTCTCCGCGCAGCGCGACGTGACCCGGGTGAAGCGTTCGGCGCAAGCAAAGCTTGCGGATATCGATCGCCGCATCTCAGAGCTACAACGGGTACGAGAGGGCCTTGCGGAGCTCGTTGCGAAGTGTCCGGGACATGGGCGCGCCAGTGACTGTCCGATTCTGCTGGCGCTGGGCACCGAGGAGGCCGCATGACTCCGCAACGTGCGAAACCTCATGAGCATGCCGCGCCCCCATCGGCTATTACCGAACTGGTAGATCCCGTGTGCGGAATGAGCGTCCGCGAAGGCTCGCCTCACAGCGCCGAGTATGGCGGTGAGCGGTATGCCTTCTGTTCGGCAGGATGTCGGACCAAGTTCCTCGCGGACCCTTCTCAATACGCATCCAAAGTAGCTGCGCCGCGGACGGACGTCCACGGTCCCGTTGAGAAACCCCAACAAGGGCAAATAGGTAGGCCAAAGGGTAAACCCGCGGAGCGGCCGGCACCGGGCACGATCTACACGTGCCCGATGCATCCTCAAATTCGACAAGTCGGACCGGGCAACTGCCCGATCTGTGGGATGACGCTCGAGCCGCTGATGCCCACAGACGTCGAGGATGACTCTGATATTCGCCGTGTGCGAACTCGGTTTTGGTTCGCCGTCGCGTTCGCAGCCCCGGTCACCGTGATTGCCATGCTGCCGCATTTGCTCGGTCTGCAATTGTCTATTGCGGGCGCGTATACGCTACGGGCCGCCGAGCTCCTCCTGAGCGCACCCGTCGTGCTTTGGGCGGCCGCCGACTATTACCGTCGCGGCTGGCTCGGGGTGGTCAACCGCGCGCCAAACATGTACACGCTCATCGGCGTGGGCGTGATCGTGGCGTTCGTGTACAGCGTGGTAGCGACTTTCGCGTCAAGCCTCTTTCCCCCCGACATGCGCGATGAGCACGGGATGGTCGGTGTGTACTTTGAGGTCGCCGCCGTGATCGTGGCGCTGGTTTTGCTCGGAGAGTGGCTGGAGCTCGCGGCTCGGGGTCGCACGAGTGCCGCGATCCGGCAGCTTCTCGGACTCGCGCCGAAGACAGCTCGGCGAATTGGCGCTGATGGCAAAGAAGAGGATGTTGCGATTGAAGCTCTGATAGTCGGTGATCGTGTACGGGTGCGTCCGGGAGAGAAAGTTCCGGTCGACGGACACGTCATCAGCGGTGAGTCGAGCGTGGACGAATCGATGCTCACCGGTGAGCCGTTTCCAGTGGATAAGAAGCCGGGAGATCGTGTCGTCGGCGCAACCCTGAACCAGACCGGGACACTCGTCATCCAGGCCGAGCGGATCGGTGCGGCCAGCGTTCTGGCGCAGATCGTTGCGCTCGTTGCGCAGGCGCAGCGTTCGCAGGCGCCGCTGCAAAGACTGGCCGATCGCGTTTCGGCGTGGTTCGTGCCAACGGTCATTGCCATTGCGATCGTCACGTTCTGCGTGTGGTGGATCGTCGGCCCTGAGCCGCGTCTGGCGTATGCGATTGTCAATGCAGTCGCAGTGCTCATCATTGCGTGTCCCTGTGCGCTGGGGCTCGCGACGCCGATATCGATCATGGTTGCAAGCGGACGGGGCGCACAGCTCGGCGTCCTCTTCCGCAACGCTCAAGCCATCGAAACCCTTCGAGATGTCGATACCCTGGTCGTGGACAAGACGGGGACACTGACTGTCGGCCGGCCGAGTCTCACGCGAATTGTCGCGCGCGCGGGCTTCTCCGAGCGTGATGTGCTCGCCTACGCGGCGGCCCTGGAGCGGGCGAGCGAGCACCCGATCGCGCGCGCGATTCTTGAAGGGGCGGCGGCGCATGGCCTCACGCCAAACGACGTGACAGAGTTCGTTTCGATTACCGGTCAAGGCGTCACGGCCATGTCAAAGGGCCGCAAGATCGCGCTCGGAAACGATGCGCTGATGCGCGCATCGGGGGTTGCTGTGGAGGACACGGCACCTGAGGTTCAAGCGCTACGGGCCGAGGGTTATACGGTGATGTTCCTCGCCGTGGACGCGCAGATCGCGGGCGTTCTGGCGGTCGGCGACGCCCTGAAAGACAACACGCGTGGCGCGCTCGAGGCACTCAAGGAGGAAGGCCTACGCATCGTAATGCTGACTGGTGACAACTACGTCACGGCTCAGGCCGTCGCACGCGCACTGCCAATTGATGAAGTCATCGCGGAAGTCCAGCCGGCGGACAAGGAACGGATCGTCGCGCGGTTACAGGCGCAGGGGCGGCGGGTTGCGATGGCAGGCGATGGGATCAACGACGCTCCAGCCCTGGCACGTGCCAACGTCGGGATAGCCATGGGTACCGGAACTGACATCGCGATGGAGAGCGCTCAGGTGACCCTCGTGAAGGGCGATCTACGGGGCATCGTGCGCGCGCGTCACTTGAGCCGCGCGACGGTACGTAATATCTATCAGAATCTCTTCTTCGCCTTCGGCTACAACACGCTCGGCATTCCGCTCGCAGCCGGCGTCTTGTACCCCTTTACGGGGTGGCTCTTGAGTCCGCTGATTGCGGCGCTGGCGATGAGCTTTTCATCGGTGTCCGTGATGGGCAACGCCCTGCGACTGCGGAGTGCAAATGCCTGACGAGCTGAAGAGTGGACAGGCTTTTCAGGGTGCTATCCCCGTCGGATCCGATAGCTGGAAGCGGCAATAAAGCAACTGCTGTGGCGCTCCCGATGGGGTGTGATGAACCTCGAGACAGGACTCAACGAGATTGAGATCCCCACCGAGTTCCTCCGTCAATCTCTTCGCGTCGTAGCGCATGACCGGCAGCCCGCTACATCGCTCGGGACCCTCGGGGCCGAAGGTGGCGATGATGGCGTAGCCGTTTGGCCGCAAAGCGTGCCTGAGCGCGTCGAGATACCGCGCACGGTCTTCAGCATGAACCAGGAAGTGAAACACGGCACGGTCGTGCCACAGGGCATACTCCCGCGCCGGGCGAAACGCGGTCACATCCGCTCGCAGAAGTGCCACTTGCTTCGAATCCGGACCCAGCCGAGCGCGCACTTTCTCCAACACCGCGGCCGAGATATCCAGGACAGTCAGATCGTCCGAGCCCTGATTCAGCAGGGCGTTCACCAGGAACGAAGCGCCTCCGCCCACATCGATGATGGGATCATCACGTTGCAAACGACACGCTTGAATCAGCTCGAGCGACTTGCGCGGGTAAGCCTCGTACCAACTGACGTCGGTCACCGCGCAGTGGCTGTAGACCGCGTCCCAATGAACCTTACCTTCATCCGTCACATTGAGCCCTTCTGGACCGGAGAACTCTGAGTCGCATCACGGCGGAGAGATCGAAACGGTTCCCTGGACAGGGCTCTCCGCGGTAATTTCGGGGAGGCCGATGCCGCGTTGGCCTACGATGGCGCTTGCCTGGAGTCAGGCGTGACGCCCGACTAACGTGACGCCTAAGCTATTGTTTCTATTGGTCGGGGCGAGAGGATTTGAACCTCCGACCCTCTGGTCCCAAACCAGATGCGCTACCAGACTGCGCTACGCCCCGACTGCACCATGAAAGGTACCGCGCAGGAGAGCATCGGCACCGGAAGAGTTGCGCATTCCACGCTATTGGGCACCGGAATGCAATACGGCCGGTGCTGTCCCGCGCCTGAGAAGGATCAGATCGAAGCAGGCTCAGCCGCACTGAATCCCGCGACTAGAGCGGCGCGTCGGTCGACGTTCACGAGTAATTGCTCGAATTCCGCTCTCGGTATCGCACGGCTGTGCAGGAAACCCTGCGACTCGTCGCACCCCACGCGCGCCAGGTAATCGAGCTGGCTCTGGGTCTCGACACCCTCGGCCACCGTCGTCATATCGAATGCGTGCGCGAGATCGATGATGGTCGCGACCAGCTTGCAGCTTCTGAGGTTGCCAGGGATACGGTGAGTGAAAACCCTGTCGATCTTCAGCGTGTCGATCGGCAGCTCGGACAAGCGTGCCAGCGACGAATAGCCGGTGCCAAAGTCGTCGATGGCGATACGGATGCCGGCCGTGCGCAACATTCGCAGCGCATGTACACAGGATGCGGAGTCGCCGAGCAGTGCGCCCTCGGTTACCTCGATGTCGATTCCCCAGCCGGGATCGTCGGCCAGCGTGCCGACCGCCAACATCACCTCATGCACAAAGCCACGGCGGCGCAGCTCCGGGGGCGAAATGTTCACGGCGATGCGCACCGGCGGCAGGCCGGCGCGACGCCATTCGCGACAATCGGCCGCGGCTTTGTTGAGGGCCCATGCGCCGATCGCGGGCATGAGGCCCGCCGACTCCAGGATGGGCAGAAAAGTCCCGGGCGCCAGCAGACCCCGCTCCGGATCGCGCCACCGCAGCAGCGCCTCGGCGCTGGCGATCTTGCCGGTCTGCAGGCGCAGCTTCGGCTGGTAGTGCAGCTCGAACTGGTCGTTGCCGAGCGCCGTACGCAGCCGATGTTCCATCCTGACACGCGCAGCGAGCGACGAATTCATTTCCAGGCGGTGGTGCAGATACTGTTCGCCCGAGGTCTTCGCCTCCTTCAACGCGGCTTCGGCGTTCTGCACGAGTTGGTCCGGTTCCCGCCCGTTCTCCGGGTAGCAGGCGAAGCCGCATTTCACCGTTACGGCAATCTCATGTCCGTCGACCACGAAGGACGGCTCGAACAGGCGCGTGACATCCCGATGGAGCGCTTGCAGTTCGTCTTCGGCAGCAGCCCCCAGGGCGATGACGTGGACGAAGGTGCCCCCGCCGAGATGCGCGAGGCGCTCCGTATCGGGGCAGTGCCCTTTGAGGCGGTCCGCAAAACATTGGAGCAGGCGGTCGCCGACATGGCGACCGAAGGAATCGTTGATCACGCTCAGGTGATCGATGTCGAACACCTTTACCGCGAGTCTGGGCAACCGTTCGGCGCCGCGCACCAGCAGCCGGCCGAGACGCTCGCTGAACAGTGCCCGCTTCGCGAGGCCTGTCAGCGGATCGAAATAGTTCAGAAAGTGGACGGCGTCCTGCTTGTCGAGATACTGCAAAGCAAATGACAGGTTGGCGGCAACTTCGTGCAGCAACAGCAACTCGTCGTGACCCACGAGTCCCGACTCGACCGCGCCAAACATGAAAACGCCGACAGGCGTCTCATCCACCCGGAGCGGGAGGACGGCGAGCGAGCGGATGCCGCTCGCAAGCAGCGCGTCACGACCCGCGACCGGGAGCGGAGATTGCGCGAGGTCATCGCAGAGCACGGCTTCCCCGGTACGCATTACGCGGCTCGTGAGGCTGGTGTCGGCGTCTTCCGAATCGGCGACCGTGAAAACCTGGCTCTCGGTGGCCTCCACATGCAAGCCCCCCGAGGCGACCGGCCGAGCCGTACGCGTGGTCGGATCGAGCATCGCGATCAATGACATGTGATAGCCGCCGAGCCGATGCGCGAGCCGACAGACTTCATTCAAAAGTGCGCTGCGGTCCCGGATCCGCACCACCGCTGTGTTGATGCCCGAGAGCATTTGCAACACGCCGGTCAGGCGCGCCACGCGGCGCTCGGCCACCCGACTCGCACGGCGCAGCTCGGCTTCGGCCAGAGCGCGCTTCACCGCCGGAACGAGCCGCATGGGATTCGACTTCAGCACATAGTCGACGGCTCCACGGTGCAAGGCTTCGATGGCACGCTCTTCGCCGATCGTGCCGGAGAGAAAAATGAACGGGACGTCGGGCGCTATCTGGGTGGCAATCGCCAGCGCCGCCATTCCGTCGAATCCCGGCAGGCTGAAATCCGAGAGAATGAAATTCGGGATCCGTTCCGCCAGCGCTTCGCGAAGCTCCGCCTCGCGCGCCACGATGCGGTAGCTGCAGCGAAATCCCCCCTGCGTGAGGCGCCAGATAGCGAGCTCCGCATCGCCCCCTGAATCCTCGACCAGCAGGACATCCAGGTCCACGCGCTCCGCTTCCTCGGCTACCTGAGCGCTCATCCTGACAGCGTTCCCATGTGCGTGCGTACGTCCTGCAGCAGCGTCATTCCCGGGCGAGCCAATTTCCAACTCCATCTCATGAGCGCCCAATCACGTAGCTCGAGCCTGTCGTTTTCAGGGACAACTCCCCCGTCGGGGAGGTCACCGCAAACCCCGATTCGGCCGCTCCGTTGGCATTAGGTGACAATTTCACGCTGCGCCCATTACATACCGGCGGACGACGATCGCCCGCGCGTCAAGTCACAGGATCGGAGCAAGGCGCGCCAAGGGTCTAATGCTGCACTGCAGCATACATCCCCGCAGCATCGTTGCCCATGCGGTATCCCTCATGCCGCGGCCTTTACCGGCGCGGGCAGGCTGAAATAGAGCGTCGTGCCCTCCTGCAGCCGACTCTCGGCCCAGGTCCTGCCCCCATGGCGTTTGACGATGCGGTGCACGATCGACAAGCCGATGCCGGTGCCCTCGAATTCAGCCTGCGAGTGCAGCCGCTGGAATACACCGAACAGCCGGTCGGAATACTGCATGTCGAATCCCACGCCATTGTCCTTCACGAAATAGACCTGTTCGGCGCCTTCGCGAAAGGCCCCGACTTCGATGCGCGCCTGCGGCCGTCCGGCCGTGAATTTGAACGCGTTGGAGAGCAGATTCGTGAAGACATGCTGGAGCAACGATCCATCGCCCCGGCAATCGGGCATCTCACCCACCTCCACATGCACCTTCCGGTTCTGCAACTGGTCCTGGAAGGAGGCCACGACGTGTTGGACGAGCTCGGTCATCGAGACGCGCCGCGCCTCCAGCGGCTGGCGGCTGAACCGTGCAAAGCGCAACAGATCCTCTATGAGCTGGTTCATGCGAGCGGCGCCGGCGCACACTTTGTCCAGCAGGCGGCGGCCATCGGTCGGCACACCGCTGCCGAAGTCGGCGATGAACATCTGGCAGAAGCCCTCGACCGTATGCAGCGGCGAGCGCAGGTCGTGGGAGACCGAATACGAGAACGCCTCGAGATCCGCATTGCTCGCTTCGAGCTCGCGCGTACGATCCCGCACGCGCTGTTCGAGCTCCTGGTTCATACCGCGCAGCTGCGCCAGCAAGGAGGCCGCCTCGAAGGCCGCTGCCGCCGTACTGGCCAGAATGTCGAGCGCTTTGATCTGCCCCGGACTCGGGCGTCGCTGCGGCGCCTGCGAGCTGAACCTGAGTACGCCGTAGAAGTTGCCGCCCGCCACTATCGGCAGCGCGATGCCAGCGCCTTCTGCCTTGAAAGGCGGCGCGAAGACCGCCTCGACAGCGCTGGATCCGTCCCACGCCGACAGTTGCTCACGCGCCAGCGCGACCCAGCGTACGATCGGCGCATCAACTGCAAAGCGCTCGTCCTGCGGCCAGTGCGCATTGACCCCTCGCATCCCGGCTACCCGCAACTCGCGACCATCCTCGGTGGGCACCAGGATGCAGACCGCACCGGCGTCGTTCTGTTGGGCTGCGGCCGCGACCGTCCGTTGCACGACCTCGTCATGGGAGAGGCCCATCGTAATGGCCCTCGACAGCTCATAGATCGAGACGGCCTCGCGCAGCTGAATGTTTTCCGTCTGCAGACGCCGCGTCGCGAGTGCGCGCGCGAGCACGGGCAGCAGGTTGTCGAGCCGGAACGGCTTGAGAACATAGTCCAGGGCGCCACCTCGCAAGGCCTTCACCGCCGTGTCGATGGTGCCATGACCGGTCATCACGATGCCGGCCAGGTCGCGATCGATCTCCTGCGCGGCGCCCAGCAAGGCTATGCCGTCCATCTCCGGCATCATGAGGTCGGTGAGCAGGAGATCGAATTGCCGTTCGCGCAACTGCGCCAATGCCTCGCGCGCGGACGTGAAGCCGGTGGTTGCGTAGCCCTCCGTCTGGAGCGTGTTGCACAGGGCTGTCATCAGCGCTGCCTCGTCGTCCACGATGAGCAGCCGCGCGGTGGGTGCAGGATTCATGATGCCTCCTCAATAACTGACTGCGCCGTGCTGGCGGTCAATTCCGCCAACGCAGCCCGAAGCTCGATGAGTTTGGGCGGTTTACTCAACACCCGGTCGACATACGGCGGAATGTCGTTGTCCGCCAGCAACCGCCTGCCCCAACCTGTCAGCAATATCACCGGCGTGTCCGGCGCTGCCGCCTTGACCGCGGCGGCCACTTTGCGGCCGTCCACGTAAGGCATGCCCAAATCGGTGATGACCAGGGAAAAGGGCGTTTCGCTGCGCCGCGCGGCGAGGAAGACGTCGATCCCATTCTGACCGCCGTCGGCCACCACGGTAACGTGGCCATCCCCTTCCAGAACGTCCCGCATGGATTTGATCAACAGCGGATCGTCGTCCACGAGCAGCAGGCGCAAGCGCCGTAGCGGTTGCTGTCTGGCCGCGGTGGGTTGAATGTCCATCGATGGTGCCTGCGCCGTCGCGAACAGCACGCGCACGGTCGTGCCCCTGCCGACGACGCTTTCGATCTCGAGCTCGGCGCTGTGACGCTGAATCATTCCATAGACCATGGCGAGCCCGAGTCCCGTGCCCCGCTCGCCCTTGGTCGTGTAGAACGGCTCCAGGCAGCGGCGCCGTGTCTCGTCGTCCATCCCAAGTCCGGTGTCGGACACTTCCACATGCGCAAAGGCAAGCGGCTCGTCTCCTGGATACGGCTGAGACAGGACGCTGCGCGTACGCAGCGTAAGAGTACCGCCCTCCGGCATGGCGTCCACGGCGTTGAAGACTAGATTCGTGAGGGCGTCCCTGATCTCCACCTCCGACCCCATGATCTCTGGCAGGTCGGGCGCAAGGTCGGTTTGCAGTCCGATCACGATGCCCTTTTGCAGCGGCACGTCGCTCCACCGCGCGCGCGTCAATTCGATTACATGCTCGATCATGCGGTTGAGGCCGACGCGGGCCAGAGTCAGCTCCGGCTCGCGCTGCCGGTAGAACTCCCGCATGCGCGCCACGGTTTCGGCCACGTCCTCGATGGCGCGTTGAATCGTGACCAGGTAGTTGCGCGCCCGATCGCTCAAACCAGGCTCGCGCTCCAGAAGAGACTCGGTGTAAAGGGCTATAGGAGAGATGGCGTTGTTGATGTCGTGAGCAATGCCGCTCGCCATTTGGCCGAGCGCGCGCAGCCGCTCCTGCTGCATGACGGCCTGCTGCGACTGATGCAGGTCGTCGTAGGCCTGCTGCAAGGCGCCGTAGAGCTGCGCTTGATGCGCCGCCAGGGCTACATGCTCGCTCAAGTGCTGCAGAAACTCGCATTCCGCGCTGCTGAACGCCTCCGGCGCGACACGCGCAACCACGAGAACGCCGAATACGCGGTTCTCGACCAGCAACGGTGCCAGGACCAGCGAGCGCAGACCCGCGCGCACGAAACGTTGCGGAAACGGAAACTCGATCCCGTTGACATCCGGCTCGTAGACCAGCTGGCCGCCGACACAGCGGGCGAGCCCGTTCTGGTCGATCGGCACGCGGGACTGCTCTCTCATCTCGAGGACGGCGGCACGCTCGCGGCTGCGCGCGCCGATGGTGGCAATTGAAAGAGCCTCGGCGTCGGCGTCATACAGACACATGCAGCCGAAATCGATCGGCAGCTCGTCCTCCAGGCTGTGCAACACGACTTGAAAGATGCTCGCCAGATCCTGCCGCTCGCCGATGGCGCGCGTGATGCGTTGCAGGAGGTCGAGGCGGCCGAGCTGATTTTGCAGTCTGCTCTGGGCCCCTTCGATCCGCGTCAACATGTGATTGAACGCATCCGTCAGCAGGCCGAATTCGTACCCTTCCGGCCGCGACGCACGCACGGTGTAGTCGCGGTTGGCGGAGATGGCGGAGGCGGTCTCGGCAAGCGCCAGAATCGGCTGCGAGATCTGCCTCTGCAGACGCGTCGATATCAGATAAGCCACGCCGCAGGAGAGGGCCAGCACCAGCACGGCTATCAGGCCAAAACTTCGAAACCGCTCGTAAATGGCACCCGGGTCCGACTTCAGGTACAGAACTCCCATGCGGTGGCCGCCCTGCACGACCGGCTGTACCCCGATCAGGTAGCCCTGCTCGAAGCGATAGCCGTCGCGCAGCGTCAAGGCGGAAGTCTCCGTCGCTCCCGCCGCGGGATATGACGCAAACAGCTCACCGGTACGCGTATACAGAGCGGCAGCGACGACATGGCGTTCGGCCTTGAAGGCCGAGAGGACTTCGCGGGCATCGTCCGGATTTTGGAAGGCCAACGCCGCCGTGCTGTTTGCGGCGATGGCTTCCCCGAGAGTCGCGAGATTGCGCAGCGTCTGCTGCCGATAAGTTACAAAGTCATAGGCGAAGAAGGCCGCCGAGGTCGTGAGCATCACGGCGCCGCTCGTCAGCAGGATCACGGCAATGAGAGTCTGCCGGATCGGTCTGGAACGCTTCGGCATCGCTTAGTCCTCCCCGCCGCCGACGATCTCGGCGGGTCGCAGCAACTTGGAGCTGATCGTCAGATTGCCGGCCTTCGCCGCGCCGACGTCGATCCGCAAGCGGATCCGGTTGCTCTCGGTCACGAGCCGGATCATGACCCCGCGTTGCCCCGCTGAGTCGGAGTCGCTCACCGTCAGAATGCTGCGGCCTTTGAGCGCCGCCAGAATCTCCTCCAGATGTCCTACTTCAGTACTCCCGATGAACAGGATGTTGCAATTGTGGATCTCAGTCACGCTGCGGTAGCGCTCGATTACCAGGGGGCGCCTGTTGACGGTCTCGCCATGCACGACTTCATCCAGCTGAGAACCGAACGGATCCGTGCCGAGCACACCGATGACGAACGGAGTGTCCGGGCCCGGGAAGGCCTCGGGGGGCCAGTCGACGAACTGCGTGAAGTTGAAAAGGAAGACGGCCTTGACCTGATACTCCGACGGCGCCGCCGTCGCCCAGGAGGCCGTGGCCGCGAACACCGCCACTGCGAGCCACAGACGCGACGGGCAGGCGCGCGCGCTCAATATTGCCATGCGATCTTTCCGTACACGTTACGTTCGATCGCCACGCGCGTCGGGCCCGGAAAGCCATATTCCGCGTGGTGGTCGTGCAGTAGATTCTGCCCGACCACGGACAATTCGAGTCCCTTCGCGGCGTGCCACGCCAGACGGGTGTCCATTTCAAGGTAGCTGGGTACGGTGCCGAGCGCCGGTCCGTTGTTGGTTTTCAGCAGGTCGACCCAGCGCAGCGTGGTATCGAGCTCCACGCGCGCCGGCAGATTCATCGAGGAACGCAGCGAGACCTGTTGTTGCGGATCGGCGGTTTCATTGCGAGCGTTGCTGAAGTCGAATTGGCCCGGCTGCACGCGCAGGTTCTCTTTGAGAAGATCGTAGCCTGCGTGCAGTGACCAGCCGTCGAAAACCTGATAGTTGCCACTGAGCTCCAGCCCGTAAGTGTCGCCTTCGACGTTGTTCGCGAAGAACAGCGGCAGAATGGTGTTGGGCGTAGAGCTCGTGCTGCGCACGTCGTGGTAGACGTTGTAAAAGGCCGAGATCGAGCCGGTAAAGTCCGAGGCGACCTCGCCGCGATAACCCAGCTCGTACGCGGTCACATATTCGGAGCCGAAAGTGCCGCTTCCCGCCAGTATCACCAGCGGGAACGGCCGTGCCGGCTCGGAGAAGTCGCGATCGATTCGCGACGGAGTCCGCGCGGCACGCGAAATCGCGGACCAGAGCGCCTGGTGCGGTGCGAGACTCCATTCCACGCGCGCATTGGGCTCTACCTCGAACCCGGTGTAGTCGTTGTGCTCGAGCTTGGAGCCCAGAGTGACGGACCAATCGCTGCCGAGCAGGATCTCGTCCTGCAGGAACGCACTGAAGAGGTCTTGATTCAGAACGTCGGGGGAGAATCCCAGCCCGGGCGCGTTCTCGACCACGTCGTGCGTGAAGCGATAGCCGAGGCCCCACACCACACGGTTGCGCCCACCGAGGGCGAAGCGGTGCTGGAAGTCGATGTCGTAGGTAGTAAGGTCGTCCCGCAGGTTGCCGGCGGGTACGAGGGGTGTGGTACCCAACAGGAACATGGGAACCGGATCGAGCAGATGGGTACGGTCGTAATAGGTCTGCAGGCTCATGTCGGACCGGTCCGAAAACACGTGCGTCCAGTGCCCGACAATGTTGCCGCCGGAGTTCTCTATCGCGCCTCCGGTGTTCATGCCTTCATGGCCGGCGTAGAAGTCGCCGTGCAGGCTGAGAGTGTTCTGCGGCGACGACTGCGAATCGATGCGAAATCCGCCCTGGGCGTGATGCCACCCATCGGTTGCCGGGCTGCCATTCTCGAACACTTCGTCATCGCGGTTGAGATATTTCCCGTAAACGCGGAAGTTGACGCCCGGGGCGAGCGCGCCGCCGTAACGTGCGCCGCCGAACTCCTCGAGCTGCGAGCCTCCGCCGGCCTCCGCGTAAAGGCCCTGGCTGTCGGCCGCGCTTCTGGTGATGATATTGATCACGCCGTTGACGGCGTTCGCACCCCACAGGGTACCGCCGGGACCGCTGATGACTTCGATCCGGTCGATGTCCTCGAGCAGGTAGTCCTGCACGTCCCAGAACACGCCCGAGTACAGCGGCGTATACACGGTGCGCCCGTCGATCATGACGAGAAGCTTATTGCCAAGGGCGGTGTTGAAACCTCGCGCGGTGATCGCCCAATCGTGAGAGTTCTTCTGCGCGACCTCCAGGTTATCCGCAAGCCGCAGTGCTTCCGGGATGCTGGATGCGCCCGAACGGCGGATCTCCTCCTGGGTAATGACCTGAATCGCTGCTGCCGCCCGCAACAGTTTCTCCGGGTGTCGCGCCACCGACGTCACCTGGATGCTCATCAGCTGTTCGACGGACAACTGCTTCAACTCGCCTGTAGACGGTGCGTCCGTATCGGCTTGGGTCTGGCCAGTGAATGTCGACAGGACCAGCGATGCCAGCGCGGATAGCGATAGCGCGCGGGCACCGGAGTTTCTCCAGTGTTGAAGCGGTCGCCTGCGGCTGGGTATTCCCAGCACAGCGTGAGTCGTCATCGCGGGCCTCTCCGCCGTGAAGTCATCACCGGGGTCTGGCGGAATTGCCGGTGGCTCACTTTGTTGTTCAATGTCGTGCGGCACTACCTGCCGCAAACACACGCGAGAGTGCTCCCTGTTCGATGTTATGCAAAGTGGCTGGAGTTTGAATTGTGAGTCGGGTCTCAATGGTTGCGCATTCGCGCCCTATGCGACCGCACCGCGACACTGAGCGCTGAGGCAACCCGCCGGCGTAAGATGAAGAAATGTTTAATCGGCGGCACATCGCGCTCGCGATGCACAAATAGACGCTGTGGAGGCGACGATCCTCCCCGTGGCGCAGGCAGATGCTACAACGCGATTACGATCGCCCCGGCTCGCTCTTCCTGGCGCCGCGCACGTTCATGATCGCGAGACAGACTTGCAACGCAATCAGGGCGTAGGCGTGCGCATGCACGCCCCACACCACCCACAGTACGTTGCTGACGATGAACAACCAGAAGCCGATGTTACGTCTGGCCTTTACGGACGAGGCGACATACCACGATGCCGCCACGGTAACGACCATCGCGGGCCATTGGACCAGATCGACGATCTGCACGGACCCGCCGCGCCGTTATTTATGCTTCACCCGTGGCCATCTGTGACTGGCAATAGTTCTCGAGACCGACGCGTTTGATGAGATCGAGTTGGGTCTCGAGGAAATCGATGTGCTCCTCCTCGGATTCGAGGATCGACACGAAGAGCTCACGCGAGACGAAATCGCCGGCCGCCTCGCTGTCGACGATGGCCACCTTCAACTCCACGTGCGCGGTCATCTCGAGCTTCAGATCGCACTCGAGACACTCTTGCACGTTTTCCCCTATGAGGAGCTTGCTCAGATCCTGGAGGTTGGGCAATCCGTCGAGAAACAGGATGCGTTTGATCAGGCGATCGGCATGCTTCATCTCGTCGATCGATTCGTCCTTCTCGTGCTCCTCCAGGCGATCCAGACCCCAGTGGCCGAACATGCGCGCATGCAGGAAGTATTGGTTGATTGCCGTGAGCTCGTTCTTCAGCACGACATTCAGGTGCCGCAGGATCTTGGGATCGCCCTTCATTCGCGCCGCTCCAATTCAATTTATTCTTTCAGCCGCGATCTTGGGCGAACGCGGTGGAGCACGCAACACGAGTGGCCGGCATGCCGGCGGCCGGCGTACCGGTGGCCGGCATACCAGCGGCCGGCATAGGGGTCCTCTTGATTTTGGTCCCAAAAGGTCCGGTAGGATTTCTCGGTAATTTCAGCGTTCTGGTCGATTTTTCCTAAGCGCCTCGAGACGTTGCTGTTCGCCTTTTTGGGTGGGCTATTGTGAGGCCCTCCGGGGAGGACCAGAACATGAACGACTGGCAGTCGACGTGGATAGAGGGCCCCTGGAACACCCCCCTGGAACACCGTTCCCGTTCTGCGTTTCCTGCCAATCGTCCAGCCCTGGCCACAGACGGATAATCAACATTATGTACAAATGTCCGCCGGGGAGGCGCGGGAAGCCTCTTGACTCTGTCCAGGCGGATTTAGTTCGATCGGGCGCGCCTTCGCGTGTTTGAGGGCATTCAAAATCGCTTCAGCGCGATGAGGGAGACGTGTTCGATCCTCGCTGACGGGCAATCTGATCAGCGAGTCGCTGAGCTACGCGCGCGCCGGTGGCGCAAGCGCCTGTGACCAGGGCTTGGCCCAGGTAGTCGCCGCAGTAATGGACGCGTTGCGGCGAGTCCCGCATGAACTTCTCGAATTCCCGGACGGTACGCGCGTATCCGGGATAGGGAACCGGGAGCATGTGCTCGATCCACTGCTCGACTCGTTCCGTGACCTGATCTTCGAGTGAGGGAAACAGTGCGAGCAGATCGTTTTGCAGAACGGGCTCGATGCGGCGCTCAGGATCCGCGCGGATCGCTTCGGTGCTTTCCGGACCTGCCTGGACGTACAGGCCCGGCCGGCCGGACGACGCCGATGCGGCCGGGACTTGCTCGAACAGGCCGAGAAGCCGACCGGATCGCCGCGTAAAGACCTTCAGCAGCGCTACCACGTCTTGTCTCAAACTATAGTGAATCGCACCCAGCGAGTTGTAACGCACGCCTGCGAAGAAGCTCCGGGCGGCGGCCGGGGGTGCGGCGATGAGCGTGGCCGGCTGAGTGCCCTCTGTCGCGCAGACGACGTAGTCCGAATGCAACGTCTCCCGGTGACCAGTGTGGGATTCGACGTGTACGCTGCACGTAGTCCTTTTTTCGATGACGGACAGTACACGCGTCCGACACTCGACTCTGACTCTTTTCGCAAGCTCGCTTGTCAGCTCGCCGATTCCCCCCGCGAAAGTCAGCGGCGGGCCGGCACCGAGTGTATGGGCAGACGTGGCGAACAGAAAAGCCGGTGATACATCCTCTGCATTCCAATTGCGCGCCCCGCGAAACAGCGGCTCGACCCAGCGGTAGCAGAACTCCGGACCAACATGCGCGGACAACTCCGCGGCCATCGACCTGGAGTCGAATTGAACCGCCGTGGCCAACTGGTCCGGATCCACTCGCAGCCGTGCGTGGGCGAGAGATGGCAATAGTCGAAGCATGCGTAGCCGCTCTGCCACCGGCAGAGCTCCGGTAAGCAGCAAGTGCGGGCCCACGCTGAGCGATAGATCGAACTCTTCCCGACCGTCGGCGCAGCGCAGGGAGACGTGCGGCGCGGGTCGGACACGGGCGCGCAGTCCGAGCTCGTCGATCAGCGACGACAACTCACCGGGAAAAGGGTAAATGAGGCGAGCCCCCGTTCGGAAGACGATCGAGCCAGACCGGCGCTCGGTCATTCGACCACCCGGGGCTTCCGCTGCCTCCAGCACTCGTACTACGAACCCACGTTGTGCCAGGCGGTAAGCAGCGGTAAGTCCCGCAATCCCCGCTCCGACTACCATGGCGGTAGGGGCCGTCATTCGCCGCAGCGCAGGCGAGCCACCAGGTCCGGATCGGCGCGTCTTACGCCCGAGGTCATATCTACCCCGTCCACGCCTGGCACGGTCTTGCGTTCGAACTCGGCTTCGCGCCCGAACGGCTTCGTGGCATCGATTCCGATACGGCCCCAGAAGTCCTTGTGGGGATCCCGGTAAAAGCCTGGGATATCGTGCAGAACCATGGTCCGCGTGTCGACGCGCCCGCGCGTCAGGAACGCCCACATCACTTCATTCATGTCAGTAATGTCGACATCCTCGTCCACCGCGAACACCGCACGGTTGTAATCGAGGTCGGCGCTGAATGCCGCAAGAATGGCCTGCCGCGCGTGGCCTTCGTACTGCGGCCGCATCTTGATCGTCGTGTTCATGAAAGCCGGCGCGCAGCTCACGTCGATGATTCCCGGTACGCGATCCTTCAGGTGGCGGTATGTCTTCGCACCGTAAACCGCTTCCAGCACGCATAAGTCCTCGCGTGAGCCGCAGAGGATGCTGTGAGCGATGGCATCGCTGCGCCAATAGCAATCGGTAATCTCGAACACGTGATTATCGCCGGCGGGCACGTAATAGCCGAGAAACTCCCCGAACGGTCCTTCCGTGCGGCGCTCCTTCGGTAAGAAGCGACCTTCGATGACACACTGCGCTGACGCAGGAATTTCGAGATCGACCGTGCGAGCGGCGTACGTCGGTACGGGCGAACCACGAACGGCCGCAGCGAGCGCCAGTTCGTCCCAGTCGGTCGGAAGCGATGCGGCCGCAGCCAGGAATATCTCGGGACCGACGCCTATGAGAAGCGCCGCTTCAAGTGGGCGGCCCTGCTCTTCCGCCTGCCGCTGATACTTCGCGAGATCGTGCGTCGTACCGAGTCGAACGCGAAGCTCCCCATCGTTAATGATCATCGAGCGATGGAAGGAGAGATTCGGGACGCCCGTCTGAGGATCACGTGCGAGGTAGATTGCAGAAGTGAAGTAAGGGCCTCCGTCCTTTGCGTGGTACGTGATAGCGGGCAGCTCGTGCAACGCGCCGGTGATGAGATCCTCAGGCCTGCGTTCCTGCGCCGTCGCCGCTTGGCGCCAACGTCCCGCTTCCTCGAGCAGCTGGATCCAACGCGCGCAGAATCCGTCGGCCGGCGCGCCCAGCAACTGGTTGAGGCGACGGCGCGTCGTGTAGAGGTTAGTGGCGACTGGGATCTTAGTGCCGCGCACGCGAGTGAATACGACGCCGTGGTCGGTCGTGTCCTGGAACCGGCGTGTCATCGCCGCCAGCTCGAAGCGTGGATCAACCTCGCGATCGACGACCAGAAGCTCGCCGGCCGCGGCGAGCGAGTTTAGAAAATCGCGCATCAAGTCTCCTCGTACATCGTTGCGGCCCGGCCAACAGCGCCTCTTGATGCCGGCAAAACCGCGCCGGCAGATTCTGTGTGCAGTATACTGAGCACAGTAGATCGCGCCAGATGCGCGAGTTGTGACAGGAGGAGCCCCGTATGTCGTCCGATGCATTGAAGGACCGCAGTAAAGAGATCGTTCGCAAGCCGCGGCTCAGCGATCAGATCTATGACCTGCTGAGGCGGGACCTGCGTCTCGGTCGCTATTCGATGTCCTCCACGTTCAACGAGCTGGCGATTGCGAAAGCGTTGGATACATCGCGAACTCCGGTACGGGAAGCGCTCGTCCAGCTGGTCGGCAATGGATTGTTGGAGGAATCCGACCGCGGTTATCGGTTGCCCAGGTTGAGCACGGAGGCGTTCGAACAACTGATGGCGGTGCGGATCGTGATCGAGACCACGATCGCGGCCGATGCGGCGGCAAAGGCCGGACCCACAGATCTCGTCGCGCTGCGTTCGGCAGCCGAAGCGGAACGCGGGGCGGCTGCCGGAACATCCTCCGAGTTCGTCGCGGCAAACAATGCGTTCCGGAGCGCATTCTTTGACTCGGGACACAACCCTTACCTCAAGGAAGTCGCCGAGCTGTTCAACGATCGGGTGCAGGCGTTCCGAATCGCCTCGCTCGAGGTGGAGGAAAACCGTCGCGCCACCACCAATCATCACAAGCGACTCGTCCAAGCCATAGGGGCGCGGGATGCGAAGAGCGCGCGTGCGACCGTTGAAAGCCTGTTGAGACTGGCGATCAAGGCGTTCGAGCCCGTGCCGAAAGAAGAATCGTGAGATGCTCGCGCCGCGCGTCCTCAGCAACACGCGCGCTCAGCCTCTGAATAGATCCAGTCCCGGCGCGCGATCCTCGATAGTGACGATCGACTGCTTGTGCCCGAAACGCAGGATGCCTTCCGGGCCGTATCGGGACCCGCCGAGGCCCGAGCTCTTAAAGGACATCTTCTCGGCGGCCATGCCGACCTCGCCTACCAGATCATTGTCGTTCACGTAGATGCCGCCGGCCTCGAGCTCCGCGCCAACACGTTCCGCTTCTGCGGGGCTACCGTAAACCGACGCGCTCAATCCGTAAGTCGAATCGTTGGCGAGTTGAACAGCCTGTTCGACGCTGTCGACGGACATCACAGGAACGATTGGCGCGAAGCTTTCTTCCCGCATCAGCAGCATCTCGTGCGTGACGCCGACGACGATCGTTGGACGCAGCCAGACGCCGCCGTGAGTCTCGAGCTCTCCGCCAGTCACGAAAGTGGCACCACGCTGCCGCGCGTCATCGAGATGCGCTCTGATGGTGTCGACCTGCGCAGCTGAAATGATGGGACCGATTTGGCCGCGGGCAGGGTCCGGAAAGTTGATATCCAGCGCGCGTGCCAGAGTCGTGAGGCGCTCCACCAACGGACGAAACACGCTCGAATGCGCGTACACACGCTCGGTCGCAAAACACGCCTGGCCGGCGTTCACAAGCGCCCCTCGCAAGATCGAGTGGCTGGCAGCCTCCAGGTCGGCCGACGGCAAGACGATCGCCGGGTCCTTGCCGCCGAGCTCGAGGAATGCCGGCTTGAGTTGCCGGGCAGCACGCTCCGCGACTCGGCGACCGTTGCGGACGCTGCCGGTGAACACGACGGCATCGGTGGCATCGACGACCGCCTCGCCGGTTGGGCCGGAACCGCACACCAGGCCGACTACATCAGCGAGAGCGGGCACCTCATTCAGGGATTCACGCACGGGAGTGACGAAACGCGGCGTGATCTCGCTCGGCTTGATCATGACAGCCGCACCAGCGAGAAGAGCGGGCACGGCGTCAAGGAATGACAGGATAAGCGGGTAGTTCCACGGCGATATGATCCCGACCACCCCATACGGCACAAGACGCTGCAGAAAGCGGACTCGCGGCGAGCCTGCAGACCTGCCGGATTTCTCGAATGGCAGTGATCGTGCTTGCTCGAGACGTGCCCGCGTATAGCCACAGAGCCCGTCCACCTCGTCCCGTGACAGCATTAAACGACCCGTATCAGCCAGAAGCGCCGAGACAATGGCATCCCGATGTCTTGCGAGAGCTTCGATCCATCGCGTCAGTGCGTCGATCCGAAACTCGAGTCCCTCGCGGTGCCAGCGACGCTGCGCGACGCGCAGGTGACTGACCTGGCTTTGTACGACAGTCGCGTCCGCCGCCGTGAACTCGTGATCAATCAACCCCGTCCATGGGTTGCGGACGAAAACTCTAGCCGAAGGCGTCTGCTGGATTACGTGTGCCGGATTCGCAATGGATGTCATCAGAAACGTACCTGGAGGGACAGCTCGAGGGTTCTCGGGCGAAGGGTCGAGTAGCGGAAAGGCGTGTTGAGCTCGATGCGCCCAGTAACCGGATCGAGATTGTTGCTGAGGTTATAGCCGCGTAACCAGACAGCATACTTCTCATTCGTGAGCCCGATCCGCGCGTTGAAGGAACTGATGGCAGGCAGCGACCGGAAGTTTCCAGCCTCTGGCCGGAACCCGATCACGCGGTCGCCGGTATAGGACCAGTCGATGCCTTCCTGGACCGTCCACGTGCTCCACGGCTGCGCATGATCGAGGCTGACGACGCCCGTCCAGTCCGGGACGCCCGGCAATCGATCGCCAGATTCCGTCTGGTTTACCAGGAGACCCTGCACGGGCTGCGGCCCGGTGAAGCGCGCCCGGTTGTACGCACTGGCCACATCCACGGTCCAACCTTCCGCCACGCGGGCAGACACACGAGCTTCCGCGCCGCTCGATACAGCGTCTCCCGCGTTGCCAATTAGCGTGAACGCCCCGGTCGAGTCTGTCGTGACAAACTGCATGTTGGACCAGTCAATGCGGAACGCATCGGCTTCGACGTACAATCGTCCGTCCTGCGACTGCCACTTGCCGCCGAGCTCGGAATTCAAGAGCTTATCCGACCGGAAATCGGGTGCAGACGCGTTGAATCCGACCGGCTGATTGGGGCCACCTGGCCGGAATCCCTGCGACACGAGCCCGTACAGTAAGAGCTGCTTCGACGCCTGCCATCCCAGCTTTATCCGGCCGACCGTGTTGTCAGAGCTCGCGCTCTGCTCGGGCTGCGGACCGACCGGGCCGGGACCGAAGTTCTGGATGATCCTCTGGCGCTGGGTCTGATTGCTCTGGGCCCAGCGAATTCCACCCGTTGCCGTCCACCCCGGGGCGAGCTCGTAGTCAATCTCCCCGAAGGCGGCCTTCTGCTGCCTCTTCCCGCTGTTAGCTCGACTGTACACGCGTTTCTCAGCGGTTCCGTCTGGCAGGAACGCCAAATAGCCGTTGGCGTCCGTGACCGCCACCTGTCCGTCGCGGGACGTATCGCGAGACTCGTAATAGAGTCCGCCCGTCCAGTGGATTGGGCCGCTGCCTGCGGAAGTCGCACGCAATTCGTGGGTGCGAGCCACGTTGGTTTCCACTCCATAGGATACGAGCGGGACCACTGTGCCGAACGGCCCGGAATTGACCATCGCATAGCAACTTCCATCGGCCAGCGCGCTGTCGGGGCACACTGCCGGTGGAACTCCGGCAAGACCGAAGATCGCGAATCGAGTCTGGTCGATGGAACGCGTTACCTTTCGGTCCTGATAAGCAAACGAATAAAGGATGTCCGCGTGGTCACCGCGATACTCGGTCACGAAATTGGTCATTCGCAATCGATCCTCGAACGGCTGCCGCACGAGATTGCCGGCCCGGAGCTCGTCACCGCTCGTGTAGCCCTCGAATGCCTCGGACGTACCACCCGAAGTCGCATTCTGCAGATAGGTCGTCGAGGTGAAGCTGAGGCGCTCATTCGGCGTCCAGCGTACACCGAGCCTTCCTCCGTCCGTATGCGTGCTATTCACGTCATGCGCACCAAGGAACACCTCGTCGATCCAACCCGCTTCATCGAACTTATAGCCCGTCAGACGGACCGCGAGCTGATCGGTAATCAGCGGGGCATTGATCATGGCCTTCGCCGAATATCCGTTAGAGCCACCCTCGGGCGACGTCCATGAGCCTTCGGCTGTCGCACTGAAGGCTTTCGCGTCGGGGCGCGCGCTGATCACGCGAATGGTGCCGCCCATCGATCCGCTGCCGTAAAGCGTGCCCTGTGGGCCGCGCAATACCTCGATGCGCTCGACGTCCCACAGCTTGATATCCGGTTGTGACCCGCCGGCGTCGAGCGACTCGCCCGGACTTCCCAGGGCCGGAATCTCGTCGTAATACACGCCCACGAGGGGCTCGCCGCCGGAACTGATGCCGCGCAGGGAATAGCGCTTGTTGCCCGGCCCGAGATCGCTGGACTGTGCCAGTCCGGGAACGAATCTGACATAGCTCTCGAAGTCGGTTGCGCCGGTGTCGGCGAGGCGCTCGCTCGACAGCACGGAAAGCGATTCAGAAGTATCCTTCAGCACCGACTCGCGCTTCGTCGCGGTAACAACGATCTCCTGCATATCAGGCGCCTGCTGCGCCCCCACGAGCGGCGCGCTCACACAACCGATCGCTCCGACGCTCAACCAGCGAATTGCTAAACCCATGGCTCTCCCCCGCTGCGCGCGTTGCATCGCACGTTCTCTGGACTGCATGTACTGCATCATGTACTCTGTATACCGCATACTGCGCGCTGGACGCAATACGTACCAGGTGATCCAGGAGCTTGAGCGGCATACAGTTCGCGGTACCGGGGGTGGCATGCACGAGAAGAAGATCGGGATCGTTGGCGCGACTGCGACCGTGGTCGGTTTTGTGATCGGTACATCGATCTTCGTGTTACCGGCGCAACTCGCGGGCGTCGCGGGTCCTGCGGTCGTGATGTCCTATGCAATCGCCTGCCTCATCGCGCTGCTGTTGTGCCTCGTGACTGCCGAGCTGGGCTGCCGGCTACCGGTCAACGGCGGCAGCTTCGTCATCGTGGCCCAGAACGTCGGCCCGCTCCCGGGCTTCCTGATCATGTGGACGATGGTGATCGCCGTTGCGATCGGGATGGCAGCCGTCGCCCTGGGACTGGCGAACTATCTGGCCGCGCTGCTGCCGGGGATTGCACCGCAAATCACCGCGATCGGATTCATCACGTTGTTCGTCGGCCTGAACCTCGTTGGACTGCGCACGGCGATCTGGTCACAGGCGTTCCTCACGGCCGCTCTCCTTTGCGCGAAGGGATTGTTCTTTGCGACGGCATGGATTCCTTTCACGGCGGCACGTTTGTCTCCCTTCGCTCCGCACGGTGTGCTTGCGGTTCTGGCCGCAGTCGTTCCCGCATACTTCTCCTTCGGAGGGTTTTCAGTCCTGCTGGAGATCGGTGGGGAGGTGCGCCATCCGAGACGGAACATACCGATGGCCATCGCCATTGCCTTCGTTTTGGTGTTCGCGATGTACATCGCCGTTCCGTTGCTGCTGGTCGGCGGCCTGCCCTGGCAACAGCTGCCGGCGCTTGCGGCGCCGGCCCTCACGCTCATTGAGCCTGTCGCCCCTGACTGGTTGGTCGCAGTCGTCAGACTGGGCATCCTCGGCGGCGCGGTGACTGCGATCAACGCGATCCTGCTGGGCTACTCGCGAAATCTGGCTGCGATGGCGCGCGCCGGTTTCCTGCCCTCCCTGCTTGCACGATCGGGCGGTCCAGGCGGTCAACCGCAGGCGGCGATCATTGCGATCGGAGCCGTGACGGTGGTCTCGATTGCAGCCGGCGCCTCGGTCACTCAGTACGCGACAATTTTCGTCGTAGCTTTCCTGGCGCAACAGATGTTCTTGGCGTTCGCGCTGCTCGCGGTCACCTCGAGGGGGCAGCCGGCAGTATTGTCGCGCGGGATAGCGATGGCCTCGGCTCGGCTCCTGATCATAGTGTCCTTCGCGTTGCTGCTCGCGGCGGCATGGTCAACCCCGGGGATGCTTGCGGTGACAGCCGTGGTGATGGCGGCTGGCTGGGGGTTGTTTATGCTGAGGCAACGACGGGGCGGTGCCGATGGTGATGAATGACCGATGAAGTGAGCGGCTCGGCCGGACGAGCGCCGCCTGCCCGACCGGGGATCATTGTCGGCGTTTCCGGCGCGACCGGCGTCATCTATGCACTTCGGCTTCTCGAGCTGCTGCGGGAGCTGGAGATCGAGACGCACCTGGTCGTGACTCGGGCCGGCGAGCAGACTGCCGCATATGAGCTTGCCGGGCGGGCCGGAGCATTACGCGACCTTGCCACCGTGACCTACCCGGTCAAGGATGTCGGCGCGGCCATCTCGTCTGGCTCGTTTGCGACGCTTGGGATGATCGTGGCGCCCTGTTCGATGAACACGGTCGCACAGATCGCCGCCGGCACCACGACTAACCTGCTGACACGGGCGGCCGATGTATGCCTGAAAGAACGGCGGCGGCTGGTCCTGATGGTCCGTGAGAGCCCGCTTCACGCGGGGCACCTGAGATCAATGCTCGCGGTCACCGAGTACGGCGGCATCATCGCACCGCCAGTTCCGGCGTTTTACACGCGGCCGCAATCTCTGCAGGATGTCATCGACCACACAGTCGGACGCGTGCTCGACCTGTTTGGGCTCGACGCCGGAGTGGTGCCTCGCTGGGAAGGAACCCCACAGAAGCCCTAGAAGCGCACCGAGCCGCTTACTATGAACTCGCGCGGCCCGTTGATGCGCGCAATGTTGAACGGGGCGTCTACGTCATACGACGGCCAGTAGATGGTGTTGTACATCGTCTGCGTGAGGTTGGTGACACTTGCCGAGACCTTCCAGAAATCGTGCTCGACCCATGCGGCCAGGTTCACGAGGTGATACGCGCGCTGTTCCGCGGAGTTCTGCGGATCCCAGTAGGAACGGCCAATGAATGATGCGGCCCCGCGCGCGCCGATTTCGTATCTGCCGAGATTGTGCTTCACTCCAAGGTCGTATTCGCCTTGTATGCGGGGGTGAACGGCGCGAAGCGCCCTTTGAGATTGATAGGCAGCAAGGTGTTCGGATGCTTCCCGCCGTGGTTTCTTACGCGGCGTTGCGTTGCGTGCGGGTCAGCAGGTGTTCGGCGACGACTTGCCGCGCGGTATCTTCACAGCGGCCGCAGCAGCTGCCGACGGGCAACTGACATTGCACCTCGAAAAGAGAGCAGGCGCCATGATCGACCGCTTCGCGGATCTCACGATCGCTAACTGCATGGCAGACGCATACGTACATGTCGGCCCCTGGATACGAAAGCCGCCGGTCGGCTCTGCAATGAGGCTGATTCTAAACGCTAATAAGAATGATTGTCAATTGCATCACCCGGTCACGCCTGTATTTTGCCGTGAATAACTCCCTATAGTTCAATAGGTTGGCAGTCTACGACGCGAGGCTCGAGCGCCGGCGGCGCGGGGCACCTGCCTCCTCACCTGTTGCGGCCACGGCGAAGCAACCAACGTTGGGCCCAACTGCGCCGTTCGCGGCTCGAGGTCGATGCGCTGAACGGAACGGCTACGCCCGTCGCCAGGTCGACTTGCCGCCAGGCTTGTCCTCGACGATCACCCCCGCCGCGG
>JAQGOG010000002.1 GCA_028293765.1 Gammaproteobacteria bacterium
TCATGCCCGAAACGCCGATGTCGGATAGCGCGGCGCGCACGTCGTCGAGCTTGAACGGTTTAATGATCGCTGTGACCAGTTTCATGTGCGAGCTCTCCGTCGGATTTTCGATGCGTTATTTATAGAAAGATGTTACGAGGATTCGCGGCAGGATAGGATTTTGCAGCTTTCATGCCACGTTATGGAAGGGGCGTAAATCCCTGAGTTGCGGCGATGTTCTGCGACATGTAAGACGCTTTTGCACCATTCTGGCGCGGCCCGTCGCGCCGCTTGCTCACCCGTGGTGCGGTGAAAACCCCCGCTCATAGGCTATCCTTCGCGCCGATGTTCGAAAAAATTGTCATCGTGGGGGCCGGCCAGGCGGCGGTCCAGGCCGTCGATACACTACGCCGCAAAGGGTTCACGGGGAAGCTAGCTGTGGTCGGCGACGAGCCGTGGCTGCCCTACCAACGCCCGCCTCTGTCCAAGAAGTACCTTGCAGGTTCGCTGGAGCGCGACCGGCTGATGATCCGCCCGGCGCAGTTCTACGCGGACCACTCGGTGGAGACGCATCTCGGTCGACGCGCGGACGAAATCTCGAGGCGCGAGCAGCGCCTTCGCCTCGACGACGGATCGACGCTGGCGTATGACGCGTTGCTGCTGGCCACCGGCAGCCGGCCGCGCAAACTCGTTGCACCCGGCGCCGACCTGGCCGGGGTGCATTTCTTACGCACCATCGCAGATGTCGAGCGGATCCGGGCGGACTTTGGGCCCGGGCGACGTCTGGTGATAGTCGGGGGCGGATATATTGGGTTGGAGGTCGCCGCGACAGCGCGCGAGCTCGGCATGGATGTGACGGTGCTCGAGATGGCCGAGCGCGTCATGAATCGGGTCACGTGCTCGGAAGTCTCCTCGTTCTACGAGAGAGAACACGCCCGGCACGGTGTGCGGATCATTTGCAATTCGCGGGTTCGCGCCCTCACGGGGGACTCTCAGTCCGGTCGCATCCGCGCGGTGCTCACGGAGGACGGCGCGGAGCATCCGGCCGACGTGGTGATCGTAGGCGTGGGCGTGCTGCCCGTCGATGAACTGGCGGTCGCCGCCGGAATCGAATGCTCGAACGGCATAAGCGTCGATGAGCATTGCAGGACCTCGGATCCGCTAATCTACGCCGCTGGGGACTGCACGCATCATCCGAATCGGCATTACGGCCGCCGCCTGCGGCTGGAGTCGGTCGACAACGCGTTCGAGCAGGCGACGACCGCGGCGCTCAATCTTCTCGGAACCCCCACGGCTCACGACAAGGTGCCGTGGTTCTGGTCGGATCAGTACGATCTCAAGATGATCATCGTCGGGATCTGCCACGGCCACGACACAGTGGTGACGCGCGGCAACCCCTCGTCCCGAAGCTTCAGCGCTTGCTATCTACGTGAAGGCGAACTCATCGCGATCGACAGCGTGAATAGCCCGAAGGACCAGATGGCGGCCCGGAAGGTCATTGCCGCGCGCGGCCGGCCGAACCTCGACAAGCTCGCGGATGCGGGAATCGCACTCAAAGACGCGGTCTGAAACGGCCATCGTGGGCGTCGCTCTGAGTTCTATGGCAAATCGCACGATGCACACAGGGGGCGCGGTGCTCGCCTGTTTCGCGCTCGTGGCAGCGGTAAAGGCGCAACCCACATTCAAAGTTCTCTACCACGAGCGGCTCGCGCTCGAATCTCGTGCCGACGTCGACGGACAGCAGCATCTGAGCTTCGATGCCTACGGCCGGCGCTTCGATCTCGATCTCGAACCGAATGACGACATCGGTCATGCGGTCTCAGCGAACCGCTCGGACATCAAGCCGTACCGCGGCACCGTCGCGGGACAATCGGGCTCCTGGGTACGGTTGACTCACACTCGCAACGGCTGGCGCGGCCTGTTTTCCGACGGCCACGAGTTGTATGCGATCGATCCCGAGAGTGAATTGGCAGCAGTTGCCGTACAACCGCTCACCGATCCTTCCAGCTCAGCACCAGTCATGTATCGTCTGGCGGATGCCCTCATGCCGCTCGGCGCGGGATTCTGCGGAACCGACACGGACGAAAGCGTCGCGTCGGGGTCGGAGCAACCTACCGCACTCAAGGCTTTCACACGCATAGCCGAGGATCTCGCGGTGCATGCCCCCACGATTCCGACGCGGCGGCTGGTCGTGGCGGTCGTAGCGGATCATCAATTCGTCGATAAGATCGGCTCGGATCCCGAGGGTGCCATCATCGCACGCATGGATATCGTCGATGGCATCTGGTCCTCGGAGGTCGGCATCAGGATTGCGCTGGCGCCGCTGACGATTTTTCCCCGGCTGCAGGATCCTTTCAGCGCTACGACAGTTCCGACCGGTCTGCTGGCCGAGCTTCGTAGTTATCGCGGCGGCCTGTCCGCGCATTTCCAGAGCGGCGTGACTCACCTCATGACAGGCCGTGAGCTCGACGGAAACATCATCGGCATCGCCTATCTCGGCGCCGTCTGCAACGGTAACTCCTCTGCCAGCCTGTCGCAGAGCACTGGCTCGACGACGATGGCCGCGCTCGTCGCGGCCCACGAGCTCGGACACAACTTCAGTGCGGTGCACGACGGTGTACCCGGAGTTTGCGCGACGGTTGCGCAGACTTACCTGATGGCTCCGTTCATCAACTTCAGCAATCAGTTTTCTTCCTGTAGTCTCAAGCAGATCGATGCGCGAGCCGCTACCGCGCAGTGCCTTGCCGACCTCGCGCCAACCGGGGCCCGTCCGCCACCGACCTCGGTCGGGAATGGGAGCGCTACGGCCAGCGATGGCGGCGGTGGCCGGCTCGATCTGACTCTGCTGACCATTCTGGGTAGCATGCTGGTATTGCGGCGGGTACGAGCGCTGCTACCGCTTGCCGCAGAGACGACTTCCGATGAACTTCGCAGCAACGCCCGCCCGGATCGCCGTAGGCGTCATCGTAGCGCTCGCGGTCGTGATCGCAGCCTTTCTGGCATTCGCATGGCGTTCGGCCGTCGAGCCTATTGAGCCTCCTGCTGCGAGCGGCTTCGATCGTTCCCTGATCCGGCACGGCGCCGAGCTGGCCGCCCTAGGTGACTGCAGTGCCTGCCACACGGCGAGGGAGGGACGGGTTTTCGCGGGCGGGAGACCGATAGGGACGCCCTTCGGGACGATCTACTCGACCAATATCACTCCGGACCCATCGACGGGGATCGGGCGCTGGTCGCAGGTCGCGTTCACGCGGGCGATGCGCGAAGGCGTCGACCGCAACGGCCGCCATCTGTACCCGGCGTTCCCGTATGACCACTTCACGCTCATTTCCGATGCTGACATCAAGGCGCTGTACGCTTACCTGATGACGCGTCAGCCAATTCAGGCGCCGGCACACGCCAACGAGCTCCCATTCCCGTTGAACGTTCGTCCCTTGCTGGCCGGGTGGAAGCTGCTGTTCTTTCGGGAAGGTCGATATCGTGCGGACAGCGGACATGACTCCACCTGGAACCGAGGCGCCTACCTCGCCGCGGGCCTTGCGCATTGCGGCGCCTGCCACACCCCGCGCAACCGGCTAGGCGCGGAGAAAGACAACCGGCTCTTCGGGGGTGGCGACAGCGAAAACTGGCACGCCTATGCGATCAACACGGAGTCGCAGTCGCCGGTGCCCTGGGACGCGAGTGCGCTGCAGTTTTATCTGCGCAACGGATGGCATGCGCTGCACGGCGTTGCGCGCGGCCCAATGGCGCCCGTAGTGGAGAACCTGGCGGGCGTACCGGAAACGGACCTCGTGGCGATTGCTGCGTACGTGGTCTCCGTGATGGGAAATCCAACACCAGCACGGCTTCAGCGCGCCGCTGGTCTCACGGCAACCGCCTCCCGCAACACTGCAGGCTCGAGCCCGCAGTCAGCACTAGCCAACGACGTGGGGGCCACGATTTACGCTGCTGCGTGTGCCAGCTGTCACGAGTCCGGCCAACCCCTGCCGTTCGGCGGCATCAATCTCGCGCTCAGCATCGACGTGAGTGGCGAAGAGCCCACGAACCTCATCCACGTAGTGCTCGATGGGCTGCCCGCAACCGGTGAGGTCCAGATCCCGATCATGCCGGGTTTCGCGAGCACCCTGTCGGATCGACAGCTGTTGGCGTTGTTGACCTACCTGCGCGCCCGGTTCGCCGGTAAGCCGCTGTGGAACGATGTCGGGAAGAGCATTGGCGACGCGCGGTAAAGAGTGCGCAACAGGAGAGTGGCGATGATGGAACTCAAGGTCAATGGCAGGGTTCACTCGGTCGACGCCGCTCCCGATACGCCGTTGCTCTACGTGCTTAGGGACGACCTCCAACTCAACGCTGCCAAATATGGATGCGGACTCGGGCAGTGCGGGGCCTGTACCGTGATCGTCGACGGTGAGGCGGTCTTTTCCTGTGTGATACCCATCCTGCTGCTCCAGGGCAAGGAGATCACGACAGTGGAAGGTCTCGGCTCCATCGACCAACCCGGACCGATGCAGCGCGCGTTCATCGAAGAGCAGGCGGCGCAGTGCGGTTATTGCATCCCTGGAATGATGATGCGCGCGCAAGCGCTGCTTCAGAAGAACCCGCTGGTGTCCGACGAGGAGATCCGACGGACGCTCGAACAGAATCTGTGCCGCTGCGGGACACACATGCGAATTCTGCGAGCCGTGCGCCGGGCCGTGCAATTGATGCAAGTGGCCACGCCGGCCCGGACGTGAGGCGCTGCACATGACGGCTCTCCTCCCCAACGACACCGCTTCGGCTCACATCTCCCGGCGGGCAGTCCTGCAGGGCGCTGGCGCGCTGATCGTCAGCTTTACGATCTCCCCGGCCGCCTCGTCGCAGGATAAAGGCCGGGCCAAGGCCGCCGGTACCGCGGTAAAACTGGCCGGCAGTCTTACCAACACTCCCTACCTGGACGCGTGGATCCGCATCGACGCCGACGGCTCGGTGACGGCATTCACCGGCAAGGCGGAGCTCGGCCAGGGTATCAAGACCGCGCTGTTGCAGATCACGGCTGAAGAGCTGGAGGTGCCGCTCGACCATTTGACGCTCATCACCGCGGATACGGCGTTGACGGCGAATGAAGGCTATACGGCCGGAAGTCATTCAATGCAGGACAGCGGCACGGCGCTTCGCAACGCGGCCGCGCAAGCCCGCGAGATTCTGATCGGCGTAGCCGCGAGCCGCATGAACGTGCCGGCGGCGCAACTGAAAGCTGCGAGCGGGGTAGTGATTGCGCCCAGCGGCGCCCGTCTTTCTTACGGCGAGCTCGTCTCCCCCACCCTGCTGCACGTGCAGGCGCAACCTGTCTCGAAGCTGAAGGACCCGGCGAGCTTCCGAGTCATGAATCGGTCGCAGCCGCGCATCGACATTCCGGGCAAAGTGACCGGCGGGAGTGTCTACGTACAGGACATGCGCCTGCCGGGGATGTTGCATGCGAGAGTCGTGCGGCCACCGAGTTACGGAGCGCAACTCGCAGCTGTCGACAGCGCCGCGGTCGAGCGCATGCCCGGCGTCATGAGCATCGTACGGGATGGCAACTTTCTGGCGGTGGTGGCCGAGCGCGAGTACCAGGCCATCAAGGCCATGCGCTCGTTGGCGGCAGGCTCGAAATGGCAGGAGCAGTCCACTCTTCCAAAGCAGGCGGAGCTCGCCGCGACGCTCTCGGGGCTGCCTTCGCAGGAGTTTAGGATTTTCGAGAAGCCCGAATCCTCTCCTCCTGACGCCGCAGCGACGGCGCTCGAGGCCACTTACACGCGCCCTTACGTGGCACATGCGTCCATCGGTCCTTCCTGCGCCGTTGCGCAACTGCGGGACGAAACGCTGACGGTTTGGACACACACCCAAGGCGTTTATCCCGACAGGCAGGCGATTGCCGAAATGCTGAGCCTGCCGCCGGACAGGGTGCATTGCATTCACGTGCAGGGTTCCGGGTGCTATGGCCACAACGGGGCGGATGATGCCGCGGGCGACGCGGCTCTCATCGCGAGCAAGATGCCGGGCCGGCCGATCCGCGTGCAGTGGATGCGCGAGCAGGAATTCGCGTGGGAGCCGTTCGGTCCGGCGATGGTCGCGAAGGCGCGCGCCTCGCTCGACTCGTCGGGCCGAATCGCCGACTGGGAGTACGGTGTGTGGAGCAACACTCACTCGATGCGACCCGGACCGGCGGGCGCGTTGCTCGCCGGCCAACACATGGCTCTCGCCTTGCCTCCTCCGGCTCCGAAACCGCTTCCGCAGCCTGAGGGCGGCGGCGATCGAAATGCGATTCCGCTGTACGCCCTGCCCCACGCGAAGGTCGTACACCACTTCATACCATCGATGCCCCTGCGCGTCTCCGCCCTGCGCTCGCTCGGCGGTTACATGAATGTCTTCTCTATCGAAAGCTTCATGGACGAACTCGCGCTGGCCGCCGAGACGGATCCCGTGGCGTTTCGTCTGAAGCACCTCGATGATCCACGCGCCCGCGAAGTCGTGACAGTCGCAGCCGACCGTTTCGGCTGGAGCGGACGGCAAAAAGGGGGCAGTGGCCGTGGGTGCGGCTTCGGTTTCGCCCGTTACAAAAACCTCGCCGCTTACTGCGCGATCGCGATGCAACTCGCGGTCGAGCACGAAACCGGCCGCATCCGGGTCGAGCGTATCGCTGCGGCCGTCGACACCGGGCAGGCGGTAAACCCGGACGGCATCAGAAACCAGATCGAGGGCGGCATCCTGCAATCGATGAGTTGGACCCTCTACGAGGCGGTCAGCTTCGACGACACCCGTATCCTATGCGTCGACTGGTCGACCTACCCTATCCTCCGCTTCGGTTCGGTTCCCAACAGTCTCGACGTGCATATCGTCGAACGCCCCGGCCAGCCCTTCCTCGGATGCGGTGAAGCGTCCCAGGGTCCGGCCAGCGCCGCTCTCGCCAACGCCGTCGCCGACGCCACCGGCAAACGTCTACGCGATCTCCCGCTCACGGCAGCACGGTTGAAAGCGGCGATAGGAGTCTAGGAACTCGTCGGGCGCACCGCGAGGCTTTCGGATAAAGGTGAGCGCTGGGGCCCGAGGCGCGTTGTTACCTACGCAAGCACCACCAACAGATCCTTCGCATCCACCTGCAGCCCCGGCTTCGCGAGCACCTCGGCGACTTCGCCGTCCATTTCGGCGCGCACGGCGGTTTCCATCTTCATCGATTCGAGCGTAGCGAGCACATCACCGCGCGCCACTTTTCGCCCGACTGCTGTTGTGACTGTGGCGATCGTGCCTGGCATTGGAGCGCCCAAATGCTTGGGGTTGCCGGGCTCGACCTTTCGCTGTGGGGGACGTTTCGCCACTTGGCTGCGATCGGGCACGCGGATTGACCGTGGCTCACCGTTCAGTTCGAAGTACACCGTGCGGGTACCATCTTCGTTCAACTCGCTCGTTGCAGCGTGGCGCACGATCAGGGTCTTACCACGCTCTATGTCGACCGTGATTTCCTGGCCCTGCTCCATGCCATAGAAGAATACCGGCGTTGGCAAAATAGCTACGTCGCCGTACTGCGAGCGGTCGGCGGCGTAGTCCGTCCATACCTTCGGGTACATGAGGTACGATGCGAGATCGTCGTCGGTTACTGGGCGCGGCAACTTCTGTTGAATCTTGGCGCGCTCGGCGGCCAAATCCGTCGGCGGCAGTTCGGCACCGGGCCGCTGCGTGAGCGGTTTCTCGCCCTTGAGCACTTTGCGCTGCAGCGCTTCCGGGAAACCCCCGTAAGGCTGCCCGAGGTCGCCGCGAAAGAGTTGTACGACGGATTCGGGAAACGCGACGTCTGTCTGCGGATCGAGCACCCTCTCCTTGGTCAGGCCGCTGGTCACCATCATCAGCGCCATGTCACCGACGACTTTCGAGGTTGGCGTGACCTTCACGATGTCGCCGAACATGGAATTGACGTCGGCATACGTTTGAGCCACTTCGGGCCAGCGCGCGGCGTCGATACCGAGAGAGCGTGCCTGCTCACGCAAGTTCGTGTATTGGCCACCCGGCATACCGTGCACGTACACCTCGGATCCACCCGCACGAATATCGCTCTCGAAAGCGGCGTAAAGCTTGCGCACCTGTTCCCAGTAAGAAGAGAGCAAGCGCACGTTAGCCGGATCAATGCCCGAATCCCGCGGACCGTGCCGCAGCGCTTCGACAATAGAGCCGAAGTTTGGTTGAGAAGTGAGCCCGCTCATCGCATCGACTGCACAATCGACCGCATCCGCGCCCGCGTCGATCGCGGCGAGCACGCTCGCTCCCGCGATTCCGCTCGTGTCATGCGTATGGAAATGCACGGGCAAGCCAATTTCCTCTTTCAACGCTTTCACCAGCGTAAAGGCCGCGTGCGGCCGGCACAGTCCGCCCATGTCCTTGAGCCCCAAAACGTGCGTACCCGCGGCTTTGAGCTCACCCGCCAACTTCAGGTAGTAGTCTAGTGTGTACTTCTTCTCGTGCGGATCGCTCAGATTCCCCGTGTAGCAGATTGCCGCCTCGCAGAGCTTCCCCGCTTCGAGGACGGCGTCGATAGAGACGCGCATGTTCTCGACCCAATTCAGCGAGTCGAAGATCCGGAACACGTCGATACCGCGCTCGGCAGCCCGCGCCACGAAGAACCGCACGACGTTGTCGGGATAGTTCGCATAGCCCACCGCGTTCGCGGAACGCAGCAACATCTGCAGGAGCAAATTCGGCAGCCTCTCGCGTAGCGACGCAAGACGCTTCCAGGGATCTTCGCGCAGAAAGCGCATGGCAACGTCGAATGTGGCGCCGCCCCAGCATTCCACCGAGAACAGCTGCGGGAGCAGAGTGGCGTAGTAGGGAGCGATGGACGTCATGTCGATCGTACGCATGCGCGTTGCGAGCAGCGACTGATGCGCATCCCGCATTGTCGTGTCGGTGATGAGCACGCGTTGCTGTTCCAGCATCCACTTCGCGAACCGTTCGGGACCGAGCTCGTCGAGCTTCTGCTTGGTGCCCGGCGGCGGGTCTCCCAACGTGACTTGCGGCAACCTCGGGCGGTCGAACTTAGCCGGTCGGTCGCGGTTCCGGGTCTCTGTGTTTCCGTTGACGATGGTCTCGCCGACAAACGTGAGGATGCGCGTCGCGCGGTCCTGCTTACGCGGCCAACGGAAAAGCTCCGGCGTGTCGTCAATGAATCGGGTGGTGTATTCGCCGATGGCAAAGCGCGGATGTGTGATGACCTGATCGAGAAAGCGAAGGTTGGTGACGACGCCCCGTACGCGGAATTCCCACAGCGCGCGGTGCATTCGCGCGATGGTCTCTTCCGGGGTGGGCGCCCACGCCGTCACCTTGACCAGCAGGGAATCGTACGAGCGCGTAATGATCGCCCCCGTATACGCGGTGCCGGCGTCGAGACGAACGCCGAAGCCCGCCGGGCTACGGTAGGCGGTGATTTTGCCGTAGTCGGGGATGAAGTTGTTTTCCGGATCTTCGGTCGTGATCCGGCACTGAAGCGCGTGCGCGCTGATGCGAATGTCTCGTTGCGCGGGCACGCCGCTTTCCGGCGTGCCAATGCGGGCGCCACCTGCGATACGGATCTGCGCCTTGACGATATCGATGCCCGTCGCACACTCCGTCACCGTGTGCTCGACCTGTATCCGCGGATTTACTTCGATGAAGTAGAACTTGCCGGTTTCCGCGTCCTGCAGAAACTCGACGGTGCCGGCATTTAGATATTGCGAAGCCCTGCCGATTGCGAGAGCAGCACTACACAACTCGGCGCGTTGCTGATCCGTGAGAAACACGGCGGGTGCACGCTCTACTACCTTCTGGTTGCGCCGCTGCACCGTGCAATCGCGTTCGAAAAGATGCACGAGCTCGCCGTGGCTATCGCCGAGTATTTGCACCTCGATGTGCCGTGCTCGTCTTACGAGCTTCTCCAGATAGACCTCGTCGTTTCCGAACGCGGCCTTCGCCTCGCGCCGGGCTACGGGAAGGACCTCCGCAAGTTGCTCGTCGCTCTCCACCACACGCATGCCGCGGCCACCCCCACCCCAGCTCGCTTTCAGCATCACCGGGTAACCGATGCCACGCGCAAGCTGCGCGCACTCATCAATACCGGCAGGCAACGGTGGCGTTGCGGGCATCGTCGGCACGCCGGCCGACGTGGCGAGGTTGCGCGCCGCCACTTTGTTACCGAGGGTTCGCATCGTCTCTGGTGTCGGGCCGATGAAGACGATTCCCGCGGCAGCGCAGGCCCGCGCGAATTCCGGATTTTCGGACAGGAACCCGTATCCCGGGTGGATGGCGTCCACGCGTGCTTCGCGAGCGATGCGCAGGATATCGTCGATGAAGAGGTAAGCCTCGACCGGCCCCTTGTCGCGGCCAACCAGGTAGGCCTCGTCGGACTTGGTCCGGTGCAACGAGAAGCGATCCTCCTGTGAATAGATCGCAACGGTGCGCAGGCCGAGCTCGGTGGCGGCCCGCATGACGCGAATGGCGATCTCGCCACGGTTGGCGACCAGAATGCTGCGTATCCGCTGCGGCATGACGGGTTTCACTCTAGGAAGTACGGACATTCGAAGGACCCATCCGACGGCAGAACAGGCGGTCAAGTCGGCACGGGGAAGTCGTTTTCATCATAGCCGGTGAAAGGAGAGTAGCCACTCATTACGGAGCCGGGGCCGAGGCGCCGTGCCAGTCGCGAGACCGCCCTGACGCTTCGGCTGCACCACCTTCCGCCAGGAGGGCGCCTCAAGCCTCGAGGCCCGACATATGTAATGTAGTTGAACGGCCGCGAACCTGCGGCACGAGAAATGCTACACGGTATGGTTGGTGGGGCAGGGCGCGAGAGCGGGGTTAGTGCTTTGAAAACGGGGGTTGCAGAGTCATGGGCTTCAGGACCGAAGGTATGTGGGGAGGCGAGCGCGATTCCGCAACGGGCCGCGAGGTAGCCGTCTACTGAAAAGCAAGTAACGTGCGAGACCGCCGCCTTTTGGCCCTCAACCTCCGCCGGACATCGATTCGTACGCCAGCCGCGCATTCCGCGGCCGGGCGCCGCAAGCTCGTGGGAGCCGGCTTTTTCCCGCTCGCGGCGCGCCCGAACGACGCGCCATTTCGGGGGGCCCGGTAGCAATGGAGCGCAGCAGGCTGGACGAGCCGCAGGGAGCCGACGAGGAGAGCGAAGAGACCTCCATCCTGCGCCACTTCGGACAAATCGTGGCGGGGGTCAAGGACTACGCTGTTTTCACCCTGGACGTCGCCGGCCATATCACGAGCTGGAACGCCGGCGCTGAGAACATCAAAGGCTACAAAGCCGAAGAGATAATCGGCAAACACTTCTCCCGGTTCTACCTCCCCGAGGCGATTGCCCGCAACTGGCCCGAGCAGGAATTGAAGATCGCCGCCGGCCAGGGACGGATCGAGGAAGAAGGCTGGCGCCTTCGCAAGGACGGCACGCGCTTCTGGGCAGATGTGGTGATCACGGCGCTGCGCAATCCCGCCGGGCGGCTCACGGGGTTCCTCAAAATCACCCGCGATCTCACCGAGCGGCGCCGCCACGAAGAGACGCTGCGGGAGAGTGAACAACGATTTCGACTCCTCGTCGATAGCGTCAAGGAATACGCGATCTTCATGCTCGACACCGAAGGCCGGGTCGCGAGTTGGAATCTTGGCGCCGAGCGCATCATCGGCTACACGGCCGCCGAAATCATCGGCCGCCACTTTTCGTGTTTCTACCCCGCCGAAGCGGCGGAGCGCGGGGCCGCTCAGCAGGAGCTCGACGCGGCGATCGCCTACGGCAGCCTCGAAACCAACGGGCGGCAGGTCCGCAAAGACGGCAGTCGCTTCTGGGCAAACGTCGTCATCACGGCGGTTCACGATCTCGATGGAAAACTGCGCGGGTTCGCCAAGATCACACGGGATCTCACCGAGCGGAAGCAGTTCGAGGAACTCGAGGAATCGCGGCAGCGGACCCAGGAATTTCTCGCGATGTTGTCGCATGAATTGCGCAATCCGCTGGCGCCAATGCGGACGTCGGTGGATATCCTGCGCATGCGCGCGCTCACCGACCCGGTCGTGCTGCGGGCCCGGGACGTCATTGAACGCCAGGTGCTGCACCTGACGCGCCTGATTGACGATCTGCTGGACGTAAGCCGCATCACCAGCGGCCGGATCCGGCTCTCGAACGAGGCGATGGAACTCGAGACGGTCATCGACCGCGCGGTGGAGGCGGCGCGTCCGCTGATCGACACAAAGGGCCATTCGCTCGAAATCAAACCGCTCAAGTCACCTGCCTGGATCCGGGGCGATCCCACCCGCCTGACGCAGGTGTTCGTGAACCTTCTGAACAATGCCGCGAAGTACACGCCCGACCGCGGACACATCGAGATAGAAATCGCCGGTTCGGATGACGACGCGGAAATTCATATCCGTGACAATGGCGTGGGCATCGCCGCCGAGCTGCTGCCCCGGGTGTTTGATCTATTTACACAGGGGCATCGCCCGTTGGACCGCGCGGATGGCGGCCTCGGTATCGGCCTCGCACTCGTGCATAGAATCGTCAGTCTGCACGGCGGAACCGTAAAGGCGCTCAGCGCCGGGACCGGTCGCGGCAGTGAATTCGTCGTGACGCTCCCCATATTCTCCCAGGAGACTTCCATGAATGCGGTGCCTTGCGAACCGACCGGACAGCAGCCAAGGCGCCGCCGCCTCATGGTGATCGATGACAACAAAGACGCAGCCGAAAGCATGTCGATGCTGCTCGAGCTGTGGGGTCATGAAGTCGTTTGTGCCTACGACGGGCGCACCGCGCTGGAAGCGGCCGCGAAATATCATCCCGATGCCGTGTTTCTCGACATCGGATTGCCGGGTATGAGCGGGTATGAGATTGCCGAACGCCTGCGCGAATTGCCGGAGTCGGCGCGCGCCGTCCTGATCGCGATCACCGGGTATGGCCAGGACGACGACCGGCGCCGCTCACGCGATGCGGGCATCGATCATCATCTGGTCAAGCCCGTGGCGCCGGAGACCCTCCACAATCTGCTCGATTCGCTCGAAGTGCACTGACCGGGCCGGCCTCTGTCAGGTCAATGGGCGCCTTCGCGAGCTCTAAAGGCGCTCGGGGGCTGCGCCTCCCAGCGAGACCATACGCGGCGGAGGTGCTGCGCCGAGCGGAAGCCGGCTTTGGCCGCCACCCGCTCGAGATCGAGCCTGCTCTGAGTGACGAGCTCCTTTGCGAAGGCAAAACGTATGAGTTGCACATAGTCCAGAGGCGAGCATCGCGCGTGCTCCGCGAAGAGTCGGGCCAAGTTGCGCGAGCTCGTGCACGCGACGCCAGAGAGGTCGCGCGAACTCCATGCGGCTGTCGGGTCACGCACAACGGCGTCCTGCACGCGATGTACGGCGGGGTGAAGGTGATTGCGGTGTGCAACCCACGGGGACAGGGCCGGGTCACTCCCAGAACGCCGTAGGTACACGACGAGCTCCCGCGCCACCTCCGCGGCGACTCGGGGCCCAAGCTGCTGCCCGATGACGTAGAGGCTGAGGTCCAGACCGGCGGTCACCCCCGCGCTGGTGAACACTGAGCCGTCTTCGACAAAAATACGATTGTCGAGCACTCGCGCCTGAGGCTCCACTCTGCGCAGCTCATCGATGTGAGCAAAATGCGTCGTACACTCGCGGCCGGCAAGCAGACCTGCCTTAGCGGCCACCACACTGCCGCCGCACACACACAGCAGTAGCCCGTTTCGCGTAACGCCCGATGCCAACCACTCGATCACCTGCCTGGTCTCGGGCCGCTCGAGCTTCATTGACTCGCCGGCAACACCGGTGAGCACCACCATCGCGCCGTCCGGCAATGTCGGGGGCAGCGGTTCCAGCGCACCGAGCTCCAGTCCGCCGGCGGCCTGTATGCTCCGCGTTGGCGCTACGAAGCGCAGCCGATAACTGTCCGGCACCTTCTGGTTGGCATTTCGGAAGGCGTCGGAAGGACCTGCCAGGTCGAGCAGCACTACGTTCGGCAGTACTGCGAAAACAACATCTCTCACGGCGGTCTCACGCGAGAGCGTCCGCAGTTGTCACGATGCGTGCGAATCGTCCGTCGAGCACGAGTTCGGTCCGTTCGCGGATTTCGGCGGCGGAGAATTCGCGCCCGGAACGCGCTTGCATCGGAAACGTGAGCGTTGCGTCGGCGACATAGCGCACCCCGAATCCGAGATCTGAAGCGTGCCGCGTCGTGGTTTCACAGCACTGTTCGGTGCGTATGCCAGTCACCAGGACCTCCTCCACGCCGCGGTGGCGCAACCAGGCCTCGAGTGTGATGCCGTCGGCGGTTTCTGCAAACATCGCGGAGTGAACGTGTTTGTGGAAAACGGCGTCGGCGCGAAGAGAGAGCTCCGGCATTGCCCGCACTAGCCCGGAGCTTCGGGAGAAGGCATCGGAGGCGTCGTCCGTAAGCTCCTGATGAAACACCTGGAGAATCGGAATGCCTCGCGTGCGCGCGAGGTCGATCAGTGACTGCACATTGGCGAGGAATGCGGGCAGCTCATCGCCACGCCAGTACGGCCGTTTGCGAAAGGATTCCTGCACATCGATGACGATCAGCGCCTGCTTCATGGCCGGTGGCTCCAGTGATTATTCGGAAGCATCATCCGGCACACGGCACCGCGTCGCCAGCACTGCGCGGGACAGTCGACGCTCAAAAACGGACAGCAAGTGGTGAGCCCCCAGCGCGTTCGGCGGGGCTATAGTTTTACATAAGGGTGGCCGGGCCGTGAGGGGCCGTGGGCGATCGGCGATGGATTCCGGCATCGCACCGGAGTGACCGGCTCAAATCCGAGCGGACTAAATGCCGCTGGGAGCTCGATCAAACCGGTGCGACCCGAGTGTTACGCTACCGCGCTACACGCGAATTCAATCGGAGCGCAACACCCACCTCAACTAGAAGGCGTGGTACACCGCGTCCAACACGATCCCTGTCGCGACCGCCGCGAGCACAGCGTTACTGTCGACTCGCACCCAGCGGTAGCCACGAGGCGGCGCGTAAAGACCGCAATCACGATAGTCGTCTATTACGTATGCCCGGCCGTAGTACGCGACAGGAAGGCGGTCTCCACGTCGGAAGTCATATCGTCCGTAGGGCCGTTCGTAGTAAACAGCCGGGGGGCGGTCACCGCGCCAGAAATCAGCCCGTTCTTGGGGCCGCACGTAACGATCATCGAACCGCCCGTAGTGGTCGTCGTAGCGCTCACGCTCGATGCGGCGGTGGTCGTCGCGATAGAAGCGATCATCATTGTGATAGACCTCGCGCGGCGGGCCCCGATGATCGCCCTGACTCCAGCGACCCTCCCGCTGCCCGTCACGATGCTCGGACGCCCCATCGCGGCCGTGATCCCGATCGAAATGCGGATCCGCCATGGCTGCGGAGCCGCCCAGAACCGAAAGGATGGCCAGGATACCTGCAACGCGTTTCATGAGAGTCTCCGCTTCGCTGCGAACTGGTGTGTCCGCGGATACAGCATCGCGCAAGTCGCCTGACGCAGACCTGAACGGCGGACTTCATGCGCCGTTCAGCGAGGCAGCGCGGCAATTCGAGCCCGAATCGGGCAACACACAACGATGCCGCCCAAAGAATAATTGAGCGCCTTCAGACTGCGATATTCTGCAAAGTGGAGACAGATACAACTCAGTGATGGGAAATTCTGCTTGGGGCGCTGCCGGGACGCATGAAATGTGCAATCCGCCCGCATTCGGGAAGGCGCGCTGCCCGGTAAGGCGGGTTAGTTCACGGGGTGCCTCCCGCTGAAAGAATCGTTGCGTTGCGGGAATCGGCGGCGAGGAGTTGCAGGCCGTGCATGCGGGCGCGTTCGAGAGCAACACCTTCGCCCGATGCGGCGGCGAGCAGGAGCTCGCGCCAGACTTTTACGCGAGCGGGCCAACGAGGCTTCAGCCATTCCGGATGACGCTCCGCGAGCTCGTGAATCTGCGGTAGCGTGCAGGCACTGATGAGATTGGTGCACTGCACCGGCATGCCCAGAAGCAGGCGCGTGGCGGCGCTTTGCGTGCGTGCGAGATGCCACGCGTAGATAAAAACCTGCCGCGCGACGCTGGCCGCCCGCGGGACGGTAAAGAACGATGAGTAGGGGGCGGGCTCGACCTCGTTTATGTGTTGACCGTCCGCCCAGCGCCAGCGCTTCGAATCCGAAAAACCAGCATCGACGAGCAGATAGGGGCACGCCGCCGCGCGCTTGCGTGCGCTCGGATCGAGCGCACGCCAGAGCTCTCCGACCTGCCGCAACAGGAGATTCCCTTGCGCGGGATGCACCAGCGACTGCTCCGCCAGTAACTCCAGACACTGTCCGTTCAACTCCACCAGCGACTCGTACGCCTCGGAGCGCAGCCACGAGGCCGCCAGGCTCGCAAACTCCCCGTCCAACCCCGCTTCCATTTCGCGCTGCAACACCATGGCTCTGGCTCCCCTTCCCTTTACCCCGGGTGCCATCGTAGCGGAGTACGTTCGTACAGCGTCCCCCTTATTTGGGGGTTTTTCACCAAATTTAGCGCAGTTGTTTTTTGGGAATTTTTTCCCAAAAATGGACGCCACCCAACAACTCAGGAAGAACAGCATGCGTATCTCGGATGATCGCTACAGCCGCGAGCGGCTCTGCCTACAGCTCGCGTTGCGCTTTCTGGAGCATGAGGCGCGCACGCAGACGATTCGTGCCTGGACCGGTCTGAGCGACGACAGGATCCGGAAGCTTTATCGCTCATACATAACTCGCGCGCGGCGCTACGTCCCGCGCCATCGAGGCAAGTCACCTCATCAGGTCGCTTACTTCACGCGTTCCCTCAGAGTGCAACAGGAGACCGCGTGGCTTGCGAGCCTGTTGTCACTGTTCGGGGCAGTCCCGGCGCAGCCGACCGCGGACGCCGCCAGTGCGTTGCCCAGCGTGGCGCGCGGTGAGCTGCTGTGTCACGCGTTCGAGGTCTATCGGGAGATGATCCCGTCCTCACAGATCTCGTTCGAGCACACCGTATTTCTCGCGACGGCGCTGTCCCGGGGCGAGCAGCTGAGACTCGGCGGCTGCTCCGAATGCGGGAGCCTCGTGGTAACGGAGCGTTTCCCCATCCGCGTCAAGCGCTGCCATCAGTGTGCGAGCCCGCCGCCACCCCGCTGCTAGAATCTGCGGCAGCTTCCTTTGGTTAAGATGCCCTCATGGATCAGGATCGGCCGAATTTCTTCTCGGGCCCGTATATCGACCGTCGCGCGGAAGTGCGCGAGGACCCTGGCTGGCTAGAGGCCGCGTTGTCGGACCCGGCGACGCTTTATATGCTGGGGAGGGGTACCACGCAGTTGGTGCAAACGAAGCCGGAGCCTCGGATCGCGTTCGTCACCCGCGAGCACCCCATCGTGCGGGAAGTGGATCCGCGGCAATTCGTACTGCTCGGCTGGTTCCGGGGTACGCGCTGCGTGCTCATCCAGCTCGAGGCCGAGCGTTCCGTGGACGTGCCCCCGGGGGCGACCTTCGAAGAGCTGCGGCCCCTTTCTCCACTCCTGCGTGGTGACGAAGCGGGCCTCCTTGCATACGCGCGCGCGCTTTCAATCTGGCGAACGCGACAGCGCTTCTGCGGTGTGTGTAGCGCACCGACGCTCCCTGAACGTGCGGGGCACGTCATGCGCTGTACGAATGAGATCTGCCAGCACGAATTCTTTCCGCGTATCGATCCGGCGATCATCGTGCTCGTCACCGATGGTGAGCGCGCCTTGCTGGGACGGCAGTCGACCTGGCCGCCCGGCCGTTATTCCACAGTCGCGGGCTTCGTCGAGCCGGGCGAGAGCCTGGAGGATGCGGTGGCGCGCGAGGTCCTGGAGGAGACCGCTGTGCGGGTGACGGGCGTCCGCTACGATTCGTCGCAACCCTGGCCGTTCCCATCATCGCTGATGATCGGATTTCAGGCGACCGCGGAATACGGCAGCCCGGTGCAGGTGAGCGGTGAGCTCGAGGCGGCCGGCTGGTTCACGCGGGAACAGATCGAGTCCGGGGTGGCGCTGGTACCGCCCTCACACTCCATTTCATATCGCCTCATTTCCACGTGGCTGAAAGGCCGGGGATAGCGTGTGCCTGCTCGTTCTGGCCTGGAAGGCGCATCCTCGCTACCGGCTCGTGGTGGCCGCGAATCGCGATGAGTTTCACGAACGCCCCGCCGCCGCGCTCGCGAAATGGTCGCCGCCCGATGACATCATTGCCGGCCGGGATCTGCGCGCCCAGGGAACCTGGCTCGGCTTGGATCGCCGTCGCCATTTTGGCGTCGTAACGAACTTCCGCGAGCTGCAACGCCCCCGCGACGACGCACCTTCGCGAGGCGACCTGATTCCTCGCTACCTGCACGCCGCCGACGGCGCGGGGAACTTTCTGGCACGCCTCGAGCCCGAAGCGTCCCGTTATTCTGGCTTCAACCTGTTGCTGACCGACGGCGATTCGCTTTGGTACGCCTCGAACCGCGCGGAGCGGTTCGCCCGTCCATTGCCCCCGGGGGTGTATGGACTTTCCAACGAGTTCCTCGATACCCCCTGGCCGAAGCTCCGGCGGGTACGACGGCGGTTCGAGTCCTGGTTGAGCGATTCCACCAATGCTTCGGCGGCCGGACTGTTTTCCCTCCTGAACGACCGTACCACCGCGGCCGCGGATGAGGAACTGCCGCAAACGGGCCTAACGCCGGAGTGGGAGCGCATTCTCTCCGCACCGTTCGTCGTTCACCCGGATTATGGAACGCGCTGTTCGACGGTCCTGCTGCTGGAGTCTTCGGGCGCTGCTTACCTCGCCGAGCGGCGTTTCGATGCACGGGGCGCGCAGAGCGGACAAAGTGAGTTCGCGCTCAACGCCGGGGAGTTCCCCCAGCAGCCGCCTGCTGAGGCTGCTTTGTGAGACTGTCGAGGAACCCACGCCAGTTGTGTGAACCTAATGACGAAGAGCTTCGAGCGAGTCCCCGCGCGAGGCTCTAGAATCCTGGGTTTTCGTCCAATCGCACGTTTAGATGGCGTATCGCAACTCCCTCACACGGGCCCGACGGCACGGCCGGGCCTGGATCGCCGCGGTGTGCCTCATTGCTTCCCAGCTTGCGAGAGCGGATGTCGATGTCGAGATCAGCGGGATCGACGACGACCAGCTGCGCACGAACGTCCTCGCGTACCTCAGTTTCGAACGCTACAAGCAGCGCACTGACATCACCGCCGACACCGCCGAGCGGCTTCATAACCGAGTCGAGCGCGAGGTGCAGGCCGCCCTCAAGCCGTTCGGTTACTACGAGCCGCGGGTGAATTCCGAGGTCAAGGACTTGGGGCATGGGGATTGGCGGGTTACGCTAGACATCGACCCGGGCATGCCTGTGCTCATCGACAAAATCGACGTGCGGGTGCAGGGCCCAGGGGCGAGGGACCCCCTGTTCGAACGCATCACTTCGAATCCGCCGCTGCACTCCGGTGATCGCCTGAGCCATGCCGCGTACGAGGGCATCAAGAGCGATCTGCAGCGGACCGCGGCCACGTTTGGTTATCTCGATGCCAAGCTCACTCGCAACGAGCTCGTGGTCGACCCCAAGAATCACAAGGCGAACGTGACGCTCGAGATGCAGACCGGCGATCGTTATCGCTTCGGCGCGACGACTATCGAGCAGACGTCGGTAAACGACGCGCTCGTGCGCCGCTACCTGCGCTACAAGGAAAACGAGCCTTTCGACCTTACGCAGGTCCTGCGAACGCAGTTCGCGCTGGACGATGCGCAATATTTCACCAACCTCGAAGTGTTACCCGCAGAGGCGGACCGCCAGACGCACGTGGTGCCCGTGACCATTCACGCCGACAAGAGTCGCCGCAACCGGTATTCGTTCGGCGCCGGTTACGCCACTGACACCGGCGTGCGCGGCACGCTTACGTGGGAGAACCGGAGGCTGAATACGCGGGGACACCGGTTCAACGTACAGATCGAGGCCTCGCAAATAGAGCGCTACCGTCTGCAGAGCCGCTACATCATTCCCATCGGCGATCCCGCGGTCGAGAACCTGACTTTCCAGAGTACGATCGAGCAGCTCCAACTCGCGGACGTCACGACGAGAACCGAATCCATCGGGCCGAGCATCACCAAGGTCGCAGACAACTGGCAGTACGTTTGGTTTGCGAATGCGATGAAAACGACCGGCGAATCCGCGGCCGGAACGACCACCGACCGGCTGCTCGTGCCGGGCATCGACATCGCCTCGGTACCGAAGGGCTATCTCGGCGAGCCGATCTTTCAACATCCCTTCTTTGCGGAACTGCGCGGCTCGGACGCCGTGATCGGCTCGGACGCGAATTTCATTCAGCTGAAGGTCCAGGCGGAGCGCGTGTTCCCCATGGGACAGAAATGGCACCTGCTCCTGCGCGACGAGATCGGCGCGAGTCTCGTGTCGCGGTTCAGCCAACTGCCTACGGTGATGCGCTTCTTCGCAGGTGGCGACAACAGCGTGCGCGGCTTCGCCTATAACGAGCTGTCGCCGAGCCAGGACGTCTGCACGACTGATAAGATCACCGGTAAGCCCATGCTGACGGCGACCGGGCAGTGCGTGCAGGTGCAGCAGACCGTCAAAGTCGGCGGCAAGAACCTCATCACCGGAACGGTCGAAGTCATCCGCGATCTGCCGCGGAACTTCGGCGTCGCTACGTTCTTCGACTACGGCAACGCGTTCAATCGCTGGGGCGATCCGCTCGAATATTCGGTCGGCGTCGGCTTTCGCTTGCGACTGCCCGTCGTGACGCTGGGTATCGATGTCGCGGAACCGCTGTCACGGCCGGGCGCAAGCCCGCGACTGCATATCAACTTCTCGCCGAAGCTGTGAGCGATGCGCCGCCTGCTCCTCCTCACCGCCGGCTTCCTGATCTTCCTCGCGGTGGCCGTGCCGACGGCGGCCGTTTATTACTTGGTATTCACAGAGGGCGGATTCCAGCTCATCGTGCGTCACATCCCGCGCAAGATCGGGGGCACGCGGCTCGATATAGTCAATCCGGGCGGCACCATTGCACACGGCATTCACGTCGAGCGGCTCGAAATCGAACACGATCTCGTTCATCTGCGCATCGAAGACATTCGCGGCCGGGTCAGGTTGGCGCCACTGCTGTTGCAGACCATTCGCTCCCCGGATGCCTACATAGGCAGCGTTCACATCCAGGTAAAGCGGCGTACCAAGCCGCCGCTTCCGGGCCAGCCGCTATTCGTGCCCCGATGGCTGATCGTCAACGCGGAACACACGCGTATCGCCAATGTCACGCTTGACGTACCGAACGGTTTCCATCTCGAAGCGACGGATCTTTTGGGTTCCGCCGTCATTCGCCATCGCACGATCCGCCTCTTCGACGCCCAGGTGCAGTGGGGCGACGCGCATGTCTCGGGTATCGGTGTGTTGCGAGCCGCCGATTCCTTGGCGTTCGATGTCGACGGCCGCATCAACTGGGACCCCGTAGGGCAGCCTGCATGGGCCGTCTTCGGCACGGCCAAGGGAAATCTGAGCGCGGCGTCGATCGTCGCGCACACCACCGCACCGTTCCGGGCCGACTTTACGGGCCGCGCACTCGATCTCACCAATCGCTGGCATTGGCTCGGGAACGCGGTGGTGCATGACTTCGATCTGCGCTCGTGGGGCGTTGGCGGGCCACTCGGAATCATCACGGGCGAGTTCGTCCTACACGGGAATTCCGCGGGCTTCGGCGGAAGCGGTCCCGCGCATCCGACCGGGCTGCATGCAGGCCTGTTTCAGGCGGAATTTGACGGGAAGTATGCCAACCACGTGCTGACGGCGAGGCACATGGAGGCCCGGCACATCGCCTCCGGCGCCACCGTCGCCGGCACCGGCACAATCGAGGTCGTAAAGAACGGACCGCGCCTGGATCTGCAAGGCAATTGGCATGACTTCCGCTGGCCGCTCATCGGGAAGGAGGTTCCTTTCCGCAGCCCGTCCGGCGAGTTCACGCTGCGCGGAATTCTGCCGTATGACGTGCACTTGAACGGAATCGCCAGAGTGCGTGACCTGCCACCGATGCCGGGGCAGGTTGACGGGTCGCTCGGGAAAGATCACTTCGCGTATACGAGGGCGGAAATCGACCTGTTCACCGGGCATGCGAGCTTGAACGGGCTGGTGACCTGGGCGCCGGGAAATACCTGGTCGACCGCGGGACAGGCGACCGGAATCGATCCGAGTTACTTCCGCCCGGACCTGCCCGGCAAGTTGGATTTTACGCTCGCGGCTGCAGGGCAGAGCTTCGATCCCAAGGGCGACGTTACGCTGCAGTTCCAGAGCTTGAGCGGCCGGCTGCGCGGGGCGACCGCGAGCGGCGGCGGTAAACTGTTCTACTCCGGGACCGGCTGGGGTTTCGACAACGTCCGCGTTGGGCTCGGGCGTACGAGCCTCGCCCTGGATGGCCATATCAACAAAGATGTCGATCTGCGCTTCGCCGTAGCCGCCGAGGATCTCAGTCTCCTCGCACCGGAGAGCCGCGGCCAGCTCAAGGCGGCGGGCACGGTTCGCGGCACTCTTGCGGATCCGATGATCGCTGCCACGGCTCATGGCAGCGGCATTCACCATGAAGGGATCACACTCGACAGCTTCGACGCCGCTATCGATTTCGACCCTCACCCGGAACACGACTCCAGGATCGATGCGCATCTGCGCAACCTCACCTACCAGGACCGGACTTTCCAGAGTGTTGCCTTCACGCTTGGCGGAAAACCTGCGAACTACGGCGTGCGGCTCGACGTCAAAGCCCGGGGGCTCGCTGCGACCGCCAAGGCGACGGGCGCATTCGCCCAAGGGATTTTCCGCGGGGAACTCAACGCCCTCACGATCGAGGGCAACGAGCCACTGCGGCTCCAGCTCGAGAGGCCGGTGGGGCTCCTCGTGTCGCAGTCCGAGGCGCGGGTCGAATGGCTCTGTCTCGTCGGGACACCGGCGAGCGTCTGCGCGGACGGCAACTGGAATCCTGCGCAGTGGTCGGCCACGGTTACCGCCAACCAACTGCCGATCAACACGCTCACAGCGGGATTAACTCCGTCGGTGGATTACCAGGGCACGATTAGCATCAATGCCCGCGTTTTCGCCGAAGGACAGGACCCGGTGCAGGGGACGGCGCGCCTGGAGCTCGCCGATGCGCAGCTCTCGCACAAATTATTGAGTCATCGAGTCGAGCACACCACGCTCGGCTCCGGCACTGTGAATGTGACCGCTGCACGCACGGCAATCAACGCCGAAGCCGTGCTCGAAGACGGCGAGGTCGGCACGATCAAAGCCAATTTCACCGCACAGCGCAACACATCGCAATGGCAGAACATACCGGTCCGGGGCGAGATCCACGCGCAGACGGCGGAGCTCAATTTGATCTCCCTCTACATGCCGGACATTGACCGTGCCGCCGGCCAGCTCACGGTGGACGTACAGATCACGGGAACACTGGGCACGCCGCTGGTGAACGGCCTGGTTAAGGTTTCCGATGCCGAAGTCGATCTCTACCAGGTCAACCTCGGGTTGCGTCAGCTCGGCCTGGAAGCGCGCCTCACCGATAATGGCCTCAACTTTACCGGGTCCGCGCGCGTTGGATCGGGGACGGCCACTGCAGGCGGCCATCTCGAGTGGCGCGAGTCGCTGCCTTATGGGAAATTCTCTCTGAAGGGGACGAATCTGCGCGTCGTGGACGTCCCGGAAGCACAGATCGACGCGTCGCCGGATCTCGACTTCAACGTCAATGGACGCAAAATAGAAGTCACGGGCAGCGTCAAAGTACCCAACGCCAAGATCGAACCTAAGGATCTGACAGGCGCGGTTCGCGCCTCGTCCGATGAGGTGGTCATGGGAGATGAAGAGGAGGACCCCGCGAAGCGGTTTACGGTAGTCAGCACGATTACCATGAGTCTGGGCGATCATGTGAGCATGCAGACATCGGGACTGACCGGAAGGCTCACTGGAAACATCACTGTCCGCAGCGGATACGACGCCATCACGCGCGCGACGGGCGAGCTTTCGGTCGAGGAAGGCAAGTACACGGCCTATGCACACAACCTCGACATCCAGCGCGGGCGCCTAATTTTTACGGGCGGCCCTGTCGACGATCCCGGCATCGACATCCGCGCGATACGGAAATTTCCGGACGTCACTGCAGGCGTGAACGTCCGCGGCACACTCCTGCAACCTCGATTGTCGTTCTTCTCCGAGCCCTCCCTGGCGCAGTCGGAGATCGTCTCGCTCATCCTATCCGGGTCGCTGTCCACGGCGCAGACCCGGCAGAACGGCGCTGGCAATGCCGCGCTGGTTCAGGGCGGGGCCATGCTCGCGCAGCAGCTTGGATCGCATGTCGGGATCCAGGACGTGGGCGTCGAGTCGGACCTGCTGACGAACGACACGTCGCTCGTGCTGGGAAGATACCTCTCGCCGCGGCTGTATGTGAGCTACGGCGTCAGCCTCACCCAGCAGCTCAACACGTTGAAGCTGCGATACAGCCTTGGAGATCACTGGGTCGTAAGGACCGAGGTGGGACAGGCGCGGGGTGCGGATTTGATTTACAGCATCGAGAAGTAGCAGACCCCGCTCTGCCCAGGGCTTGCGCTTACGAGCTGCGCGACGCGGCAGCGTGCAGCGATCTCGGTCAACCTTTGAGTTTCGCCGCGACGCGCTTATAGGCTTCCCGAAAAGGAATACCTTCCGTGACGACCAGGCGGTTCGCTTCTTCAGCAGCGTGGATCGCCGGATCGAGTTTGATCCGATCGGGACGAAACCTCATCGCGTCGATGGCGGGTGGCAGGATGTCGAGCGTCTGGAGCGCGAGGTCGATGCCGCGGAACAACGGGAATTTCAGCAGCTGCAGGTCGCGTTGGTAACCCGAAGGAAGCTTGGCGCAGATGCTGAGCGCCTCCGTGAGGCACGCCTGCGCGCTGGCCGAACGCCCCCGGATGAGCTCGAAAACGTCGGGGTTGCGCTTTTGCGGCATGATCGAGGAACCGGTCGTGAAGGCCTCTGGCAGCTCGAGGAAACCAAATTCCTGCGTAAAGAACAGGAGCGTGTCCGCCGCGAAGCGGCCGAGGTCCTGCATGAGCAGTGTGATCTCGAAAAGCAGCTGTGACTCAGCTTTACCGCGCGAGAGTTGTACCGCCGTCACCGGTTCCTGCGCGACGGCAAACCGCAGTTTCGCACGCGTTGCCTCGCGATCGATCGGCAGGCCGGGAGTGCCGTAACCCGCGGCGGAACCCAACGGGCTCTTACCGTTTCGACGCTGCACGGTGCGCAGACTCTCGGCGTCGTCCCGGACCTCAGCCGCAAATCCCCCCGCCCACAAGGGTACCGAACTCGGCATCGCCTGTTGCATGTGAGTGTAGCCGGGAAGGGTCGTACTCTGCTCACGCGTCGCCAACCGATCGAGGGCCTCGGCAACGTTCGTGGCACCGGCACTCAGCTCGTCGATCGCGTCACGCAGGTAGAGCCGAATCGCCGTAAGCACCTGATCGTTGCGCGAGCGGCCCAGATGAACACGCCCGCCGGCAGCCCCGATGCGTTCGGTCAGGCGCCATTCCAACGCGGTCTGGCCGTCTTCGTCCGTAAGCTCGATATGCCAGAGGCCGCGGGCATGTTCATCGGCCAAGGCGGTGAGTCCGGAGCGGATTGTGTCCAAATCCTCGGCGGACAGCAGCTTCTGCGCCTGAAGCATCTCCGCATGGGCGATCGACGCCTGCACGTCATAGCGCACCAGCCGCTCATCCAGCCCGTAATCCTCGCCCGCCGTGTAATTCAACACGCGATCATCGAGCGGCGCTCCCTTGTCCCAGAGGCGTGTCACCTTATCAACCGCCCGCCTGTGCGCTTTCCTGCTCGGCGGGCGTGAGGGCGTTGATGTCGGCGACGATCAACGTGCCGGTGCCTTCGTTCGTGAACACCTCGCCGAGAATTCCCTCGGGGGCCTTGTACGAAACGACGTGCACCCGGCGTACCCCGCCGCGAATCGCATCTTCAATCGCCTTGGCCTTCGGAAGCATGCCATCCAGGATACGACCCTCTTCGCGCAGACGCTTGAGCCCGGGCAGATCCGTGTAGGAGATGAGCGAGCCCGGGTCCTCCACGTTGCCCAGGATGCCAGGGGCGCCCGTGCACAGAACCAGCTTTTCCGCACCGAGTGCGGCACCGATCGCAGCGGCGACGGTATCGGCGTTGATGTTGAGGAGAACGCCTGTCTGGTCGGCCGACAGCGGACTTACTACCGGCATCAGGCCGTTGTCGAGAAGCTTGCGGATCACCGTCGCGTCCACGGCATCGATGTCGCCGACGAAGCCATAGTCAACCATCTCGCCATTGGCGGCGACTTTCACCGGCGGCCGCTTGTGAGCGCGTACCAGCCCGGCGTCGACACCGCTGATCCCGACGGCGTCGATATCCAGATCGCGACAGATTCCGAGAATTCGCGTGTTGATGAGACCGTTCAACACCATCGCAGTCACGTCGATGGACTTCTGATCGGTGACGCGCCGGCCCTCCACCATCCGTGTCGTCAGGCCCAGTGCATCGGACAGCTCCGTGAGCTGCGGGCCGCCGCCGTGAACCATTACGACGCGCACGCCAAAGTAATGGAGAATGGCGATCTGCTCGATGAGGACGCGTGTCGACTCGGTGTCGGCGAACACCCCTCCGCCCGCTTTGACCACGAAGGTCTTGCCCTTATACATCCGGATGTACGGGGCAGCGCTTTTCAATGCGCGAATCGCGAGGGTCTGGTCGCCTTTGTGCATGATCATTGGAGTTCCTACATTCCCTTCAACAGTTTATAGAGCACCGCCATCTGGACGACCAGGCGGTTGTATGCCTCGTGTTGGACGGCGCTGCGGGGGCTGTCTAGCACTTCGTCGGCTACGGCTGTGTTACGTCGTACGGGCAGGCAGTGCATGAGGCGGCAATCCGTAGCCGTGCGGGCAAACCAGTCATTGCGAACGCACCAACTCGTCAGCGCTTTGCGCAGGCCCGCGTCACCCTCGGCATTGCCGTAGCACGCGGTCGCACCCCACTCCTTCGCGTAGACGATATTAGCGCCAGCGAGGGCGTCTTCGCGGTCCGTTGTCTCGCGTACCGACCCGCCAGACAACGCAGCGGCGCGGCGCGCCCTCTCCATGATTTCCGGCGGTAGCGCGAAACCGTCTGGCCGCAGCACGATCACTTCCATGCCCCGATATGCCGCCATGTGAACGGCAGCCGAGGGTACGGCGAGCGGCAGCGCGCGCGGGTGGTAGACCCACGAAAGCACGAAGCGGCCGTCTCGCGGCACGCCGAGATCGTCCATCGTCTTCCAGTCGGCAAGCGCCTGGCAGGGATGGTTCATCGCCGACTCGAGATTCACGAGCGGTTTGTCGACGAGCGCCGCCATCGCGTTGAACGTAGTCTCCGCGAGATCGCTCTTCAAGTCCTTGCCGTCGGCGAAGGCGCGGATACCTAGAGCATCACAATATGAAGCGAGCACGGGTATGCCCTCGCGCACATGCTCAGCCGCGGCACCGCTCATCTCGACACCGAGGCGCGTCTCCAGCTGCCAGGTGCCCTGACCGGGCGTGATGACGAACGAGCTGCCGCCCAGCCGCGCCATCCCCGCCTGAAACGAGGCGAGGGTCCGCAACGACGGATTGAAAAACACCAGGCCGAGGATTTTCCCGGCGAGGGCCTGGGGCTCGGGGTGCTTTTCCAGCCGGCGCGCGAGCTCGAGCAGCGCCACGACCTCGTCGCGCTCGAGATCGGCAAGATCAAGAAAGCGCCTCATGCAGGCAGGTCCGCCAGGGTGTCCCTCAGCATGTCGACGTGCTCTTCTTCCAGAATGAACGCCGGCAGAAGTCGCAGGACATTCGGATCGCTGGCGGTACCGGCCAGAATGCCGCACTCGAGCAACTCGGCCTGAATCTCCTTGGCGGGGCGGCTCGTGCGCAGCCCGGTCAGAAAGCCGGCGCCCTGGTGCCCCGTGATCGGCCCGACGATGCAGGTTTCCCGAATGTAGCCGGCCACGCGCCGCACACGCTCGAGCAGGTTTTCCGACTCGATCGCTTCGATCACCGCTTCCATCACCGCGCAGGCCATCGGGCCCCCGCCGAACGTCGTTCCCAGCAGATCCAACTTCAGCGCGGCGGACACCTTCGCGGTGGTCAACAGCGCCGCGCAGGGGAAGCCGTTTCCGAGAGCCTTCGCCGTGGTGATCATGTCCGGCATGACGCCATACAAGTTGGCGGCGAACGGATGCCCCGTTCGGCCGACCCCGCACTGGACTTCATCGAAGATCAACAGTGCGCCCACTTCGTCGCAACGGCGGCGCAGTGCTTCGAGAAACGGGGCGCCGAGATCGATTGCGCCGGCCAGACCCTGCACCGGCTCGACGATCACGGCGGCGGTCTTGTCCGCAACGTGTTGGTTGATCGCGGCGAGGTCGCGTCGTGGAATGAAGCTCACATCGAACGGCGCGCGCGGAAAGTTGTACCACTTCTGCATCGCTCCCCACGTGACGGCACCGGCGGCCGCGGTGCGGCCGTGGAAGCCCCCCTCGATCGCCGCGATGTGGGGTCGGGAAGTCATGCGGAAAGCGAGCTTCATCGCGTTCTCGTTCGCTTCCGCGCCGCTGTTCACGAAGAACACGCTGGTGAAGTCGAGTTTCGAGAAGCGTACGAGGCGCTCCGCCGCACGGACTCGAACCTGCATAGGCACGGCGTTCGTCTGGAAGTTGCACGACTGCGCCTGCTTGGTCAGTGCCTCTGTCCAGCCAGGATGCCCATAGCCGAGGGAGGCGACGGCGTGGCCGCCGTACAGATCGAGCACGCGCTCGCCTCTGCTGTTCATCAGCCAGACCCCCTGAGCCGATACGACTTCGAGCGGGTATTGCGCAAACACCGGCGCAAGATAGTCATGGGCGGGCGTGCCGGGCTGCGCTGCTGAGAGTGCGTTATTCATAGCGTCTCGTTTCAAGTCCATCCGGGAGCCGGTGCCGTGAGACCGGAATCTTCCGGCAGATCGAACATCCGGTTCATCCATTGCACGGCGCCGCCTGCGGCACCTTTGTTGAGATTGTCGACGGCGCACATTACTGCGACGGTACGGCCATTGGCCGCGGCGGAAAGATGTGCATAGTTGCTGGTCGCCACTTCTTTCACGCGCGGGGCCCGGTCCGTTACGCGGACAAAAGCGGAACCAGCATAGAAGTCGCGCAGGGCCGCCAGCACGCGCGCGGTGTCGAGCGGGGACTTGAGAGACGCCTGCACGGTGACGTGAATACCGCGCGCATAGGGTCCCGAATGAGGAACGAACGCGAAGTCCGCTTCGACTCCCGATGCGGCACGCGCGCAAGCCGCAACTTCCGGCGCGTGACGATGAGACAGAGCGTTGTAGCTATAGAGATCGCTATGGCGGACGGGGTGATGCGTTCCTTCGATCGGCTTGCGTCCCGCACCGGTGCTGCCGGTTACGCCGCTGACAAACAGAGTGGGCGGCACGAGTCCGAGTGCGAGCAATGGAACGCTCGCGAGCAGCGTTGCCGTAGCAAAGCAGCCCGGGTGGGCGACGTGCGGCGTTTCGAGCTTCTGCAGATGCTCGGGTACGGCGCACGTAAATTCGCCGATGCGCCCCGGAGCGCCATGTGGATGCTTGTAAACGGCCTCATACGCCTGCGCCGAGCTGTAGCGGAAATCCGCGGAAATATCGACCACTCGCGGTCGGGTTCCTGCTCCGGACGCAGCCTTCAACAGCGAATCGATCAGAGCCGCGGAAACGCCGTGGGGCGCGGCCGAGAACACCGCGGCCTGCGGCGTCCCCACGATCAGCTTCTCGACCTCAGCCTGCGACTTGAAGCGGGTATCCGCGAAAATGCTCGCCAGGTGAGGAAATGCAGTTCCGAGCGGCTCGCCCGGCTGGCTATCCGACATCACGGCAGCGAGCTGGAATTGCGGATGACCGGCAATCAGACGCAGCAGTTCGCCGGCCACGTAACCGGTGCCGCCGAGGACGACAGCGGGAATCGTCGCGCTCATGGCGCCGGCGCTGCCTTCAGGCCAATCGCCTCGATCACGCAGTCGCCCAACGCCGCCCCGTCCGTGATTGCATTGAACGCGGCCACACCCAGTTGCGATGTAATGATTTCCACGCCCACCTGATTGTCGGTGGAGGGCCCGGTCACGACACACGGCTCGATACCGAAGCGATCGCGCAGCAGCTTTACGCCGCCCCACGCCGCGACCGGATCGTTCGCGGAGAGAATGACTCCCGTGAGCGCGGCGCGGATGTCCGGGCACTCGAGAATGGCGTCGACGCCGTAGGTGCCGAGGATTCCGTCACCCAGTTCGAACACGATGACGTCCGGCTTTCCCGTGGAAAGATCGGTCAACATGGTGCGTGTGAGCGCGGGGCCGTTAACCTTCGTCGTGGTCACGATGCCAAGATCTGTGAAAATCGCCGAGCGGCGCGCACCCGAGTCCTCCATCGCGAGAATGTCGCGGCGGAGCGAGACGCCCGTTGCCTTGAACGCGTCGATCACCAGGCCCCGATGGCGCATGCGGCTGATGACCGCACAAGCGGCGGCCGTCTTCCCGGCTTCCATACAGGTTCCCGCGAGAGCCACTACGGGGACGCCGCGCGTCTCGAGCTTCGCATCGAAGTCGAGCGGCTTGTGGCCCACACGCGCCGGCACGCCGATACGCTCGCCGAGATAGGGGAAATGAAGCACCACACCCAGTACGCGGCAGTCGAATGGCTTGCCCTTGTCCGGGTTGATCGAATCACAGATTCCCAGCACCCCGCCGATATTCAACATCTGAATGATGTCGCCCGGCTTCACCGCCGGCGGCACGTGGCCGGAGTAGCCGAACAGCGCCTTGCGATGACCGAGCGCCCCTACGACAATGTCGCCCTTGCCTACCTTGGCCATGCGACCGCTGGTCAGCTCGAGCGTGTTATAGGTCGACTTGTTGGTCAGCACCTCGACGACCACGACGACGCCTTCCTCGGAAGGAATATCCGCGGCGATCCGCACTTCGTGAGAGAGGCCGCACGCCTGCGTGACCGAGGCAACCTTGTCGACGACTACGCTTCGCATTCCGTTGACCATCTTTACGCGTCCTTCGCGTGTTCGCCGGCACGACGGTGAAACACACCGGTGAGCGACACGATCTTTGAAAAGCCCAGCGCGTCCGCGGGCGACCATTCGCCGACGGACTCTCCATAGACGCCCTTGGACGCCGCCATGAGCGAGTAGGGGGACTCGACGCCCTCTATGAACAGATTTCCTGGCCGTAGCAGGATGTGCACGTCGCCAGTTACGCGTTCCTGCGAGGACAGAAGCAGAGCCTCGATGTCACGACAGACGGGATCCAGCAGCTGCCCCTCGTGCACGAGATCGCCGTAGGGCTGCGCCACGAGCTCCTTGATGCGCTGTTGGCGGCCCGTCAACACGAGCTTCTCGAGCTCACGATGAGCGGTGAGCAGGGCCTCCGCGGCCGGAGCTTCGAATGCCACGCGACCTTTGGTGCCGATGATTGTGTCGCCGAGATGGATGCCGCGCCCGATCCCGAATGGCGCGGTCACAGACTCGAGCGCCTCGATCACCGCAACCGGCGACAGAGACTTGCCATCGAGCCCAACGGGACGGCCATTTTTAAACGTAATGACATGACGCTCGGGAGTGCGTGGATTCGTGAACGCGTCGCGCGTGAGCACCCACGCGTTGTCGGGAATGCTGCCTGCCGAGGTGAGTGTTTCCTTGCCGCCGATAGTAACGCCCCACAAGCCGCGGTTAATGGAATAGGCGGCACCGAATGGCGGCACCGGGAGGCCACGCTTTTGCAGGTATTCCAGCTCCTCCTGCCGCTTGAATGCGCGGTCCCGCACCGGAGCGATCACTTCCAGCTCCGGCGCCAGCGTGCGCAGGGCCACTTCGAAGCGCACCTGGTCGTTACCGGCGGCAGTGCAGCCGTGAGCGATGGAGTTGGTGCCGAGCTTGCGCGCCATGTGCGCAATGGTTTGCGCCTGCATGGCCCGCTCGGCGCCCACGCATAGCGGATATAACTGTCCGCGCTTGACGTTTCCCATGATGAGAAAGCGCAGCACCTGCTCGAAGTAGTCCGCGCGAGCGTCGATCTGGTGATGTTCCACGGCGCCCAGCGCTCGAGCGCGCTCGCCGAGCGTGCGCGCGGTGGCCTCGTCGATACCGCCAGTGTCGACGGTTACCGTGATTACCGGGCGGCCGTAATTCTCGGCGACCCACGGCACCAGAAATGAAGTGTCGAGCCCACCGGAATAGGCAAGGACAATGGGCTTGGCGCCCGCGCTGGAAGCGGTGTTGGGCATGCTGTTCTCTAAACTCGAAAGATCGCTTGCAGGCGGCTGACCAGCTCGTCCTGCGCGCGCGCATTCGCGGTTGCTATGAATATCGTGTCGTCGCCGGAAATCGTTCCGGCCACTTCAGGCCATTCGGCCTTGTCGATCGCTACGGCGACGCTCTGAGCCGCGCCGATCGTCGTCCTCAGCACGGTAATCGACGGACCGGCACGCTTAAAGCCGCGCACGAACTGCGCGAGCATGCCGAAATCGCCGTTCGCGCGTGTCACCTCGTCCGGAGGCAGCACATACCGGCCGCTCGCCTTCAGAACACCCAGGTCGCGCAGATCCCGGCTGATCGAGGACTGCGTCACCTGGTGCCCTTGCTGCTGCAGAAGGCGTACGAGATCTGCCTGCCGGCGCACGAGTCCGTCCCGCAGGATGCGCATAATCGCGCCCTGCCGTTCGATCTGCTGCGCGTCGGTCAGCACTTCCCGCACTCTATTCGCATAATAGTGCGTGCATTGTGCATATTCATGCACGGGACGTCAAGCACCGCGGCGCCTGTGGGGCTTTGACTCTTACGTGGCTTCAGACTAGGCTACTGACTAGTTCGTAGGAGTCTCTATGAAATCCTGGCCGGTTCAAGACGCCAAAGCGCGCTTCAGCGAGTTCCTGAAAGCAAGTCTCACGGAGGGACCGCAAATCGTCACGCTACGCGGCGTCGAAGCAGCGGTTCTCGTGCCGATGCAGGAGTGGCGCAGCTTGCGTGAGCGGGCCCGTCCGAGTTTGAAGACGTTGCTCCTTGCCCCAGAAGCTCGAGGCGACCTGAATATCCCTGCGCGCGGGCGGCTGCGGCGGCGGGCACCACGAAACATAGACTGATCTGTGTATCTCCTCGACACGAATGTCGTCTCCGAGCTGCGCAAGCGCAAGCCGCACCAGGGCGTGGTGACCTGGATTCAAGCTGTGCCGGAGGAGGCGCTGTACTTATCTGCCGTGACGATTGGCGAGATACAGGCTGGGATAGAAATTACCCGCCAACAGGACGCCGAGAAGGCCGAGGAGATCGAGACTTGGGTGGATGCTGTCGCGCAAAGTTATAGCGTCCTGTCAGTGGACGCTCCCATCTTCCGTCGCTGGGCACAACTTACGCACGGCAGGCCAGATCACCATCTCGAAGACGCGCTCATTGCTGCCACCGCCTTGGTGCGTGAGCTAACGGTGGTCACCCGTAATGTAAGTGACTTTGAGCCCTTCGGTGCCCCCCTGATCAATCCGTTTACAAGCCCCGCAATTACGCGCAAATCGGTCTGAAAGCGCAGGCGGCCTTCCGCGAGGGCCGCAGTCAGTGCGCATCCGCTGGAGGCGCGCCAGGCGGTTTGACCTTTTGCATCAGCGGGATCAGGACCGTTGCGATGGCGAGGCAGACCATGATTGCGAGGAACGCGTCCGCGAACGCTTGAGTTTGCGCTTCGCGGAAGGTGATCGACCACAACTGACGCAACGCTGCCGTGGCGCCGTGCACTGCGTCGCCGTTCCAACGGGATGTATCGGTGGCCGCGACGCGCGCCAGGAGACTTTGCGCACTCGCATTGGCACTGTTCAGGTGCTCTGCCAGATGCAGGAAATGCAGATTCGAGCGGTCGTTCAGGATCGTTCCGCAGACGGCGATGCCGATGGCGCCCCCGAGATTGCGCATCAGGTTGAACAGGCCCGAGGAGAGCTTGAGCCGTTCCGGTGCCAACGCCCCCAGCGTCAGCGTCACGGTCGGAGCCACCGCGAATTGCTGGCCGAAGCCGCGCAGCGCCTGCGGCAGCAACAGCTCACGCCAGCCCCACTCGTGGGTGATGGGTGCAAAGCTCCACAAGCTCAACGTAAAACACGCAAAGCCAAACATCATCAGCCAGCGCAAGTCGATGCGCCTGGCGAAGTATGTGTAGATCGGAATTGCGCTGACTTGAAAGAGGCCGGTCGAGAAGACAGCCAGACCGATCTGCCACGCGCTGAAACCGCGGACGCGACCGAGGAACAGCGGAGTCAGGTAGATCGTCGCAAAAATGGCGATGCCGCTGACGAAGGAGAACAGGCAGCCGAGCGCGAAGTTGCGGATCTTCAGAGCGCCTAAATCAACGATGGGGTGTGGATGCGTCAGACTTCGCCAGACGAACGCCACTCCCGCGAGAACCGAGATCCAGGCCGTTGTGCGAATGGTGTCGTCGCTCAGCCAGTCCCAGCGGGCGCCCTCCTCGAGGGTGTATTCCAGGCAACCCAGGCAGAGCGCCATCAACACCATGCCGAGATAATCGGCACCGCGTAACAGCGACAGGTTCGGTTTGTCCACCCGCACGAGGATCGGCACCACCACGGCCACGAAGATACCGGGGACGAGATTGATGAAGAACAGCCAGTGCCAGGAGTAGTGGTCGGTAATCCAGCCGCCGACGGTCGGCCCTAGTGTCGGCGCCAGCGAGGAGATCGCCCCGACCGTCGCGGCGGCGATGACGCGCTGGTTTCCGGCGAAATAAATGAAGGCCGTCGTAAACACCGTCGGAATCATCGAGCCGCCGAGGAAGCCCTGCAGCGCGCGAAAGACGATCATGCTGTGGATGTCCCAGGCGGCGCCGCACAGCAGGCTGGTCGCGGTAAAACCCACCGCGGAAGCGCAGAACAGCCAGCGGGTCGACATGACTCGGGACAGCCAGCCAGAGAGCGGGATGACGATGATCTCGGCGATCAGATAGCTGGTTTGCACCCAGGCCGTTTCGTCGGTGCCGGCCGAGAGGCCACCGCCGATATCGCGAAGTGAAGCGGATACGATCTGGATGTCGAGCAGAGCGATGAAGAAGCCGATGCACATCGCGCCGAAGGCGAGCACCTTCGCCGGCGTCGAGAGCTCATCGGGACGCA
>JAQGOG010000003.1 GCA_028293765.1 Gammaproteobacteria bacterium
GCGCATGCACCCCGGATGATCGGATGATCAAGCGATGCAGTCCAGTTGCGTACCCCGCCATATGCGGGGCCGTAAGCGTGACAAGCGATCCGGTAACGGCGCCGGACAGCGTTTAAGGAAGGTGCAACATGCTTTCCGGTCGGTTGCTACAACGCCGCGGGGATTATGTTTCGACTGTGCGTTGGTCTTGGGACGCGCTCGAAGATTCCAGCACGCGCACCCCGCGCGAGTCGACGACGCCGTCGCCGCGTACCGTAAGCTTCTAGAGCTGGGTGTCAGCGCCGCGCACGTCGCATTCGCCAGCGACTCTGTCGGTGGTGGCCCGGCAATTGGGGCGCAACTTCGCGCCCGGGATGGCGGACTTCCTCTGCCGGCCGGATCGATGGTCATGTCAGCGTCGGAGGCGACGAGGGGCTGCGCGACGACAGCGTCATGTTCGCCGAACGCGCGAAGGCGGCCAAAATGGAAGCCAAGACCGACGTGGAATGAAGGCATTGCGTGACGCGACATCTTTTTCGTCAGCGAATCCTTTGCGCCTTTCAGATCGTCTCAAGGAGGTGACAGAGGCTGTTCGCTTTTCGCCAGCCTCTCCCATCGAAGCGGTGGCGCCGAAAGGCACGCTATGACGCGGCACCTCGCTGCACTTGAAAAGGTTCAAATATGTCGCAACGCGTACTGTTGATCGGTGCAACCGGGCGCCTCGGGCGCCTCTTCGTGGATGCCCTGCGGGAGGAAGGTCACACGGTGGTCGCTCTCATCCGGCACGAGGAGGGTGATGGGGCCAATTCCCACCGACGCCAGCTCTTGGAGAGTTTCTCTCGGAATGGCGTGATGATTGTCCATGGCGGCCTTGAGGATGAGGCGAGCCTTGACCGGGCCTGCAGTGGTGCCGATGCGGTGGTTTCGTGCATCGACCATCGTCCCGATCATTTGCGGCTTCAGGTCAATCTGGCCGAAGCAGCCTCTCGATCTGGCAGCGTTCGCCGCATTTTGCCGTCGCAGTTCGGGATCGACTCGCGGCTTTACGGCGACGCGAGGGTCGACCACGGCGATCTCAAGCGCGAGCTTCAACAGGTCTTCGCCACATGCGGGGTGGCGGTCACGTTTGTCCACACCAACGGCCTCGCCAACGAGTGGGTCGGGAGCCTTGGTCAGCTCGGGCTTTCGGCGCCACCGCGCGAAGCAATCGAGGTCTATGGCGACGGTATCGTTCAGTTCAGCACTGTGGCGCCTGAGGATGCCGCGCGGTACGCGGTCCGCGCGCTCACCGATGGCCAGGCAGAGAACAGGCATGTCGCAATCGTGCCGCCCGACAATCTCCTGACGCAGCACGAATTGATCGACCTCTGGGAAGCTAAGTCAGGCGTGAGACTGCGCAGGCTTGTCGTCCCGTCGCAAACTCTCGATGCACGCATCGACTCGCTCGCGCAGGACCCCGCCAAGCGCCCGCAGCTCGCCATGGCCCAGCTCGTCCGTGCTGCCTGGATCGATGGCTTGGGTGACGGCCGACGCCTTCCCGACGTCATCGAGCTGAGCCAGCTTTACCCGAACATCCGCTACCGCCGCGCCTCCGAATATCTCGACCGCTACCATCCGCACTAGGAGATCGCTACACCTCGTCGTCCGGCTGCGTCGGGAGCCGCGTATCCTCGCGCTGATCGGGATACTCGACAGGGCCCTCGCCAAAGAACGGCTCACGTCTTCGCTATCGAAGACCGATCCGGTCGCGTTCGGGATACGTCCTTCTGTATCGTCCGCTGCGCAACGGGTTGGCTTGGCTAAACTGCGTGGCGCAGAATTCAGAACCCCCAGCGCAGCTCGGCGTACATAGTCGTGTTGTCATGAAGAAATCCGTAGAGGGAACGATTGTCACCACTCAGGATCTCGCCACCCAGCGACACTGTCCAAGCATCGGTGGCGCGGTACTTGATCACCGGTCGTACGAGATAGCCGCGACGCATGAGTGAGAAGAGGCCGCTGAGGGAGGCCTCCAACGTCTCATTCAGCCATTGGTCGCTGATCTTGAACGTGATCCCGTGGTCGATCCGATCGTATTGCTGCGCCGTCACCGCGAATGCATTTCCAAGGGACTGTTCGGGCGCCGTGATCCCTGGCGGGACGGCTGCTCCGTCGACGTACCGATAGTAGTACTGAAGATTCACATTGAAGTATTCACCGAATGTACGGTCTCCGCCGGCGACGACGTACCACTGCGGCCGCTTTGCGAAGATTGCGCCGCGCCGGGCTTCGGGCGGTTCCAGGTACGCCGCTTCGGCCCGCAAGCCGAAGCGGCCGACCGTTTTTGCGACGTCCCCTCCGAAAACCCTGACACGCTCGTGCAGTACCAATGCGCGTGGTGTTACCGCGTGCGCGAATATAACTTGGGTTGGTAGAATGTCGTGCCCATCGAAGTAGGAAATGCTGCCCTCTATCGTTCCGAGGACGCGTTCCACCCGCGCGGCCCACTGGCGCGAGTCCCCCGGAGGTTTCACGTCCTCCCGAACGGGCCCGACTGCGGGCAGGGGCAACACGGTCGATTCAAACCCAGGGAGCCAGATCAGGGTCACCGACAGCCGATCCGAAAACCAGGTGGCGCTCAGCGCGGGTAAGCCAAAGCGTTGATCTTCCGTATCGCGGGTCAGGAATGTCAGCTGGCGGGGAGTGAGATTGTCCGTCGGATTGATTCCGTCCGCGCGCCCCCAGGCGAAGATCTGCCAGCCACCGCGCACTTCCAACGGTCCGGCGCTGAGTTGCGCATAGGCTTCTTTCACACGGCCGTCGGAATGAGCGCTCGTACCGTTGAGCTGCCGCTCGACCCAGGCTTCGCCATGTAAGCTGACGCGCGTGTTGCCAAGCGGCAATGTACCGCTGGACCGCAGCCACACCTGCACCGGAATCAGGCCTTTTTCGTCGTCCAGTTTACGGGACGAGGACCACGCTGAGACTCGAACGCTCTCCTGTGCCTCGAACGCTCCGGCACACGGCGCGGCCAGACACAGCAGTGTCGCGACCGCGAGAGTCGCGCTGTTCACGAACCGAACTCGAGAGTCCGTGTCGTGAACAGCGCAGCGGAGACGGATGGATCAATGCTGTAGTCCTTGAAGACGACTTCCGTCGTGTGACCCGTTTGCACATTGCGCGCCGTGGAGCGCATGGCCACCCACTTCCCATGCGCGGGGTCCACGTTCTGAAAGTTGCTGTAAGCCTCTTCTTTGAGCAATTGACCTTCCGTATCCCACACCTCGGTGCGCAAGGTCGTATAACGGGATTTGCTGATGCAATTGCGGCGTTTCGAATAGCCACTCGTCTCCTTGACGATCTGTGAAGTCGGCACTGACTCCACGAGGAAGCAGGGCTCGCCGTTCAAAGTGTCTTCACCCACCAGCGTATGGCGCCAGTCGTCCACTGCATACCCGATCACATCGCCATAGCTGAAGTCCGTACCGGCGAAACTGTCTCTCTTGTTCGACGCCACCAGGCGGCGTACCTTCTTGAGCGCGGGCAGGTAGATCCAGATGTCGTCATCGGACTTCGAGTGCTCAATGAGCAGGATCGAGGTGCCGTTCACGTCGGCCGGCGCGTAAAACCGCACGATCCGCTGAGTGTCGGCTCCATTATCCTCAAGCCTGGTGGTGGTGGTGGATTCGCGAACTCGCTCCTGTCCGTCTTTGTTGCGCAGGATATTCGTGACTTTCGAATGCGAGCCCACCACCTTGTCGACCAGGAAGTTCTGTTGCATGACCTGCTCAGCAGTGGGCAAGTCGGCAGCGCGCGTATCGCCGCAGAAGAGCGCGCCGCACAATGCCACGACGATTGCAGCAGGCGAAGCGGCGGGAATCGGCGCTTTGGTGCCGCGGTAGATGAAGGCCGGGCGCAACCAGCTGACCAGGACGGGAACGACCGTGACCGCCGCCGCTGCGCTCGTGATCATCGCCGTGCTGATCAGGATCCCCATCCAGATGTGATTCCAGAAACCGATGGAGAGCAGCAACACACTGTAGCCCGCCGCGACGGCACCCGCGACGAAAACGATGGCCGAACCGGCGGTAACCAGGGTTCGGCGCATGGCATCCGCGGGCGAGGCATTCGCCGCATGCTCCTCGCGCAACCGGAACAGCAAATAGATGACATAGTCTGCGCCGATGCCTACGGCCATGGCCGCGGTGATGGAGTTGTTGATGTTGTAAGGGATGCCAGTCCAACCCATCAGGCCAAAGTTGAAGGCAACCGTCACTGCCAGCGGCACAAGCACCAGGATGCCCGCAAGCATCGAGCGAAATACGATCGACGCGAGAACGAAGAACACAGCCGCGACCTGCAGCATGTTCAAAAGCTTTGCGCGCCCGACGATTTCGAAAATTGCCGTGCCCTGCGCGACACTGCCGCCGAATGACACGGTCACGTCCGACGGGAAGTTCTTGCTTACGTACGTCTTCAGTTCTGCGACGAGGTGTTGCAGCTTGTAAGTGTCATGCTCCTTGAGGAACGCCCGGATACTAGCGTGGCGATAGTCGTAATCCACATACGTGTCGAAGTCTCCGGGGTCCCCCGAGTTCGAATAGAGAAACAGGTACTGGGCCGTGAGGTTCCGGTCCGCCGGAACCGTGTCGTAGCTCGGGTCGTCCCCGTGCATTGCCATGTTCATGCGCCGGACAAAATCGGCGATCGACAGTGATCGGCCCACCTCAGAGTTCTTCTGCAAGTGCTTCTGCATAGCGTCTATGGCTCGAAGCACGTCAGGGTCTTGCATGCGGCCGGGCGTCTTCGACTCCACCAGGACATAGAAAGTATTTGTGCCGGCGAATGACCGGTTGAGGTGGTTGTCATCCTGGATCACCGGGAGGCTGTCGAAGAACCACTCTTTGAGAGACTCTGCATAGCGAAGGCGGGTGGCGCCCAACGCCGAGGCAACCACGACCGCGACGGCAGCCAATACGACCCAGGCGGCTCGCGGGCCAGTGACGACGCCCGCCAGTACTGCCATCGCGCGCTCGAGCATCCCAGGCCCCTGCTTGCGCCGACCCGACCGCGGGGGGCGCATGGCGGAGCGCATCGCCGGGATCAGGGAGAGTTCCAAGACCAGCGCGCTCAGAATGCCGCAGGCGGCCAGGATTCCGAATGTGCGGACGCTCGCGATCTCGAAGATCATCAGGGACAGGAATCCGAGTGCCGCAACGCTTCCCGCGACCAGCATGACTGGACCTACGCGGGTCAGAGATTCGACTACGGCTCTGCGGTTGGCTTCGCGTAGATTGTTTGGTGTGACGGCACTCTGCAGCTCAAATTCCTCGTAATAGCGTTTGAGGATCTGGACGGCATGACCGGAGGCCACCGCCAGAATCAATACCGGCGTCGTCGCGTTGAATACATCCAGCGGCACGCGGAACAGGCTCATGATCCCGAGCGACCACAGCACCGCAAGGATGGCGGTCAACATAGGGAGTGCCAGGCCCTGGACGCTGCGGAACGCGAACCACAGCACCACGGCAATCAGGACCATGGCGATAGGCAACAGGAAGGCCATGCGCTGAGAATAGACTTCCATCGTTCCCAGCATGACCGGCAAGCCGCCGGTCGCAATGCGAACGCTGGGATCGCGCTCTGCGTCGATGATCGGCTTGACCCGCCCCATGATGGATTGAAAACCTCTGGGGTCGTCCTTGAACTCCACGAGCACCGCGACGGAGCGCTCGTCCCCGGACACGAGAATGTCGCGATAGGCAGGGTTGCTGACTACCCGACGCCGCAGGTCCTCCATCTGAGCGGGATTAGCTGGTACCTCGCTCATCAGAGGGCGCACTTCCATGCCCTCGTCGGTGCCGGTTATGCTCTTGGCCTTGCGCGCCGCGAAGCTCAGGATGTTGCCCTTGACGACGCCGGGCACTTCGCGCATCTGCCGGGTAATCCTGTCCACCTTGCCCAGGATGGCGGGATCGTAAATGCTGCCTTTCAAAGCCGTGATCCCGACGACGAGCACATACCGCGACCCGAAAATGTGCTCTAGCCGGTCCGAGGCCACGACGTACGGGTGGGACTGTGGCAGGAACCTGTTTGGATCGATCTCAACCCGCAGTTGGCCGATTCGGCTGGCCAGAATCACCGTGATCGCGATTGTCATGACGGTCACGAGCCAACGAAAGCGAAGCATCAGTTCTATATACCGCCTCATGGCAGCCTCTCAAGTGTTCGCATCTGCATGTTTCAAGACTCTCGTGGCTCTGCCGCTTGCTGCTTTCATGGTGGTCAGTCGCCCAGCATTCGATAGTTGCCGACAACGGTCGCCTCGGCTGCCTGCGGCAGCTCGACACAGCGCTCTCTGATTCCACTCTGAAACGCGCGAAAAGCCGCCAGCGCGGCAATAGGATTGGCGTCATCTTCAACGCAGACGAGATGCACGAACGTGCCGTCATTGAGTTTCAAAGCCAGATAGCGCACACCTCGCGGTGATTCTTCCCGTAGTTCCTGAAACACGTTCTCAATCAACTGCTCGTTGTGTTGTGCCTGTTCGGGTTTCGTCTTGTACCGGACCAAGGTTCGTTTCATGATCATGTCCGTCCATCACGCCGAGCGGCAGATAAACCGCCCATCTGCAGTGAAGACGAATGAGCATGGTCGAAGGATTCTCCGGAAGATATTTTGTTTCGACCGTATCCTTCACTCGCTTCCAAACGTCTTCAGCAAGAGGTGCAATTCGTCGAAGATCACAGGAGACTGGCATGCCTAGCGCCGAAATCAACAAGGTACGCGAATATTGGGACCGTCAAGGGAGCGCCGACGTGCGGCCATCAATCGAGGAGATGCGACTGTACGATGACTATTGGGCTACGCTTACGGGTGAACCCGGACAGGTCGATTATATTGACGCGACTGTCGGTGGTGTTCCCGCTCTGTGGGCGATCCCCAAAGGCGCTGTCTGGGATCGCGTCATCGTCTGCTTCCATGGCGGCGGCTATATGATGGGCTCCCGGTACTCGCACCGCAAGATGTACGGCCATCTGGCGAAGGCGGTCGGCTGCCGCGCGCTGCTCGTGGACTATCGCCTTACGCCTGAGCACGCGCACCCGGCACAAGTCGACGATGCAGTCGCCTCCTACCGTGGACTCCTGGAGCAAGGTATCAGGCCCGCTCATATCGTATTCTCCGGCGATTCCGCGGGCGGCGGCCTGGCAATCGGAGCGCAGATTCGCGCCCGCCATAGCGGACTTCCGCTGCCATCCGGATCGATGGCCATGTCAGCCTGGACCGACATGACACTGAGTGGCCGCTCCTATGATTCCAACAGATCGAAGGACTCGGTCTTCCGCCGTGAGATGGTCGGCGGGCTTGTGCACATGCTGCTCGGTGCCGAGCCGGACCTACAGAATCCCTATGTCAGTCCGATCTGCGCGGATTTGCGCGGCCTTCCGCCGATCTATCTGCAGGTCGGCGGCGACGAGGGCCTGCTGGACGATAGCGTCATGTTCGCTGAGCGCGCCAATGCGGCCGGAGTCGACGTCAAGCTCGACGTATTCCCGGACATGCTCCATTCGTTCCAGATGGCCGCGGGCCGCGCTCCGGAAGCCGACGATGCCGTCTCGCGTTTGGGGACTTGGGCTCGCCCGCTACTAGGACTCGCGCCCCACCGCTAACAGTCGCTGCGACGTGGCCGCGGAAGGCTGGTGCCGGCGCAATTGTGACGAGTCTCGATTTGCCGGGATGGACCAAAACCCATCCCGGCGAGCGTACCCGAGCCGGTCATGCGAGCGCAGTAGCGATACGGAAATCCTGACACTGGAAAGTCGCGGCTACCAAACTGCGGTGAAGGGCAAGAATGGCTTCACTTGCATCGTCGAACGTTCCTGGGCGAACAACTTCGACGACACAGAATATTGGAATCCGAAAATCCGCGCTCCTATCTGCTTCAATCCGGCCGCCACACGATCGGTCTTGCCGACCTATCTCAAGCAAACCGAGTGGTTTCTGGCGGGTGCCTCCAAATCCGAGATACTCGAGCGCACCAAGGCGGCCGTTGCCGCAAAGGCGATTACCCCGCCTGAAACGGGGTCGATGTGCTACATGATGTCAAAGGACGGCTATCTGAGCGATGTTGCTGGCGGCCATTGGCATCCGCATCTGATGTTTTTCTTGCCAAGCACCCCGGCGGCAACTTGGGGCGCGAATTTGCCCGGGACGCCGATGCTTGCCTCTGACGGCGGGGTCGAACCCGTCACGGTTTTCTTGGCACCTGTGCCCAACTGGTCCGACGGATCGCCTGGACCGGCGACGCAGATGTAATTGCGCAAGACAGGATGCGCGCATTTCAAAAGAACGGGCGGTAGTTTGAATGATCGTCCGGCGCATCAGCGTCAGAAGCGGTACGTGAGAAGTGCGCCCACCGTGCGCGGTTCGATGACAGAGATCCGATAATAGGGGAGATTGAAGGTCGTATCGGCTGAGATCTGGCCGCGAGTGTTGCCGGCGTTCCTCAGATAAACGGTCAATCCCAACCCGCCGCGCTCGGCTCCAAGCCGCAGATCCACGGTCTGGTATGCGGGCAGCTCGTAATGCAGGGGAGACACGCTCGCGTTGTAGCTGACGGTGCGATTCCCGATGTAGCTCCAACTCGCGCCGGCGAAGCCGGTCCAATCGCTGCCGAGACTCATACGGTAATCGGCGCGTGCTGCTGCGGAGGCGCGAGATGCATTAGGCAGCCGCTCTCCGCTCGCGGCCTTGATGGAGGGCACCGCATCGGCAAGTCTTGCATTGGTGTAGGAGGCCGTGGCGGACAACGTCAAATTACGCAATGGTTGGTAAAACAGTGCAGTCTCCACCCCATCGCTCTTCGCGCGCTGGCCGTTCACGAAGGCAGTCAAGCCGTTGACGACGGACTGGAGCTGAATGTCTTTCCAGTCGATGTGGAAAACCGATGTATCCAGCGTAAGTACGTCATTCAGCGCAAGCTTGATGCCTAGCTCGTAGTTCCACAGCGTATCGGGCTGAAACGTGCTGCCTCCGCGTACCGTGCCGGTGATGGGATCGACGACCTGAACGTTCGGTCCCCCGGGCCTGTACCCGCTCGCAATACGCGCGTACACCATATCGGAATCGGTGAAATGATAACGGGCTGTCGCCAGGTACGTCGTCACGTTCTCTGAGCTCTGGATACCGGAAACCGTCGGGCCGGACACGAGACCGGGATAATACGTCTCCGCGAGATCCTGATCATTCCGGCTGAAGCGAACGCCGAGCTGCGCATCGAGACTGTGTGTAAGGTGGTAGGTCACATCGCCGAAGGCGGCGTATTCCTTATACGAGGTCGGCGCGCTGTACAAGGCTATGGTGTATGGGATCGGCACTCCATTCAAATAGCCTACGATTGCGTTGGTATAGCCGTTTGATTCGTCCGTGTAGTACAAACCGCCCTGCCACTCCAGAGCCGAACCTGGGTTGGACGTCAACCTCGCCTCGACGGTCGTGATATTGCTGGAAGGGGACGGAGACAGTGACGTGTCGTCAATCGGGTGGCCGAGCCTCGCCAGGATCGGGCCTAGAGAGTGAGTGTAGAGCGGAGCCTCCTGCACGAACTCCGTTGCGCTGTTCTGACGAGCGACGGTGACTGAAGCGGTTCCGAACCCGACATCGGCGTCCCCGCCAACCGAATACAGACGATACCTCTGACTGAACGTTTGGGCAATCCTGCTCGACTGAGTCAGATCGCCGAAAGCAGGCTGGCCGGTAGGTGCGTTGAAGTCGATCTGATTGCTGCCGTCTCGATCGATATGCTGACCCAGCACGGTCGCCCGCAACGTCAGCCAATCGACAGGTTTCGCCAATACCGATACGCGGGCGGCCGTTGACGTACTGGCGTTGATGTTGGAAGCGCCGGTGAACGCATTATCTATGAAGCCAGCGTCGTGGTTGCGGACCACCGACATGCGCACGGCCAAGGTATCCGTGATCAGTGGCACGTTGGCGGCTGCTCGCACACCGCTGTTGAAGCCTCCGCCGTCGGTATTCGATCCGTCCAGTTGCACCCTGGCTTGAAAACTCTCCAAGGACGGCGGGGTCAGCACATACTTGACGAGTCCACCGAACGCCGCGGCGCCGTACAATGTTCCTTGTGGCCCCCGCAGCACCTCGAGCCGATCGAGATCGAAACTCCCCATCTCGAAAGCCGTGTTCGTCGCCCGGCTTTGGACGGTGACGCCGCCGTAAGGGATATCGTCGATGTACACGGCAACCGAGGGACTGATGTCGGAGCCGCTGGTGATGCCGCGCAGAATGATCTGATTCGCTCCGACGCCGCCCGAGCCGGTGACCGTCATGCCGGGAATGCGTGCAGACAGATCGGCGAGAGTTTGCGTATTCGAGGAACGAAGAACGTCACCGGAGATCGCCGTGATGGATTGCGGGACCTCGCTTGCAGGCTCTGCCCGCTTCTGCGCGGTAACGACGATCTCCTCGATCGCTCCTGCGGTCGTGGATGATTCATCTGCATACGCGCTATGCCAGCCTGCGGCCGAGCCGCATGCAAATAGAAACGCCGTTTGGCGCGAGAATACTCCAGAACGCTTCATCGTCGGGCTCTCCCAGTTTATCGGTTTCGCTTCAGGTGATGGCGCGGAGCCGTCGCTTGGATTCGATTTCGTCGGGAAGGGTAGCGTCGGAACACCGTTGTCATCATGGTATGTGAAACTAGATGCGTATATCAAATCTGTTTGACAAGAGCGCTGTATACGGTAGGCTGACGGTATTAGCTGAAGGCAAACGAGCGCTGAATGACCGTCCGTGCACAATTCGAGGCGCCGGGCTCGGCAGGTTCCGATGGGCAGGGCCTGGAGTTTCTCTATCCGGCCAGCGGAGCCGATGATTGCGGATTATTGCGGGTCGGCGCTGGACACGATGTCTGGTGGGAAGCTAGCGGCAACCCTCGCGGCGTGCCGGTCATCTATCTCCACGGTGGCCCTGGTGCGCCGTGCCAGCCGATCCATCGGCGATTTTTCGATCCGGCCTTCTACCGCATCGTGCTGATGCATCAGCGCGGGTGCGGTCGCTCCACTCCCCTCGGTAGCTTGTACGCGAATACGACAGACACCCTCATTGCGGACATCGAGCGACTACGCGTTCATCTGGGTACTGAGCACTGGCTGGTCGCCGGTGGTAGCTGGGGAAGTTGTCTCGCGCTTGCGTACGGACAGACTCATCCGGATCGCTGCCTCGGCTTTCGCCTTCGCGGGGTCTTGCTCGGGCGGGAGAGCGACATCGACTGGTGGTGGAAGGGAACCCGCATGTTGTTCCCGGATGCTTACGAAGATCTGCTCGGCTTTCTGCCCGAGGCCGAGCGCGCGGATCCCATGAGTGCGTATTGCCGACGGTTGATCGATTCCGATCCGACGACCTTCCTGCCCGCCGCGCGTGCCTTGAAGTCATTTTCGGCGAGTACGGTCCATGTGCGTCCGAATGCCGCTAAGGTCGCCGACGCGGATCTTCCGGAGGTCTCCGTCCCCATGTCGCGGATTTTCGCGCACTACACGCTCAATCGCTTCTTTCTCGAGGACAACCAGCTCCTGCGGAATCTGAATCGCATCCTGCACCTGCCGTGCGCAATCGTGCAGGGGCGCTTCGATGTGACGACGCCGACGGCAGGCGCCTGGACCCTGCATAGAGCGTGGCCGGGCTCCTCGATCCGGATCGTCGCCGAAGGCGCTCATGACGAGTTGGACCCGCCGCTGGCGCGCGCGGTGCTTGAGGCTCACGAAGCGCTCAAGGACAGTTTGTCCTGATGAAATCGGGGTCAGGGCCGAGTGGCCCAGTGCAAGTCACCGGCGCCTCAGATGTCCGCGCTGCTCAGCGAGAAGGGGGCGGCGGTGGCGGCGAACCTCGCGTATGCGTGGACACCGTTCTCGGTCAGCTTATTGTCGAGGTGTTCACTCGTCGCGCACCGCAAACGGCTGCGAACTTCCTGAAGTACGTGGATTGCCGCTACCTCGACAGTTGCTCGATCTATCGGATCGTCACGCCGGACAATCAACATCCGCCGGCGCCCGTCGGCGTTTCGATCGTTCAGTGGGGTTTGCATCTCCAGCAACTGGCCTCGCGGCCGTTTCCCCCGGTTCCTCACGAGCCTACTTGGGTAACAGGTCTGACTCATTGTAACGGCGCGTTGTCGCTCGCGCGATTCGCGCCTGGAACCGGCTCGTCCGAGTTTTTTTTCTGCATCGGCGATCAGCCGCAGCTCGACTTTGGCGGACTGCGCAACCCTGATGGGGCAGGCTTCGCGGCATTCGGGCAGCTCGTGTCAGGCGAGGATGTCCTGGCGGAGATTTACGCGCGTGCCGAGGAGGATCATCTGCTCAAGCGCCCGATCCGGATCCGCGCGGTGAGCCGGCTCGGGGGGGCGGGCCCATAGCGGCCCTACTCCTTGGCGCGATGCTCGAACAGAGGAGGCGTGCCCACCCAGAGTACCCGGGCGGTTTTCGGGCCTTCGTTGACCATCGTGTAGCGCAAGCGCTGATCGAAGTGAGCACTGTCCCCCGCGGTCAGGACGTAGATGTCATCTTCAATCTGGAAGTTCACTTTGCCTTCCAGCAGGTAATAGAAACCTTCTCCCTCGCGCCGCACGGTGGGGTGCGCGACCCCCGGCTCGAGCAGGATGATCAGGGTTTCCATCTTCGGATCATCCAGATTGCCGCTCAGGAGGATGTGCCGCACCTTCGGCCCGAGCTCGATGTACTCCGGATCGTTCGCGCGGCGGATGGTGCGCCCACCCTTGGGAACGTCGATGAAATGGCCGATTTCCACCTTCATCGCGCGAGCGAGATGCAACAGGGAGATGACCGACGGCGTCGTCAGTCCCCGCTCTGCCTGGGAGATGAACGGTGCCGACAAACCCGAGCTGGCCGCAAGCTCGCGCAACGTGAGGCCCAGCTTGCGCCGACGCGCCCGGATCGCAAAGCCGATCGACAAGCCCTGGTCGCGCGCCCGCTCGGCAGGGTCGGGGAGGCTGGTGGGTGCAGGATGCCCCTGCTGTCTGGTGCGCGTGTGTTGTTTCCTGGCCATCCGAATAGTGTGGCATATCTCGAATCCATGGGCTACAGTCAGTCTGTCAAACAGGTTTGATAGAACGTCGCTGTTGTCGGAAACCAGACGAGAGCCTGCAGGTTTACGGATCTTCGGTCTCTGCCTCGATTGGAAGTACTGACGGCCGCGGATGAGTATCTCCATGAGCGAACATTTTTCAGCGACCTATGCCGACGCGCGTGCGAAATTCCTGACCGCCGCTCGCCGTGCGGGCGCGGATCCGACCGCGCACGTGCATCCTCTGCGTGGACCCGCGGGAGAGGAGCTGGCAACCGACGTTGCGTGGCTCGGCCCCGGGAATGCCCAGTCAGTGCTGGTGATGAGTTCCGCCACTCACGGGGTGGAGGGTTTCTGCGGATCGGCCGTCCAGACCGCGTGGCTGGAAGACGGCGGGGCTCGCCAGCGGCCGGAGCAGGTTGCTGTCCTGCTGATTCATGCGGTCAATCCGCATGGTTTTGCGTGGCTGCGACGCGTGAATGAAGACAATGTCGATCTGAATCGCAACTGGATCGATTTCACGCGCCCGCCGCCAATGAACGCGGGCTATGACCAATTGAGGGACGCCATCTGTCCACGTGACTGGAGCGCCGAGACGCTCGCTCGAACAGAGGCTGAGTTGGAAGCCTACGCTGCCGAGCACGGCGACAGAGGGCTGCAGGCCGCGGTTACCGGCGGTCAATGGAACGATCCGAAGGGCGTTTTCTATGGAGGCCAGTCACCGACGTGGTCTCGGCGTATCATAACGTCCATCCTCACAGAGCGACTTCATCGCGCCCGGCACGTGGCCATTCTCGATTTTCATACAGGGCTCGGCCGCTACGGCTACTGTGAGCGAATCCTACCGGCGACACCAGGCGATCCGTCGATTGCACGTGCAGCCGCGTGGTTCGGCGTTGGCAATGCACATCCCGGTAGTGAGGCATCGGCTTCTGCCGCTGTGCAGGGCGACAATCTCACCGGCGCCGCGCGAGTGCTTCCCCATGCGGAGGTGACCGCGATGGCGCTGGAGTTCGGTGTGGCTCCGCTGTGGACGATGCTGAATGCCGTACGCGCGGACTGTTGGCTTCACACCCACGGCGAGCTCCATTCGGAGTTGGGCAAAACGATCAAAACACGGCTCAAGGCGGCGTTTTGCGCCGACGACGCCGTGTGGGAGGGCATGCTGCTGGGTCAGGCGCTGAGCATCTGCCGGCAGGCGCTCACGGGTCTCTCGAGACGACCGTGACTGTCGTTTCCCAGGTGGTGCCGGCGAGCGTGTGCGGAGAGGATCGGGCGCACCCCGGGGCGGATCGGCGCGCTTGGTACACCCTGGTGCTGCTTAGCGTCGTCATGGGTATGAGCTATGCGGACCGCATGGTTCTCCCCGTGCTGGTCACTCCGATCAAGGCGGAGCTCAACCTCTCCGACACGCAGATCGGCTTGCTCACGGGTCTTGCGTTCTCGATTTTCTACGCGGTCTGCAGTCTGCCGATTGGCCGGCTCGCCGATCGAGGCTCACGCAAGGTGCTGGTCTCGCTGACACTGACCTGTTGGAGCATCGCGACAGCGCTGACCGCGACCGTTACAGGCTTGTGGCAAATGCTGCTGGCGCGGTGCGCTGTCGGAGCGGGTGAGGGCGGAGCGGTGCCGAGCGCGTACTCCATGATAGGAGATCTATTTCCACCCGAACGCCGTACGACCGCCTTGGCCATTTTCACAGCAGGTGGACCCGTGGGCGTGCTCGTCTCGCTCATGCTTGCCGGGTGGCTTGGCGAGCGCGTGGGTTGGCGTGCGACGTTCGTTGTGATCGGACTTCCCGGTCTGCTGCTTGGTCTGATTTTTTGGATCACCGTGCGTGAGCCTGCGCGACCCAACGTCAACGAAAGCGGTTGGGGCGATCCGTCGACCTGGCGCATTGTCGCCGCGCTTTGTCGCAATCCGGCGTTCGTTCACTACACGCTCGGCTATAGTGTTGCCGTGCTGTTGCTGCATGGTCACCTCCAGTGGCTCCCAGCATTCTTCCACCGCAGTTTCGGTGTGAGTGGCGCAAGCCTCGGATTCTCGATCGCCATGACGCGGGCCCTGGGCACCGTTCTGGGGCTGATCGCGGGCGGTCTGCTGGCGGACTGGTTGGCCAAGCGCGACTCGCGGGCACCCAACCGCATCATCTTTGCGACTAGCGCGCTCGGAGTATTGACCCAGGCTGGTGTGTTGCTGACGGCCAATCTGTATGTCGCATACACCTTCTCGGCCGTCGTGGGCTTCGTTACGTCGTTGCCGATCGGTCCCCTGACCGCGGCTATTCAGGCACAGGCAGCTCCGAGAGCTCGCGCAACCGCGGGCGGAATCATGCTCATTGTGTCATCCATCATTGGCATGGGCGGAGGGCCCCTGGTTGTCGGTATGTTGAGCGATCTGCTCGCGGCCCGCGCAGGACAGGAGTCGCTCCGATACAGCTTGATGATCCTCACCGTGGTGGCGGGGCCTTGGATGCTGATGCATCTGGCGCACGCGCAACGGTACGAGTCCAAGTAGCACGGGAAGCCAAAGCTTGCGACCGACCGCCATGCTCATCGCCCGGCTCGAGACCGGCTTGGGCAAGTCGCCGGCCAAGATGGCCAGCGTCTTATGAATCGTAAATACCGCGCTTCTGGACCATAGAGAGATCTAGCGCCACGCAGATCTTTCAGCTCATAAACCAGGGGGAGGAGTGCGGCGTAGAGCCGCGGCCAACCTGGTGGAACAAAAGGTCAGCGAGACGCTGACCTACCCAACTCTGGGACCGGGCCTTAGCTTAGGAAGGCCATTATCCGACTCGGCGGAATGGCTCGTTTTGGGCTGCCGCCAGTACATCAGAACCCTTACTCGAGTCTCTATCGATCGCGCCAACCCGCGCCTTGTTGATCGTCGGGTTAATTTCGTGGCACGGGGTTTTCGGCGCTGATCTCGGGGACGAGCTGCGAGAGGATTTCCCCGAGCGCCTTGCTGTAGCCGCGCACCAGCGCATCAGGCGATGCCCGCGGCAGATCGACGCGGCGGGCGATCGTGGACTCGTACACCACCTTCGGACGCGCGCCCGCCTGATCGATGAGAGCGAACTGCACGGTCAGCACCGCGGCGGGAGGACTCCCTGCGCGGAAATCGCCGTAGAGCTCTGCGACCGTCGCGTCGAGCACGTACTGGGTGGGTCTGGTGCTGCCGGGCAGGGCGACGGTCTCAAATGGGCCGGCGCGATCGAGCCACTCGGCCATTTGGTTGCCCAGCATCGCACCGGGCTCGGCGATGAATGCGTGATAGGGGTCGGACGTATATCGCACGTCGTCCAGGCGGTAGACGAGCGCGTTCCCGGCAAACGCTGCGGCGACGCGCACGTTCCCCATGCGTAGCGTCTCCGGCCGCCGCGCCGAAGGAGAGCCAGCCGCGGCCATTGGCGGCTCCACGACGTATGTCGTCGTTCTGGTCATCGGTTTGCCGATCGCGCAGGCGGCGAGGGTCAGCGCAGCGCATGCTGTCAAGACAACGCGTTCGGCGTTCATCGAGAATTCCCCGGAAGCTGAACCTTGTCGGGCGGGCCGCCGACGAGTGCGCCGGCTGGGTACCGCTTGACGGTTTCCGACAGCGTACGGAGATTGTCCGCGGTCACGCGCAGATCCTGGACGATCACGCGGGCGTCGTATTGATTGTCGCCGATCAGGGCATCGAGCCGCTCGACCGTGCCGTCGATGCGCGTGACCATGCGGTCTAGGTCACCATCCTCGGCAAGCTTGCGCAGCCGCGCGCTGATTCCCGCGAGGTTGTCGAGCGTCTGCTCGAGCCCCGGTTTGGCGAGGAGTGCATTGAGCCGGCCAGAGGCCGAGTCGAGCTTGCGCAGCGTCTGGTCGACGGGCGCTGCGGCCAGGATCCCATCGATGCGCTCGATCGTCGCGTTGGCGTTCTTGATGAGCTTCTCGACGGGCGCCTCGCTGAGCTTCTTGTCCAGATCAACGATGAGCACATTCAGATTCTGGCCCAGCGTCTTGATGTTCGCCTCGTTGAGGTTCGCCAGAAATGCCTGGGCGTTGGCGACGATCTCCCCGGTGAGACTGCGCGCGGACGGCAGATAGGTGTACTTCGGGGTCCACTGGAACTCGAGCGGAGGGTATTTCGCCGGGTCGAGGAAATCGATTGCGAGATACTGCTGACCCGTGACGCCCGCGAGCTGGGTCTGGGCACGCAATCCCATCTTCACCATCTGGATCGCATCGCGTTTCAGCTTATCGGCCTCCTTCGCGGAGACGTTGACCCTTGCCCGGACCACGATGTATTCCCTTCGCTTGTCCAAGGGGACGTCTCTTTCGTAAGTAGCCGACGAAGTCAGGATCTCCGCGACCTGGCCCAGCGGCACGCCGCGAAAGCGCACTGGAGCACCGAGCTCGAGGCCGGCGACCGACTCGTTGAAGTATGTCTCGAAGGTGAATGTCGGCTGGAACAGTTTGCGGCCGCCGAGCAGGAAGAGCACGGCAAATACAATCGTGAGACAGACCACCACGAACCAACCGAGTCGAATGTAGCGCTTGCTTTCTTCCATGGTCTAGCTCCTCGTGTTCTGCCTGCCCACATCGGGCTGGCGGTTGAAGAACTGACGTACCCGAGAGTCAGCGCTGTGATCGCGCAAGTCAGCTGGCTTTCCGGCGGCGATGATGCTGCGCGAGACCGGGTCCAGCATGATCGAGCGATCGGCAATGGCGAAGATGCTCTGCAGCTCGTGGGTCACCACCACAAAGGTGAAGCCCAGATTCCTGCGAAGCGAGAGAATGGTCCGGTCCAGGTTGGCGGCGGTGATGGGGTCCAGACCGGCCGAGGGCTCATCGAGCAGCAGGATGTCGCAACCGAGCGCCATCGCGCGAGCGATGCCCGCACGCTTCAACATTCCGCCGGATAGCTCTGCCGGCATCAGGGACTCGGCGTAAGCCATCTCGACTTGGTGCAGCAGCATGCGCGCAGTGAGGTTCTTGTCCGCGAGCGCGAGATCTGTGAACTGATCCAACGGAAAGCGCACGTTCTCGAGCACGTTCAGCGAGCCGAACAGGGCGCCGCTCTGGTACATCACCCCGAGCTTGCGCTGCGTCTGCGCCTTCTCGTCCATGCCCGCAGTCGCAATGTTGGCTCCGTCGATGAGGATGTCGCCCGCCATCGGCTTGTACAGGCCGATGATGGTCTTCATCAGGCTCGACTTGCCGCTGCCCGATCCACCCAGGATCACCAGAATCTCGCTGCGCCGCACGTCGAACGACGCGTTGTCGAGGAGGACGCGCGCGCCGTAGCCCATGCGCAGGTTACGCACGCTGATAGCCGGCGACACGCCGTCTGCAGTCGCCGCGACATTGTCGGAGCGCGCTTGGGTGTGCGTCATCTTGCTCATTCAGCTCGTGAAGACGGCGAAGAGGCCGTCGATCACGACGATCAACACGATGCTCGTCACGACCGCGCTGGTCGCCGAAAGGCCAACCGAGGTCGCACCGGCACCGGTAGTAAGCCCGCGGTGGCACCCGACCGCTGCGATTGTCAGGCCAAAAACAGCGCTCTTGACGATCCCGAGCACGAAGTCCGTCGCCGTCACCGCCCCGAGCAGTTGGTTGTAGAACTGCAGGAAACCGATGTCGAAGGTGGCCATCACCAGTGCCCCACCGAAGATTCCCACGACATCGGCCAGCACCGTAAGCAGTGGCACCACCAAGATTGCCCCGAGCAGCCGCGGCAGGACCAGGAAGTGGACCGGATCGAGTCCAAAAGTCGAGATCGCGTTCAGTTCCTCGTTGACTTTCTGCGTGCCGATTTGCGCGGCGAACGCAGCACCGGTGCGTCCGGCGAGAACGATGGCCGTCATCAGCGCGCCGAGCTCGCGCAGCATGGCGACCCCGACGCCGTTCACGACGAAGATCACCGCACCGAACTGCCGGGCCACGAGCGCGACCTCGAAGGCGATGATCACGCCCATGAGGAAGCCCATCAGCAGGACGATCGGCACCGCATTCGCGCCGGCTTCGGTGGCGACGTCGAACACATCGCCCCAGTTCACCGTGCGAGCCTGACGTAACGCACGCACGCATGCTCGGAGGAAACGGGCTATCTCCTTCAAGTAGGCGATCTGCTGCGCAGTCGCGCGGCCCGTCTGCTCGAGGATGCCGATGTGCCGCCGGCCGCGCGTTGCCGCGGCGAAGTCCTTGGGCTCGTAGTCGCGAACCAGGGCAGCCAGGTTGGGAGCGAGTTCCCGGATTTCGACTTGCGCATCCACCGGGCGATCGCGCCGAATGAGATCGAACAGGAGCGCAATGCCGACGTCGTCGACATACTGGAGCCGCGAGGCATCGACAATCACCGGACGGTTCGGGTTGCGCGTGAGCGTGTCGATAGCGTATTTCCAGATGGGCGCAGCCGTATAGGCCGTGATTCGGCCTTCCAGCACGACGCTCACGGCATCATCACCTGTACCCGACTTGCTCGCTGTGGTAATCGACATCGTGCCGCCTCACGCTAATCGCGGCGATTTCGCCGAGCATTGTCGTTGCGCGGCTAAGCCGTCGCGACCTTCACAGAGGATGCAACCGTTCAGCCCCGTGTGCCTGACCCATTCCTGGAGCTTGATGCGCCCGACAGCCTTGGACGAGAGCGAAACCGGCTGCCCTTCTCGTGTCAGTCGAGCATTCGCATCGTCTAGCCCGAACGCCTTGATTCGCAGCCGCAGAGGCGTTGCATCGGCCATATAGCGGACCTCAGGTGCGCACCGGTCGGGCTCGGGCGGTGGCCGGGCTGCTGGAATTGCCCCGGATTAACTCGGCGAGTGTACCGGAGGTGTTGGTGCGGCGGCGACTTGCCGAGAACGCCGCCTCGGCTCTGCCTAAGCCGGCTGCCGCGACAGGTGGTTCACGGCGATCTGATCTCTATATCGGGCCGGCAGGCGCAGAGTGGGCCGCGAAAGGGTGGGTCGGTGCGTTCCGAGTCGAAGACAGCGGGCAAGTGTGGCGTTTCAACATCGTGCCCAACGACGGCGAGCCCGGCGCAAGCACGTGGGGGACAGATGCAGCCGCACGCAAACACGGCGGAGGCAATCTCTGGACTCCTCTGTCCTTTGATGAGAAGAAGAATCTGCTCTACGTACCCGGCGGAAACCCTGCACCCGATATCTACGATGAAGCCCGGCCCGGCGACAATCTATATACAAACTCGCTGATTGCTTTGGATGCGATGACCGGCCGCCTGGCATGGTACCGACAGTTCACCCCGCACGAGGTGCACGATTACGATCTTACGCACGTCGGCCCAATGTTCAAGACGGCGAGCGTTGGGTCGACGAGGAACGTGGTCGCCAACACCGGCAAGGACGGAATACTGTTGTGGTCCCTGCTACCGATTGGTGTGCGGGGTTCAAGAAGGACACGACAGCGCCCGACCCGGAGAAGGAACGCACCCACGGCTGGTACTTCGGCGGCGACACGAAGTTCGACCCGTGGTCAGCCGATAAGTCTCACTAGCCGCGCCAGCGCATCGAACAAGGCGCCATCGACCGGCTCCAGTGAAATGGGGTGGTGGGCAAGCTGCCCAGGGGGCCGCGGCAGGCCCATCTCTTCCGGCACTTGGAGAACGGCTCGCGCGTCGATTGTGAGCAGCAACCCCAGAAACGGCTCTGAGGCGGTTGCGCTGGATACGTGGGAGATCACGGGCAAGTCGACGGTCGTCAGTGGTGAATGCCCGGGAGCGAAGTCGAATACCTCACCGCCCATCATGACCTGCTCCCCGCCTTGCACGACCCGCCCCTTGATCTGTTTTGCCGATAGCGAGCCGGTTTGGCGTCATTGCGCCGCGCTTGTGTACGGAGACGCACAGACTTGCCGTCATCGTTGCGCGTTACTGGCTAATGCATAGCCTGCACACTCGGGGCGAGAAAGATCGCGGCCGGCGTCACTGCACTAACGAACCGTCACGGCAATCGGCTTCCCGCCGCCATGCCCGGCACCGAGCATCGACAGCTGATCGTACGCTGCCGCCCGTCGATCTGTTCGCTGAAGACATGCTGCGTGAGCAAGGCGAGCCCGTTTCCCACGTTTACCCCCCGATCGACAGCGTGATCGCGCAGATCTCCTCGATAGACGAGACCCTCGGGGCCGGAGCCGGGCTCATCGGCGCGGGCGACTCGAACCGCTGACTGGCAGACTAGTGTTCACTAAGAGATTCCATGGATAAGCAAGCTGTGCGGCGGTCGAAAACAGGAATCCCCGGGCTCGATGAGGTCGTATGTGGCGGCCTCATTCCCAGCCGGTTGTATCTCGTAGACGGCAGCCCCGGCGCGGGGAAAACCACGTTCGCACTCCAATATCTCCTTGAAGGCGTGCGCGAAGGCGAACGATGCCTCTACGTGACGTTATCGGAGACGCGGGAGGAACTCGCCTCCGGCGCCAAGTCGCACGGCTGGTCTCTGGACGGCATTGAAGTCTTGGAGTTGATCGCCAATGCGCACGAACTCGACGGCGAGAGCGATCTCACCATGCTCAATCCCTCCGAGGTCGAACTGACCGAGACGACTCGTAAAGTGATCGAGGCAGTAGAGCGGTTCAAGCCAAATCGCATGATTTTCGACTCACTGTCGGAAATGCGTCTGTTGGCGCAGAGCTCGTTGCGTTACCGGCGCCAGCTCCTGGCACTGAAGCAGTTCTTTATCGGACGGGAATGTACTGTAATCATGTTGGACGATCGAACTGCAGACGGGCCGGACTTGCAGCTTCATAGCATTGCCCACGGCGTGATCGCCCTGGATTTCAAGCCGCCTCCTTACGGACAAGTCAGGCGGGAATTGCAGGTGCTGAAGTTTCGTGGTAGCGATTTTGCCAGCGGCTTCCACGATTTTGCCATCCGCCAGGGCGGAATTTCAGTGTTCCCGCGACTGGTGGCCTCCGATCACGGCGCGTCGTTCCAGCGCGCCTTGATTGCAAGCGGAGTGACGGCGCTCGATACGCTTCTTGGAGGGGGCATTGAGCGAGGCACGAGCACTCTGCTGATTGGGCCGCCCGGCTGTGGCAAGTCGACGATCGCGTTGCAGTATGCCGCAGCAGCAGCGGAGCGGGGCGACCACTCTGTGGCCTTTATCTTTGATGAGACCAAGGCCGCCCTGATGGCGCGCTCCACGGGGTTAGGCCTGCGGCTCGACGAGGGGACCGGTCCGGGGAAGGTCATGGTGCGCCAGATCGATCCGGTGGAAATCTCGCCGGGAGAATTCGCCCATGTCGTTCGTGAGTCGGTCGAGCGTGACAAAGCGCGGGTGGTCATCATTGACAGCTTGAATGGCTATCTGAACGCGATGCCACAGAACAACTATCTGACTTCGCAGCTCCACGAGCTGCTGTCGTATCTGAACAACCATGGCGTCGCTACATTCTTGGTCGTGGCGCAGAGCGGGATGATGGGGACCAACCTGGTTTCCCCGGTCGACGCGAGTTATCTCGCCGATTCAGTTGTGATGTTGCGGTACTTTGAACATGCAGGAAAAGTCAAGAAGGCGATCTCGGTCCTCAAGAAGCGCACCGGGGCACACGAGGAATCGATTCGAGCGATGTGGTTTGACGGAGGCGGCATCCACCTGACGGAACCTTTGCTGCGATTGCGCGGTGTTTTCACGGGTGTTCCGGTCGAACTCGGATCCGAGGGCGATACCGGGGGGGCGCACTGAACTGCCAGACCCGTGATGGCTGAAGTCAACCACGCCAACGATTATCTCGTTCTAATTCTCCCGCCGACGCGGCGAGACGGTGAGGCCACGCGCGCGGTTCTTGAGCGTGCCGGACTCAAGTGTACGGTGTACGAAGGGTCGATCGCGCTGGCAGAACAGATCGGCACCGGGATGGGCGCGATAGTACTCACGGACGCGCTAGCAGCCGACCCGGGAGCGAGCCAGGTAATGGCCGCGCTCATCCGGCAGCCGTCGTGGTCCGATGTGCCGACAATTCTTTTGAGTCGGGCGGACGGCCAGTCCGCTTCGACCACTCGACTGCTTGCGTCGCTCACAAACGTGACTGTTCTGGATCGCCCCACGTCGACACGGACGCTCGTGAGTGCGGTGCAAGCGGCAATCCGCGGCCGCGGACGGCAGTACCAGATCCGCGACCAGTTGAATGCGCTTCGCGGAGCCGAAGATGCGCTTCGGAACGCCGACCGGCGCAAAGACGAGTTTCTGGCAATGCTTGCCCACGAGCTTCGCAACCCGCTGGCTCCGATCCGGACCGCCAGCGAACTCCTCGCACGGCTACTGCCGTGGGAGCCGAAGACGCAGGCGATTGTGGACATTGTCAAGCGCCAGGTAATCCACCTCACGCGACTGGTCGACGATCTGCTGGATGTATCGCGCATCACTCAAGGCCGAATTCAGTTGCAGCGGCGACCTCTCGAACTGTCGCCGATCGTGGCACAGGCGATGGAGAGCGTAGAGCCGCTTCTGCGGGACAAGCGGCATAAAGTAGTTGTCACTGCGTGCTTTGAGCCTCTGTTTGTCGATGGGGACAGTGCTCGACTAGTGCAGTGTGTCGCCAATCTCTTGACGAACGCGGCGAAGTACACCGATCCGTCGGGCGAAATCCGGGTGGAGCTGCGCAGCGAACAGTCGAGCGCGGTCATAGCGGTGACCGACAATGGAGTCGGAATCTCAAAGGAGTTGCTGCCGCGTATCTTCGAGCTCTTCGTGCAAAGCGAGCGCTCGCTTGATCGCTCCGAAGGCGGCCTCGGCATTGGGTTGTCAGTCGTACAAAGACTCGTCGAAATGCACGACGGACAGGTTGCGGCCGCGAGTGCCGGACCTGGGCGTGGCTCAACCTTTGAAATCCGCCTGCCGACAGTCGCGGCTCCCAAGGAAGGCAGGAACAAATCCACGCCTGCTTCGGTGGAACCCAAACGTGTACTCGTGGTGGACGACAATGTAGACGCAGCCGCTTCTCTGGCTGCATTCCTGCAGCTTGACGGACATGAGGCGGAGGCGGTGTATAGCGCAAAGGGAGCGCTGGAAGCTATCGCGACCTTCAGGCCCGACGTCGTGCTCCTCGATATCGGCCTGCCCGAGATGGATGGGTACGAGGTGGCGAAGCGGATCCGCGCGGGCGGCCGTTCCGTTCGACTCGTCGCCCTTACTGGTTATGGTCAAGCCGAGGATATTCAGCGTACGCATTCTGCCGGGTTCGATGCGCATCTGGTCAAACCTGTCGACTTCGTCGCGTTGGAACGAACCATTTCGGGCAAGCACGGCCCACCTCCGCGAATTGCAGAATGACTGAGTGCGCCGTAGAGAGGTTGCGCAAACCCTAAAATCAAGACGCAATCCAGGCGGTATCGATTATGCCCGCATCGGCCGGATGTACGCGGAGTTTTCCCGCCGACTGCGCTCCTACAGAGGGGAATGCGTTAGCCGCCTCAATGTTCCTGGCGTCGCGACAAGAGTCCGACTTGCATTCAAGTCAGCGTGCGCCCGGAGACCACAGGAACACTCGAAACGATCCCGAGTGAACGTGTTGAGGTCCGCGATGTGAGCAGACCTGCAAAACGCCGTGCGTCAAGCGCTGCCCGGTACCGATAACAGATTGGGATCCAACATGCCTGCGGAATTTTCCTGCTAGCGCGTTGATGTCGCCGCACGCACAAACTACGACCAGGCCGCGTAGAAGTTCTGGCGACTCAATGTGGGTGATCTTCATGCTGTGGGGGTTCTGCCCGCTCTGCGGGGCGGGAGCGATCCTCATGCGGCGGCGGTGCCGCGCGTCCAGCTGGATGTGAGTGATCCTCATGGTGAGGAGCAGGAGCAGTAGGAAGCGCGTGCGGTTCGGACCGCTGCTCCGGACGCTTCGAATCGCGGTTGTCTCCCGCACTATCGCGGTGCTCTGCGTCTCGATACGCTGGCTCAGCGCTACCGAGGTGCATTGGCTGATCAGAAGGAGACGCCTCGCGCGGCCCGTCCTTGGAGTCCGGCCGTGGGGGCGGACCTGCGGCCATGGCGCTGACCGCAGGCGTTGGGTCGCTCTTTGGAACGCTTGGGTAAGCCAAGCCAGCTGGCGCGAAGCAATCGTTGCGACGGATTCTTGTGCGGCGGAAGGCCTGCGCGCCGGTCAGGCGCGACAGATCATTGAGCACATCGAGTGCCCGGCGTTCCTCCCGGAGCGTATGAGCAGGCAGGACTCAGACCCCGTTGAGATAAAGATACCACAACATCCAACCAGCAGCTCAGGGATCAGCCGTTTCCGCCCCTGAGAAAGGTGACGGCGGAATTGCTCGTGGTGGGCTGCCGCCAATGCAACAGAACCCTAGCGATGAGGCTTCGGCGCATGGCCGACAAGAATCGTTGGAGCTGGGATGGTCACTTCCCTCCACTGGGTTCCTTCAGCTTGTGAAAATCGTGCAACGGTGCTACGAACCCGGGTGGCTCTATTCGCCTGTCAACGAGCAACATGGATGAGTCGCCGGGCTCGATCGAGCCCTCAACCAGCTTCCCCTTTGGGATTTCGACACACTGACCCTCGAAGATCTGCTCAAACAGCTCCGCCTGAAATGCTTTCTTGGCGGTACGAATGAGCTGCAACTTTGCGATTTCCTCGATGGAGCTACAACCAAACGTCGTCGTGTTGGCCACGTATAGCACTTGCGAAGTGACAAGGACAGTCGCGAGCAGCGCGTGCTTAGCCATCAAGATCACCTGCGGCACACGTCCTCATCGGGGTCCGCGCTGTTGGTGTCTTCCGTGGGTTTGCGTGTCTGGCACTTCACGTGCTGATCGATCCAATCGATGATCACATCAGCGACCTGGAGATTATTGTGATCCAGCATCATCATGTGGCTATTCCCATGGATACCGATGGCCGGAAGTGAAATGAACGTCATATCACCACCGGCGGCGTTGATCTGTTGCATCTCCGTGACGCAGACTGGACTCGGTTGCGGTGTTGTGAAGTGATCGGCAACCAGAATCAATATCGGGATGTTCTTGAGGATGCCGAGGTCGGCGCTGGTGAGATTGCCGAGGCAACCTGTCTCCAGCTGAATGATGCCGCGAACTCCAGTGGAACCTTTCTGCAGCGCAGCCCTGCTCGGAAAGCTGCTCGATTGGGAGTGGCCCATTAAGATCGCGCCCTTCAAGTCGTTCGCGAGCTTGGCCATGCTGGCGGGAGTGCTGAAGACGACGTCAGGGTCAGCGGGGGTGCAGGTTCCATCCGCACAACCGGGCGTCACGTTCGGAAGCGTCGAATTCAGATCGGGGATGACCTGGTTATAGAACGTCAGAGTGGACCCTGGCCCCACGCCCACGGTATTCATCGGGAACTGTTCATCCGGAAAAGGTGTGAGTGTGTTGAAGTCTCCCCAACGGAACACCCCCCAGGCAAAGGCATCCGTGGCGATCAGGATAGGAGGGTTGGAGGTAGGTGGGGCATCACCGACCAGCACCTTTTGGTATTGCAGAGCATTGAATCCCGAACGAGCGCGGCTGACCTGATCAGCCAGGTAAGTGTCGAAGCCACGACGGACGAAGTATTCATCCCAGCCCATCCGTCCGTCGGGCGTGGTCTGCCACGATTTTGAGCTCAGACAGCAGCCGTGGACGATGACGAGCGGAAAGTTGCCGCGCCGTATCAGCGGCTTCTGATATTGCACGTACATCTGATTCACCATCGAATTCCCGGCGGTATTCGCGAAAGACGAAGGTGAGATGTATTTGCCTGCGATCGGTTGCGTATAGCCATCGATGAAGAAGCTGCCTTCCCCTCTCAATACGAGCGGCCGCGACTGTTTCAGATCTTGGAACTCTTGTGCGCTTGCGACCGTCGGCAACAGAGCAAAGATCAGAAGCACTGCGGCTGACGCCGCAACTCCGGCGGAATGTTGGTGTTTCATATGGATCCCCAGGGCCGTTCGGATCGGCAACGTTGCAAGTGCGCCGCGCGCCGCGGCTTTCCAACTCAGTAATTCAAGATCGAATCCCAGAAGACGCATTTGTGCCGTTCCGCAACCTCTGCATCCGTAAGGGCGAACAGATTCGGGATGCTTTCCGACAGAACGCTCGGTCCGCCGGGTTCGTCCTCGAAGAGCGGCCACGGGCTGTTCCCCTTGCCGTTTGGGTTTCCCGTCCGGGCGAAATTGCTCCAGGCTGTAACCAGTTCGTCGGAGAGAAATTCCTGCAAACTGTTTAGGGGATGCTCAATACCGCTGGGTCCGCCGTGCCAAAGCGGAAACAGATATTGGATATCGGCCGTGTGGTACGCGAGCGGCTGGAATCCGGGCATGACCGGGAAGTACGAAGGCGCTGTCCGATCGTCGAATTCGTACTCGTACACAGGGACCTGTGGAGCCAGCAACTGGTTCGTGTGCCGTTGCGCGCATGCGGTCGAATCAGTCCCGATCGCGTCCAGCGCCAGTTGCGGGGTGGCGTACTTGGCGAGTGGATAAAGCGCCTTTGCCTGCGCTTCGGTCCCCGGCGGATACGAGGGATTGGTGCCGAAAGCGGCAATCCTGGCGTTGTAGTCCGCCGCTGAAGCTGGCACGCGGGGCGGCCCGGAAAAGAATTCCGTGATGCCGAGACCGAAGTTCGCCTCGTCCTCAGTCCATCCGCTCATGACAGGCATGTGGCTGAATTCGCCGTTCTCGATGAGCGCAGTGAACCTGTTCGGCAGGATCGTGCCATCGATGGTGATTTGCGTTACATAGGCAGCCGCTTTGCTGGCCGTCCCCGACAAAGCAAAGATTTTTTGAGCGCTCAGGCCGCGCAAACACGCGGCAGTGGCAGCATCTTTGCCGGAGCCGCAGCCCGCCGCGACGGCGAAGGCCACGCCGTTGGCTTCCGCTCTAGCCAGAGGCACCGGCTCGAGAAGAACGCTCTGGAATATCGCGCGGTGGAAGAGTCGTTGGGCAAGCGGTGAAATTACATTGGACTCAGTATCGACCGAGCCGGCAGATTGGCCCCCAAGCGTCACGTTGTGCTTGTCGCCGCCGAAGTTACGGATATTCTTCTGCACCCATCGGAGCGCCGCCTGCTGGTCGAGGATGCCGTAGTTGGAGAAGGGGTGGCCCTCGGCATCTATCGCGGGATGCGACATGAATCCAAGCATACCCAGGCGGTAGTTGATGGTGACTACGACAAGGTGGCCTCGTGTGGCAAGCTTCGAGCCGTCGTAGGCGTTGCTTGCGCCGTCCAGGTTTCCGCCTCCGTGGATCCAGACGAGGACCGGAAGCAACTCGTTCGACGCGGGATCCACGTCCGGGCTGTAGACGTTGAGATACAGGCAGTCCTCGTTGGCGTTCGCCGGACCTGCAAACGGGCCAAGCGTGGTGACTTGCAGGCAGATGTTCCCGAACTGCGTTGCGTCCCGCACACCAGTCCAAGGTACAGGTGGCTTCGGCGGTTCCCAGCGGAGATTGCCTACAGGCGGGGCGGCATACGGAATTCCCCGGAATTCAGCCACACCGTCTTTGATGAAGCCCTGAACGGCGCCAGCGGCGGTATCAACGACTGTGTCGCTCGCCGGCTTCGACTGCGCTGGAGCACCAAATAGGGACCCAACGAGGACTCCGCTGAGAACGATCGAAGTTTTCAGCGAGCGACTGAGTTTGCACATATGTTCCCCCTCGGTCGGTTTGCTTGGCCGTGTCCGGAGCCGAAGATCGACCGGCGGGGAACGATAAGCACGGCCAAATGGCAGGTCTTCCGTGAAATTCCGTTTCTATAACGTTTTGGATATTTCCGCTGCTGCGGCATATGACGGGACGTCGTAGCGGCCGGACTGCGCGGAGAGCGCCTCCGACCGATAGCGAGCGGGGGTGACGCCGACGATGCGGCGAAAGTAGACGTTCAAATGACTTTGGCTGCTGAACCCAACCATGAGCGCTATGTCACTCAGTCGCAACAACGGTCGATGCAACAGGGACTTGGCGCGCTCGATGCGCTGCTCAATCTGGAATTGGTGCGGCGGACGCCCCATTGCGCGCCTGAACACCTCACAAAAGTATCTGGGAGTGAGCTCGACCAGGCTTGCGAGCTCCGCAAGCGTGACATTGTGGTCGAGATTGCTGTCGATGTATTCGAGGACCAAGCTGAGCTTTGGCTGGCTCAGCGCGCGAAAGGGCTGGGACTCGGGCGCGGCGGCCTTGTCAAAAACGTACGCCAGTTGCGCGAGCAACGCCATCGACGCCGATTCAATGAACATCAAGCCGCGCGGGAAGCCGGTTCTGCACTCCTTTCTCAGCTCCGTTGCTATTGTCCACGACAACCGGTCATGAGCCCACGAACAATCGGTTCGCGCCCTCTCTGCGAACGCCTTGATCCGGCTGTTAAGGTTGATCGATTGGGGATCGATGAAAAGCCATAATCCTTGTCCGCTTCCGCGGCAGCGACCCACAAATTCGTGGCCCGCTGGCAGGATGATCAGGTCCCGCGAGCCGCCGCTGGACGGCCAGATCTTGTTGAGCACCGGTTTACCGTCGAGGTGCCATTGGACCGCGCTGCCGGGATTCTGGAAGCAGATACCGATCGCGAGATCCTTCCGCACGATCTTGCGTTCGCAGCGACCCTCTGCAGCCATGGCCCTAAAATGAACCGACCCATCTGCCCAGGCAAATTTCACATCGCTTGTGACTTCGCTGTGGGGCCGGCGCTCTTGCCTGTTTGTATCTGAGAGAGCGTGGACCATTTCCCCCTCCCTCGTAGGTCATTCTTTAGGCAAGACAACTTACGTCTGTTCTCATCGCAAGGAAAGGATATCCGTCATGGCCTACAAAGTAGACGGGAAGGCCCGGAAGACTACCTCAGACGCCAGGCTCAGTGTACGTCTAACTTAGCCGAGATTCGTGTCGAGGTGAGGCGTGCCTTCCGAGACGCGAATGCCGGAGCTTGCGCCCGAGCCATGCTGAGCCCTGCGTACGACGCCGATAGCAGGGCGAACGCTTGCAAGCGTGCGTCCGGCGGTTCGGCGTTAGCGGGAGCGGCGCCGCTTGATTTTCGGAAGGCACCGTCCCTCACTTCGAAGCCCGTTGCATGGGCAACACCTCGCGCAGGATGTTGGAGCTCTCGTTCGCGACGAGCCCGCTCAGGATCTCCTGAGGAGTCACGTCGGGTTGGTTGTAATAAGCCTGATTCGCTTTTTGATCGATGCCAACTTTGGTGGCGCCCACCGCCGCTCCGCCGAACAGGCCCTTCGTATCGGACCAGATGAGGACATCGCTGAGGGTTCCCGATTCCCGCGTGTCGTTCGAGTAATTCGCGGCCGTCAGACCCGCACCGGCATTCAGCGACCAGGTGCTCGTCTTTTTCGCGAACGCCGCGGCGGCCCTATCGCTCGTCAAGATCATGACCAGAGAGCCTTTGGCGCCTCCAATCTGCGCCCCGACGCTGCCGCCGCTGGTTCTGTAGAAGGCCGGATCGCTCCAGCGGCCGTTTTTCTGGACCACCAACAGGCCCGAGCCGCCTCGGCCACCGAATACCAGGGCCGCCTTGATGAAATGCGGCACGATCAGCAGGCCTTTCGCATCCTGAAGCAGCTCGTTCACCTGCGGGTCGCTCTTCATCCTGCGTAGGACCGCCGCGGCATCTTTGACACGCATTTGGGCATCGGTAGCGTCCCTGGTAGCGCCTTGCACCGTCGAGGGCGGGGTAGCATTGTTGGAAGTTCCCGCGGCGTTCTGCGCGAGGGCGCTGGAACCGGTCAGAACGAAGGTCAGCAGCAGAAGAGCCGCGCGAGCGGATGAGGGATGATCCACTGGGCCTCCTTGGGTCGTGATGCGTGCGAGGACGCCGGCCCTTGCAAGGAATGCTCGCCGAGCCGACAAGTTCCGTTCCAGCTCTTGTCGGGTGGACGGCGCCGGGCGGGGCGGCTTGCATTACTCGACCGTAATTTCTGTCATTGACAAGAAGGCTGTGGCCCGTTTAGTGGCGCGCACCCCTACCGCCGCAATGGAGTTTCGTCAGTTCGTGACGCGTCTGCGCTCGCTTTCATCTGCAACACGTACTTCGCACAGCGCTCTTTTGCGACATAAGTGTCTGGGAACGGCGGCTCATTACATTTTCGGCGTGTGGCGTCGTCCAATGTCGGAAATTCGTTGTGAACCACGAGACGTGTCCACGCATCTATCTCCCTCCGCCTGCATTCGGCGGCGAGGACATCTCGGTTTGCCGATCCAATCGCGCTAGCGCAAAAAGAAGCGATGTGTTCGGCAGCTTGGGGGTCCGTGGCTCTTACTGTCGCGAGGTCATCGGAAGAGACTATGGCTGCCGGTGGAGGAGTCGGTTCCCGCGACACGCCTTGGACAGCCCTGGAATCTTCCATCGAGCCGGGAGGCGCGTGTGTGACAGTGGCTTCATCATGCTGGATCGGCGCCGCCGCGCTGGCTGTTGCAGGCTCTGTGCTCACACCCGGCGCCACGTGGGCGTTCGTCGCTGCGCTCTCAGCAGAGCTGAGTGCCGGTGCTATCGCTACGCCGACGGGAGCGGCAGCAACTATCGGTTTAGACTGAGGTTCCAGCGGTGCGGCTTCGAGGGACAGCGAATCCTCAACGGGCACGGGCGTTGCCTGCGCGGCTGTGACTGCTGGACTCTGCAGGTCCGGCGCAGCAGGGGCTGTCGTCGCCGGTCCGTTCTTTTTCGAGGTTGCCGCTGACTTACGAGCTCTGAGGGGCGGCACGGTTGGCGAAGTGCAATCGTATTGCCAGAGGTGGGCAGCGGGCGCGTCTGGTACGGTTGAAATAGAAGAGATCAGGTGACAACCTGCGGGCGGAATGCTTTCGAGGGTCGTGGATGTGCAATCTTTCGAGGCAACATGCTCGCCCCGCAGATTCGCAGAGAGACGTTCCGAAATACCGTCGCTGCGAGCCAGACATGTGGCCTCGGACATCGGACCGACCACATACACTCGGGCAGCGCCCATACCATTGGAAAGGACAACCGCGAGATTTACCTTCCTGGCACCGGCATCGACCAAGGCTAATGTGCAGTCGCTGCCCTGCGGCGAAGCGACGCTGCGCCGCATCTTATCGCACTCAATGTCGACCGTTTCTCCCTTCGCAAGCTGCGCCGCGGCAGCGTGCTGATCAGCGGTCAGCGTCATCGCGGCACTGTTGTCGTTGCTGGTCCAGAGCTTCACAACCGGATGGCCCAGGGCGTCCTGGTCGATCGCGGCGACGCTGCCGGTGACGCGAATTCGGCTGTCGCCGATCTTGCTCTGCGTCGCCACTTCGTTAGTGTTGTAGTCCTGATCAAGCTGCTCCGTCGTCGTCTGATAGACTGGGCGCGGCGCCACCTTGGATTGACTCAGTGAATGATCCGGGGACGAAGTGTGATTCGCCAACGCGGACTGATTGGTAGACTTGGACTGTTCAACCCGCTGCACGGGCGTTCTGATCATGCCGATCATCTGATTGGGCGCCATGATCGTCGCGAGCAGCCAAAGCGTCGTCGCGATCAGCCAGAGCGCCGCGAGCGCGATCAAAACTCTGGAGATGATTCGCTTACCGCGCGGCTTGGTCTTGACCGGAGCGATCGGCGCAGCGCAATTTGGACAGCTCACGGCCTGATCCGAGACCTGATGAGCGCACTCCTTGCATGCGATGATCGCCATGATCAGTTCTCCTCCTGTACACGTCTACAGTGTGCAGTTCTGAGGTGTCAGCCGAGTTGCATATGTTTCTATAACCTTTCACGCGCCAAACTACTAGTGGACGGCCAAATGTTTCGTCGACATTGTTGAGCAGATGGCTAGTAGCTATCGGACGACGCACTTTTCGTTCCCAAAACCGGCCCCCCCGAGGCGCGGTGCCTATAGTCGAATGCGGACCATTGCATGCGCTTCCAGGTCGTTACGTCGTAGAGGTCCAGATTGAGATCTTTACCGCTCGGATCGACCGACCGGTCGGTGAGGGGATGCGGCAAGAGCTCGTAGACACTCGGCACGGTCGCCGAGTACCTCGGGCGCAACTCGGCTCAGTCCGACCTTGTGACCTGGAATCATGCTTTGCAGTGCACTCACCGAGCCTGAGTTCGGGGTGCCGAGCAGCACAACCGTGCCGATCTTTGCCGCGCCGGCCATGTTGATTGGGAAATCGCCATCGCCTTCCAAGCATCGGCGGTGCCGTAGCGCCGATACCAGCGAGTGACCAGCCCTCCCACGCTGTGGGCGATCACATTGAACCTTCAAAGTCGGATCGTCGTAATCGCGACGAAGCCGATCGATCAGCGCATCAAGACGCTTCATGGACGATTACAGCCGCGAGTGTCTCGTCATCCGGGTCGACACTTCGATTACTGGCCGGCGTGTGGCCGCAGTGCTCGAATGTCTGGTGGACGTACGAGAGAGGTGTCAGGCGGTCAAAGGCTCCGACGTCAAGGATGGGCGAGCGATTCGATGTGCAACGCATACCACTCCGGCAACTGCATGGTTCGCGCACAGTCGGCCAGCTGCTTGACGAATTGAGGTTCAGGCGGCGTCTCTGGCATGTGGGCTGCTAAATAGCAGAGCGCAGGTCTGAGGACGCCATCCAACGACTCGACAAGCACCGCCTCGGGAAGGTACTGGAGACCGAAGCGCTCCTCGAGGCTGGTGTAAATGGCGGCGAGCTCCCCCTGGCTGACCTTCATTAGCGATCCGAAGACGCAGGCTCGTTCGGAGCGAGCGAGGTTCGGGCGTGGGCGGATCACGAGATCGAAACCGTTAAGTTTTCCCGGCGACACGTGAATCGGCGTCACGCCATACTCATTGAGAACGTTGGGGTTCATGATAGTACCGTAGAAGAAGACCCAGACTCCTGCAGATGCCATGTATATGATTCCTGAGAAAGAATATGTAACTCGGGAGCGTCATCGGATGACGCTTACAGACTGCGAGCGACTCGAAACCCGAGGTCAACGACTCGAGTCGACTCCGCATTGTCCTCGTCCCGATGCGGAAGCGAGCACCTCGATGTGTCCGTCCCGGCCATCGGAGCGTTGCTGCGGGAAACTATGCAGTCCCGACGGCCGAATTGGCAGTGGCCTGAATGCCAAAGCACGTCAACATAGTGCCATTCCCAGGATCGACGCCCGTCCCGACCGGTCACCGTATTTCCCGATCTGGGAATGCGGTTCCGCAAAGCATTGACCACGAGCCTGCCCTGGTGGCCGCGCAAGGTGACGCTCGACGGCCACGCGCCGACTCATCGAGCGTTGCGGCTTTTGCGACGGGAGGACCCGAAGTGGAAATAAGCGCGGGTGAGGTGCTGTCGCTACCTCAACAACATCGTTGAGCAGGATCATCGTGCGATCGAGCGCCGCTGCGGCCCGCGAGGTGCGGGGGCGCGGCGTCGATGCTGACCCAGGTAACCATAGCAAAACTATGGTTTGAAGAAGGCTGCCGCCGCGTTATCCGCGCCTGCCGTTCGCGCACACTTGCGGGCAGAGGGGGCAGATTCATGCGCAGCAAGCTGTTCGTTCCCGGCTCGCGCCCGGAGCTCTTTGCAAAAGCGCTCGCCAGCGACGCGGATGCGATCTCCTTTGACGTGGAGGACTCCGTCCCAGAGGACGCGAAGGCCCGGGCTCGCGAGCAGATTGCGGATTTCCTGCGCTCGGGCGCCTTCAGGGACTCGTTGAGGGCTAAAATCGTTATCGTGCGGGTCAATGCGCTGACCTCGCGCCACTTCGAGGGGGATCTGATGGCATTCACGTGTCCAGAGGTCGCGCTCCTGAACCTGCCGAAGGCTCAGCATGCGGCCGATATACGAGAGGCAGCGGCAGCCCTCCAGCGCGCCGAACGCCGCAACGGCCTCAAGCAGCCAATGCGTCTGCTAGTCAACATCGAAACACCTCGGGCCCTACGCCTCGCGTCCGGGCTCGCTGACGCGCACCCACGAGTGGCCGGCCTGCAGCTCGGGCTTACCGATCTGTTCGAGTCGCTGCGGATCGACCGGCAGAATACGCATAACGTACATGCCGGGATGTTCGCCGTCCGTCTCGCGAGCGGCGAGAGTGGTCGCTTTGCCTACGACAGTGCATTCCCGGACGTGGCCGACGAAGAAGGATTTCGCCGCGAAGCCGAGCTGGCGCGACGCATGGGCTACATCGGCAAGAGCTGCGTGCATCCGAAGCAGGTGGCCATTGCCAATGAAATCTTCCGCGTCGATGAGCTGCAGCTCGAGGCCGCACGTCGCATCGTAGGGGCGGCCCGGGACGCCGCCGCCTCAGGCAGAGGAGCGTTTCTGCTCGATGGGCGCATGATCGACCTGCCCATCATCAAGCGGGCCGAGGCCCTGCTGGCCGAAGCGAACGAAGCGCCCCGTCGCTCCTGATGACCTTGTTGGGGGCACGAGCAGTCCTCATCGCATTCCTCTCAATGCAGGCGTGCAGAATCGCTCTTGCGTCCACTGACGGCCTCGCTCCTGCGTCCGCCGGCGGCAGCATCTCGTCCGTGCGCACGGCGCAGTTGCCCGCGGTGCCCCACGACGGGTCGCTGATCGGACTCACCGCGATCGCTGGAAGGCCCGTGTTGATCCAACAAAGCGATGCGTGGATCCTGAAAACGGACCGCAGTGGCTGGAGCCAGGCGGACTGGCGACCACCACGTTCCGACGCACCGATCCGAGGCGTCATCAGCGATGGTCAGCAAGCGTTTGCTCTGATAGGCGGCGAGCGCCAGGACGAGATCATTCGAGTTGCGCGCCTGGAGCTCGATGGCGACGCGCTGAGATTGCGCGCTCTGCCACCGCTGCCCGTCACTCTCTCTGCCGCGCTTGGCACGACGCAGGGCGCCGCGCTCTATCTTGCCGGTATTGGCTCAGACGGCGCATCACGGCTGCTTGAGCTTTCCTCATCTGCGGGACGGGAATCATGGACCACGCATGCAGGTTGGCCCGGCGGCGACAGGCCCAGTTCGCTCGCGATGCAGAACTCGGCGGTCTATCTCACGGTCCAGCGTAGCGAACGCACAGCGGATCGCATGCTTCGCTGGTCGACCGATTCGGGATGGCGGGCAAGAGGTGACGCGCCCGGATCGATCGTGATCGGGTCGGGTCGCGCAATCGGTCAGGCGCACGTGCTCTATCTCATCCACGATGCCGACGGCGCGGCGAGCTTGATGAGCTTTCATACGATCTCCGACGCGTGGGCACGGCTTCCATACCGTGGCACTGGCCACATTAGCGGCACTGTGGCGTGGGGAAATGGCATCCTGTTGGCACGTGAGCGAGACGGCCGTCTCGATTTCGAAACAGCCGAGCTCAAATCCGGCCGCCGGCAGCTGAGCAGGCTCGACTGGATCATCGTCATCGTTTATCTAGGTGCGATGCTGAGCGTGGGTTTCTATTTCTACGTGCGCGCGAAACGCGGCTCCACGGCGGATTTCTTCGTCGGCAACCGCTCCATCCCATTCTGGGCGGCCGGCGTCAGTCTCTTTGGGGCCAACGTCAGTTCCATCAGTTACCTCGCGACTCCCGCCAAGGCCTTCGAGACGGACTGGCAGTACCTGACCGGCAAGCTAGTGACCGTGCTCGGACTCATGTTCGTGGCGGTCTGGGTCGTGCCAGTGCTGCGACGGCTCAATCTGGTATCCACCTTCAACTACCTCGAGTTGCGCTTCAATCCAGCCATTCGCATGTTCGCCAGCGCGCTGTGCATAGCGATGAGCATCGGCAGCCGCATGAGTGTCGTGCTGTTTCTACCGGCGCTCGCAATTGCGACCATCACCGGAGTCGATGTGGTGTGGAGCATCCTGATCATGGGAGTGTGTACTATCATCTACACGGCGGTCGGTGGTATGCGGGCCGTGGTCTGGACGGACTTCTTTCAGGTGTTGGTGCTGATGGGAGGCGCGTTGTTCGCCGTTGGCTTCGTCGTTCACTCCCTCGGCGGCGCGGCCATTTACGAGAGCGCAATGGCCTACGACAAGACGAGGCTGTTGAATTTCAGTTTCAACCTGACCCAGCCTACTGTCTGGGGCTTCATCCTGCTCATTCTCTGCGACACGGTGCTGACCTTCCCCAAGGATCAGGTCCTGATTCAGCGGACGCTCGCGACCTCGTCCGACAAGAACGCCGGCCGCTCGGTCTGGTTGTTCGCGGCAGTGCTGGTGCCGGGCGGCTTCATCTTCTACGTCATCGGTACGGTGCTGTTCGCGTACTACAGAGCACATCCCGAGCGGATGGATCCGCTGTTGCCCATCGATGCGACGTTTCCCTCGTTCATTGCGACGGAGCTGCCCCCCGGCGTGACCGGACTCATCATCGCGGGTATCTTCGCTGCAGCGATGGGCTCACTTTCCGGTACCATCAACAGCGTCGCGACGCTCCTGTCGGTCGATTTCTACGAGAAGCTCGCGACAAACCCGACGCAGCGAAAGAGTGTGCGCTTCGCGGAGTGGATGAGCGTGGTCATAGGTCTCGTCGGCATCGGATTGGCTGTGCTCCTGTCTTACTATGACATCCACTCGCTGCTCGACCTGACGATCGAGCTCGGGGGACTCCTGGGCGGCGGTTTTGCCGGTGCCTATACACTCGGGATGTTCACGCGGCGGGCCAACTCCGCGGGTGTGGCGATCGGCATTGCGGCCGCTATTGTCGTCACTCTGCTCGCGTGGTCGATGAAACTCCTGCATCCGTACTTTTATCTCGCCATTTCGATTCTGGTCTGCATCCTGGTCGGGTATGTCGCGAGCCTGTTTTTTCCGGCACCGCAGCGGTCGCTCGAGGGCCTGACGGTGCGCATAGGCCGGGAGCGCGGGGTTCTGAGACCGGAGGGCCAGCAATAGATACCCAGTTTCTGAAAACCTTCGTCACGGTGGTCGACCAAGGCTCGATGGCTGCGGCGGCGCGCGTGTTGAATATCACTGCCGCCGCCATAGCACAGCAGATACATACGTTGGAGCGCGAGCTAGGTGTGCCGCTCATCGTGCGCGTCGGCCGCACGGTACGCATGACCGAAGAAGGCTCGCGCATCCTGGATCGGGCGCGCGAGCTCGCTCGTGATTTCGCCGACCTGCGCAGCGTCGCCAACGACGGCACGATTGCCGGGGAGTTGCGCCTCGGTGCCTGCACGACAGCGCTTACCGGGATAATGCCGGAGATCCTCGCGCGGATGGTTGGCAAGTTTCCGCACATCAACGTGTATATCCGGCCAGGCTATTCCGCGCAGCTCTACACTGCAGTGGAGAGCGGAGAGCTCGACGCGGCATTTGTTCTGCAAGCGCCGTACGTGCTGCCGAAGACCTGCGCCTGGCAGCTATTGCGTGAGGAGCCCTTGATCGTGCTCGCTCCGAAGCACCTCGGCCATCGTGATCCGCACGATCTGCTGGCAAACGAGCCACTGATCCGCTACGACCGGAATCAATGGGGTGGGCGCCAGGCAGATGAATATCTGCGCAAAGTGGGCATCACGCCGCGCGAGCGCTTCGAGCTCAACGCGCTGAATGCTATCGCGGTGATGGTCGATCGGGGACTGGGCGTGTCACTGGTGCCGGATTGGGCGCCGCCATGGCCTGAGGGCCTGCAGCTGGCGCGCCTGCCGCTTCCCGGGCCGTCTTTGCCCCGGCGTATCGGCGTCATCTGGTCGCGCGCAAGCGTGCACATGCGACTGGTCACCGTACTGTTGAAAGAGAGCACGGCAGGAGCCGGCTAACCCAACAAAAACTCACGTCTGAACAAAGTGGCGAGCGGTTCTATTCCGCGCGCGGAGTTCATACGCTCAGAGTGCTATAAAATAGGGGGTAGCATGAACCAATCACTGTGCTCGACGTTTGGGTTGATCGTTCTAGGTACCACAGGCACGGGCGCGTACGCGCAGCAGGCCAATCCCGAGCCGACCACGGCTCAGCAGCCGGGGGGGACCAGTTCCTCGGACCTCCATGAACTGGAGGTCATCGTCACGGGTACGCGTTCTGCGAAGGCCGTCGACAAGATACCGGGCGCCATCACGGTGGTCACTCCGGCGGAAGTGCAGCGGGAGTTGACACTAACCGAAGACGCTACCGCAATACTTGCACGCTCCGTGCCAGGCTACTCCGAATCTTCGCAAGCGCTGAACACGATCGGGGAAACGCTGCGCGGACGTGTGCCGCTGCGTTTGTTCGACGGCATTCCACAAAGCACGCCTCTGCGCGACGGCTCCCGCAACGGCACCTTCACGGACATGGACACCGTCGAACGCATCGAGGTGATCAACGGGCCGTCTGCCGCGGAAGGCATCGGCGCCGCCGGCGGTATCATCAACTACATTTCCAAGCGACCCTCGCAGCCAGGCACCAAAGTCGACCTCACGACGAGATTCGGCTCGCAGTTCGACAGCGATAGCAACCTCTGGAAAGTCGGTGTGAACGTCGCTCACAAGCAGGAGGCTTTCGATCTGCTCTTCGCGACCGCGTTTGTCGATCGCGGCATCACCTATGATGGCGACGGACGCCGCATCGGTCTGAGCGCCTCCAGCTCTGTGGCGGATTCAGAGCAGAAGAACGTCTTCCTGAAGGTCGGCACCGATTTCGGGGCGGACAACGCGCAGCGCTTGCAGTTGTCGGGAAGCTGGTTCAAGTTGAGTAGCAAGGGCAACTATCACTGGGTCGAAGGCAGCCGAGCACTCGATATCCCCGACACGGCCGCGCCGGGGCCGCCGCTCGGCACGGGCGGTGTTTCGCTCGCCGGCACCGAGTTCAACGAGTTCGGGCAGGGCGTGCTGTCCTATCGGCATGACGCCCTGTTGGGCGGCTACTTTGGGGCTGACCTGTATTACGCGCATCAGGCCATGCGCTTTCCCGGTGACAACAGCATCGATCGGCAGGACCCGCTCATTGCGCCGATCGGCGAGGTCGTAGACCAGTCCGAGATCGTGTCGAAGAAGAAAGGCGTGCGCACCTCCTGGACGCGGCCCAATGTGTTTGGCCTCACGGGACTCGAGCTGCACGTCGGCGTGGACGCCGTCCAGGACGACACGCAGCAGCGCCTCGCGCTCACGGATCGCATCTGGGTGCCGCCGATGGACTACAAGAGCGTGGGTCCGTATGCGCAGCTCTCATACGACATCGGGCCGGTGACGGTGAGTGGCGGTCTGCGGCACGAGGATGGCAGGGTCACAGTGGACGACTACACCACGACGTGGTACCGCAACCGGGAGTTCGTCAAGGGTGGCACTTTGAAGTACAAGGACAACCTGCGCAATGGAGGTGTCATCTGGCGTATCAACCACGAGTGGTCGGTGTTCGGCTCGTACAGCGAGGGCTTCACGCTGCCCAACATCGGCATTCCATTGCGGAACATCAACGTTCCGGGCCGGTCGGTCGAGGGTCTGCTGGATCTGAAGGCGATCATCTTCGATAACAAGGAAGCCGGCTTCAACTGGCGTGGAGAGCGGGCGAGCATCGGCGCCTCGTACTACCAGTCGAAGTCAGACCTGGGTTCCACGTTGAGCGTTGATCCGGTGACGAAAGACTACGTCCTCAACCGCGCGCCGGTAAAGATCAATGGTGAGGATTTTACGGCGGAGTACCGGCTCACGCCCGACTGGAAATTCACGGTGTTGTACGCTCACGTGAACGGTAAGACGGCAGCCGCAGGAAATCCGAACGGCCCGCTGAACGTCACGCTCGGCATAGCCAATATCAGCCCGGATAAGCTGAGCGGGTCCGTCGAGTGGCGCTTCGTGCCGAACGGCTCGGTGGTTTTCGGCGCCACTTCGCTCGTGGGCCGGGACATCAATGTAGGCACTAGCGCCGAGGAGCATACGCACGGCTATACGCTATATGATTTGACCGTGAACTACGATGCGCAGAAGTTCGGTGCGTTCTCGCTTGGCATCGAGAACCTGACGAACAAGTTCTACTTCCTGTCCTCCTCGCAGATCGACCTGTATCGTAACTATTTCGCCGGTCGTGGCCGGATGGTGTCACTGACGTATCGGTATGAGTTCTAGTATGGCTCGCGAGTGTCTATGAAGGAGCGTTCCGGTACGGTCCTGGTCGCGGGATCGGCGAATCTTGATTTCGTCGCGCGCGCGTCCCATGTGCCCGGACCGGGAGAAACGGTACTGGGGCGCGATTTCGGGATCTTCCCTGGCGGAAAGGGCGCGAACCAGGCGGTGGCCTGCGCGCGTGCGGGGGGTGTATCGACTCGAATGCTGCTGGCGCTCGGCGAGGACGTCTTCGCACCGTTGATCGAGGAGTCGCTGCGCGGAGCTGGGGTGCAACTGCATGTCGTGAGAGTTGCCGAAAGAGCAACGGGCGCAGCGCTCATTTGCGTGTCCGACGACGCGGAGAACGCGATCACGGTCGCTCCCGGTGCCAACTCGATGTTGCGCGCAGTGGATCTGCCCGATCTCGAGGGGGTGGAGTATCTGTTGCTGCAGCTCGAGACCCCCTTGGGAACAGTGATGGATATCGCGCGCGCGGCGAACGCTGCAGGCATCAACGTCGTCCTGAACGCGGCGCCCGCGCAGCCCCTGCCTGACGAATTGCTCGATGTCACCGACGTGTTGATCGTCAACGAGGATGAGCTCACGAAGGTCGCCGGGCACGGCGGCTCGGTCGCGGAAAGGCTGCAGTCGGTGCACGTGCCTTTGGCGATCGTGACGTTGGGGCCCCGCGGCTGCTGTGCGCGTGAGCGGGGAGAGTTCTTCCTGCAGCCATCATTCAGGGTGGAGTCGGTGGATACGACCGCGGCCGGCGATACGTTCTGCGGGGTGCTGGCGGCTTCTCTGTGTTCGAACGCCACACTACCGCAAGCCTTGCGCAGAGCGAGTGCCGCGGCAGCGCTCGCGACAACGCGAGTCGGTGCACAGTCGAGCATTCCGACGTACGATGACGTGGAGGCTCTGATGCGATATCGCATCACACAAAGCGACGACGACGCGCTCGCCGCCTACTGCGAGCTGACCACCTACTGCGGCCTGCAACCTTCGCAGATTATTCCCCCGAACTAGGCGCGAGCTCGGAATACACGCATGAACTCCTCTCCGATCCGCACGACCACCGACTACAAGTTCTCGCACGCGCTGACGGGCCCGTATCTTCCACCGCCGGGCAAAGTGCCCGGTTGGCCTTTTACGGCCATCGGCCACTGGATGATCGACGTCAACGGGGCTGCCGAGAACTGGGTTCGTGGGCTGCGCGAATGGCGGCAGGAGCATCTGATCCGCATCGGCTTCGACGATTCGATCTATCGCCGTACGGAGCTCCTATGGGCGCAGCGCAATTTCGTGCACACCCTGCTGATGGTGGAGGACCGCAATTTCTACGATGCGAACTCGGGCCGCTACACCGTGGATCGGTATCTCGATGATCTCGAAAGCCGCTTCGGTGGCATCGATAGTGTTCTCATCTGGTACGTCTACCCCAACATTGGCGTGGACGACCGCAATCAGTTCGATCTGATCCACGACCTCCCCGGCGGCCTCGACGGGTTGCGGGGTGTGGTGTCGGACTTCCACCGACGTGGAGTCAAAGTCTTTCTGCCGACGACGCCGTGGGATAACGGGACGAGAGCAGCCGGCCGACCTCATTGGGAGATCATGGCGGAGCATGTCAAAGTGGTCGGCGCGGACGGTATTAATGGTGATACCTACAGTGGTCTACCACGCGCTTTCTTTGACGCATGCGACGCGGTGGGTCATCCTGTGGTCGTGCAGCCCGAGTCCACCGCGCAGGCCGGCGATCACATTCTCACGTGGAACGTACAGAGCTGGACCAAGAAGATCCCGCAGGACGTGATTCCGATCGTGCCGAAGCTCAAGTGGCTCGAGCCCCGTCACATCATCACCATCGAGAATCGCTGGAGCCGCGATCGCAACAACGACCTGCAGCACGCGTTCTTCAACGGCATCGGCTACAACGCATGGGAGAACGTCTGGGGCATCTGGAATCAGCTCACGCCGCGCGATGCCGAGACACTGAGGCGTGTGGCGATGATCCAGCGCCAGTTCGCGCCGCTGCTCGTGAGCGCTGATTGGACTCCGTACGAGAAGACGCTGCAAGCGGGCGTGTTCGCGAGCCGTTTCCCCGGAACGGGTTCGACGCTGTGGACGCTCGTGAATCGCAATGAATACCACGTGGACGGTGACCAGATAGCGATCGAGCACGTGCCAGACACAGCGTACTTCGATGTCTGGAACGGCCAGCGCATCGAACCCCGGTTCGATTCCGTCCGCGCGGTCTGCGCAATGACACTGGAAGGCCACGGGTTTGGCGCCATCCTCGCTGTCGTACCCGGAGCGCAGAGCCAGGACCTCGATCGTTTTCTCGAGCGCGTGCGGGAGCTCGCTCGCGCGCCGCTGCGGTCCTTCTCCGCGGAGTGGAAATCGCTGCCGCAGGAGATCATGAGGGTCGAGCGCACGCGGCGGGTGGCGCAGGCGTCGGAAGGCATGATCCGGATTCCCCCGGCGGAGTTCGATTTCGCGGTTCAGGGCGTTGAGATCGAAGGCCAGACCTGGGAAGGCCTCGACGTTCAGTATCCCTGGGAAACGAGCCCGCGCAGAAGCCACCGGCGCCGGCTGTCGATCGAGGCGTTCTGTATCGATCGCTATCCGGTCACGAACGCACAATACAAGGCGTTCCTCGACGCAACCGCCTATCGTCCGCAGGACGATCACAACTTCCTACGGCACTGGCACAACGGCAGACCGCACGCAGGCTGGGACAACAAGCCGGTGACATGGGTATCCATCGAAGACGCGCGCGCGTACGCACAATGGGCGGGCAAGCGTTTGCCTCACGAATGGGAGTGGCAGTACGCGGCGCAGGGCGGAGATGACCGCCGGTACCCGTGGGGCAATGAATGGAATCCCGAAGCGGTTCCCGAACCGGCTTACGGCCGCGCGATGCCGGCGCCCGATGACGTGAATGCGCATCCTGCCGGTGCGAGTCCGTTCGGCGTGATGGACCTGGTCGGCAATGTCTGGCAATGGACCGATGAATATGCCGACGCCCATACGCGCGCAGCGATTCTACGAGGCGGCAGCGCATATCAACCACAGACCTCGCACTGGTATTTCCCGCAAGCCTATCGCCTGGACCAGCATGGTAAGTATCTGCTGATGGCCCCTTGCAAAGACCGGTCGGCTGGAATTGGCTTCCGCTGCGTGATCGATGCCTGATGGCGCAGGTGACTCCAGACATGCCGCAGCGGCCGCCGTCCGCATTGCAGATTGCCGCACCCGGAGAGGTGCGTTTGGGGGGTCTCCTGGGTGAAGCCCTTGCCGCGAACCACCGCGGTCGGCTGTCGCATTTCATCGTCGACGAAACCAGTCCGGCGATCGCGATCTTCGATCCGGCGAAGGTGTGTGCGAATCGCGCAGGCGACTGGTACGGCGAGCATGCGGGCAAGTGGCTGTACGCCGCAGCGAAGGCGGCAGCGCGTACGCGCGATGAGAGACTCCTCAAGAGCGTGCAGCGCGTCGCCGACTACCTCACAGGCTTGCAGGACGCAACGGGTTATCTGGGGAACTACGCCCCAGAGCGCCGTTTCATGCACAAGCAGCCGCCGAAACCGCTGACGTGGGATGGCGCGCCTTGCGCGCGCACCTGGGACATCTGGACGCACAGCTACATGATCCTGGGACTGCTCGAGGTACACCGATACTTTCCCAACACACGATACCTGGAAGCGGCGCGCAGGATTGGGGATCTATGCTGGGACACCCTGACCCGCGGCGGCATCGATAGCACCGATCTCGGCAATCATCACGGCATGTCGGCGACCGTGCTGATGGATCCGGCGCTCGAGCTGCACTTCATGACAGATGAGCGACGCTACCTCGATCTCGCACTGCTGGTGCTGGAGCACGCCGAGCGCAACCCGCGGCACGCGCTGTTGACTCAGGCCCTCGCTGGAGCAGACGCTTCCGAGATCGCCACGGGCAAGATCTATCAGATCATCTGGAATCTGGTTGGACTCGCGAAGCTTCATCGCGCCACCGGTGATGCGGCTTATCTGCGCGCCGTCGGCAACCTGTGGCGCAACATACGCGAGCATCATCTGACACTGGGGGGTGGCCCGTGGGGTGGCGTGGCGCATCGCTCGCGTGAAGTGTTCAATCCGGGAGCCGTGTTCAGTCCCTACGGTTACGTCGAAACCTGTTCGACGATGGCTTGGGTCCAGTTGAATCGCGAGCTCCTCTGCATCATTGGCGATGCCGTTTATGCGGAGGAGATCGAGCGCAGCGTGTACAACGATCTGCTCGGCGCCCAGGCACCAAACGGCGAGGACTGGTGCTACTACTCGTTCCCCAACGGCAGGCGCGTGCACACCACGTATTGGCGCTGCTGCAAGTCCAGTGGCGCCATGGCTTTCGAAGAGTTGCCCGCCATCGCCTATGGCGTTTCGCAAGACGGAGGGATCAAGGTGAACCTGTTCGGTCCATCGGAAGCCGTGCTGAAGTTGCCGGACGCCGGGAACGTGCGACTGGAGCAGGAGACGGCCTATCCCTTCGAGGGCACCGTCACCCTGAGGGTATCGCCCGAGCGCCGCGCGTCGTTCAGCATTTACGTCCGTATTCCGGGGTGGGCAGAGGGCGCAACGGTGCGCGTCGGTGAAGACGGCATCGCGCTAGCGCCGCTCCCAGGCGCGTACGTTCGCCTCGAACGCCACTGGCGTACCGGTGATGTGATTACGCTATCGTTTCCCATGCGACCACGGACGCATCGCAGGACGCAGCGAAACGTGCAGGAGTCTCAGACCCCGGACGGGCTTCCCGTGAGCCAGGAAGTGATGTGCTTCGACTACCTGGCGATCACTCGCGGTCCGCTGGTTTACGCGACAGACCTGATCGATGGATACAAGGTCGACGAAACCCTGCGCATGGGTTCCGGGCCCCACGACACGTGGGTTGCGACCGTGGCGGCGACCCATGGCGAGCCCGGTTCCGATATCCGGCTGCAGCCGGTCGGCCGTCCTGCCCTGACTCTTCAACCTTACTACCGTGCCGGCGGACGCCGGGATCAAGCCTGGCGGCTCACCTGGATGACGCTGGCACCGCAACGGTGGGATGACAATGGAATGATGCCATGACAGTGTCCTCGGCTTTTCGCAGCTCCCGGCGCTCCGGGCCGCCTGGCCCCTTAAGCGACGTGCGCGTGCTGGATCTCAGCGCCTACATCGCGGGCCCGTACGGATGTACGCTGCTGGCCGACCAGGGCGCCGATGTCATCAAGATCGAGCCGCCGGGTGGCGATAACCTGCGCCAATACCCCTCGACGCTCGAGCGCGAAAATCGTGCCTTTCTCGGCGTGAATCGCAGCAAGCAGGGGATGGTCTTGGACCTGAAGCGTCCGGAGCAACTCGCTGTCCTGCTGAAGCTCGTCCATGAGGCCGACGTTTTCGTGCACAACTTCAGGCCCGGCGTCGCCGAGCGCCTGGGCGTCGACTACCCCCGACTGAGCCGGATCAACTCGCGGCTCATCTACTGCGCCGTGACCGGCTACGGCGAAGAAGGACCCTTGCGAGAGAAGGCCGGCTACGACCAGGTGCTGCAGGCCATGACCGGCATGTGTGTCCTGCAGGGCAAGCCCGACGGCGCGCCCGAGCTGACCTACGGATCACCCGTTGACTACTACGCCGCCGCGTTGCTCGCGGCGGGCGTATCGTCGGCGCTCTTCGAGCGCGAGCGCAGCGGCCAGGGGCAATTCGTTGGCGTGTCCCTGTTGCGGAGTGCGCTGACCATGCAGTCCGCGCGAATGATCTGGGCTGAAGGTGAAGCACTCGACACCTGGCGTGACATGCGCTCGGGCGGCATCACCGGTCTGCATCCCACGCGCGAGGGATATCTCTACCTTTCAGCGAATACCCCCCACTTCTGGAAAGCACTTTGCGAGAAGACGGGACTCCCGGAACTTGCCAACGATCGACGGTACGACACTGTGCGCAAGCGCGCAGAGCACGCCGCCGAGATCGTTCCGAAACTGCGCGCCGTTCTCCTCACGCGCACCGCGCAGGAATGGGAGGAGCTACTCGGGGATCAGGTCCCGTGCGCAATGGCGCGACGAGTGGAGGACATGTTTGACCATCCGCAGGTGATCGCGGAGAACATGGTGGCGCTCATCGAGCATCCAACACTCGGAAGCTATCGAGGCGTGACCCGGCCCATCAAGTACGGGCGCACGCCCGGACCGGAGCCGTTTACGGCGCCCGTCCTCGGACAGGACAACGAGAAGCCGGCCGGGAAGAAATAGGGGCGGACGTGGGCGCGCGCGCCCGAGATGCTCAGTACAAGCATGACACGCTACCAACCGATCATGCGCAAGCGGATGACTACCCGGAATCAGTGCCTGTGAAGCAACTCGAGCAATACACGACAGGCGTCGCCGACACTGGAAACCTCCTGAAAATGGCGCGCTTCGCGCCACAGGATGCCCGTGCCTCTGCTGCGCGCTTTCAGAACCGCCGCAGCCGGGATACAACTCGGGACAGGGCGAGCGCAGTCGCTGCAAAGATCTCCCACAAGCTCAGCGAGCCCCCGCCACCGCGGTTGGAGCTGGTGACCACAACAGCGGGCGGGGGAGGCGCCGCCTGCGGGTTGCTGACGGTGACGTGCGTCGTTGCTGACGCCGGTCGGCCGGCCCCGTCGACTGTTGACACCGTGATGGCGGCGGTCCCTCCCTGATACTGAGCAGCCGTGACCTTCAACGAGCAGGCCAGTGTCGTCGCACCGCAATCGGAGGGAGAGATCGCAACTCCTGGCGTTCCGGCAGTGGCCACCGATGCGGGGATCAACGCGCTGTTGGTGCTCGCCACCGAAAAGTGGAGGCTTCCGGTGCCGCTGACGGTGAAGGGCAAAGCCGCGGATGTTGTCGCGGAGCTGGCGTCGATCGAGATATCGGGTAGGCTCGTGATCGTCGGCCCCGGCAGAGTGTCGAGTGCGCCCATGGCATCTACGCGTCCATAGCCGAATGTGCCGTCAGGTACGCTCGCGCCAAGTTGGGCGGCTCCCGTCTGGAGGGCCGTCAGGAGTTGGGCAAGCGTCAGATTCGGGAAGGCGCCGCGGATCAACGCCGCGACTGCGGCTGCATTTGGCGCCGCCGCTGAGGTGCCGTAAAAATTGCCGTCCGGAAACAGGGAGGATGAGAAATACGTGCCCGCGGCATCGACGTAGATTCCATCGGGAGCGACCAATACGGGCGCCTGGATTTTTGCCGGACTCGGGAAGACGATCGTGATGGGTCCGCGGCTGCTGAATGCCTCGATGTTGTTGCCGAGCCCGTCGGAGCCGTTGATGGCCCCGACACTGATCACGCCGGGGGCGAACGCCTGTGGCGAGACGAAACTGCCCGCTGTCGGGAGGGAAAGGGCGGTGAGACCATCCCCGCCCACCCAGAGCTTCAGGAACTTACCCGCCAGCGAAACATTGGGCGTAGCCAGATACAGAATGTTCGTCCCCGGATAAAGAGTGATCGATTGAGTAATGACTGCACCGGGTAAAGCGGCTGTCGATACACATCCGGACTTGGTGGAGTCGGCCGTATTCTTCCAGTAGACGTCGAAATTGCTGAAGTTGTGTCCTGCAGGATCCGCCCAGGCGAACGTCAGTGGGACCGAGATCGCGACGGATGGGGTGATGGTCAGAATCTGGTTTGCGCCGGCGCCGAACTGGTTCACGAAGTTGTCAATCTGGGAGCTGCCGGGGCAACTCAAGGCGGACAGGCCCTGTGAAGCGACAGAAACCGGCGTATAGGAGCCTTCCCAATAGCTGCCGTTGTCGTTGCCGGCCGCCGTGAACAGCGCAACATTGGGGTTTCGTGCAAGAAACTGTCCAATCGCCTGCGCATCGGAGCTGCCGGATGACATTGGGTCCTGATCCAGGAACAGGATGTCATCGACCATCACCGTCGAGCCGGCGTTGACGAACTGCTGCAGGCAGGCGGTGTATTGGACAAAGGTTTGCGGCTCGCAGAAAGCGAGACCTGCATTCGGCGCAACGGCGTGCACTTCCTGCAGCAAAGCCGTGCCCTCATCGGCGAACTGGCTATTCGAGCCGCCCGCTGCGGCGGTGAGCAACTTCACATCGGGCAGCTCGTGACGCCCCTGTATGGTGCCGAGGCTGGCAACGCCTTGCGACTGCACCCCGACGAGGACGCCACCGCCGCCGCCACCGGATTGGGCGACGAATTGGTCGGCGCGCATGATCGTGAGTGCGTTGCCATCGATCGCGCCGGTGGCCTGTGACGCAGCGGTGGACTTGAGAGACGGGCGCAGAATGTGCCTGGCGTACGAAGGAAGCTTCACGCGCGTCACGCCGGCAACGGCGGCGAGGCTTGGAAGCGCGGTGGGCGCAATCCAACCTTCGACGACGCACAGGGGAGACAGCTCGGTCTCGCCGCTTACCGACAGTCCGGCGGCAGCGAGGGTCGCGGTGGGTGCGCCGGACGAGCAGCTGTAGTGAACGTCGGCCTCGACTCGACCTCGCGCATCGAAGCGGGCCATGTTGGCAGAGGTGCCCATGCCGACAGCAGCATTATCAACGCCACCGGCGGCGGCTGTGGAGCTGTTTGTCGAGGGACCGGCTTGCCGGCGAGCGTCATAGATCGACTGCAGCGTGGCCGAGACCCGTGTGCGCCATTCTTCGGCGGCGCCGGTGTTGCGCGGTGTGACCGTCAGAAACAGCCCGCAGGCCCCCGACAGAACAGCCGTGAACAGCCGAGAAACCTGTATTGAGCCCCCCATCGATCTTATTGTGCCAGCCTATACGAGCGAGAAGGCCTATGGTGACACAGCGAGAGTAGTCAATCTCGCAATCCTTTGCTAACACTGGGCGCATGCCGCCTCGCTTCCCGGCTGATTCGACCCCACGCAGCTGACAGGCCTGACGCCCGGCCGACCGAGCGGGCCGCAAAGGTCGCAAAACCAGCAAGCTTCACCCTGGGTGGGCGGAGTGCCTGTGGGGGGCTGACTGGCGGCTTGGGCGGCTGGAGCGCTTTCGACGCAATGGCCGCCACGCCGGCTTGGCCCGCGTCCAGGAGTGTCGCGAAGGAGCGGGCCTGAGCGATATCGGGCGGATCGCCCTGCGTCTTTGCTGTGAGCCGCCGTCCGAGCTCTTGCAGCGAAGCTTTGAGTGTTGCGGCGCAGCAGCGCCATCGTCTCCGGCGCTCTCGACCTTACCAACGCCTAAAAAGTCGGGTGGGCAGCCGGGATCTGTTCGCCATCAATCGGGTTAGCGGAGTTCTACCCGGTAGCCAAGGAAGGACTGTTCGTGGTGCGGGTTGCACCAACCTTCGCTGACCATTGCGCCGCGCGCCACAGTGAGCAGCGTCACACAATTGACGGCTGGGGGGCAGTCGGCCTTAAAACAGCGGATCGGTGGTGCCGTTCTGTAGACGAGCCCCCGGTTTTCCATATTCGCGGAGCGCATGCTGCTGCTCGTCGGGCGTTGCATTTCAGATAACAGGGATTCAGACCCACCGTTCCAAGGTCCGCATGAGGTGCCATCCGCAAACTCCTTGGCTTATCGCATCGCCTCAACGAGCGCTGCGATCTTGTGAGGTGCTGTGAGCACTATCGACCCGCGCCGTATCCTGATCGTCGATGACAATCGTGCGATTCATGATGACTTCCGGACGATTCTGTCGAGCCCGCGCAGCGACGCACATTTCCAAGATCTGGAAGCCGCTGTCTTTGGCGAGACCGCGCCGGCACGCCACATGCCTACCGATTTCCGATTGGACTCTGCCTATCAGGGGATGGAGGCGCTGGCCTTGGTGCAACAGGCGGTACGCGATCGGCAGCCGTACTCCGTGGCCTTCATCGATATGCGTATGCCGCCGGGATGGAATGGTCTGGAGACCATCGAGCGTCTTTGGACCGCTGACGCAGACATCCAAATGGTCATCTGCTCGGCGTATTCAGACCACGACTGGGGGGACGTGGTAGGCCGTCTCGGTCGCTCCGACAATCTCCTGGTGCTGAAGAAACCCTTTGACGTGATCGAAGTGCTGCAGTGTGCACACGCGCTGACCTGCAAGTGGCGCAACGAGCGAGCGCTGCGGCAACAGCTCGATTCGCTTGAGAATGACGTCTCCGAGCGCACGCAGGGTCTGGAAGCCGCCAACAGGCAGCTGCGGCATCTCGCCACTCACGACGTCCTGACGGGCCTGCCCAACCGAGTCCTGCTGGATGATCGGCTCAGTCAGGCCATCGCGCAGGCGGATCGGACGGGCGAGTGTTTCGCGGTTTGCGTCCTCGATCTGGACCGCTTCAAGCTCATTAATGATTCCCTGGGGCATCGGGCCGGCGACGAACTGTTGAAGCACGTCGCCAACCGGCTGGTGAGTGTCGTGCGAAGTGTGGATACAGTTGCGCGCCTGGGGGGCGATGAATTCGTGATGATCCTCGGACAGGCGCACTTACCGGAGGAGGCCGAGCGGGTGGGGCTCAAGGTGATCGAGGCGTTGCGCGCGTCCGTGCAGATCGCGGAGCTCGAAGTTCATACCTCGGCGAGCATCGGAGTCGCATTTTACCCTGCAGATGGCGCCACAATCGAGTCATTGTACGCTCACGCGGACGCCGCAATGTACAGTGCGAAGCAACGCGGTGGTTCCAACGTCCAATGTTTTGCGTCGACCATGACCTCGGCTACGCAGGATCGAGTCAGGTACGAAGCGGATCTGCACCGAGCGCTAAAATTGCAACAATTTGAGTTGCACTATCAGCCTAAGGTCAGCGCCGTGACGAAGCAGATACACAGTGTCGAAGCACTGATTCGCTGGCGCCATCCCGAGCGCGGCCTGATCGCGCCTGATCAGTTCATACCACTCGCCGAGGAATCGGGACTCATCGTGCCCATCGGCGAGTGGGTGTTGCGCGAGGCGTGTCGTCAAGCGCGTGCCTGGCAAGACCAAGGTCTGCCGCTGCTGCGGGTGGCGGTCAATGTCTCGGCGTTGCAGTTTCGGCGGCTCAACCTTGTTGACACGGTACGGCGTGCATTGGCGGACGCCGATGTCAACGCGCGATACCTGGAGATTGAGCTCACCGAGAGCGCCGTAATGACTCATCCGGAAGAATCGATAGAGGTGCTCGAGCGTCTGAGCCGGATGGGTGTCGTCGTTTCGGTCGATGACTTCGGCACTGGCTACTCGAGCATGAGTTATCTGCGGCGCTTTCCGATCGACAAGCTGAAGATCGACCGTAGCTTCATCAGCAACCTGATGACGTCCGCGGACGACGCCTCGATCGTGCGGGCCATCATCTCCCTCGCTCATGGCCTGCGCCTCAAGGTCGTTGCGGAGGGGGTTGAAACCGCGGACCAGGTCGCGTTTCTGCAGAAGCTCGGGTGCGACCAGTATCAGGGCTTCTATTTCAGCCCACCGGTCACCGCGGCGGCACTCGCGGAGCTGATGCGTGCCGGGGGCGATGCTAGCCATACGTGGACCGAGGACGAAGCCGCGCGCACTCACAGCCGGCTTACCGTTTTCAAACCGAGCGCAGTCGCTAAGTAGCGGTTATACCTGACAGCGCGCCCCGGAGAAATGTGTGCTTGATCCAAGCGATCGTAATGCCTCAATGCGTCTTGCAGACGCGCGGGCCCGACCGGCTTGGCGTCGCCCTACGGTGCTCGTTCCGGACGGACCTCGAACATGTTGAACACGACGAGGCTTGCGATGAGGCTTGCGATGAGGCTGCGGTCTCACGCTCTCCTCAGCTCGACGCCGCTGCTCGCGCTTGCGCTTCTGCTGTTACTTTCGATGGCATTGGTCGCCGCTATGGACGCGCATACCGCGAGTCTGTTGGTCGATCGTGCGGCCGCGATAGGCGACGGTGCCGCGCTTAAGCGACTCGCGGCGCGACTGGGTTCGCTGCAGTCGATGGGGTTGTTGTTGACGACAGGCCAGTTGCTCGTGGCAGGGGCGTTGGCTTGGACGTTTCGGCGGTCTAGTCGGCGAGCGCAAGTGCTCATCGCACGCAAGGCCGAGCAGTCGCAAGCGCGAAGCGCGCGTGAGGCTGAACGGTCGCAGGCGTTGCTCGAGCGTTTGAGCACCGCCACCCAAGCTGCCGGTATCTACTGCTGGGAACTCGATTGGAGCACGTACGCGATAACCTGGGACGAAAGTCGGTTGCCCCCGACTGAGGCCGCGGCTGCTTCCAGGCGCCATTTCGGCGCGGAGCTCGGCAGCGACCTGTTCAAGTGGGTGCATCCGGACGATCAGCACGCGGGTGGAAAGGCCATGTCGGAGTCTTTGGCCCGGGGCGAAGATCACGTCGCATTTCGGTACCGTATCATCCTGCCGAACGAATCGATCCGCCACGTGCAGGCATTCGCGCGAACCTACTGTGACGTGGCCGGCAAACCCCAGCGCTCGCTGGGCGTGAGCTGGGATGTGACCGCAGAGGTCGAAGCGGCGGAAAGGGCTTCACGCAATGCCGCAAACGAGCGCGCAATGCTGGACCGCCTGAGCGTCGCGACGCAGGCGGCTGGGTTGCAGTGCTGGGAATACGATTTCAAACAAGGCAAGGTCGTTTGGCTCGATCAGGGACTTGAACACCAAGGCAGCACGCCCGAAAGCGTTGCTGCCGCAGGAGAGGCGATGTTTGGTCAGATCCTTCCGGAGGATCTCAAGCTAGGGCGCGCCGCAACTGACGCGGCACTCGCGCAGCGCAAACCGATCGTGTCAACACGTAGCCGCCGACGGGACGCGGATGGGAATCTGCACCACATCCAGATGTATCAGCGCCTCTTCTATGATGAGCAGGGCGAGCGTGCCCGCGCACTCGGCGCCATGCTCGACGTCACGGAATCATTTCAGCGGCAGGCGGAATTGGAAGCGCTCTCGATCCGCTTTGGTATCGCAACGCGCGCGGCGAATGCGGGGGTATGGGAGTACCGGGAGCGGAACGGTGAGATTTGGTGGAATGACACGATGTATGTGATATACGGCTGCTCAGCCGAGACTTTCCTGCCAGCTCTGGACACAGTTCTCGCGATGATCCACCCCGAGGACCTGGCGCGGGCGCAAGCCGCGTGGGCCAATGCATTGCTGGAATCGACCCAGTTGCAAGTCCAATTTCGCATCGTGCGCCCTGATGGAAGCACGGCCTACGTCGATTCTGTGGCCGCAGTCGTGACGGACCCTGATACGTTGGATCGCCGCTTGGTGGGTATATCGCTCGATATCAGTGGCCGCGTGGAATCTGAGCAACGCGAGCGGCAGCTGCAAAGGCAGCTGCGCGAAGCGTCCCATCAAGCGGGGATGGCGGAAGTCGCGACGGGCGTTCTGCACAATGTGGGGAACGTGCTTAACAGTCTTGGCGTTGCGTCGTCGACAGCACAGGCGCGCCTCAAGGCGTGCCAGATTGAACGCGTCGGGCAGGTCGCGGCCATACTCGAGGCAAACAGGGGCGCCCTCGCTGAGTACCTCACACACGACGTTCGAGGTAAGCGACTACCCGACTACGTCACGGCGCTGGGTAAACGGCTCACGTCCGATGCCGAGGCACTGCAGCAGGAATTTGCTGCAATCAGTGGGCACGTTCAATACCTGCGGCAGATTGTTCAGGCGCAGCAGTCATTCGCGAAGGTCGGAGGCACAGAAGACCACGTCGACGTCCGCGAGCTCGTGGAGACCGCACTAACTCTGAAAGGGCAGGAACTCAATGGAGCGAAGATCACCCGGGATATCGGAGAGCTTCCTACAGTGCGGACTGACCACTACAAGCTGCTGCAAATCCTCGTCAACTTCATTTCCAACGCGTGTGACGCAATGGCGGCAAACACTTCGGCTGCGCCGTGTATCGTAATCCGAGCGCGCGTCGTGCTTGGGCTGCTCGAGATCGCGGTCGAAGATTCAGGTGTTGGGATCGCACCAGAGCTGCTCCCGCGCGTGTGGGAGTTCGGGTACACGACGAAGGCGCATGGGCACGGCTTCGGTCTGCACAGTGCGGCAGTGGCCGCGCAGCAGCTCGGCGGGACAGTCTGCGCGGGGAGTGAAGGTGTAGGCCTCGGTGCCCACTTCGCGGTGACGATACCGATTAGCACAGCCGCAGAGGTCAAGCGCTATGTCGCGACCTAGTAAGCCTATGTGGCCCCACCATAACGGGCCGCGCGATTGGCCGCGCCGAGTTGCTCCACGAAGGACGACATAAGTCAGCAGGTTCGCGATATCGTCGTCGCGCAACGCTAGGAAGAATGGCCGCAACACAGATGCGTGCGACCTCAACTTCCCCCAATGCACTCCTCGAAGGCATCGCAATTGCGCCGCTGCACAGAAACTCGTAGTGTCTGCGGACCACGCCAACGCGAGCCGTGCCCATGTTCTCCCTCATCGCCGCGAGCGTCTTCTTCCTCCTGATCCACTTCGGCGTGTCCGGGACGCGATTACGCGACGTTCTGGTGGCACGCATGGGCGCGGGCCCCTATCAGGGGGTGTTCGCACTCGTTTCCATCATCGGAGTACTCTGGATAATTCACGCGTACGGACGAGCCCCGACCGTGGAACTGTGGGGCCAGCTCCTCGGCTTGCGTCCCCTTGCATTCCCGGTCGTCTTTCTCGCCTTCTTGCTGGCCGGAATCGGTTTAGCGACACCGAGTCCCACTCAGGCGGGCAGGGAATCAAAGCTCTCACAAGGGACGGACATTGCTCGCGGTATTGTGCGGATCACGCGACACCCGTTCCTGTGGGGCGTAGCTCTCTGGGCGCTCGTGCATCTGATCGTGAACGGCGACCTCGCGTCGCTGATCGTTTTTGGCTCGTTTTTCCTGCTGGCTGTCGGCGGCACGGCCTCTATTGACGCCAAGCGTCGCCGAATTTTCGGCGAGGACTGGAATCGATTCGCCCAAACGACATCGAATGTGCCTTTCGCCGCGATCCTTGCTGGCAGGAACCAGCTTCGCGGGGCTGTCAGCGAGATCGGCATCGTGCGGCCCGTCATCGCCGCCGCAGCCTATGCGCTGATCTTTGTCTTTCACGAGCGGCTGTTTGGGGCACCCCTCGTTTGAAGCCGACATCGCGCAGGGGGAGCCGCCTGCGGCCGTCACCGTTCGGGCCCTGCCAGGCCAGGCCGTCGGCGTGGGCGTGTGGAAAGACGACGATGGCCTGGCAGGCCAGCGTCGCGTAATCGTCACCACCAACGCGTTCGGTCTGGGGGTCGACAAGCCCGATGTTCGCTTCGTCGTGCATTGGAATTTCCCAGAGTCGCTCGAAAGCTACTACCAGGAAGCCGGGCGCGCCGGCCGTGACGGGAAGCCCGCGCGATGTGCGCTGCCTTATCGTCTCGAAGACAAGCGTGTGCGCAGCTTCTTCATCGGTAGCAAGCACCCGCGGAGCGACGAGTTGCGACGGCTCCTGCAGGCCCTCACGCAAGTGTCGTCCGGCGGCAGCGTGAGTATTGCCGACCTCGTCGCCGCAACCGGGCTCAGCCCCCCAACAGCATCCCCGGGCTATTCCTGCAAAGCTTTCTTGAGCGCATCAGATGCGTCTGCATAGAACAACATCTCGATGTTTGTAGCGACCTCGTCGGGTACGTCTAGCAACGCACGGCGGCAAGACACCGGCATTAAAATGGCTCGTGCGCCTTCCCGGACGGCGGTTTCGACGAGCTCCGCAGGCTGTTGTATCGGTTTTACGGCATCGCCGGCGAGCTCACCGACAATGACGAGCCCGCCACGCAGCTGCTTCTTGAGTAACGAGGAGCACAAGGCAAGCAGTAACCCCACGCCGGAAGACCCACCGACCCTACCGTTGAGCGGATGCACTTCGACGATCAGCTCCTGATCTTTAGGATTGCGCGTGCCCACCAGGTCCGCAGCGTGGAGATACAGATAGTCCTTCGCAGTTTTGACACTCGCCCGCAGCGCTGCCGACGGCGATTCATTGAGGAGTCGGATCCCGTGACCGCGAGCTTCCGCGACTTCGATTCGTGACACTGTCGTAATCCCGGCTGGGCCGGTTTCACCGGCGACCCACGCCTGGCCCGCGTGCAGCCGGGTGATGCCGACCCGTCCATCAGCGGACACATCGCCGGGCACCTCGATGGGCAGCCGGTTGAGATTGCTCGAAATCTTTTGCAGCACGAGCACCAGTTGCTCGAGTTCCTCGTTGGTGATCCCATCGACGGCGCGCTGGAATTGCCTGCCGACGATGGGGGTGAGGGAGTCGAGCATGTCCTTGCCACGTTGAGTCAGAACAACTTCGGTGATCCGACTGTCGTGGGGATTGGGAAACGCAGACACCAGCTCCTTGGCGACCATGCGCTCGATGATGCGGCTCGCCGTATTACGCTTGGTCAGCGAGCGTTCCGCCAGGAACCCGATATTTGCCGATTCATGCTCGCGAAGCACCGTCATGATCCGGTACATCGACCGGTTGACGCCATACTTCTCGAGCACCGTGCTCATGTCCTCGTGATAGTCGAAATCCGCATGAGCCATCAGATAAAACGGCGATGTCGCCAGGCGAAACTCGGGGTTCGCCGGATGGCACAGCTTGCGATAGTCGATCTTCTTCATTGTTCGGAACACCTCGCACCCCTCCCCCGGGTCATTTTACAGGCGGGCAGGCGTCGCATCGGACTAGATGCGAGTGATTTGCCTGTTAAAGAAATCCTCGAGTCGACGCACCGCTTCCTTGATGGTGGGCAGAGATTGGGACCCAAAACAGATGCGCAGGTAACCCTCGCCCTGCGCGCCATAGAAGGCGCCGGACTCGACGACTACCCGCGCCTCATCGAGCAGCCGGTCTGCCAGGGTCTGCGACGCAAGCCGGGTGCCACGGATATCGGGAAAGGCATAAATCGACCCTTGCGGGAGCGGACACATCACACCCGGCATCCGATTCAGGGCGGCGACCAGAAAGTCCCGCTTCGCTGTCTCGTCTTCAACCATATGGCGCAGCACCGCGGGGTCGCCGGTAATCGCCGCAAGCGCGCCATGTTGCGCGAAAGTATTGACGTGAGTCACGTCGTTCGCCGTGACCTTCAGCATCGCGCTCAAAATATCGCTTGCCGCCGTGGCATAGCCGAGGCGCCAGCCATCCATCGCGTAGCTCTTCGTAAACGCATACAGGGAGATCGTGCGTTCCGCCATGCCGGGAAGCGAGGCAATGCTGATGTGCTGCCCGCCATAAACGTTGTATTCATACACTTCGTCCGCGATCACAATCAGATCGTGACGAATTGCCAGCGCGGCCAGCGCCTCCAGTTCGCCGCGTGTGTAGACACGACCCGTCGGGTTCGATGGGTTTACGAGTACGAGCGCCTTCGTGCGTGCGGTGACCTTCGCTTCGATCCAATCCGCCCGGATGGAAAATCCGTGCTCCGCGTCCAACGGCGCCGGCACCGCTCGACCGCCAGCCAGCTCAATCTTGCCGACATGCTGGGGGTAATACGGATCGAGGAGGATCACTTCATCGCCGGGGTTGATAATGGCAAAAAAAGCGGCGAACGAGCCATGCGTCAGGCCGTTGGTGACGACGACGTCGGCGGCGGTGACAGCAATTCCATTGAACGTGTGCAACTTATGGGCCAGGGCTTCACGCAGGGGCGCGATACCGGGTAGATCGCTGTAGTGGACGTGCCCGGCGGTGATGGCAGCAATCGTCGCGGCCTTGATGTGCTCCGGCGTGTCGTGCGCAGGCTGGCCGAGCTCCAGATGAATCAGCCCGTCCTGATTGGGAAGGCCGGCAGCTTTGGCGTACATGCCGTAGCTTTTTCGTGCGGTAGAAGTGATGCGAGCGGCAATTCGGGACACGGGCGGCCTTCAGGTCGTGATGATGCCGTTGGCCGGCCGAATGCGGCGCGTAACGGCGAAAAAAGTCATACACAGCGCCATACCGATGAACGTATTGATGATCATCGGCAGAGACATGTCGTGACGGTGGAGCAGGGTCACTGCGACGAAGATCGCAGTGCCTTCCTGACGAATCATGTGCTCAACGGTAACGGCGATGGTCTCCCGCCGTGTGAGGCGTCCGATCCTGGAGATCGTCAAAGCTATCGTGATTGCTGTCAGGTTCATCGCCACAACGATGGCCAACAGCGTGCCGAACGAAGCACGCAGCACAGGCCACTGTTGCACGGTGATCAAGCCGAACACGAACACCAGGATAGTGGTCGCGGCCGTCTTGATGCGCGGTCCGAGGAGGGGCCACCACCGGGGTCGCAGGTGTGCGGCAATCATCCCGCAGCTAACGGGAATCAGCGTCACCAGCATGACGTGAGTGAACGAGGATTCGAACGGAATGTCGATCGGCTGCGTCTCCCGGAACGCGAACCAGAGCGCAAAGTGCGCGATAAACGGCAGGGTAAAGATATAAATCGTGCTCAGTGCCAGCGTGAGTGAGACTGACAAGGCCACATCGCCCTTGGCGATATCCGTGATGAGATTGGAAAGAATGCCGCCCGGGGTGGTGGCAAGCAGAATGAGGCCCACCATGAGCTCGGGGGTGGGCGCAAACAGCACGCCCAATATGCTGCCACAAAGCGGTACCAGCACGAGCATGCTGAGAAGGCCGAGGATGAACGAGCGCCGCCCCGACAGGATGGTCGCGAAATCGCCGACCTTCAGACCCAGTCCGATGGTGAACATGACGAGCCATAGTGACCAGGGCAGAAGGTAACTATCGGCGAGCGCCATCAGAGTCTGCATGTATTGCCTCGACGCTGCGCCGTAGACCGGAGGCTGCTCAGGTCCACGGCGCAGTCATTCCCGTCAGTAGGTGTACCGGATATTGATGCCGAAGGTCCGGGGCTCGGCATAAAGATGCCGGTCTGCCAGGAAGGTGGATCCGGCTCCAAAGGCATCGACCAGGTACGTCGTGTTGGTCAGGTTATGAGCCCAGCCTGACAATTCCCACTTCGAATCCGCGGTCTTCAGTCCCGCTCGCAGCCCGAGCAGACCATAGCCGCCCTGCCTGTCGGCTGCGACATTCGGCAGCGTGAAGAAAACCGCGGAGCGATAGCTGTAGTCGACCTGGGCGAAGGGCAGCGTGCTGCCGATCGGCTGTTGCGACTCGTAGCGCAGCACGAGGTTGGTCGATGCCCGCGGTGACTGCACCGGCGTTTGGTCGCGGTAGGTGCCGGACACGATTTTCGAGTCCATCAGGTTGAGCCCGGCGCGTAGCGAGAATTCCCGGGTCATCCGCCAGGTCAGATCGGTATCCAAGCCGTAGATCTTGGCGTTCCCGGCATTGCCGAGCGAAAACACCTCGATCACGTTCGGCGCAGTGCCGTAGGGGATCTCGGTCGAGGCCTGCATGTTGCGCCAGTCGTAGTAGTAGGCCGAGCTGTTGAGCGTCACCATGCCGTTCGCGAAGTTCGACTTGAAGCCAAGCTCGTAGGCGAAGAGCTTCTCCGACGAGTACGACGGCAGATACGCACTCGCGGGTTGCCCGGCCGGGTAAGGAAGAAAGGCGATGTCGCCCGGGAAACCGCCGCCCTTGTATCCCTCGCTGAGGTTCAAATAAACGAGCAGGTTCTTGCTGGGCTCGTAGTTGAGGCCGAGTTTTCCGGAGACGCCGTTCGAGGACAGAGTGGCATTGTCGTAGGGCACGGGCGTGAGCCCGTATGCAGGCGGGAAGTTTACATTGACGCCGCTGGAATACGTGTAATCGACGTTCGTGTGTGTCTCGCGAATACCGGCGACAAGCTTCCACTCCTTGGTCAGCGCGTACTCGGTGTGCGCGAAGACGCCTTCTGTTTGGGTTTTTTGTGAAATGTTCTCGTTGAAGATCACCGCGGTCGGATTCAGGGGCGCCACTTCATAGTTCTGCGCGTAGTTGTAGAGGCTGAGGTCGGAGTCTTTGTCATGGCTATAGTACGCACCGACGGTCCACTGCAGCGCACCCTCTGCGCGTGAGGCGAGACGCACCTCTTGCGAGAACGTATTGAGCGCCTCGACCCGCAGCATATCCTGATCGATATAGGGTGAGCCGCTGCTACTGCCCATCGAGCGATCCATCTTGCGCGCCCCGGTCACGGAGGTGAGCGTCATCCCATTGAGAGTCCAATCCATTTTCAGGCTGCCGCCATAGAGGTGGACGTTGTTGCGATCGCCGTAGGAATTATTGCCGAAGGCAACCGTCGGATCGCCGCTCCCGTCCGCGACGGCAACTCGCGAGCCGGTTGGGGTCGGGGCCGCATATACCGGGCAGCCCGTTCCGCCGTTGAATCCAGCGGCGAGCGGCACGGCGCAGCTGCCGTCAGTTTTGGTGTACCCCATGCTCTTGTAGGCGGGAACCTGAGAGTTGTCGAAGCTCGCGTCGCCGACGAAGAGCGCCTCGAAGGTGTCCGAAGGCGTCCACAAGGCCGAAAGTCGCACGGCCTGGCGTTCTAGCGCCGCATTTTTGGACTGGGTGTACCCACCGAGGTTGTTGCTGGCCACATCCGTCTGCCAGCCGTCGCGCGAGATCGTGTGCGCTGCGAGGCGGAGCGCAAGGGTGTCGCTCACGCCACCGCCGATTTCGGCCCCGATCTCCGCAAGGTTGTAATTTCCGTAGTTGAGATCGACAGATGAGCTGAATTGCTGGCTCGGCCGCGCGGTGATGAAGTTGATCGCGCCTCCGGTGGTATTACGTCCGTACAGGTCGCCCTGCGGGCCTTTCAGCACCTCGACTCGCTCCAGGTCGAACAACTGGAAGCCGAGCATCGCCACCGATGGCAGCGCGACTTCATTGATATATTCTGTGACGGCCGGGTTCTGATTGGTATTGGCGTTGTTCATACCGACGCCGCGCAGTGAAAAGACCGGATCGCCGAACTGGCTCGTCGACACGTAGAGCCCCGGGGTGTATGCCGCGAGGTCGCCGGCCTGCTGGATGCGAAGATCCGCGAGTTGCTGCGGTGTGAAGACCGAGATCGACGCCGGCACGTCCTGCAGATTCTCCGAACGCCGCTGCACAGTCACGACGACTTCAGCCAACGCCGTATCATCGTCCGCGCGAGCGACGCTGGTGGTCAGATTTCCCGCCAGGATACCGGCGATTGTTATTGCAAGCGCGCTCGCGCGGGTGCCGACCGATGCGGCATTCGAGGTGACAGTAGCATCTGAGCGCGGTCGCGCTGGTGCCGTATTCATCGCTGGACTCCCGGGACTCTCGTTGAAGATCACAAACGGTCAAATTCGTGTGAAAGTGGATATAATAGTTACGCGGGTACCGCTGAGATTGCAAGGAGCATTTTCACGACAAGTCTGGGGAGCCGCGTACCGGCGCCTGACTTTGTAACAATATCTCAGGAATATCTGTGCCTCTTGCATCGACGTGGTGCGTGCCGCGCACCAAATCGGGACAGTTGAAATATACGAGTGCAATCATGTGAAAATGGGAATAATGTTGGACGCAGACAGACCGAAGGCCGTCGGACTCCTCCGGCGAGAGCAACAACCGTCATTTATCAAAGGCTTGATATGACCCGCCACATTCGTATCCGGGAATCGGGCTCCGGCCTGGATGCCCGAGTCTTACTTCTCGACGATGTCGCACCACGTTCGGCGGAAGCGCTCTGGCAGATCGCGGGCGCAGGCGGCGTCCACGAGGCGATCCATGCCATGTGGACAGGTCCCGAGATTTCTTGCCCCATCCCCGCGGCAAACCTGCCCGCGCAGTTGGACCTCGGCAATCTGCCTCTGGAAAATGCCACGAGCTTTCCGGAAGAAGGCGATATTGCAGTGGTTTACGCCCCGGCGAATACGTGGAAGGGACAACCTCCTTTCGGCTTCATTGATGTGGGTCTCTTTTATGGGCGCGGCGCACGTCTGCTCATGCCCATGGGATGGGTCCAGGCTTCAGTCTGCGGCCGCGTGGCGGGCGAGGATCTGGCTGCCGTTCGCTCCGCCTGCCAGTCGATCCGTCGCGCCGGGGTCTGCCGGCTGGATATTCGGCAGGATTCTTGAACGATGAGCTCCGCAGGCGTCATCGGGACTTCGTTGTGGAAAGCGGTTAATCCGCCGCCGCCGCCGGCACTCCCCCTCGACGGACGGGCCGCCACCGATGTGCTCATCATCGGTGCGGGAGTCGCGGGCCTCTCCCTCGGCCTGCATCTGAGCGCCAAGCACGTTGACACCGTAATCCTCGAGTCGGAGAGCGGTGCAAATGCGGCGACGAGTGCCAGTGCCGGCATCGTCGCGCCGCAGCTCGTACGCACCACCCCGAATGCGGTGCTCAAAGCCCTTGGCACCGAAATTGGCGCGCGCCTGGTGCGTATGATTGCCGAATCCGGGCGCTATGCATTCGACCTCATCGATCAGCTGGGCATCCAGTGCAGCGCCACCCAATCGGGTTTTCTCAACCCGGTAACAGGGCTGCGTGGGGCGGCCCGACACGCCCAACTCGTCGAAGAGTGGCGGCCATTTCGCGATGATCTGCGATTGATCGATGACACCGAGGTGCGAGCATTGTCGGGCTGCCGGGGCTACTCCGCGGCCATTCTCGATTCCTCCGGCGGCGGCCTCGATCCGGTTGCCTACAGCCAGGGGTTGGCGAAGGCCATACTGAAACGCCATGTAGCGCTTCACCACAATAGTCGTGTCCTGTCACTGACTCGTTCTGGGAATCGCTGGTTAGCGCAAACGCCTTCAGGTGAAGTCACCGCCCGGCGCGTAGTGTTATGCGCCAACGGCGGCAACGTAGCCTTGCATCCGGCCCTTGCTCAAACAGTATTGCCTTTGCTGGTGTGCGAAGTGGCAACGCGGCCGCTGCCTGCTTCCATGCGGGAGAAGATTCTGCCGCAGGGTCATGTGCTCACGGATTCCGCGACCAATGTGTTTTCGATTCGCTTCGACAGAGCGGGTCGGCTGATCACGGCTTGCCCGGGCCGCAATAAAATAGATTACGCACAGATCGACGATCTCATCAACGCGCGCCTCGCCACGCTGATTCCCGACTATCGCAGGACGCCGCTCGAGTACATTTGGCAGGGAACTGCGTGGCTGAACACCACCCTGTTGCCGCGGGTGTTACGCGTCGAAGACGGTCTTTGGGCCGTGCAGGCTTGTAATGGACGTGGAATCGCCGTGAACACGATTATCGGCAGGGAACTCGGCCGATGGCTGGCTGAGCCGAACGAAGGCGCACCCCTGGTTCCGATCGAAAGCCCCAGGCGGGTTACCGGCTTCATCCTCGCCCGCTATCTACCCGAGCTCATGATGGGTGGCGCAGCCATTGCAAAGCGCACGTTGGAGCGCATTGGCTGGCGAACGTAGGGTTTTCGTCTGCTCGGTACAGCACTCAGCTTGACCCGTTGCAGCCGCTGTTTTATCGCTGGCTGTCGGCTGTGAGCTCGAGAAAATAGATCTTCTCCCCCCGCGATGAGCACCGAACCGCCCGCCGCGACATTCGGACCCGCCGGGTCCGTGATGCGATTTGCATCCAGATCCCGTTTGGTTGGCTGCGGCTCCGGAAGCAGCCTGCATCGGCGGTAGCGGCGCGATACGCGTCACGTTCCGGGGTGCGCTGGCCATGGCGCTGACGCAGGCATTGGGTCGCTCTTTGGAACGGTTGGGTGAGCCAAGCCAGCTGGCGCGAAACAATCGTTGCGACGGATTCATATAAAGACAGTGCAACATCCAACCAGCAGCTAAGGCATCAGCCGTTTCCGCCCCTGAGAAAGGTGCCAGCGCATGGCTAGGCTCGCACCATCCCATCACGTAGCCGGATTGCTTCGACCACCTGCTCATGCTCGTTCAGCATCGCCCAGGGCTGGCAAAAAACGACGCGAGGGCGCTGGAAACTTGGCCCACAGTCGACAGTTCACCGGCCCGCCGGCGTGGGCCAAAGGCATGCCGCGCCGATAGACTCCGAACGCAGGCGCGCTGTCGACAGATACCTGCGCCTCGCTGCGGGGGCAATCTGGCTCCTGCAGGCCATCACCGGTGGGGTGCTGGTCTTGGATTGAGAGCTGGATGACTGGTCTGTGCGGATAAAGCAGTGCGATTCAATGCAACGTGATGGTCACGTGCTGCTGACCGAGATGACGAGGGTAGATGATGACTCAAGAGAAGTTCGCCGCCCGATCTCCCGGTGACATCGCACGCCTCGTGCGCAGTCATCCTCTCGCATGGATCATCTCATTAGGGACCGGTGAGCCGTGTGCGACGCTGCTGCCCATGCGCCCGGTCGAGGTGGACGGTCGCGTCGAGGGCCTTGCTGGTCATTTTGCACGCTCCAATCCCCAGCTGCAGGTCCTGAAAACGCAGCCGCGTGTTCTGATTTTCTTCCTGGGTGTCCACGGCTACGTTTCTCCATCGTGGATGGCGGATCGCACGCAGGCCCCCACCTGGAATTACGCCAGCGCCCAATTCGACGCTGATATCGAGCTTTTCGAAGAACCGGCCCGCATCGAGACTCACCTGCGCGATCTCGTCACCACACAGGAGGCTGGCCGCCCCGGAGGCTGGATGATTGACGAAATGGGTCCCAGATATCATTCGCTGTCGCGCGGAGTGATCGGCTTCCTCGCACGGGTTCGCGCGACGCGCGCCCGTTTCAAGTTGGGTCAGGACGAGCGGGACGACGTGTTCAGCGACATCGTTCGCGGGCTCGAGCGTCAAGGTTCGACCGAGTTGGTCGACTGGATGCGTGAGTTCAACGAGCACCGGCACGGCAGGGAAGAATGAGCATTACGCAGGCATCACGCGCCAACTTTGCGGCACTGGCGGCAGTGTTTCTCGTTGGCATCGCCGCGGTCATGGTCGCGGGCCTCAAGCCAATGCTCGTCACTCTTTACATCACAAAACTGCAGTTGAGTACCTCCGTCGCCGGGTTTTCGCTCGCGACGGAGATGCTTGCGGCGACGGTGGGTGCTGCGGCCGTCTCGCTGCTGCTGACCCGACTTAGCGGCCGGCGGCTTGCCCTGGTCGCACTGGTGGCGATGCTCTCCTGCGACCTGATCTCGATGCTGCCCCTCGGTCTGCCTGAATTCATCGTCGTCCGCCTGGTTGCCGGCTTTTCTGCCGGACTCGCGGCGTCAACCATAGCCGCGACGATCGCCGGAATGCGCGCCCCGGACCGCCTCATGGGCGCCTACAACGCCATCGCGCTGTTGGTGCTCGCAGCCGCGTTCGCGGCTGCACCACCGCTCACGTCGCGATGGGGCATCAAAGCCCTGTTTCTCGGGCTGGCCATGACTACTCTGCCTGCCTTGCTTCTCAATCCGTGCTTCCCTGAGCGGGGCGGCTCTCAGCCGCACGGGTCTTCCCCGGTGGCGCCCCCGCCCTTGAACCGCCGGGCTGCTACGTTCGCCCTCCTCGGAACAGCCTGCTTCTACTTTGGATTGGGTGGGCTTTGGCCCTACATGGGTGAGATCGGGCGCCACTCAGGCTTGTCCACGGAACGCGTGGCCGGTATCTTGAGCATCGCGCAACTCAGCGCCGC
>JAQGOG010000007.1 GCA_028293765.1 Gammaproteobacteria bacterium
CTGGCGCGTTGAAGCGGCCGAGGCGCAGATGCCGCGCGGCGCCAAGGCGGTGATGGCGCAGCTGCTCATGGGTGCGCGCACGACTCCCGAGAACGCATTCAAGGTGCCCCTGGCCGAGCGCACGCTCACCGCGGTGCTAGCCGAAGCGAAGGGTGACGCGTGAAGTTCGACGTTCCCGCGACCACCAATCCGATCGACCAGCTCAAGGTGGTCGGCCAACCGATCGATCGGATCGACGGGCCGCGAAAAACGACCGGCACCGCCCCCTACGCCTATGAGTGGCACGACGTCGCGCCCAACCCGGCTTATGGGTACGTGATCGGCTCGGCCATCCCGAAGGGCCGGATCGCTTCCATCGATTTGACCGCCGCGAGGTCTGCGCCCGGCGTGCTGGTCATCGTGACGGCGAGCAATGCCGGGCGGCTCGGCAGGGCCGAGCGCAACACCGCCAAACTGCTCGGGGGCCCCGAGATCCAGCACTACCACCAGGCGATCGCGCTGGTGGTGGCCGAAACGTTCGAGCAGGCGCGCGCCGCGGCGCAGCTGGTCCGCGTCGACTACATCAAGGATCGAGGATCATTCGACCTCGCCGCGGCGAAAGGCTCGGCGACCAAGCCCCCGGGCATCACCACCGGCGCCGCCGATACCGCGGTGGGTGAATTTGCCGGCGCGTTCGCCGCGGCGCCGGTCCAGCTCGATTCCACCTATACGACGCCGGACCAAAGCCACTCGATGATGGAGCCGCACGCTTCGATCGCGGCCTGGAGCGGGGGCAAGGTCACAGTCTGGACCTCGAACCAGATGCTCGACCAGAACCGGGGTGACCTCGCGCAGACGCTTGGCATCCCGAAGGAAAATGTCCGCCTGATCTCGCCGTACATCGGGGGCGGCTTCGGCAGCAAGCTGTGGGTGCGTTCCGACGCGGTGCTCGCGGCACTCGGCGCCCGTGCGGCCGGGCGGCCGGTGAAGGTGGCCCTGACGCGGCCGTTGATACCCAACAACACGACGCATCGACCCGCCACGATCCAGCGCATCCGCATCGGCGCCACACGCGACGGCGACATCACAGCCATCGGCCATGAGTGCTGGTCCGGCAACCTGCCGGGCGGCAAGGCCGACGGCGCGGTCAACCCGACCCGCCTGCTCTATGCTGGTGCGAACCGGATGACGGCCACGCGGCTCGCGGTTCTCGATCTCGCCGAAGGCAATTCCATGCGCGCGCCGGGCGAGGCGACCGGCCTGATGGCGCTGGAGATCGCGATCGACGAAATGGCCGGGAAGCTCGCCATGGATCCCGTCGCATTCCGGATCCGCAACGACACGCAGGTCGATCCCGAGAATCCCAAGCGCCCCTTCTCGCGGCGCGCCTTTGTCCAATGCCTGCGCGTCGGTGCGGACCGCTTCGGATGGAGCAGGCGCAATCCACGGCCCGCCGGCACGCGCGAAGGGCGCTGGCTGGTCGGCAGCGGTGTCGCCGCGGCGGTACGCGGCAGCGTGGTCGAAAAGTCGGCCGCACGCGTCCGGCTCGACAATCGCGGCGTCGTGACGGTCGAGACTGACATGACAGACATCGGCACGGGCAGCTACACGATCATCGCGCAGACCGCGGCGGAGATGATGGGCGTGCCGCTCGACAAGGTCGTGGTCCGCCTTGGTGATACCGCCTTCCCGGCGTCGTGCGGTTCCGGCGGGCAATTCGGCGCCACCAACTCCACTTCGGGCGTCTTCGCGGCTTGCGGCAAGCTGCGCGAAGCCGTGGCGCGGAAGCTCGGCTTCAACGCCGCCGATACAGTGTTCGCGGACGGCCAGGTCAGCTCGGGCGCTCGCAGCGTGCCCCTCGGCAAAGCCGCGGGGGAGGGCGGCCTCACCGCGGAGGATGCCATCGAATACGGCAACCTCGACAAGACGTACTTGGAAACGACCTTCGGCGCGCATTTCGTCGAAGTCGGCGTCGATGCCCTGACGGCGGAGATTCGCGTGCGGCGCATGCTTGCCGTCTGCGCGGCGGGCCGCATCCTGAATCCGAAGACGGCGCGCAGCCAGGTGATCGGCGCGATGACCATGGGGGTTGGCGGGGCGCTCATGGAAGCGCTCGCGGTCGACAAGCGGCTGGGTTTCTTCGTCAATCACGATCTGGCCGGCTACGAAGTGCCCGTCCACGCCGACATTCCGCACCAAGAGGTGATCTTCCTCGACGAGACCGATCCGGTGGCGAACCCGATGAAGGCCAAGGGAATCGGGGAGCTCGGGATATGCGGCGTGGCCGCGGCCGTCGCGAACGCGATCTACAACGCGACCGGCGTGCGGGTGCGCGACTATCCGGTTACGCTCGATAAGCTTCTCGCAAAGATGCCCGATCTGACGGGCTAGCGGTCCGCAGGATGTGCGGCAGGATCCCGCCCCACGCAGCAGCCGGCGCGTCCGGAATGTACCGAATCCGATCGCGGGCGATAACCCGGCCGCGAACCCATTCCAACATCATCCGCACGTCACCTCCGAGAGGCTGAAGCATCTCGGTCTTGGACTAGCGGCAGCACGCGCCGGACGGGTTCCGTTCCCGCGGCCATATTGCGAGGAATTCGCGATGCGGCCGCAGGGATTCCTCGGCGGCGCCTGCGGCGAGTTGTGAGGCGCGGAAGCCCGAGTAAACCTCGATAACGCGTACGTCCCCTTCGGTAACGCTGAAACGTACGCGCCATTCTTTTACGGAGAGTTGCATCCACTCATCGACTCGGCGGATCCGGCGATAGGGATGGGGCGTGGGACCAAGTGCGAGGGTGGCTTGGATGCGCTCGCGGATTGCGAGCCCCGTATGAGCCTCTATCCACACCGCCTGCTCCGCGGCTAGCGCCTCAAACTGCACGACGTACGCGCGCACAGGATCGGAAGGTTGCGCAGGCGTGCCCGAGGGCGCCGCATCTTTCAGCCAGCCGGCCCCGGCGGCCGGATGCGCATCGGTATAAGCGACATAGGGCTTGAGGTCGAGCACCGGCGTGCCGTCGAGCATATCGGCGTCGCGGATGTGCAGGATCAGCCCATCCACACGCTCCAGCCGCACGACAGACATGCCGATCGGGTTGGGCCGATGCGGCGAGCGGGTCGCGAATACCCCCTTGCGGCCGGTCGTGCTTCTGGGCGGAAGGACCTTCGGGCGCCATCCCGGGTTCAGGTGAAACCAGAAGATCACCCAGATCAACTCCCAGTGCGCGAGGTCCTCGAGCGCGTGCTCGAAGTTGCGACCGGGCAGCAGCTCGATTCGGGCTGGCGTGCCGGCCGCGGCCCGCGGCTGCCGCGCGGCCTGCACTTTGGTTGCCAAGGGGCTCCGGAGAAACCCAATTGGATCGAGTGTGAGGCTAGGAGGGAAGTCAGAGCGCCGGCGCTCACACGACTCTACGATGCTCGGTTGCGCGACCCCGACCCGGTACTTCCCCATGTTCGCAATCCCGACTGTTCTCCGGTGGCCACCGGCGCCTCAGTATATCGCCGCAGCTGCACCGCTGCTGAGTGTGGTGCGGCGCATCAGGACACCCGCGCCAGTGCGTGACCTACGGCGCAAACTCTGCATGATTGCGTGATCTCAAGAGGAAATACGACCCGACGAATCTGTCTCGTCAGAACTCAAACATCAGACTCAGTTAGGCGACATGTACGACGGTCATCGGCGAGGGCGCACGTGTACGTCGCGCCGATCAGTCGGTCGGCGCCTCGTCGATCAACATTGCCAGCACGGTCTCGTCCACCGGTTTGGTGAGGTGGTGGTCGAAGCCTGCCCTCTGCGCTTGGCGCTTGTCATCTTCCTGGCCGTAGCCCGTCACAGCGACGAGGAGTGTGTCGGCGAGCGCGGGGTCGGCGCGGATCTCCCGCGCGATGTCGTAACCGCACTTGCCCGGCAGGTTGATGTCGAGCAGCACGACCTGCGGCCGCAGGGCACGGGCTGTGGCGATGACGGCGACACCGTCGTGGACGGCCTGCACGTCGTGGCCCATTGCGTTGAGTAGGCTCGTCATGGCCGTCGCGAATGCCTTGTTGTCGTCCACGAGCAAGATACGGCGGCTGCGGGCGGGACCTCGCCCGCATCCTGCTGCTGGCGACAGGCGCTCGTGCCTGGGCCGCGCTAGTCCTTTTGATGACTTGGGCAACGCATCAACCAGTGGCAACCGCACCACGAACTCGCTGCCGCGGCCCGGTCCGTCGCTGAAGGCCTCCAGCGAGCCCTTGTGCATATCGACTAGCCGCCGTGACAGTGTGAGGCCAATGCCGAGGCCGCCCTCAGCGTGATCCCGCGAGCGCTCGATGCGGTTGAAGAGGTCGAAGATGCGCGGGAGGTCTGCGGGAGCGATGCCCATGCCACTGTCCAAGATCCGCACGACCGCCTGGCCTCCAGTCATCCCGGCAGTGAGACGGATTGTTCCCGCTGTGGGGGTGTACTTGGCGGCATTGGCTAAAAGGTTCGAGAGAACCTGCACCAGGCGCACGGCATCGCCGCGGACCCGGACCGGTTTGCGCGGAAGGTCGAACTGCAGTCGGTGCTTGCGTTCTTCAAACAGCGGCCGGGTGGATTCGAGGGCGCGCTTGACGACTTTTCGCAGGTCGAGAGCCTCGTGACGCAGGACGACCCGTCCAGTCGTGATGCGAGACACGTCGAGCAGGTCGTCGACCAGCCGTGAGAGCTGTCCGACCTCATGCTCGATCAGATCGCGGGTCTGCTCCGATTCGAGCGCCGACGAGGCACGGCGGCGCAGCAGCCGCGACCCGGCCATGATGGAGGCGAGCGGATTGCGCAGCTCGTGCGCGAGCACCGCCAGGAACTCGTCCTTGCGTCGATCGGCCTCTTCCAGCGCCTTTTTCGCAAGTCGCAGCTCCTCCTGCGAGTGCGTCCGCTCGATCCAGTCGGTGGCCTGGCGTACCAGTACGTCAAGGAGGTGGAGGTCCCGGTCGGCGGGAACTCGCGGCGTGCGGTACTGGGTGGACAGTACGCCGAGCAACTGGCCGGAGTGGCTCACCAGGGGCGTGGCCTGCACAGCCAGAACGCCGGCGGTTAGCATCACGTCCAGTGTCGGCGTGCCCATCAAGACCGGACTCGTGGTGACGTCGCCGATCACCACCCGCGCGCCGCTTTTCATGGCACGCCCGCAGGCGGTTCGACAGTCATGGACGGCGTTGAAGAACTCGAGGAAGGGGCTGTCGAACCCGCGGCTGGCCACGATTTTAAGCGCGCCCGAGCCGCGATCGAGCAGTTGGATGATGCCCATGTCGGCGCCGGTGATAGCAATCGCTGCGTCCACGATCTCCAGGAGAGGAGGATCTGCGGCGACATCCTGTACCAGCCGGGTGCTCACTTCCTGGAGACTCTTCATGAGGACCAGATCCGCGGCCAGCCGTTTCTCGCTCGCGATCAGCGCCTCCTCGGCCCGCTTGCGCTCGGTCACGTCGGAAAAAAATATCGAGATACCGTCGGCCGACGGGTAGATGCGGTTCTCATACCAGCGGTTCCGCGGCGGATAGAAGTAGTCGAACCGTACCGTTTCGCGTTGGGTGACGGCGCGCCGCAGTTCAGCCTCGAAGCGCGTGCCGATGGTGTCGGGATAGAGATCCCAGATCCTCCGGCCCAGGATCTTGTTTCGGCGCATGCCCATGCTTTCACAAGCCTGGTTGTTGAGCGCCGTGTAGGCCCAGTCGCGGTCGAGCGCGATGAAGCCGTCACTGATACTTTCGAGCACGGTTGCGAGGCGCTGCTTCGCCGCGTTAGCGTCGGCCAGCAACGCCTGCTCACGGCGGGATGCGGCCTTGTTAGAGAGCGATTTCACTCGTGAACGGATGGAGGCGGGGGTCATACCACCCTTCTCTTTGTTGGGGTCGCCCATGTCTCGTTCGTCGCTTCTTCTACCTGTCTCTGTGCTCCGATCGATGGCACAGAGCAATCATTTCAGAGCTGTCATCTCCTTTGAGTCAAGAAGCCACGCATTAAAGAATGCGGTTGCGCCGTCAAATCCTTCCGCCCGATACACGGGGCGGGGTTTCTCTCATTGAGGCGCTGACACCATCAGTGCATGGCAGTATACGCTCAGCCGCCAAGATGTTCGGGACCGCCAAGCGTCGACCGGCCGCGGGCAGGGGATTGCTGCTTCGCACAATGGCCGACGCAGGTGGGCCCCTCGCACGGCAGTAGCGCTGCCGCCCGCGCTCTAAAATCTAAGCACCTTCACATAGCGCACCTGAGGCAATGCACGCAGCTTGTGCTGAATGGCCTCGGGCACGACCTGATCCACGCCAACGATGGCGATGGCATCCTGCCCTGCGGCCTGGCGGCCGAGGTTGAAGGTCGCGATATTGATGTTGGCTTCAGCCAGCATCGTGCCCAGTGCGCCGATGAAGCCGGGCTTGTCCGAGTTGTTGACGAACAGCATGACCGGATGGAAGTCCGCCTCCAGCGCCATGCCTTTGACTTCGACGATCTTCGCGGCCCCGGCGTTGACCACGCCGGCCAGCGTCCGCCAGCGGCCCCCGGTGAGGACTCTGATCCGAATGAGCGATCCATAGATTGGGGAAGTGTCCCGTTTGGACTCGGTCAGCGGCGTGCCCTTCTGCTTGAGGACGGCGGGCGCGGACACCATGTTCACATCGGGCAGCAGCGGCCGCATGAGAGAGGCCAACGCCGTCGCTGTAAGCGGTTGCGTGTTGAGGTGCGCAACCTCTCCCTCGTATTCGATCTCGATGGCCTCGAGGCCCTCGTCCGCGATCTGGCCGGCGAAACTAGCCAGCTTGTCGATGAGCCTGCTGAAGGGCTTCAGGCGCGGCGCCTCTTCGGCACTGATCGAGGCCATGTTGAGCGCGTTGGTGACCGCGCCGGCCAACAGATAATCCGACATCTGCTCTGCCACCTGCAGCGCGACGTTTTCCTGCGCCTCGTTCGTGCTTGCGCCGAGGTGCGGGGTGGCAACGAAATTGGGCGCGCCGAACAGCGCGTTCTCCTTGGCAGGCTCAGTCACAAATACATCGAAGCCCGCGGCTGCGACGTGCCCGCTTTCGAGGGCGGCGCGCAGTGCAACCTCGTCGACGAGGCCCCCGCGCGCGGCGTTGACGATGATGACGCCTTTGCGGGTCTTTGCAATGGCATCGGCCGAGAGCACGTTGCGCGTCTTGTCGGTCAGCGGTGTATGGAGCGAGATGACCTCGGCGCGCGCCAGGAGATCCTCCAGCTCGACTTTTTCCACTCCGAGCTTGATCGCGCGCTCCGGAGACAGAAACGGATCGTATGCGATCACCTTCATTTTGAGCGCCAGCGCACGCTCCGCGACCAGAGCGCCGATGTTGCCGCAACCGATCAGGCCCAGCGTCTTGGCGTACAGCTCCACTCCCATGAAGCGGTTCTTCTCCCACTTTCCCGCCTGGGTGGACACGTCTGCCGCGCCGATCTGGCGAGCCGCGGCGAACAACAGGGCGATGGCGTGCTCGGCAGTGGTGATCGAGTTTCCGAAAGGCGTATTCATGACGACGATGCCGCGCGCGGTAGCCGCCGGAATGTCGATGTTGTCGACGCCGATGCCGGCACGACCGATGACTTTGAGGTTTTTCGCGGCCGCAATGACGTCTTTGTCCGCTTTGGTGGCGGAACGCACCGCCAGGCCATCGTAGCCGGCGATGATCTTGATCAGGTCGGCCTTCTTGAGGCCGACGTTGATGTCCACCTCCACGCCTCGGCTGCGGAAGATATCGAGCGCTCGGGGACTCAACTCGTCGGCGATGAGAATTTTAGGCATGGTGGATTCTTATGCGGCGTTCTTGAGTTGCGCGACACAGTTGGCAAAGGCCCAGTCGAGCCACGGCGTCAGTGCTCGCAGATCGCCTGGCTCGATCGTGGCACCGCACCAGATGCGCAGACCGGGCGGCGCCGATCGATACGATGCCGCATCGAGAGCCACTCCTTCCTTTTCCAGGATCGCGGCGAGGTTTTTCGCGAACTCGGCCTGGCCGGCCTGGGGCAACGAAGTCACTCGCGTATCGACCACCTGCAGGCAAACGCCGGTATTGCTCCGAGTCGCGGCATCGGGAGCCAGAAAGTCCACCCACGGCGTCCGTGTCACCCATTCGGTCAGCACTGCGGTATTGGTATTCGCACGCGCTTGCAGTGCCGCTAGTCCGCCAATGCTGTCCGCCCATTTGAGCGCGTCAAGATAGTCCTCGGTCGCGAGCAGCGAGGGCGTGTTGATGGTTGCACCCTCGAACAGCTCCTGATCGAGTTTGCCTTTTTTGGTCATGCGGAAAATCTTCGGCAACGGCCGCTCCGGCGTATAGCTCTCCAAACGAGCCACGGCGCGGGGGGAAAGAATCAACATGCCGTGGGCCGCTTCACCGCCCAGCACTTTCTGCCAGGAGAAGGTCACGACGTCGCACCTGGACCACTCGATGGGCTGGGCGAATGCCCCGCTGGTGGCATCGTTGATCGTGATGCCCTCGCGGTCCGCGGGGATCCAGTCGAAGTTCGGGATCTTCGCGCCCGAGGTCGTGCCATTCTGCGTGAAAACGAGGTCCGCGGATTTGCGCGCCAGAGACAGGTCCGGTAGCGCTCCGTAAGGGCGGCCGACATGAATACGGCAATCTTCGAGCTTCAATTGCTCGACGGCATCGGTCACCCATTCCTCGCCAAAACTCTCCCAGGCGAAGACATCGACCGCGCGCGGTCCCAGCATGGACCACAGGACCATTTCCACCGCGCCGGTATCGGACGCTGGCACGATCGCGATCTTGAAATCGGCGGGCACGCCCAGGAGTGCGCGCGTGCGGTCGATCGCTTCTTTGAGCTTGGCTTTCCCGGGTTTGGAACGGTGCGAGCGGCCGAGCAGGGCACCCTCGAGTGCCTGCAGAGTCCAGCCCGGACGTTTCCTGGTCGGACCCGATGAGAATCGGGCATCAGCCGGGCGGAGCGCCGGCATCGGTGTGCGTGTCGTCAAGTTGTACTCCCATCCTTACAGATGAGCGTCCGCCGTTGGGAGCGGATGGCCCGCCGCGAAGGATAAAGATACTGCTCGATCTGTCAAGAGTCAGCTGCGCAGACTGCGAACAGTGCGCGGCGCGCACTTGATGCAACACCGGTGCGTACTTGCCGCTTGACGCGCCGCGCTTGCAGTGCTTATCCTGGGTCCGCATATAGGAACATGGTTCCGTATAAGCGAACTGCGTCCACCCGTTATACGCCACGGCCCTGCGTAACCAACATAACGACCTCCGGCTTTACCCATGTCACGCAGGAGCATCTGAGCGGCGCGGCGCCTACAGTCATCTCCAGGCCAACCGCGGACATCTGGCTTGAAGCGGCGACGAAGTTCCAGGGCGTTCAACGGCGGGAGGGAGCTCTTCGAGGCGGGGATCCCGCATCTGGCGCTGGGAAATTTGTTACTATTGCACCGGCGGTCCACAGCAGGACCGCTTGCGATTAACATCCGACGGCATCGGCTGTGCTTGCGCGCCGCACGCGAGCGCAGGGCAGATTGCCGCAATCAGCAGGCATTTTCCACATCCGGGAGACATTGGCCGACATGGCGCGCCGAGCGAAACAGGCTGACGAGGGAGGAACCAGGCTTTCGTCCGTTGCGAATGCGATCCTCCTGATGAAAACCTTCTCCGACGAACAGAGCGAGTTGGGGATCAGCGCGCTGGCGGAGCGTCTTGGATTGGCAAAGAGTACGGTGCATCGGCTCGCCTCGACGCTGGTCGAGGCCGGCATGCTCGAGCAGAACAAGGAGACCGGCAAGTACCGTCTGGGCCTGGCGGTCTTCGAGCTGGGCTCGCTGGTGCGCCGTAAGATCGATATTTCATTCGAAGCGAAGCCCTGGCTGATGACGCTGCGCGAGCAGACCGGGGAGACCGTTGACCTGTCGATCCTCGATCACGGTGGCGTGGTCTGCGTCAACTTTCTCGAGAGCAAGAAAGTCAACCGCATCAGCTCAGGGATAGGATTGCGCAAGCCGGTGCATTGTACGGCGGAGGGCAAGGTCCTGATCGCGTTCCAGCCGGCGGCGGCCATCGAGCGGATCATCGGCGGCAAGTTGGAGCGGCGTACGCCGCGGACCACGATCGATACGGGGACGCTCAAAGAGGAACTTGCAACCATCCGGGCGCGCGGCTATGCCACCGATGACGAAGAATACGAACTCGGCGTGCGCAGCATCGCGGCGCCCATCAGCGACGACAGCGGCAATTCGGTCGCGGCCGTCGGCGTCACTGGCCCAACCCAGCGTTTGACGAAGAATCGGCTGCTGGGCATTGCTCGCTATGTTACCGATGCGGCCAAAGCGATCTCGTTGCGCCTCGGCGACCGGCCCCGGGTGATTTGACGCAGAGCGGGTGGACCCCTCGTGAAGCGGCGCATGCCGGCGGCGCGGGCGAGTTTGATGGATTGCAGCCGGCGCAAGCACCAATACGTGTGATACGCCCGGTTTGAGCCGCGATGACGCGCGGGTTCCCTGCTCGAGGGCCGCAACCGAGCGGCGCTTTTCCCGCGATATCCCGTCCGGAAATATTCCTTCGCGGCTTCCCGGTGCGCAGCTGCGCCCTGCTGCAGCCGCGCTGAGTAGCGAATCCTCGCGCAGGCAAACCCAGCGCAAACAAACCTCTGCGAAACGATCGTCGCACCGCGCGCGCCGCCGGCCGTACCCTGATTGACAAGCCTTTGCGTCACTGCTAAAACTATGTTCAACATACAAGAAAGATGTTCTGTATAGAGGAACATCGATCGGCAGCAGGTCGGCGAATCGAGAGTCCGCCCGACTAAGGCGCAATGCTTCTGCAATCGTAAGGATGAAGACGTGTCGGCCGAAGTTCAGATTACCGGGGGCCCGCTTGTTGCATTGTGTGCTGCTGCCGATGTCCAGCCCGATGCACCGGTCCGAGTCGTGCAGGACACCGAGGCTTACGCTGTGTTCAGCCTTGATGGGCGGTTCTACGCCACTCAGGACCAGTGTACTCACGGCCCCGGATCGCTAGCCGAAGGTTTCGTCGTGGGAGCCGAGATTGAATGTCCGTTCCACCAGGGACGGTTCGACATCCGCACGGGCTACGCCACAGCCGCGCCCTGTACCCAGGCCCTGAGAACGTGGACCGTGCACCCCATTGACGGACAGCTCTTCATCGATCCAACCGAGCATCGCGGAGTAGAGCGGTGACTGGCGACTCAAGCGGTCAGAGCCCGAAAGCAGCGCTGGCGATCATCGGTTCCGGCCAGGCCGGCGGCCGTGCCGCCGAGGCTTTGCGTCTGGGCGGCTATGCGGGCCCGATCACAGTGATCGGCGATGAACCCCATCCGCCCTATGAGCGGCCGGCGCTATCGAAAGGTTTCCTGAGCGACGCCCGAGTGGAGCAGATTGCCTGGGTGCGGCCTCTAGCCTGGTATGCAGAGGCAGGCATCACGCTGTTACACGGCAGAAAAGCCATGCGCATCGATCGGGTGCACGGCGTGGTCGAATTGGATGACGGCTCGCGGATTGCTTACCGGACTCTGATCCTGACTACCGGTACGCGTCCGCGGCCGCTTACCGTGGAGGGCGCCGACCACCCGCTGTTGAGTTATCTGCGCACCATCGAGGATAGCCAGCGGCTGCAGCGGCGCTTACTGCCGGGCGCACATATCGTGGTGATAGGCGCCGGCTTCATTGGGATGGAAGTGGCGGCGAGCGCGCTGTCGCGCGGCTGCACGGTCACGGTGCTGGAGTTGGCGGACCTGCCGATGGCGCGCGGCGTGCCGTCTCTGCTCGGGGCGTTCTACGCCGATCTGCATCGTCAAAAGGGCGTTGCTCTGCGGACTTCTACCAGCGTTCGCCGCATCACCGACGCGAACGGTCGCGCGCTCGTCCACCTCGACAACGGGGAGGCGCGGCCGGCGGACGCGGTGGTTATCGGCATCGGCGTCATTCCCAACAGCGAGCTGGCGCAGACGGCCGGACTCGAGATCGACGACGGGATCGTCGTCGACCAATACGGCAGTACCGCCGATCCGCGGATCTACGCGGCCGGTGACGTCAGCAGCCATTTCAACCCATTGCTCGGCCGCCGCATCCGCCTCGAATCGTGGCAGAACGCCCAGAACCAGGCGATCGCCGTGGCGCGGAACATCCTCGGCGCGGCCAAGCCGTACGCCGAAGTGCCGTGGTTCTGGAGCGATCAGTTCGATTTGAATCTGCAGATCGCGGGCGTTCCCCAGCCTGGCGACGAACTCGTCCAGCGCGGCATCCTCGGCAGCGGTCCGGTCGTGTTTTTCCATCTGCGTGACGGCAAGCTCGTGGCCGCCATCGGTATCAACAGGGCCGCCGATGTCCGTTTCGGCAAAGAAATCATCGCCATGGGCGGCCACGTCAGCGCCGCCGAACTGGCCGATCCAGCTATCAGTCTGGCCAGTATCTGTGGCGCCCTCAAACGTGCAGCACAGGCTGCCTGACACAGGAGCAGGTCATCTTGTCGAAGCTCAAGCTGTCCGTCGCGATGGGCAACTACGATCGGACCCGGCCGCTGGTGGACGGCGACGTGCAGATCGACGGTACGGATCCGATCTATCTGCTGCTCTCGCCGGAAGAGATGTTCTTCCGTGCCTTCCGCAACACGGCGTTCGATGTCAGCGAGCTGTCGCTCAGCAGTTTTGCCGTCAAGACCGCCGCCGGAACCAATCCCTACGTGGGCGTGCCGGTATTTCCCTCGCGCGCGTTCCGCCATACCTCGATCTGCATCCGGACCGACCGCGGCATCCGCAATCCGGCCGACCTGAAGGGACGGCGCATTGGCGCGCCGGAATATCAGTTGACCGCCTGTGTTTGGGCGCGCGCGCTGCTGCAGGAAGAATACGGCGTCAGTCCGTCTGACATTACCTGGGTCCGCGGCGGCATGGAGCATCCGGGCCGCCCGGAGAAGATTTCGCTGCAGTTGCCGGCGGCTATCCGCGTCGAGACGGCACCGGAAGATGTCACGTTGTCGCAACTGCTCGAGCGGGGTGAGATCGATGGCATCATCGGCCCGCGCGCGCCTTCCTGTTTCGAGGCGGGAAACCCGCGGGTCGGCTGGCTTTTCCCCGATCCGGCGCGCGCGGCGGCCGATTATTTCCGCAGGACCGGGATTTTCCCGATCATGCACGTCCTCGGTGTCCGTCGCGAGCTTGCGGATCAGCATCCGTGGCTGCCCATGGCTTTATACAAGGCGTTTGCCGCAGCCAAGAGCATCGCGCTTGCGGGCCTCGTCGATACCTCAGCCACCAAGGTGACACTGCCCTTCGTCGAGGAGCAGTTGCGCGCCGCGCGCACCCTGATGGGTCCGGATTTCTGGTCCTACGGCTTTGTGTCGAACCGCAACGTTCTCGACAACTTTCTCCACCATCACCATGCGCAAGGTCTCTCCAAACGCCGGTTGCAGGTCGAGGAGTTGTTCCATCCGTCCACGCTTGAAGAGCACAAGATCTGACGAACCGATTGGAGCGGCAAGTGCTTAGAAAAGAACAGAATGACCTGCTGACGCAAACCGGCCCGGAAACCGCGATGGGCGCCATGTTCCGCAGCTACTGGCTTCCGGCCCTGCTGTCGGAGGAGCTGCCGGAGAACGACTGCGCACCGGTGCGGGTGAAACTGCTGGCGGAGAGTCTGATCGCGTTCCGCGATTCCGAGGGACGCTATGGCCTGATCAGCGAGTTCTGCGCCCACCGCGGCGTCTCGCTGTGGTTCGGGCGTAATGAGGAAGGGGGTATCCGCTGCGCCTATCATGGATGGAAATACGACGTCACCGGTCAGTGCATCGATGTGCCGTCCGAACCCTCGGAGAACGGCTTCTGCCAGCGCATCAAGCTGAAGAGCTATCCGCTGGTCGAGCAGGGCGGGGTGCTGTGGACCTATATGGGCGCTCGCGAGAAACAGCCGCCGCTGCCGGAATTCGAGTTCTCCGTGGTGCCCGCCTCGCAGAGCTTCACCTCGAAGCGCCTGCAGGAATGCAACTGGCTGCAGGCCATGGAAGGCGGCATCGATTCGAGCCATGTGTCTTGGCTGCATCGCGGCAACCTCAACAGCGACCCGCTGTTCAAAGGAGCCAAGGGCAACCAATACAACCTGAACGATGTAAAGCCGGTGTTCGAAGTGGTGCCGTCCGATGGCGGCCTGCTCATCGGCGCGCGGCGCAATGCCGAGCAAGGCAACTACTACTGGCGCATAACGCCCTGGGTAATGCCGTGTTTCACCATGGTGCCGCCGCGCGGCGACCATCCGGTGCACGGCCATTTCTGGATTCCAATCGACGACGAGAGCTGCTGGGCCTGGAGTTTCGACTACCACCCTGTGCGCGCGCTCAGCGCGGAAGAGCTGCAGGCGATGCAGGCCGGAAAGGGCGTTCACGTCGCCACCATTGCGGGTACTTACCTGCCGCTCGCCAACAAGGGCAACAATTACCTGATGGATCGCGCCGCACAGAAAGCCGGGCGCGCCTACAGCGGCATCGACGGCATCGGTATGCAGGACGCTTCCCTGCAGGAGAGCATGGGGTCGATCGCCGACCGGACCAGAGAGAACCTGAGCTCGACCGACAATGGCATCGTCATGGCGCGGATGCGCCTGCTAAAAGCGGCCAAGGCGCTGGCGGAGAAGGGCGAGACGCCCCCAGGCGTCGATCCCGCGCACCATCGCGTGCGTTCCGCTGCCGTGATCCTGGCGCCTGATCGGCCCTTCGCCCAAGCGGCCAAGGATGCGCTGACGGTCCGGCCCGGCCAGCCCCAGGCTTCGGTCTGAAAGCGCGGGTGAGGCTCGTGCCGCGCAACGGCAATGTTGGGACTTCCGAAAAAAGGTGCGGATCACCTGCAGGCCGTCGAGCGAGTGGCCCAGCAAACGCGCGCGCGCTTCAGGCTCGGGCAGGAGTTGGTCGTGCTGGTGGCGGAGATCGCCTGTTCCGTGCCGGGCTGTCCGCCACTGGAGACGGTAGTGGTGTTCTGGACGGCAGCCGGCGTGCGCCACCGTTTCAAGATCTTCAAGGCGGTGAGCGGGATCACCGCAGAGGATCTGCCATACGACTGGCTGATGCGCTCTCTGGCCGCGCCGGAAGGGTTCGACGCCGACTGTTGCTGAGCGGGCCTGACATGTCGGGAGGCGCCGCGCCATGAAGGAATTTCGTGATGACTGAACGCATATTGAAGACCGCGTTGCAGACACTGGGGCATACCCGGGCGCTCAAGGACGGCAGCGTGCGGCCGGCGGGTTTCGAGTTCGAGTTCGCAGAGGTGCCGGCCATCATCGAGGCGTTCCGGCGGATGGTGCGTGGACTCGAATTCGATGTCAGCGAGATGGCGCTCACCACCTATCTGTGCGCCCGCTCCCATCACAAGTCTTTCACGGCATTGCCGATCTTCCTGGTGCGCGGCTTTCATCATGGCGCCATCCTCTACAACACCAGGCTGGGCATCCGCAGTCCCAAGGACCTCGAAGGCAGGAAGGTCGGCGTGAACCGCGGCTACACGGTTACCACGGGCGTGTGGGCGCGCAGCATCCTGCAGCATGAGCATGGCGTCGATCTGCACAAGATCACCTGGGTGCTGTCGGGCGACGAACACGTCGCGGAGTTTCAGGCGCCGCCCAATGTCGTGTCCAATGAAACAGGCACGACGTTGGAACAACTGTTGGCGGCCGGTGAAATCGCCGCCGCCATCGGCGTGCAGGTGGAACATCCGGATGTGGCGCACCTCATTCCTGACTCCGGGGACGTGGGTTTCCGCGAGCTGGCGCGCAGCGGCCACTACCCGATCAATCACGTATTGGTGGTCAAGGATGCCACGCTGGAATCCCATCCGGAGTTCGCCGTACGGATTTTCGAAGCCTTTGCCGAAGCGAAGCGGCCTTATCTGGAGCGCTTGCGTGCGGGCCAGATCGCCGCACCATCCAAGGTTGATCGCCTGTATCGCCGGGTGTTGGAAGTGACCGGTAGGGACCCCTTGCCCTATGGCATCGCGCCCAACCGCCAGATGCTGGAAGCACTCATCCGCTACGCCGGGGAGCAGCAGATCATTTCCCGGCCGTTCGCAGTCGAGGAACTATTTGCGTCGGGCACTGCAGGGTTGGCGGCGTGATCCGCAGGCGCCCGGCGTCGCCCAACAAGGAGAGCTCATGAATCCGGAAAATGCCGCGCTCACCATTCCCGCGCTGAAGCTGATGAAGGCCGATGGCCGCAAGATCGTCGGCGTCGTCGTGTGGGACTACCAACTCGCGCAGATCGTGGACCGCGCCGGAGTGGACATCGTCTCGGTCGGCGACACGGTGGGTGTCAACCTATGGGGCCAGGCCAGCCCACTGGAAGTCACTCTGGAAGAGATGCTGATCGTTTGCAAGGCCGTGCGGCGCGGAGTGAAGCGCGCGCTGCTGAGCTGCGACTTCCCGTATGGGCCGCTGCAAGAGGGTACTGATGCTGCTGTGCGGGCGGCCATCAAGCTGGTCAAAGAGGCGGGCGTCGACATGATCAAGCTCGACGGAGCCGCGGATTTCCCGGAGGCGGTACGAGCGCTGGCCCGCGCTGGCATTCCGGTCTTTGCCCAATTCGGCATCACGCCGCAGACGGCGCTGCAGTACGGCATCCCTTATGCCGCAGCCTCCAGAGCGGGCGCGGTTGTGCCGGCAGAGATGACGGCGCGGCTGCTCGAGGAGGCGAGGCGACTGGAAAGCGCGGGCGCGTCCCTGCTCGACTTTACCAACTCGGGGCCGGTTGCCGGGCCAGCGGTTGCAAAAGCGGTCAGCATCCCGGTAATCGGCGGATTCGGCGGCGGTCCTTGGCTGGATGGCCGAATGCGGATGGCCCACGCCGCGATCGGCTATGCGGCTAGTTCGATCGATTCGCCGGTCGATGGCTACGCCAATGTGGCCCGCATCACGCTCGATGCGATTTCGGCCTACGCCTCCGACGTGCGCGCCGCACGCCAGATCAAGGGCGCGGCGCCCATCAACCCGACCACCTAAAGCGCGGTCCGCCATGCCAATCGCATCCATCGATGGTATCCCAACACGCTACGAGATTCTGGGCTCCGGCCCGCCGCTGTTGATGTTCTCACCGGGAGGATTCAACGCCACGCTTGAAACCTGGTCGTCGCTCGGCGCCTATGCACGGACCAAGCCGCTCGAGCATTTGAGCCGCAGCTACACCTGTATCCGCTTCGACCGGCGCGAAACCGGACAATCCGGCGGTCGCATCGAGCGCATCGGCTGGGAGCACTACGTCGCCCAAGGCAAGGGGCTGCTCGACCATCTCAAGATCGAGCGGGCGCATCTCATGGGTGGCTGCATGGGGTGTTGCCCGGTCCTTGCTTTTGCCGTGGCCTACCCCGAAACCGTGCTCAGCATGATCCTCTACTGGCCGGTAGGCGGCGCGAAATTCCGGCTGGGCAACCACCAGCGCTTTGCGGAGCATCTTGCCTTCGTCCATCAACAGGGACTGGAAAAGGTGGTGGCACTGGCGATCGAGAGTGGCAAGGCGTTCGGCGCAGACCCGCGCGTCGGCCCGTGGGCTTCCGTGATCCGCAACGACCCCGCTTTCGCCAGGGCCTACGCCGCCCACAGCGTGGAGCGGTACAAGCTCATCCTGGCAGGTATGGAGCGTCAGCTGTTTGATCGCGACACCGCACCCGGTGCGGAGCCGGAGGACATGCTCGGCCTGGATATCCCGGCCTTGATCATTCCCGGCCAGGATGCCTCGCACGCAACCTCCGCCGCCCGATATCTCGAGGAGTGCCTGCCGCGCGGGGAGTATTGGGACGTTGCCGTGGCCGGGCAGACGGAAGAGCTGACCAACGCCCGCATGATGGAGTTTCTCGCCGTCACCACCTCTCGGTCAGCCCCTGCCGCGGCCAATTGACACTCCAGCGACGCCTTGTTAGTGTGTTCTGCATATCGGAAATATGTTCCATATACAAGAACATAAAGAATCAAACCGGACTGCGCAGGGCGCCTTCAGCCCCACGGCGGGTGGTACGAGCCACGCGCGCTGCCAGTCAGCTAAGGAGGAGACGACTACGTTGCCTTGCGAGAAGCCTGCGTCGTGTCCGGCATGGATGGCGGGATCCCGAAATGGCCGGTGAGCCAGACCCGCCTGTCGGGCGCGCTCATGCGCTGCAAGACCATGCGCTCGGGCGGGAAGTCAGTCATACCCATGAATCGGGCGCCTCGTATGACCACGATCACGATGACTTCGATTCGCAGGGTCCGCTCGAAGAAAATCCGATCTGGGTACAGGACCATGTTTCCCTGACCAGCGTCGGCATCGACATCGGCTCTTCCGGGACCCAGGTCATTTTCTCACGGGTGAATCTGCGCAGGCGGGGTGAGGCTCTGTCCAGCCACTATTGCGTCGTGTCGCGCGAAACGCTGTTCCAGTCACCAGTGGCGTTGACGCCCTATGAGAGCGACGAGCGCATCGACCAGAGTGCCCTTGGCGCGATCATCGACGAGGCCTACGACCTCGCCGGCATGGAGCCGGAGAAAGTCGACACCGGCGCCGTGATCCTGACCGGCGAGGCGCTGAGAAGAGAAAACGCCGAGGCCATCGCCGGCATTGTGGCGGAGCGCGGCGGTGACTTCGTCTGCGCCACGGCCGGTCACCATATGGAAGCGATGCTTGCGGCGTTCGGCTCGGGCGCGGCACGTGTATCCGCCGACGAAAGCAAGCGGCTGCTCAACATCGATATCGGCGGCGGCACCACCAAGCTTGCCATCATCGACTCTGGCCGCGTCGTCGCCACCGCTGCATTTCATGTCGGCGGACGCCTGCAGGTGGTCGATGGGAGCGGGCGCATAATCCGTCTCGATCCGGCCGGGCGTCGCCTGGCGGCTGACGCGGGTTTCTCCTGGTCTTGCGGTGACACGATAGCCTCTGCCGCCCTCGATGTTCTGGCCGAGTCCATGGCGGCCGTGGTGATCGCCGCGGTGTGTGAACGCAATCCACCGGCCGCTATCCGGAATCTCTACCTGACCGACCGCCTGCCCGATGTTGGTCGTATCGATGGAGTCATGTTCTCCGGCGGCGTCGCCGAATACATCTATGGCAGGGAGACGCGCGATTTCGGGGATCTCGGCCGACGCCTCGGCGCCGCCCTGCAGCGCAAACTCGAGACCGGGGCACTGCCGTGGCCGCTGCTGCCGGCTGGGGAATGCATTCGCGCCACCGCGCTGGGTGCGTCCGAATACACCGTGCAGCTCACCGGCAGCACACTCTATATTTCAAACAACGGCGCGTTGCTACCGCGGCGGAATCTGCAGGTGCTGAAGCCGCGCTATGAATTGCCGGAAGCGATCGATCCGGAAGAGCTGGCGCGGGCGATTCGGCAACACCTGATGCTCTTCAACGTGGTCGAGGAGGACAGGGAAGTCGCGCTTGCCTTCCAGTGGCGCGGCGACCCGTCCTACGAACGGGTTGTCGCGCTTGCCCGTGGCATCGTCGCCGGGCTGGCGCGCACCATCGCGCGGAAAGCGCCGCTCTACCTGATTCTGGACGGGGATCTGGCGCAGACTCTGGGCGGCGTACTGCGCGAGGATCTCGGCGTCGACTCGGAGTTACTGGTGATCGACGGCGTCGCACTCGTGGATTTCGACTACATCGACCTGGGGAAGATCCGGCTTCCATCGCGCACCGTGCCGGTAACCATCAAGTCACTGGTCTTCAACGACACCCCGCAGATCCAGCCGGCCCCACATCAGCACTCCGTTCACGACCACTCCGACCATCACCATCACGGCCATGAGCACGGCGACCGCCACGATCATCACGTGGAGCACGGTCCAAACCTTGGCCAGCGTAACGAGAAAATGAGGCAGATCAGATGACCCAGGATGCGATCGTTTCAGAAGAAATGGCGAAGAAATTCGCTACGGAAAAGGAATCTCCGTATACGAACTGGGTACGTGGCGAAGGACTCGACATCATCAGTGCTCACTACATTGCGAACTTGCACACCGTCGAGCTGAAGCAGTGGGCGCGTCGTGGCGGCCGGGGCGTATACATCAACCACGAGGCGTCGCGGACGTCGAACGACTGTTACGTCTGCGAAATCCCGGCCGGCGGCAAGCTCGCTCCGCAGCGTCAGCTGTTCGAGGAAATGATCTACGTGCTGGACGGACGGGGCTCGACCGCCGTCTGGAACGACGCCGGCCACAAAATTACCTTTGAATGGAACAAGGGATCGCTATTCGCCATCCCACTCAATTGCCACCACCAGCACTTCAACGGCCAGGGTCTGGCGCCGGCGCGCTTCGTCGCCGTCACCAACGGCCCCGCCATCATCAATCTCTATGAAGAGATTGACTTCGTATTCAACACCCGGCACGACTTCACGAATCGTTTCGCCGGGGAAGCCCACTACTTCTCCAACAAGGGCGAGCAGAAGGGCCTGCTGCTCGAGACGAACTTCGTCGCGGACGCCATCAACCTGCCTCTGATCAGCGCGAGGGAGCGCGGCGCGGGAGGCGGCCATATCCGCTTCAGCATGGCGAAGGGCTCGATGAACAGCCACATTTCCCAGTTCCCGGTCGCCACCTACAAGAAGGCGCACTGTCACGGGCCGGGCGCGCACGTGATCGTGATGAGCGGCGAGGGCTACACGCTGATGTGGCCCGAGGGTGAGGAGCCGCGCCGCTATGAGTGGCGGGAAGGCACCATGATCGTCCCGCCCAACCTCTGGTTCCACCAGCACTTCAACACGGGCACTACGCCAGGCCGTTATCTTGCGTTCAAGCACGAAGTCGTCTCGATCCGCAACGCGCAGGGCGTGCCAAAGGCCTGGATCAGCCGGCGCATCGGCGGCGACCAGATCGACTATGCCGATGAAAAGCCGGTGGTTCGCAAGCTCTTCTGCGAGGCGCTGGCCAAGCGCGACATGACGCCGCGGATGGAAGAGGCGTACAAGGCCGAGCTGGCCGACCTGCCGCCGCCACGCAACGCCGTGTGACCCAGGCGCTTCTATGCCCATCAGCGATGACCTTATCGAGGCTAGCGCGCCGGCGGATGCCTTGGTGCAACCGACAGTCGGGCTGCTCCCGCTTCTGGTTACTTTCGTGCGCCTGGGGACGATGACCTTCGGCGGCAGCGTCCAGTCCTGGGTGCATCGGGAAGTCGTGGAACGGCTCGGCTGGATTGACAACAAGGCGTTCCTCTCGGGCCTGACCGTGGCGCAGGTCCTTCCGGGTGCAAATCCGGTCAACCTCGCGCTTTACGTTGGGTTGCGACTGCGCGGCGCCGCCGGCGCCGCCGTCGCGGTATTCGGGATGATCGTGCCGGCCTTCTGCGTCACGCTGTGCCTCGGTTACTTGTATCGCAGCTATGGCCATCTGGCGGCGGTGCATTTCGTTTTGGTTGGATTGGCGGCCGCAGGCGTCGGTGCGACGCTCACCATGGCTATCAAGGTCGCGCGACGTTTGCCGCGCGATCTCATGACGGCGCTGATCGCGACGGCGGTGTTTGTCGTCGTCGGCCTGCTGCGCTGGCCCATGGTGCCGGTGGTACTGGTGGCGGTTCCTCTCAGCATCGCGATGGCATTCGTTCAGGAGAAGAGGAACGCGAGCTATGACGGGTAGCCGCCTGTTCGCGCTGCTGGTCGTGTTTGCGCCCGTGTCCATCCTTTCGTTCGGCGGCGGCCAGTCGACAATCCCGGAAATCCAACATCAGACGGTGGCCGTCCACGGCTGGCTGACCAACGAGCAGTTCGCCGACCTGTTCGCCATTGCGCGCGCTGCGCCCGGGCCTAGCACGCTGATCGTGGCTCTGATCGGTTGGCAGGTCTGCGGCTTTTTCGGTGCGGCAGTGGCGACACTCGCTATTTTTGTGCCCTCGTCGATCGTGATGTACGCAGTCAGCGCGTGGTGGCTGCGCAACGACCAATCGGTGATCCGCAAGGCGATCGAGCGGGGGCTGGCGCCGGTCGCCGTCGGTCTGATCTTCGCTGGCGCCGTGATAGTGCTCAACGCTGCGCACGCGGGGCTCCTCGCCCTGGCGACCACGGCAGCCGTCTGTGCGCTTCAGAGCATGAGCAGGATCAGCACGTACACGACGGTGGCCGCCGTTGCCGCGACCTATCTGGTGCTGTTCGCCGTGTTTCAGGTTCCGGCCTGACGGATCCGTCAGGAAGCGCCGCTCAAAGGAAAATGAATGTCCAAGCCTGACCGTCTCAACGGCATCATCCGTGCGCTCGAATCCGGTCAGCACGCGTTCACGCTTTTTGCGCCCTGCGAGGTCGAGTTCGCAGTCGAGCTGCAACAGTCGTTCTACGACGGCGTCGTCTTCGAGGGCGAACACCGCGGCTGGGACATCAAGGCCTTGCGCGACAGTTTGCAATACCTGCTCAATCGCCGTCAGATTGCCAGCGCCGACTCGGTCGCGCCGACGATCACCCCAACAGCGCGGATTCCTGCCAACGGCGCGGAGAAGAACCAGTTCCTGGCCAAGCAGGCGCTGGACCTCGGTTGCTACGGCATCGTGTGGCCTCACATCAGCACCGTCGAGGAGGCCTGCAACGCCATCGCCGCCTGTCGCTATCAGCGGCTTCGGGACAAGCCACTCTATGAGCCGGCCGGCATGCGCGGCGACGGACCGATGCAGGCAGTGCGCTATTGGGGCGTCTCCCAACAGGAATACTACGAACGGGCGGACGTATGGCCGCTCGTTCCACATGGCGAGATATTCGTCGTCCTGCAGATCGAAGACACGCTGGGTATCCGCAATCTCCCGGATATTCTCGACAACGTCCCGGGCATCGGCGCGATCCTGATCGGAGAGGGCGACTTGAGTCAGGAGCTCGGGTACCCGCGCCAGACGGAGCACGAGGTCGTCCTCGATGCGATGGCCGAAGTTGTCGCGATCTGCAAGAAGCGGGGCGTCGTCGTCGGTCACCCGCACGTCACGCCTCAAAACGCGGAGCGTGTCGTCGCTGAGGGCTATCGCTATCTCATGTGCGCGGCGCCGCGCAGCTTCGCCAATCTACGCGAGGCGCGCAGTCTCGTCGGCCGGGAGTGAGGGCGGCGCACCGTCCTTGGATCTCATCAAATTGCAGGAGTAAGCTCGTGGAAAAAGTACTTGCCTCGGTGAAGGTTGGTGCCGGCAAACTGGAGCTGCGCGATTTTCCAATGCCGCAGATCGATGCGGAGAGCGCGCTTCTGAAGATGGCGGTCGCCGGCATCTGCGGCACCGACGTCAAGATGTTCAAGCAGCCGTTGTCCGGCGGCCCGGTCATCATGGGCCATGAAAACATCGGCTATATCGCCAAGGCCGGCCGCAAGTTCACCGAGCGCAAGGGCGTCAACGAAGGCGATCTGGTCTTCATCGAACACTACGTGCCGTGTTTCAAGTGCGAGTGGTGCCATCGCGGCGAGTATCGTCACTGCGTCGCCACCGACTGGCGCTCCAATCCGGACGGCCGGCGCTATGGCTATACAACGTCGGACAATCCCTACCACCTGTGGGGCGGCTTTGCGCAGTACGCCTACTTGCCCTGGAATGCAGTGGTCCACAAGGTGCCGGCCGGAGTTACGCCGGAGCTGGCCGGAATCGTGACGCCCCTGTCGAACGGCATCGAGTGGGCCCTGTTCGACTCGCAGGTCGGCTATGCCTCGAGAGTGCTCATCCAGGGCCCGGGCCAACAGGGCCTGTCGCAGATCGTGGCCTGCAAGCAGGCCGGCGCGGACCTGATCATCGTCACCGGCACCACAAAGGATGCCAAGCGCCTGGAGATCGCCAAGGTCCTCGGCGCGGACCATGTCATCGATGTGCAGAAGGAAGATCCGCTGGCCCGCATCGCGGCGATCACCGGCGGCGAAGGCGTCGACGTGGCGCTCGACTGCACGGCGGGCGCCGGCACGGCGCCGGTCCTGTTGGGGGTCGAGGCCCTGAAACGCAAGGGCGGCACGCTTCTGATCCAGGGAGAAATGACCGACTTCCCGAATTTCCCGATCGGCAAGGTGACGGTGAAATACATCACCATCAAGAGTGCCCGGGGCCACAGCTACCGCGCCTGCGAACTGGCGCTACAACAGCTCGCCTCGCAGCGCTTCCCGCTGGAACTCGTGACGACGCATACCTTCGGGCTCGCCGAAGCCGAATATGCGATCAAGTCGGTCGGCAACGAGGGGGCGAAGGACGTCATCCACGTTTCACTGCTGCCGTGGAAGTAAGGCATCCGCCAGGACGTCGTCCATGAGCGAACGCATTCCCGTCATGGTCCTGACCGGCTATCTGGGCGCCGGCAAGACCACGCTGCTCAATCGCATCCTGTCCGGCGATCACGGCCGGCGCTATGCGGTCATCGTCAACGAGTTCGGCGAGATCGGCGTCGACAACGAGCTGATCCTGAGCGCCGAGGAAGAGCTCTTTGAGATGAGCAACGGCTGCATCTGCTGCACGGTGCGTGGCGATCTGATCCGCACCCTGCATCAGCTGCTCTCGGGGTCCGGCACTTTCGATTGCATCGTGATCGAGACGACGGGCATCGCCGATCCGGGCCCGGTGGTGCAAACGTTCTTTGTCGACCCTTTCCTGCAGGCCAGGACGTTCGTCGATTCGGTCACCACCGTGGTGGACGCTCGGCATATCGGTCTGTGCCTGGCGAGCAGCTCCGAGGCCATCGAGCAGATTGCCTTTGCCGACCAGATCGTCCTCAACAAGACGGAGCTGGTCACCGCCGAGGAGTTGCGGCTCATCGAAGCGCGGCTGAGAAAGCTGAGCCCGCTTGCGCCGATCCATCGCGCGCAGCGGGCCGATGTGGCCCTCGACAAGCTCCTGGGGCGCCGCAGCTTCGACATCCAACATATCCTCTCGCTGGAGCCGGACTTCCTCGATCCGGCTCATGACGAGGCAGCACACGTGCACGACGAGCACTGTCTCGATCATGACCATGATCACGACAGCAGCATTTCGAGTGTGTCCCTGATCTCGCATACTCCGGTCGATGGTGCGCGGCTCACCGTCTGGCTCAACGATCTGGTGGCCACGGGTGGGCGGGACATCCTGCGCGCCAAAGGAATTTTCGACGTGAAGGACGAAGAGCGGCGCCTGGTCTTTCAGAGCGTCCATATGCTGCTGGAAGGTGACTTTCAGCGTCAGTGGCGCGCGGCTGAGCGCCGCTACAGCAGAGTCGTCTTCATTGGCAGAAAACTCGACAGGCAGGCGCTCCATTTGGGACTGGTGTGGTGTGAGGCGGCTTGATGAGCTTACATACGCTGGGCCCACGATGAGTTCGCCCGTACCTCAGGCATACGATGATCGACAATCAGCACGGCACCTTATGCAACTTCGACTTCAGCGGCGCGGCGAGGTCTTCGCAGCCCGCCGTGCGCGCTTGACGTGCCGGAGCAACGTCGCTACAGTCTGTTCACTATACAGGAAATACGTTCCATATAAAAGAACAACAAGGAGAGTGTGGGGGCGCATGATGGGGTCGGGGAACATGCAAACGCAGACGTACATCGCGAGCGCTCCGTTCGCGCTAACCGCTCTCCGACCCTCTGGCGCGGGCTTCTGACGTGGACCCACACGTCATCTTCTCATCGTTGGTCGGCCTTCTCGTTACACCCAAGCTGCTTGGCCTGATGTTGCTGGCCGTTCCGCTCGGCATTTTCTTCGGATGCGTGCCGGGGCTGGGCGGGAAACTCGGCATCGTGCTGCTGATTCCGTTCGTGTATGGCATGGACCCATTGCCCGGGGCGGTGTTCCTGCTGTCCATGCACGCGATCGTGCACACCGGCGGCATCGTGCCCAGCATTCTCTTCGGTGTTCCGACCAACGGCCCTGAGGCGCCGCTGCTCGCCGATGGTTATCCAATGGTCCGCAACGGCCAGGCCGGACGCGCACTGGGAGCTGCCCTCAGTGCGGCCGGTGTCGGCGGCATCATCGGCGTCATCTGCCTGGCGCTGATTCTGCCGGTGGTCGAGCCCTTTGTGCTCTCCTTCAGTCCCATCGAATTCTTCTGGCTCGCGATCATCGGCATCACGCTGATTTCGGCGCTGGCCGGCAAAATGCTGGTGCAGGGTCTCATCGTCGGCTGCTTCGGATGGCTGATCGGCATGATCGGCCTCGATCCGCAGACCGGCGTGCAGCGCTTCACTTTCAACCAGTTGTTCCTGTGGGACGGCTTCGACGTCATCAGCGGCGTGCTTGCCTTGTATGCCCTGCCGGAAATGATGCAGCTGGGCAGGGGCAAGCGCGGGGATGCCGGTAACCCCGGCACGAATGCCGAAGTCACCCAATACACCTTCGCCGAAGTCTGGGATGGTGTGAAGGATAACGTCCGACACTGGGGCCTTGCCATCACCACCGCCGTGATGGGGACCTTCATCGGGATGATCCCGGGACTGGGGGGCGAGGCGGCCGGCTGGATGTGCTACGCCTTCGCCGTGTCGCGCTCCAAGGACCCCGAGCGATTCGGCAAGGGCGCCGTCGAGGGGGTGATCGCGCCCTCAACCGGTATGAATGCGAAGGAAGGCGGCGGATTACTGCCTACGCTGTTCTTCGGCGTCCCCGCCGGCTCGGGCATGGCCATCATGCTGGGCGCGCTGATCATGCTCGGTATCAAGCCGGGACCGCTGATGATCGTGCACGATCTGCCGCTGGTGTGGTCCCTGATCTGGGCCATCGCGATCTCCAACCTGCTGTGCACGGTTTTCCTGCTGATCGTCGGCAAGCACATGAGCTCGATCGCCCATATTCGAGCCGAGGTGCTGGTGCCGGTGGTCCTGGTCTTCGCTCTGCTCGGCACCTATCTGGCCAAGGACCACTGGGAGAGCCTGTTGGTATTCGCCGGGATGGGCGCGATCGGCTACGTGATGCGGCGTAACCGCTGGCCGCGGCCCTGTTTCATCATTGGACTGGTGCTCGGGCCGACCGCGGAACTGTCTTTCCACAAGGCGTTTGCGCTGCACGGCTTGACCTTCCTCGTACAGCCGACTTCGCTCGTAATGATGGCGATCATCGTCGTCACGCTCACACTCAATCTGCGCAAGACGTACCGCCGCAAGGCCGGTCCCGGCGGAGCCGGGCACCGGGCACCGACCACCGGGTCCATTTAACGACAGGGGTCATCGAATGAGCTCTCAGCCTCAGTCCCCGCCCGCCGGGCGTATCCGCTTCACCAGCACCGTCGCCCTTTCGCTGACATTCCTCGTGATCTTCTCCAGCGCCGCCATCGTGGCCTGGCTGAGCTACCCGCCCGAAGCCGCCTCGATGCCCCTGATCATCGGCGGGGTCGGTGCGGTATTGAGCCTGCTGCAGCTCATCGTCGAATTGCGCGCCAGCCGTGGGGCCTATGAGGAGGAGATCGACCTCCGCAAGGACGTCCCGATTTATCTCTGGGTCTGGTCCTTCGTCATCAGCGTCGTTGCGTTTGGCTTCGTTCTGGCGGCACCCGTCATGCTGTTCGCCTATCTGCGATTCCGCTCGCGCGAGCCCTGGTGGCTGAGCCTGCTCCTGCCCCTGGCCGTCCTGGCGTTGCTCCATGGCTTGTTCCAGCTCGCGTTGGGCGTGCCGCTGTTCGAGGGCCTGGTGACGCCCCTGATCAAGGATTGGCTGACGTCGGCCGGAGCCGCCAGTGGCTGACAACAAACATCGCGCTACTCCGCATCGATCTCGGCCGCTTACCGGCTTTCCCGCCGTATCGTCTTCAAGAGGACGCATCATGTCCAGGATTGTCATGACAATCGCCACCGCCCTGTTGGTCGGCGCTCCGCTCGCGCGGGCAGCCGGGTCCGCGGAGGACTTCTACAAGGGCAAGACCATCACTTACATCGTGTCGACCGCGCCGGGCGGCGGCTACGACACCTACGGCCGCCTTCTGGCGCGCTACATGAACAAGTGCCTGCCTGATTCGAAGATCATCGTCAGGAACATTCCGGGTGCAGGCCACGTGGTCGGCGCCAACACCATCTACGCGGCCAAGCCCGACGGTCTCACCATAGGGACGTTCAACACCGGCCTGATCTACCTGCAGTTGCTGCGGGAAGCCGGCGTGCGCTTCGACCTGGCGAAAATGAGCTGGATCGGCAAAGCGGCTTCGGACTCACGCGTGCTGGTGTTGAGCAAGAAGTCTGGTGTCAAGAGCGTCAAGGAGCTGCTGGATACCTCGAAGCCGCCCATCAAGCTGTTTGCCGCGGGTGTTGGATCGGCTGGCTACATCGATACGCGCCTGGCCATTTCCGCCATCCACCTCAACGTGCAGCTCATCCCCGGCTATAACGGCAGCGAAGGCACCATGAGCATGTTGCGCGGCGAGACGCAGGGCACCATCGGCTCGCAGTCGTCCTATGCGCAGTTCGTCGACGACGGCAACGGCTTCTACGTCATGGAAGCCGGCGGCCCCGCCGGCAGCAAGATTCCACAAGCCGACCAGTTTGCCAAGGACGACAATGCCAGGCGGTTGCTGAAGATGATCGCGGCAGAGTCCGACGTCGCGCGCCTGACTGCTGGTCCGCCCGGCATTCCAGGCGATCGCCTGGAGCTGCTGCGCAGAGTCTTCATGAAGGCGCTCGCCGATCCGCAGCTGCTGGCGGACGCGAAGAAGATGGACGCGCCCATCGCGGCGGCCAACGGCGAGCACGTCCAGTCGGTCATTGCCGACGCGTTGCGGCAGACACCCCAGAATCTCCAGCTTCTGGCCCAGGCCGTAAAGGCGGGCCAGTGAATGTCAAGGGTCCACGATGCGTCGGTACTCTAACCGTGCATTCCCCTAATTGAATCGCAAGATCACAGGAGGCTAGCAATGGCTATCGAGGAGCCAGAAATCAAGGCAGCAGATCATGGCCAGGCGACCCCCGCCGAACCGGCGGAATGGGAACGCTGGACCAAGAAGCGCGTCTTTGTCCGGGCCCTGGAAGGCACCTACGGCCAGTTGAAAGATGAGCTTTTCAACCAGCCGCGCGTGTATCACACCAAGGACTGGAAGTGGAAAGGCGGCCCGCAGAATTTCGGCAAGAAGATCATCAACCCCCAGGCGGTCAAGGTCGCCCAGTCGATCGAATGCCACATCGACGTCTACGCGCCGGGCGGTTACGGCCAGAAGCACGGCCACATGAACAGCGCCGTGTTCTACGTGCTCAAGGGCAAGGGCCACGACGTGCACGACACCAAGCGCCACGACTGGGATGCGGGCGACGCGCTGATCGTCGAGAACGGTTGCGTCCACCAACACTTCAGCGATGACAAGGACGATGAATGCATCGTGCTCATCATGAAGGCGAAGCCGCTGTTCCTGTTCATGCACATGATCTTCCAGAAGGTCGTCAGTTATCCGCCGAAGGAACCGTCGCCGGGCCAGGAAAACTACGCCCCGCCGCCGGAACTGTGACGCGCAACCTGCAAGTGAGAGCCAGTAAAGGGTGGACTTTATGAATATCGAGCGGATCATCGACCCGCGAGAGCGCGAGCGCGCCCACGCCGAGGTCGACCATGTGAATTTCTACAGCGAGGCGGTGCAGCACTCCACTGCGTTCCGCAAGGAATACGAGGGCTACGTCAACGTCGTCAAGTCGGCGGACATGCCGCTGGAGCGCTCGCCAGACGGGCTCCTCAAGCACATCATTCACGAGAAGATGAAGACCAAGGAGATGTGCCTCGACATCTACATGCACTTCATCCCTCCCGGCAGGAAGAGCGGCAGGCACCGACATCTTTCCGAAGAAGTGTTTTATGTGGTCGAGGGCAGCGGCTACGACCTGCACTGGGACGTCAAGTTCGATTGCAAGGACACCATCGAATTCGAGTGGGAAGTCGAGCCGAAGAAGTTCGAGTGGACGCTCGGCGATTTCGTCTACATTCCGCCCTATTGCGCCCATCAGCATTTCAACACGGGTAGCGCGGAAGCGCGGCTCGTCGTGATGAACAGCCGGATCGTCAAAGCGATGGGATTCGACTGGTTTGAGCAGCTCGAGAACTGTGATTACTGATTGCCGCCACTGGCGTCCGGGCTGGCCTCGTCGGCCTGGATGGCAAGTGTGGTCGCGTTACCACAGCGGTTGAAACGCACTGGAGTGGACTATGTGTGGCGATCTTGACGAAGAGGGCGGCGAGGCCGAGCGGCTTTACGCTGCTTTCCTGCATGCAGCGCATTCCGCACTTCATGAAGTGCTGGACCATCGCGGTGGTTCGCGCGGCCGCCTGGACGATCAGGGCAGCGCTGTTTCCGATGATGCGTTACATGGTTACATGGATGGTTTGTTCGGCGACATCCTCAATGCCTGCATCAAGGACGGCCGGCGCGTCGGCGAATCCGATCGTTATCGTGTATTGGCTTCACAGGCGATCGTGCTGGCCCGTGCTGCCGGCTTCCTCGCCGGACAACTGGACCTGCGCGAGGATCCTCTGAGGAATTCGCTCGGAGCCCTGATGGCCGAGTATGACGCCCGGCATCCGGGCCATGGTCACGACGAGGCAGAAGGCCACGATCACCACTAGCAATGAGCGTCCATCGACCAACTGCGCCCGAGTTCGCGCCCGCCCCGGCGCGGCGCCACCTGAGCTTCACCCGCGGCGAGTGGTGGCATCTGGCCCGGCTCTATGGCGTGGTCGCCTTCCTGCACCTCCTGGGGCTGGGACTGTTCCTCCATCACGCTGCACGTTATCCCGCACTGGTCGGACTGGGACTGGCAGCCTACATGTTCGGTCTGCGCCACGCCTTCGACGCCGACCATATCGCGGCGGTGGATGACACCGTGCGTTACCTGCTGCAGAAGCGGAAGAACGCTTTGGGCGCAGGCTTCTTTTTCTCGCTTGGTCATTCAACCGTCGTGCTGCTGCTGTCCGTCGCCATCGTCGTCGCGGCTGCGGCTGTCAAGCGCGACCTGCCCGAGCTGCGCAATCTGGGCGGCGTCATCGGCGCCGGTGTATCCGGCACTTTCCTGTGGATCATCGGTATCCTGAACTTGCTGGTGCTCCTGGATATCCTCGAGGTTTGGCGCAAGGCCAGGACCGGCAAGCACAGCCACGCGCACTGGGACGAATTGCTGGCGCAGCGCGGACTGATCAACAGGCTGTTCGGCGGGCGGCTGCAGAGAGTCATCAGCCACAGCTGGCAGCTGTATCCGCTGGGCCTGCTCTTCGGCTTAGGGTTCGACACCGCCTCCGAAGTCGGCCTGCTCGGCATGACCGCCGGCGCTTCGGTCGGCAACCTGCCGGTTCCGGCGGCGCTGTCATTGCCGATCCTGTTCGCCGCCGGCATGTCGCTGCTGGACACCACCGACGGCGTGCTCATGGTCAAGGCCTATAACTGGGCCTTCGTCAATCCGCTGCGCAAGATCTTTTACAACCTGACCACCACGGCACTGTCGATCGCGGTGGCCCTGCTGATCGGCACTGTTGAATTGTTACAGGTGCTCATCCGCGTGCTGGGCCTCAAGGGCCCGCCGTTCGACTGGGTTGGCGGCGTGGACTTCGGCGTGCTGGGCTGTGTCATCGTCGGCCTCTTCCTGCTCGCCTGGGGCGTTTCCGTGGCTTGGTGGAAATTCGGCTCCATCGAGGAGCGCGCCGGCAAGGATCATTCCGGCCGACTGAGGAGAACCGCCTGAAACCAACCAGGGACGCGGCGCCGTCCGTCGAACACCGGTCACAAGGGCAAATCACTTCAAGCAGGCGGGTTTGACCCCGTCCTGCGTCTTACTACATTGGGCAGCTCACCAACACGCGCAGATGGATCCCGCATCCCCCTGGGTGGTCCGGCCGACCAGGCGACCGCCGTTGCGGCCCTGTCGCGCCAGTTTCGGGCCCCTCTCGTGCGCTTTTTCGAAAAGCGCATCGGGCGACAGGCCGAAATCGAGGACCTGGTCCAAGAGGTGTTCCTGCGCCTTGCGAGCGGCCGGATCGAGTCGGTCAATCAACCGGAGGCATACCTTTTCAAGACGGCAGCGAACCTGCTGCATGATCGTCAGCGACGCCGCACAGCACGCGCGTCGCAGGCGCACGAGCCATATGACGAAGCCGTACACGGCAGCGCGGACATACTTGGCCCCGAGCGCGCGCTTCTCGGCGCGCAGGCCATCGAGCAGGTCGTCGCAGCACTGTACGAGTTGCCGGAGCGCACGCGAGCGGTGTGGGTTCTTTATCATCTCGAGGATCTATCGCACGCCGAAATAGCCCGACAGCTGGGGATTGCCGTCAGTACGATCGAAAAGCACATGAGCCGCGCGAGTGCACATCTGTTGAGAAGGCGTGACCGTTCGATATGACTATCCGGAGAGACAATGTGGAACGGCGCATTTCCGAGCAGATCGCGGACGAAGCCGGGTTCTGGGACGCACGGCTGCGCGCACCGGATTGCACGGGGGCCGATCGCGCAGCATTCGCCACTTGGCGGGAAAAGGATCCGGCTCATCGGGCGGCGTTCGAACAGCTGCAGACCGTGGTCGCTGCCTTGCGCAACGAGGGGAGTCGCGCCGATGTGCGCGCACTCCGCGATGCCGCGCTACGCATAACAACACAGAGCCGCTCCCACAAGTTCACGTTCGCAGTAGCCGCGAGCCTGGCCACACTCGCCGTGGCAGCGACACTTTGGACGACACTTCCTGAGGGCGCACGCCGTGCTCCCCTGCGCGAGCTCGCTGCGATCACTGCAAGGATGACCGGGCTCGGATCAGGGCTGGCCAACACCTACGAAACCGGAATCGGCCAAACGTCTACGATTACGCTGCAGGACGGCTCCTCGGTCGAGCTGAACGCCAAGTCACGCATCAAAGTGGCATTCAATGAGAGCCGCCGTTCTGTGGAATTGGTCGACGGGCAGGCGTTCTTTCACGTCGCCAGGAATCCGCAACGTCCCTTCATCGTACGCGCCGGCAATCGCGACATCGTCGCTATCGGCACAGCCTTCGACGTCCGCTTGGACGAGAAATCAGTGAAAGTCACCTTGATCGAAGGCAAGGTCAGAGTCTCCAGACAGTCGGTCCTCGCATCAGCCGCCTCCGCGCAAGAGGCAGGGACAACGAATGAGAGTGCGCAAGGAAAGACAGCGGCGCCAATGCTTTCCGCATCACAGGAGAGGCAAGGCAAGGCACCGCGCTCCTCTTCCCGTCTGCGCGCAGAGGGCCTCGTTGCATGCGACGAGCGGGTGGCCAAGGATGGACGCCCTGGAATTTTCGCAGAGCAAGCTTGCTCAGCCGAAGGCGGTGCTCGAAGCGGGGATGAGGCTCCTGAGGCGTTCTCTGGCAGCGGTGAAATTTTCCTCGCGCCCGGCCAGCAACTCGTAGCCCTTCTGCGTGCGGCAGGCGAAGGTGACCGAAGGCCGTATGAAGCCTCCTCGAGACAATCCCAGGCAGACACCACCGCTGAAACCGTTCTCGTCCGCAACATCGATGTTGCGAAGGTCACGGGTTGGCGCGACGGTCGCGTATTTCTCGAAGATCTTACGCTTGCCGATGCCGTTGCCGAAATGAACCGCCACAGCCCGGTACAGATCAGCGTAAATGATCCAAAGCTTGCAAACCTCCGCGTGAACGGAATGTTTCGCGCCGGCGAACAACAGGCCTTCGTCACCGCGCTTGCACAGTACTTTCCCATCACCGCCGAACATCACGGTGAAGCGCGGATCGTGCTGATCCCCCGCTGAGCCTCGCAAGTTAAGCATTTTGTCGCACAGCCCCATCCAAAAATATCCCATTGCAACAGGCGGGTTGGCCTTCGCGTTGCGTCTTTCCGTACAAGAGAGCCCGTTCACCATGTGATAGGGGCGCAACGAAGGGGGATGTCCGTGACGAGCACAAAAGCAATTCCGAATTCCTGGCTCCGCGCTGCAGGAGAATATGTCCGTAGGGCGGCTGAAGATTCCGTCATCCGCAGCACAGGAGGCAGGACAGCGGCGCGGTTTCTCCTGGTAAGACACCTCCTCGTTGCAGTCGCCATTGCCCTCGGCCTCGGCGCTCGAGCCTTCGCCGCAGCGACCGACACTCCCAAAGTCTTCAACATCGAGCAGCAAACCCTCGCAACGGCGTTAGGCGAGTTCGCCCGCCAAAGCGATCGCCAGATTCTTTTCGCCACTGACGTGGTTGACGCCAAGCGCACGAGCGGAATCAAAGGCGCGCTGGAACCGGAAGCGGCGCTCAGACTTCTCTTGCAAGGGACCGACCTCACCTACCGCATCACCGCTGAGAACACGATTCTCGTCGAAACGCCCCGCCCGGGTAACACCGCAAACGTTCCCGTTCCCCAGGGCTACCTGCGCGTCGCGCAAAGCTCCGGGATCCCCGACCTCGCCAGCGCGCAGGACGAGCCAGGCAACCCCAGACAGAATAACGATACTTCCCGTGAAAAGGCCCCACCGGAGCAGGCCGCGAATATTCAGGAAGTCACAGTGACCGGTACGCGCATCAAGGCACCAAACCTGACCAGCGAAAGCCCGGTAACGGTGGTGACCGATGTCGAAATCAAGGCTCAGGGCGCCACCAACATTGAAAATGTGCTGAATGAAATCCCGCAAGTCCATACCGCCCAGAGCAGCAGCACCGCGAATAACTCGACCGGGGTCGCCAACATCAATCTGCGCGGCCTGGGGCCGACGCGCACCCTGGTCATGATCGACGGCCGCCGCCTGGGTCCCGGTGACCCGCAAGGTCCGCAGGGGGCCGCCGCCGACGTCAACTTCATTCCGACCGCTCTGATAACCGGCGTGGATGTGTTGACCGGGGGTGCTTCGGCGGTTTACGGCTCCGATGCAATGGCGGGCGTCGTCAACTTCCGTCTGCTGAGGAATTTCGAAGGCGTGCAGGTCACACAGACCTTCAATGACGCGCAGCATACCCAGGGAGGACCGGCGAATTCGGTGCTGGCAAGCGCGAACTACCCGGTGAAGCCTGCCATACCCGGCAACCAATTCGGCGGCCTCGTCAGCGACACCACGCTCATCCTCGGAACAAACGTCGACGACAACAAGGGCAACATTACGATGTATGCCAGCTACCGCTCCACGTCCGCGGTGCTGGATGGGTCGCGCAATTTTCAGGCCTGCGAAACCGGTCTCAACAAGGCCGGGACCGGGCTCGTGTGCGCCGGCAGCTCCAGCGGGGCTTATGGCAATTTCATTACGAACAGCGGCAAGGATCTGGCCCTGAATCCGAACGGTACCGCGACCTTCGTGCCCTTTACAAGCGCGCTGAAATACAACACCGCGCCGACTAACGATTTGCAGCGCCCCGATGAACGTAAGACTTTGGGCGCCATCGGTCATGTACAGCTCGCCCCGTGGCTCGACGTCTATGCCGAAACCATGTTCATGAGCGATCACACTACGGCGCAGGTGGCTCCGGGCGGTCTGCTCCTGGGTCGCGGGCCAACCGGTTTCCTGCAGATTCCCTGCAACAACCAGTTTCTCTCCGCCGCTCAGGAGCCTTCCATCTGTCAGGACTCCACGGGCAAACCGCTGCCGGTCTATCAGGCCAACGGTCAGCCCAATGTGGCCACTATCCTGATGCCGGCGCTGCGGATGGCCAATTATCCGCGCGCGGACGATCTGCGCCATGATGATTATCGTGTGGTCGTGGGCGGGCGCGGCGCGATCGACAACAACTGGAGCTATGATCTGTCGGGAACCTATTGGAATTCGCTACTGTCGGAACATTATCTCAACGACATTTCCTTCGCCAAAGTGCAGAATTCCCTGAATGGATGCACCGCACCGGGAAATGCGGGTTGCGTGCCGCTGAACATCTTTCAGTACGGCGGGGTGACACCAGAGGCCTTCAACTACATCACGACACCCGGAGAAAAGTCCGGCAGCTCGATCGAGACGACCGTGGATGCCAACATATCCGGCGATTTCGGTCCCTACGGCGGCACCAGCCCGTGGGCCAGGAATCCGGTGGCGACCTCGTTCGGATTTACTTACCGCCGCGATCAGTTGAATTTTCTGCCGGACTCTGAGTTGCAGACTAACGAACTGATCGGTCAGGGCGCCTTTTACCCGCCGGTGAGAGGCGGTGAAATCGTGAAGGAAGAGTATTTCGAGATACATATTCCCGTGGTCGAGAACAAGGCGTTCATGGAAGCGATCGATCTGGACCTCGCGGGGCGCCATTCTGATTACAGCATCGACAATTCCAGTAACGGCTTTTCGACCAATACTTTCAAGATCGCGGCGGATTACGCGCCGAGCGGTGATATTCGCTTCCGTGCAAGCTATAACCGGGCGGCACGTGCGCCGAATCTGTATGAGCTGTTCCTGGGGCAGAGACTCAACAACGATGCCGGCTACGACGATCCGTGTTCCGGCGCCACGCCGCGGGCCAGCCTCGCGGCGTGCGCCAGGACCGGCGTGACCGCCGCGCAATACGGCAACATCCCAGGATGCCCGTCCACCAATTGCGACGCGCTCACGGGCGGAAATCTCGCCTTGCGGCCCGAAGAGGCCGATACCTATTCCTACGGCTTCAATTTCACGCCGGGCTTCCTGCCCGGTTTCAATCTTTCGGTTGATTATTGGGCTGTGCGGGTCAATAACTACATCACCAACCTGTCCGGGCAGCTAATCGTCAATGGCTGTCTGTTGCAGGGCGAGGACTCTCTGTGCAGCCTGTTCCATCGCGGCCCCGGCATCGGCAATATCTTCGGCACCTCGGGCTGGGTGGTGGAAAGCAATCAAAACATCGGCTTCCTGCGTAATCGCGGCATCGATGTCGAACTCAATTATCGCAAGAACTTCGACAGCCTGGGCACGCTGGTCCTCAGGATGAGCGGCACCGATCTGCTCGAGCAGACGGTCTCCAGTCCCAACACCTACGATTGCGCCGGCTTGTACGGCTCGACGTGCAGCGCGGGTGGTGACAACGGACCGAATTTCCGCTGGCGGCATACTGCTCGTCTGACGTGGCTCACGCCGTGGGGCCCCGATCTGTCGGTCAATTGGCGTTATATGTCCGCTGTCAAACTCGACACCAATAGTTCGCAGGCAGCCCTCAATAACGGCAGCTATGATGCATACGATGCGAAGATCCCGGCTTACAACTACTTGGATCTGTCCACCACATGGAGCTTCGCGAAACACTATACGGTGAGTGCGGGCGTCAACAACGCGCTCGATAAGGATCCGCCGTACTTGAACCACTCCGTCGTCTATTTCGTCAATGGCGGCGGCAATGGGAATACCTATGGCGCCTACGACACGCTGGGCCGGATCTTCTTCCTCAGCGTCAGCGCGAAGTTCTAGGCCGGCTGATCAATGAATTCACGGTGGTTCGACTGCTCTGCCAGCCAGTTTCGTAAATCGGCTCTCGTGTTGCGGCAGCCGGGGCATTTTTTCGAACAGGAGCCAACAATGGAAAAAGCGCAGCGGTCTGTGTGGTGGATGACGCGTGTTGCCGCAATCCTGGCGGCGCTCGCCGGCTTGGGAACCCCGGTGGCGCAGGCCGGAAGCGTCATTGATGAGTGGGCTGGGGTCAAGGCGCCGCCGCCTCCGGAATTGAAGCCGGTCAGCATCGATGCCGCTTCGACCGCACTGATCGTGATGGATATCAGCACCCAGTCCTGCACCGCCGACCGGCGGCCACGATGCGTTGCGATGCTCCCTGCCGTTCAGAAGCTGATTGCCGAGGCACGCGCCAAGGGGGTGTTTGTCCTGTATACCCTCGCCGGGACCAGCAAGCGGGCAGACATCATCAAGGAGGTCGCTCCGCTGGAAGCGGAACAGGCCTTGGCGGGTGCGGGGCCCGACAAATTCGTCGGGAGCGATCTGGAGGCGATTCTCAAGGCCAAGAACATCAAAACGCTGATTACGGTGGGAACCGCAGCAGAGGGGGCGGTACTGCATACGGCCGCCGGCGCTGCCTTCCGGGCGTTCTCCGTGGTGGTGCCGGTCGACGGCATGTCGTCGACGAACGTCTATGCCGAGCAATACACCGCCTGGCATTTAGTCAACGCGCCACGCCTCGCCGATCGTGTCAAATTGACGCAAGTCGACATGATCAAATTTTAGGCGAGTCGCGTGCACCTGACCGCCCATGGGACCGGTTTCAGACGGGTTGCATGGATTTGAGGGGGGTAGTTAGATGAGACAACGATGGTTATTGGTAGCGGTTGCGCAGGCTGCATTGCTTTTTCAGACAGGGTCTCTACAGGCGGCGCAGGCCGACACGCCTGCTGCGTTGTCCGGGCAGATCAGTTCGGCAAAAGAAGGCCCGATGGAAGGGGTAGTGGTCAGCGCCAAGCGGGCCGGTGCGACGATCACGATCAGCGTCGTCAGCGACGCGAAGGGACATTACAGCTTCCCCGCATCGAAAATCGGGCCCGGCGACTACGACCTCAAGATCCGGGCCATCGGCTATGACCTCGAGGGTCCGAACAAGGTGGTCGTGCGTCAGTCGAAAGCGACTACCACCGATCTCAAGCTCCGCTCAATCGATGACATCACGGACCAGATGACTCCGGCCGAATGGATCGCCAGCGTTCCCGGCACCGAAGATCAGAAAAAATTCCTTTATAACTGCTCGACGTGCCACAACCCGGAACGGATCGTGAAGTCGGCTCACGACGCGGATGACTTCAGCAGGAATGTCCTGGAACGCATGCGCATCTATGCGAACTCCGCCTGGGACCGGCACCCGCAGGTGAGGCGGATCCCCCGTGGGCTCGAGCGCAGCTTCGGTCCGGACGCTCCCAAAATCGCCGCCTATCTGGCCAGCATCAACTTGAGTGCAACCGGCAAATGGAACTACGAGCTCAAGAGACTGCCGCGCCCGACCGGTCGGGCAACCCACGTCATCTATACAGAATATGACGTTCCGCGCGCAATGACTCAACCCCATGACGTGGTTGTCGACGCGTCAGGAATGATATGGTTTACCGAATTCGGCGAACAGTATCTCGCGCGCATGGATCCGAAAACGGGCAAGGTCAAGGAGTACGAAGTGCCGACCTTGCGCCCGAACGAGCCGACCGGCAGCCTCGATCTGGAAACGGATGAAGCGGGAAACTTCTGGATTTCGCTGCAAAATCAGGGCGGCGTTGCCAAATTCGACCGGCAGTCCGGCAAATTCACGATGTATGCGGTTCCCCACGAGTACCTCACCGATGAGACGCAGCAATCCATGGTGGGGCCGCAGCATGTCGAGGTGGACAATAAATTATGGTTGAACGATACCTCCATTCCTGGTTTGTATCGGATCGATCTGAAGACGGGAAAATGGGAGAAGTGGGCGCCGTATAAGCACAGCGGCGGTGGCGATGAGCTCGCCATGACCCAGCCGCACTCCGTCTACGGTATTTACGCCGACCAGCAGAACAATATCTTCTTCTGTGATTTCGGCGGTGAAAACATCGGCAAGATCGAGGCCACGAGCGGCAAGGTCACTTTGTTCCCAACACCAACGCGGAAATCCAGGCCGCGCCGCGGGCGGATGGATGACCAGGGGCGCCTGTGGTTCGCTGAATGGCGTGGCGACAAGCTGGCCATGTTCGATACCAAGACTGAGAAGTTCCAGGAATGGCCCGTTCCTACGCCCTACATGGCACCTTATGACGTCGTTCTCGACAAGAATGGCGAGCTTTGGAGCGGCGGCATGAACACCGATCGGGTCCTGAGGACGAATTTCGCGGCGGGCGAAAATATTGAATACCTTCTGCCCAATTCAACCAATATCCGCCGCGTGTTCGTCGATAATACAACGCCCCGGCCCACCTTCTGGGTCGGCAATAACCATGGCGCCTCGATCGTCAAGCTGGAGCCGCTGGACTGACCGCGGCGAGGCATTGAGTGTGGGCCAGGCGGCCGACGATCTCGGCGCCACTGGTTCGACTCTCCAGAAGGGGTGGCCCTCAACCTGTCGTGGTGATGGTCTGATCATCCGCATGATGGTTGCCGTGTTAGCGAGACCCGCCGGCGCGAGCACTCGTCCGCGCCGCTGCGCAGTGTCATTTACCCGATGCACTTGTCTTTACCGCGCCCGGCGCTGGAGCGCGCGTGGCCTTGTCCTTTGCCGTCGGGGATGCGTTGACCCAGACGGGACCTGCGGGGTGCAGGACGATGAATGTATTGGGATCGATCGCGCGGCTACTCCAGGTCCGCGCGACAAGCACGGCCGGATGCTCACCCAGGGGTTCCGCGATCACGGTGTGTGCTAGCGGAGTGACCACTAAAGCTGCAGTTAGCGAGGGTAGGATTTTGGCGTTCATTGCATGACTCCTTGAAGCGTTAATCGATCGGTGGCTGCAGTATCATTGGCCGCAGGGCAGGGATAAACCGGCAGAAAGCGGAGTCACTGTCCGGGAGGGCGGACAATGGACCGAATGCTGGCAATGCAGGCTTTCGCCCGCGTCGTCGAAGTGGGCGGATTCACGAAAGCGGGAGATTCCCTCCAGTTGTCGAAGACGACTGTGAGCGACCTGGTGCAGAGCCTCGAGAAGCACCTTGGGGTGCGATTGCTCCAGCGCACCACGCGACGGGTGACCGTCACTCCGGACGGCGCCGCGTTCTACCAGCGCTGCGCGCTCATCCTTTCGGATCTCGACGAGGCAGAGGCGTCAGTCATGCAAGCGCGCGTCGCGCCGAAGGGGAGACTTCGCGTTGATATGCCCGGTGCGCTCGCGAGGCTTTTCGTCATTCCACAACTGCCGCCGTTCCTCGCTCGCTATCCCGATCTGCGCTTGGAGTTGGGGATGGGGCTTCGACCGGTGCATCTGCTGGAGGAGGGCATTGATTGCGTGGTGCGCCTCGGTATGCAGTCGGACTCGAGCCTGGTCTCACGACGAATCGGTACGATGAGCTTCGTGTGCTGTGCGAGCCCTGCGTACTTGCGGGAGCATGGAACCCCGCGCCGCCCCGAGGACCTGCCCGCACACCGATGCGTCAACTACGTTTCGAATCGCACCGGGCGAGTCATGGACTGGGAATTCGCGCGCGGCGGGCAGAAGGTCCAGCTCACACTCGATGGCGTCCTGGCGGTGAACGATCATGACGCCTATGTCGTAGCGGCTCTCATGAATTTTGGAATCGTGAAGGTTGCGAACTACGTGGCGCAACCATACCTGGAGTCGGGACAGCTCACCGAGGTGCTGGCTGACTGGACGGCGGAACAGTTACCCATAGCGGTGCTGTATCCGCAAAGCCGTCATCTCTCGGCAAAGGTGCGCGTCTTCGTCGATTGGGTGAGCGAGCTGCTACAGCAAGATCCAGTCTTCCAGACGCGCTAGAGTCGTCCACATTCACTGCCGCCAGCGGAAAATCTGGTGCCGCGGCGCGGTCAACCGGCGAACGCTGCTCAAGCGGACCAGTTGCATGACGGCACTCCCTGCGACCACTGTACGAGTTCCTCGCGCTCATGGGCCCGTCCGGCTCCGGCAAAACAACTTGCGAGATGGCCTGCGATCGCGGCCCCTTCTCGGATAGCGGCGAGGGGTGTACGCTGCGGATCGTGCGTAACAGACCTGCAAACTGGGTGATTGCAACGCTGCTGATGGTTCAGCTCGCCATCGGTTTGCAATGGCAGGTGGCGCAGGCTGTCGTGACCCCGCCGGAACGGCAGATGAACGGCACGGAAGCGGGACACTGTCCTACGCATTCGACCAAGGACTCGAGGACCGGCCGGGAACACGGCGCGGGAGCCTCGACGAGTGCGCCGTCGTCGCATTATGACCCGGCACAAAAACACGACTGCTGTCGTTCGCTGGGTTGCCAGTGCCATTGCGCGCAAGGCCCAGGTGCGCTCGCCCTGTCACTGGCGAGTGCTGCTCCCACCGCGTCGCTTCTGCTGCCTGCCTTCGACGCGCGCGCGCCTATTGGGCGCACAACTGAGTTGTTTCGACCTCCCATCAATTGAGTCTCGGGCGCGATCGACGCGCTTCCGCGCTGTGCGAGCATAGACGTTCGTAAGGTGACTTCTTCCGCCTACGAAGCTCATTAGCCCCCGTCGATTCGAGCAGCTCGGTCGCGCGCCTCACGGCGGCCGCTCACACGCATCCGTCCGCTCGTCGCAGCGCTTTGCTTCGACCGTTGAGTGTCGGATCACGTTGGATTGATGATTCGAGGAATTAGCATGGATCGTTCTCGTTTACCGTCGGCGGCGTTGGGTCCCTCGAGACGGCGCTTCGTCCAGGGGCTCGCAAGCGGTGCGCTGGCGATAGCCAGCACGCGTCACTTTCGCTGGGCCGCGGCCGCCGATTCGGCAGCCGGCGACGCAGGTGCCATCCTGTCTGGGACTGAATTCAATTTGGAGATTGGCGCACTGCCTGTGAATTTTACCGGTCAGCCGGGAATCGCCACGACTGTAAACGGACGACTCCCTGCGCCACTGTTGCGGTGGCGCGAGGGGGACACCATCACGCTGCGAGTGTCCAACCGGTTGTCTGCACCGACCTCCATTCATTGGCATGGCCTCATCGTCCCCGCCGATATGGATGGCGTGCCAGGGTTGAGCTTCAACGGCATCGGACCGGGCGAGACGTACGTCTACCGCTTCAAAGTCAACCAATCGGGGACCTACTGGTACCACAGTCATTCGCGGTTCCAGGAACAAACGGGGCTCTATGGCCCCCTCGTGATCGCGCCTCGGCACGGCGAGCGACACCGCGCAGATCGAGAACACGTCGTGTTGCTGTCCGAATGGACGGATCTGGACCCCGAGCACATTTACCGAACGCTCAAGCACCAAAGTAGCTACTTCAACTTTCACCAGCGTACGGTGGGCGATTTCGTCAGCGATGTGCGCAAGCAAGGCTGGAAACCCACACTCGCCAATCGGCGCATGTGGGGACAAATGCGCATGGACCCCACCGATCTGGCGGATGTATCCGGTTACGCCTACACGTATCTCATGAACGGCGCCTCCCCGGTTGGCAACTGGACAGGACTGTTTCGGCGCGGCGAGAGGGTGCGGCTGCGCTTCATCAACGGATCTTCGATGACCTTCTTCGATGTGCGCATTCCGGGGCTGAAGCTGACTGTCGTGGCCGCCGACGGACAGGACGTCGAGCCGGTCACCGTCGACGAGTTTCGTATTGGGATAGCGGAAGTGTGCGATGTGATCGTGGAGCCTAAGGATGATCGCGCCTACACGATCTTCGCGCAGTCACTCGACCGCTCGGGCTATGCACGCGGCACGCTGTCGCCCCAACCTGGCATGCAGGCGGAGGTGCCGCCGCTCGATCCCCGGCCGCTGCTCACCATGATGGATATGGGTATGGGCATGGCCGGCATGGACATGGGTGGAATGGATATGAGCGGCACGAAGGGCATGGATCACGAGTCGATGCGGGGCATGGGCCAGGGCGGGGGCCACATGAAAGGAGCGGAGCAGGGCGGCAGCTCTGCCACGAACTCGGGCTCGAGGCGGGATAAGGATCATCACGACATGGGCAACATGCAGGGCATGGATCACGGTGCCATGGCCAAGGGTGATGTCATGAGCGCGGCGCCGCATCACGCGCCCGCCGAGTATGGTCCCAATGTGGACTCACTGGCCATGCAACCGCGGAGCCGGCTGGACGATCCGGGCGTGGGCCTGCGGAACAACGGCCGTCGCGTGCTGACGTACGCGGACCTGCACACGCTCGGTGGCCCGATCGATCACCGCCAGGCGGGCCGCGATATCGAGTTGCATCTCACCGGCCACATGGAGCGCTACGTGTGGTCATTCAGCGGCCAGAAGTTCTCGGAGGCGCAGCCCCTGCGCTTCAACTATGGCGAGCGTCTGCGCCTGGTACTCGTGAACGACAGCATGATGAATCACCCCATTCACCTCCATGGCATGTGGGGCGAAGTGGAGTCGGAGAAGGGAGAGTTCCTGGTCCGCAAGCACACCATTACCGTGCAGCCGGGGCAGCGTCTCGCCTATGGGGTCACCGCCGATGCGCTCGGCCGTTGGGCGTATCACTGCCATCTCCTGTATCACATGGAGGCGGGCATGTTTCGGGAGGTGCATGTCGAGCGCTCTTCAAAAGAAGGAGCAGGGTCGTGATGCCCCGCGTGAAGCTCGCCGTGCTATACGGCGCGTTGGGGCTCTCGGCCGGCTCATTCGCTTTGGGCGATGAGCCTCAACAATCGGCCTCTCACCCGCAACATGATCCATCGCAAAGCTCCGCACCGCAACCGCCCGCCGGGCCGATGCCCAACGACCAGGACAATTCGAGCGAAGCGGCTCACGTGCCACCTGATCCGCCGCAACATCCGATGGGCAATATGACCTACCCACAGATGGCGGCGCTGATGCAAATGAATGACAGACAGCGCACGGGCATGGTGCTCTTTGATCAGCTCGAGTGGCGCAACACCGCCGCAGGCGATGCCGCAGCCTGGGATGCCGAAGGCTGGTATGGCGGGGATTACAACAAGGTCTGGCTGAGATCAGAAGGCGAACGCGTCGGCGGCAGCACGCAGAACGCCCGCGCCGATCTGTTGTGGGACCATGTCTTCGCGCGCTGGTGGAGCGTGCAGGCTGGGGGACGCCAGGATTTCGGCGCAGGCCCGGGGCGCACTTGGGCAGCGATCGGCGTTCAGGGACTTGCGCCCTATTGGTTCAACACCGAGGCGACGTTCTATGTCGGTGAGCAAGGGCGCACGGCCGTGAGGCTCAAGACCGAATATGAATTGCTCTGCACACAGCGGCTGATTCTGCAACCGGAAGGCGAGGCCAATTTGTACGGCAAAGCCGATCCCGCGCGTCAACTGGGCTCTGGCTTGTCCGATCTCGAGATCGGCTTGCGTCTTCGTTACGAGGTGCGGCGGGAGTTCGCACCCTACATTGGCGTCGTTTGGTCACGCCAATTCGGGGGAACCGCAGATCGCGTACGACAGTCCGGCGGGGACCCGAGTGATGTGCAGTTCGTCGTGGGCCTGCGTGCGTGGTTTTAGCGGAGCAAGAACTTGCCCGGCGCTGGGTCGAACTGCGAGGCACGCGCCCCGGGGCCGACGTTCACCGTATCCGCCGAGCATTCAAGACGAAAGCCTCGTGCCTCTCAATGTGTGAAAGGCTGCAACTACACGTTCGCGGATTCGCGCGGGGCCACGGCCAGGAGCTACCTGCGCCCGGCTGCGCTAAGCTCATTGGCATGAACCATATGAGAGCTCCTCGATCGCTGGCCTGTGCGCGCCTCCTTTTTGCCGTTTTTGTATTGCCCTTTGTGCAGGCCGGTGCCCAGAGTCCGTCCACTCCCGCTGGCGACCCGACTGTCGCGGAAGTCGCGGATGGAAAGCTGCGCGGTGTTCAGTATGGGGCGGGCGTAGTCTTCAAAGGCATTCCCTTTGCCCGCCCACCGGTGGGTGAGCTTCGATGGCGGGAACCGCAGCCCGTCGTACCATGGTCCGGTGTGCGGGACGCGACCCAACCGGGCAGTGCGTGCACTCAGGTCAGCACCGGTCTCAATGGATTCGTGGCGCCCCTGGCGCAAGCCTACGGCGCACCCTATCAGGGGGAGTCAGTGCAGTCGTCTGAGGACTGTCTATACCTCAACGTCTGGGTGCCGGCCTGGCCCACGCAAAGTGCTTTGCCAGTCATGGTCTGGCTACATGGCGGCGCAAATATGGCTGGCAGCGGATCCCAGTCTACCTATGATGGGCAAGCGCTGGTGTCGCACGGTGTCGTGCTCGTCACGATCAACTACCGCCTGGGAGTGTTCGGATTTTTCAGCCACCCCGAGCTGAGCGCGGAATCAGTCCATCACAGCTCCGGCAACTATGGGTTGCTCGACCAACTCGCCGCGCTGGAGTGGGTGCGGAAGAATATCAGCCGTTTTGGTGGCGACCCCCAAAATGTCACGCTGTTTGGCGAGTCGGCAGGCGCCATCGACGCGGGTTTGCTGATCACTTCACCGCTCTCCTCGGGACTCTTCAGACGTGTGATCTCCGAGAGTGGCCCTACATTCGGAGTGGGCTCAGCGCGCACTCTCGCGGAAGCTGAATCCATCGGAGCGGCGATCGGCCGGGCCGCACCGGGCCACTTCAGTTCGACGTTGCAGAACCTTCGCGGACTGCCGGCTGCGCAGATGGCGGAGCTCGCCGACCAGGTGTTGAAGGCTCACTTCCAGGACGTTGGCTCGGCGCCCCTTGTCGTAGACGGGTGGGTCCTGCCACGATCGCCACAAGCGGCCTTGGCCAAGGGTGCGATCTCGAGAGTCGACCTTCTCGTGGGGCTGAACGGACGCGAATTGAGCGCGTTCCGCGTTGGCGCTGCGGCAAGGCAAACCCCGAAGACAGACAACGGCGGCGGCGCTCGTCAAGCGATTGGCAGACTGGCAGACGCGGCGGCGCCACTCTATGGAGCTTGGACCGATCCAGCGATCGCCTGGTATCTAACCAAGGCGCTCATTCATCGAGACGCGGCGATCGACCAGGCGAGTAATGACATGCTGGTAGCGTGCCCGTTGGGCGCCATGGCGACTCTGCTGCTCGCGTCAGGGCAGAAGGCGTTCGTCTACCGCTTTGACCGCACGATTCCGGGCAAGGGAGCAGCCACTCTCGGGGCCTTCCATAGCCTGGAAATCCCCTACGTTTTTCGTGCGTTCGAGGATCCGAGTTGGCGCTGGCTGCCGTTCACGAGCGCAGACTCGCAACTGTCCGCTGCGATCCAGGCTTACTGGACCCAGTTTGCCAAGACCGGCAATCCCAATTCGGCCGGCTTGCCGAACTGGCCTGCCTGGAACAATGACGCTGAGCCATTCCTCGAGATGGGCACCGGCGCCGACCTGGCAGCTCAACGCGGCTTTTCGCCCACGTTCTGCCACCTTTCACCGGATCGCTTGAGGGAGCGACTTGAGTAGCATTTGGGAGTGCGCTACCACTGCCATGATCCTTCCCCCGGATGACGCTTCAAGCACGCTCGGAAGTCCTCGCCGTGTCATGCAGGTAGCTGATTAGATTAAATTTTGTCACTATCCCGCGAACACCTGCACCGGGGTGGTGGTGCGGATGCCCTGCATGGGATGACTTGTCCGACTGAGAGTACAATGGGCGCAGATTGCGGACGGACCTGAACGTTGAAGGGGGAGCATGGGGCGAGGCTCGACCAGGAAATCCGGCGACCGAAAACGTGCGGTGGAAAGTACCGCATTTGAGCCGGACTATCGGGCGCTCGTCGCAGCGGCCGGTGATGTGATTTATACACTGGATCTCCAAGGCCGCTTCACGTCAGTGAATCCGGCGGCGTTGCGTGTGTTCGAGTGCGAACCACAGGAAATGATCGGACGCGACTTCGTGGAGATCCTCACGCCAGAGAGCGCCGAAAATGCGCGCCGGCATTTTCAACAAGGCTTGCTCGGGACCGAGAACACTCCGTTTTTTGACGTCGAGGCACGCGCGAAATCCGGCCGTGTCATCCATCTCGAAGTGCGGGCCGGCAACCTGTATCAGAACGGGGCGTGCATCGGCCGACAAGGCATCGCGCGCGACATCAGCGAGTTGAAAGCGCTACAAGCGCAAGTCGCCGAAAAATCGGCGCGCATCGCGTTGCTCGAGGAGCGCACTCGGATTGCGTTGGGGCTGTACTCGCGAATCGCTGGGCTGGCTCGCCACGATGCGAGCGACGGCGCGTCGCCAGAGGCGTCGTTGCGACACGTGCAAGTCGCCATGCTGCATGCGAGCGGCGAAAAAATAGGCTTGACGTCTCTCGACCTGCATGTGCTGGAGCTGCTGTCGAAGGGGCGCTCCAGCCGCGAGATTGCGCTACACGTGCACCGCAGTCCGCACACCGTCAAGGATCACGTCAAGAAAATCATGCAGCGACTCGGCGCCACGCGGCGTGCCGAGCTGGTGGCAACCGCGCTCGGTCTCGGCCTGATTCCGGGCGAAAGTTGAACGATTTCGAAAACAAGCGTCGATCGGCAACGATCCCGATACGCACGCATTCCTGACCGCGCGGAATTCTCCGCCCCCCCCAGTCGGGGGTGAAATGCCTCCTTTCTAGTGATTGCCCGAGCCCTTAGCCGAAGCGGACACTACCTTCCAGTAGAACCCGGCGCCGCGCCAGAGACGGCAGCAGACCGGATCGACCGCAACACAGGCTCGACGAGGGGGAATTCCAGGCGCACTGCACGACCACCGGCCTGGGTCCGGTTTGGCGAATGTTTGCGCCCATTCGCTTGCGCGCAATCTCACGTAACACCGGCATGCGGCTTGCCGAAGCCTTCGTCGTGCGCACACGCTTTATAGACAGAACTGAATTGGTTGGGGGGGATGCGATGAAGAGAATGGTCCTGCATACGGTCCTGTTCACGATGCTGTTGTCGAGGCACGCGATTGCGCAGGAGGCGACCTCAGTCGAGGAAATAGTCGTCACCGGTTCGCGCATCGTGCACGATGGCTCGCAGGCGCCCACTCCGGTCACCGTGGTTTCCGCCGACCAGCTGCAACTCGCCTCGCCGGGACCGATCGGAGTAGCCCTGAATCAGCTCCCGGAATTTCGCGGTTCGACGGGACCCCAGACGGGTGGCGTCTCTTCCACAGGGCCGAACTCGGGCAGCTTCCTCAATCTGCGCGGGCTGGGTATTCAGCGCACCCTGGTGCTGCTCGATGACCGCCGCGCCGCACCTTCTGCCCTGCTCGGTGTGACGGACACCAACCTGTTACCCCAGGAGTTGATCAAGCGCGTCGACATCGTGACCGGCGGCGCGTCGGCCGCTTATGGTTCGGATGCCGTGTCGGGCGTCGTCAACTTCGTACTGGACACGGATTTCCAGGGACTCAAGGGCAGCCTCCAGGGCGGTACTTCGACGCACGGCGATGCGGATTCCGGCAAGCTCACTCTGACCGGTGGCAGCAGCTTTGCCGGTGGCAAGGGCAATGTCGTATTCAGCGGCTCCTATTACGACAGCTCCGGCATTGACGCGACCGATCGGGGCTGGTCGAACCGGCAATGGGGTCTGCTTGCGAGCCCGACCAATCCAGCGCTGTTGCAGCACCAGTCCAACGTGGTCATCGGCAGCGCGACGGGCGGCGGCGTGATCGTCAGTCCGCCGTTCGCAGGCACTCAGTTCGGTCCTGGTGGGGTGCCGATGCCTTACAACCGCGGTACGAACAACACCTTCCTGAATCAGGTCGGTGGCGATGGCGCCTGGCCCTATACCAACCTCCTGGCCGACGTCACCACCAAGAGCCTGTTTGCTCACGTGAAATACGATCTGACGTCATCGCTCCAGGTGTTCGGCGAAGCCGCGTTTGGTGAAGCGCACAACCGGTACCGGCAGGTCCAGCAATACCAGATAGTGGGGCTGAACGGCCTGACGATTTTGAGCGGCAATCCATTCATACCCGCGGCCATCCAGCAGCAGATGACGGCCCTCCACGTTCCGGGCTTCCTGATGGGGCGCCTGGATACCGATCTCGGTAGCCCTTCAACCGCCGATGCGCTCAACGACACATACAACGTCGTGGCAGGCCTCAAGTTCGATGTCGGCGGTGGGTGGACTATCGATGGCTACTACGAGCACGGCCAGAACCGACAACGCATCGATACTGAAAACAACCTCAACTACGAACATCTGTACGCGGCGGCCGACGCGGTCGTCAGTCCGGCCGACGGCGCCACCGTCTGCCGCGTCACCCTGACCAATCCTGGCCTCTATCCGGGCTGCGTGCCCATCAACCTGTTCGGTCAAGGCTCGCCCTCGAAGGCCGCCAGCGCGTACGTGCTCGGCACGTCGTCCTACGTCACGAGGCTCAAGCAGGACGTCGTCTCAGCCAGCGTGCGCGGCGAGCCGTTCTCGACCTGGGCGGGGCCAGTGGCGGTTGGTGGCGGCGCCGAATATCGCCGCGAGCAGGTCGATCAGACCTCGGACCCGATTTCCCAGCAGATCAACACCGCCACCGGTATTCGCGGTTTTCCCGCCACGCTGGCTGGCGGTCTGGGGGGTTGGGAGCTGACCAACGCGCAGCCCGTCAGTGGTAGTTACTACATCAAGGAAGCCTTCTTCGAAACGCTCGTACCGTTGGCCCACGATCTGCCGGGCGCCCGCGCGTTGGACCTGAATGCCGGCGTGCGGTACGCCGACTACAGCACCAGCGGCGGCGTGACGAGCTGGAAGGTCGGCCTGACCTGGAAACCAGTTGACGACGTACGGCTGCGTGCAACGCGCTCGCGCGACATCCGCGCGCCGAACATCGCCGAGCTGTTTGCGGGGTCGATGGAGGGACAGACCGCGGTACTCGATCGTCAGAACAACAATGCCAGCACGCCAATCATCACCAACGCGATCGGCAACTCCCGTCTGAAACCTGAGATAGCGGACACGTTCACCGGCGGGCTCGTCTACCAGCCGGCATGGCTGCCTGGATTCTCGGCCTCAGCGGACTATTACAGAATCGATCTGAAGGGCGCCATCGCCACCTTGACCGCGCAGCAGACCGTCGACGAATGCGCGGCCGGCGCCAGCGGCGCCTGTGCCGACATCCAGCGCAACAGTGCCGGCGCAATCAGCCGAGTCGATCTGCCGAATTTGAATCTCGACGGCTTGCAGACCAGCGGCGTCGATTTCGAGCTCGGCTACCGAGCGCCCGTGTCGCTGGGCGATCTGCGGCTGCGGGCGATCGCAAGCTACCTGCAGAGATTTGCAACGCAGGTGCCGGGGGCGCCCACGATCGACCGCGCCGGAGAAGTCGGTCTGTCGGCAAATCCCCGCTGGTCCGGTAACATCAACGCGACCTATGCGGTGGGTTCCTTCCGCGCCTTCGTGCAGGAGCGGGTCATCGGGTCGGGTACGTACGACGCCACAAAAGTCACCGGCGTCACCATCGACAACAACCGCATTGGCGCCGTCTTCTATACCGACATGACGCTCGGCTATGTCATGGACGAGAAGGCGAAATACCAGGTGTTCCTGACCGTCAACAACCTCTTGAATCGCGATCCACCCGCCATTCCGACGGGTGCTCTCATCTTTTTTCCGACCAACACCTCGCTCTACGACGTGGTCGGCCGATATTTCACGCTCGGTGTCAAAGCTAGATTCTAAAGGAGCGGGCTCTTGCCGCGCCTGCGCATCCATACAGGAAACCCGGTCCCATGCAAGGATTGATGCAACCCTGGCCGTTGACGGTCGATCGCATTCTCGATCACGCGTGCCGCTGGCACGGCGAGCGTGAAATTGTCACGCGGTCGGTTGCGGGACCCATCGTGCGCACCAGCTACGCGCGTTTGCATGACCGCGCGCAGCGATTGTCGAATGCGCTGTTAGGGTGGGGCGTGCAGCGCGGCGATCGCGTTGGGACGCTCGCCTGGAATACGGCACGACACATGGAGGTGTGGTACGCAAGCATGGGCATCGGCGCCGTCTGCCATACCTTGAATCCACGCCTGCATCCCCAGCAGCTCGCTTACATCATCAACCATGCCGAAGACCGGATCATCTTCGCCGACGCCACCTTTGTGCCGTTGCTGGAAGCTTTGCTCGCCGCCTGCCCGAAAGTCGAGCACGTGGTGTGGATGGGCGACGGCGCCGAGCCGCCGGCGACACGGATTGCGGGACTCAGCGCGTACGAACCGCTGCTCGCCGCACATGCGCCCGCCAGCTGGGGCGGCTTCGATGAGAACACAGCTGCTGGACTTTGCTACACCAGCGGCACCACCGGTGAGCCGAAGGGCGTGCTGTATTCGCATCGCTCGAATTTCATCCACACATTTCTGACCTTGCAGCACGACATCATCGGCCTGTCGGCGCGTGACGTCGTGCTGCCCATCGTGCCGATGTTTCACGCCAACGCTTGGGGTCTTGCATTCTCCGCGCCAGCGGCCGGCGCCAAGCTGGTGATGCCTGGTGCCCGGATGGACGGCGCAGCGATTCACGAACTGATCGAGACCGAAGGTGTGACGTTCTCGGCGGCGGTGCCGACGGTTTGGCAGATGTTACTGCAACATCTGCTCGCAACGGGTGGCAAGCTGACGACGCTCAAGCGCGTGGTGATCGGTGGCGCCGCCTGTCCGGAAAATCTGATTCGCGGTTTTCACGAACATTTTGGCGTGGAAGTCGTGCATGGCTGGGGCATGACCGAGATGTCGCCGCTCGGTACGGTTGGCGCGCCGACTGCCGAACTTGCGCAACTGCCTTTCGAGGCTCAACTGCCGCAGCGTCTCAAGCAGGGCCGGGTGCCGCTGGGCGTCGATTTGAAGCTCGTCGACGATGCCGGGCAACCGGTGGCGCATGATGGCGCGGCCTACGGGCACCTTTTGGCGCGGGGCGCTGCAGTGGCTGCGGCGTATTTCAGACGCGACGATGCAATCCTGGACGCCGATGGCTGGTTCGACACCGGTGATATCGCGACGATCGATGCTCATGGCTACATGCAGATCACGGACCGTGCCAAGGACTTGATCAAGTCCGGCGGCGAGTGGATCAGCTCGATCGAAATTGAGAATATCGCCGCGGGTCACCCGAAGGCTGCCTTGGCCGCCGTCATCGGCCGCCCGGATCCGAAATGGGGCGAGCGCCCCTTGCTGCTCGTGCAGCTGAAGGAGGGCGAGATGGCCACGGCGGACGAGATGCTCGCCTTTCTCGAGAATCGTATTGCCAAGTGGTGGACTCCCGACGAGGTGTTGTTCGTCACACACATACCGCTGGGCCCGACTGGCAAGATCGACAAAAAGGCGCTACGTGTCGCGTATGGCGCCGTCGCTCCGGCGTAGGCGCCTGGCCCGGATATGCATCTCAAACGCAGGAAGATGCTGGGCGGCATGCTCGCCGCGAGCGCGCTTGCCGCCGTCGGTGGCACGCGCGGGAAGGGTGGAGCGGCGGTGCCATCGGGGGGTGGTGCGGTGGTGCCGTTCGAGCCGGCAGGACTGGCTTCGCGCGAACAAGTGTGGGCCTGGGTCGAAGCGCTGAACGGTTTTGGCCCGCGTCTGACCGGAAGCGACGCGCACCGCCGCTCGATCGCTTACCTCGCGACCGAACTGCAGGCGGCGGGATTGACCGTGCAGCGGGACACTCGCCATTTTCGTCTTTGGCAGCCACAGCGCTGGAGCCTGGAACTGGTGTCGGCCGGTGGCGCAACGACGGCTGTGCCGGTTGCCTTCTATTTCCCCTATTCCGGCGAGACCCCCGCGCAGGGTGTGCGCGGCGAGCTCGTCTATTTCGACGCGCCTCCGCGCTCGTTCGCTGCCGCGACCGGCAAGATCGCCCTCATCGATGTGACAACTCCCGCCCTGTCATGGCTGTTCCAATACTTGATGTTCACGCGCAAGTTCGGATACCCGGATGCGAGCGCCGATTTCAACGGCAGCATGAGCACGCCGCTGCTCGGGGGTACGCTGAAAGCAGGTGGCGTGAACCTCAAGGCCGCGGCGGAGGCCGGAGTGCTCGGCGTCATCTGTGTATGGCGCGGATGTTCTGAAGAAAACGCACGCAATCAGTATTTGCCGTTTACGACGCCTTACCAGGGGTGTCCGGCATTGTGGGTGGGATCGGGGGCGGGTAAAGCGCTGCTGGCAGCAGCGGAAAAGGGCGCTCAGGCGCGACTGACACTCGAAGCGCAGATCACCGAGCAAGCATCGACCGACACGTTGTTCGCGGTGCTGCCGGGGACGAGCGCCGCTGAAACCATCATCATCAACACACATACGGATGGTCCTAACGCATGTGAAGAGAATGGCGGTGCAGGGGTAGTGGCACTGGCGCGCTATTTTTCCGGCAGGCCGGCAAAGACCCGCCGCACGCTGATCTTCGTACTCGCCACCGGACATTTCCAATTGCCGCAGCTCGGCGGGGGAGGGCAGGCAACCACGGCGTGGCTACGGGCGCATCCCGAACTCTGGGACGGTAAGCGCGGCCATGCGCGAGCGGTCGCCGGTCTGACGCTGGAGCATCTCGGTTGCACCGAATGGAAAGATGATGCGGATGTGGCGCACTTCAAGCCGACCGGCCGGCTGGAACGCGAGCTTGTTTACACGACCAACGCGTCGATGGATCGTATTTGGCGCGACGCCCTTGTCGGGCGTCGCAAGCTTCGCACGCTGACGTTGACGCCCCGCAACGGTGTTTTCTTCGGTGAAGGCGAGCCTCTGTTCCGAGTCGGCATTCCAGGGGTCGCGCTGTGCCCGATTCCGGACTATCTCTGCAGCGTGCCCTCTGACGGCGGCCTCGGCAAACTAGACGCCCAGTTCATGCACGAGCAGATCGCAAGCTTCGCGAAGGCGTTGCTGCGTATCGATGCGCTGACGGCGGCGGAGCTGGGACCGACCGATCCGCAGACCACGAATTTCGGCGGCTTCGTACTGAAGCAGCTCAGGGGACAGGGCTGAGCGCGCGCCGCGCGCCCCTACGAGTAGTCATGACATCGCGGCAGACGGCGACGAATCTGACAGGAGCACGCATCTTGACGAAGCCTTCCACGCTATTTGGGATACTCCTCTCGGGCTTGTTGCTCGCGCAATTTGCCGGCGCGGCGCCTGCCGGCTGGCCGTCCGGGCGACTGCGGCCGGCTGACGCCCAGCAGGTCGATGCGAAGCAGTTCCTGCCCGCTAGCCAGCTGCGTGACTGGCAAGTTGATCTTGACCGCCGCGGGCTACGGGCCACCGGCAGTCCCGCGCACGAAGGCTATGTCGACGAACTGGCACGGCTGCTGCGTGTCGCGGGCGTCAAGGACGTGCGCTACGAAGCGTTGCCGATGCGACGCTGGACTGCGCAACGCTGGTCGCTTGATATCCTCGACGGCGCGTCCGCTGGTGCTGTTCCGGCTGCGGCTTACGTCCCGTATTCGGGCACAACTTCGGCTGACGGGGTCACCGCACCCCTCGTCGCTCTGCCTGACAAGGCTCAGGACAGTGCACTTGCCGGCAAGATCGTGATCTTCGACCTGCCGAGAGTAAAACTCACCCTCGGTTATTTCGCCAAACAGGCGTTGTATACCTACGATCCCCAGAAGACGCTGAGTGCGCAGACGCCGTACGAACGACCGCACAACGAAATCGGCTTGATCGACGCCTTGCGCAAGCGCGTGGAGGCCGCTGGCGCGACCGGTGCCATCGCTGTGCTGGACGCATCCCCCGAAGAGGCACGCGGCGCTTACTACCCGTATGACGCGGTATTGCACAATGTGCCGACATTATTTGTGGACCGCGAAGCCGGTGCACGACTGAAGGCTCTGGCCAACAGCGGTACGAACGTGCGGCTGGTTCTCAGCGCCGAAGTCAAGGATGTCGAGACGCGCAATATCATCGGCGTCATTCCAGGTGTCAGCGACGAGCTGACAGTCATCAACAGTCACACCGACGGCACCAATGGCGTGGAAGACAACGGCCCCAACGCCATCGTCGCGATCGCACAGTACCTGGCGCGCCTGCCGAAGCAGTCGTTGCCCCGCACGATCATGGTGCTGCTGACCAGCGGCCACTTCGCCGGCGGCAACGGCGCCGTCGATTTCCTGAACCGTCACCGAAATGACGGCTCGCTTGGCCGCATCGCCGCCGCGGTAACGATCGAACATCTCGGCGCGCAGGAGTGGCTGGTCGACGCGCAGGGTCGACTCGCATCCACCGGTCAGGCTGAGATGAGCGCAATCTTTACGCCGAAAGTCGCTGCGCTCATTGACGCTTCGTCCGCCATGCTGCGCCGAGCCGACGCCAGGCGCAGTTTCGTGCTGCCGCCGCAGAATCCCGAGAACAAGGGTACCCGCGGCGTCGTGTGGCCCGGCGAAGGCCAGTACTTCTGGGGTCAGGGGGACGTTCCCACCGTCAATTACATTTCGGGGCCCTCCTACTTGCTGCACTGGGGCGTGAGCACCGCGGACAAGGTCGACTACGAGCGCATGCGCCGCGAATCGATTTCCTTCACGCAAATGCTGCTCGATCTCTCGCGCGTACCGGCTAACGAGCTGCGCTGAGGTGATTGCGCGTTTGAGAAGACATAGCGCGACACTCGCTTTAGCGGGCTTGATCATCGGGTGGTTGGGCAGTGAGTACGCCTGCGCCGCCTCGTTCGCGGCACCCTTGGCGGTACCCCTCTACGAGAGTCGAGCTCCGGGAGCGGTTGTCCCGGGATCGAAGGCGGTAAGGCCGGAAATCGATGAGCAGTTTGGTGGAAGTCACGTATTGCGCAACGTCACCGAACCCAACCTGACCGTGTACTTGCCCGACCCGGCAAGAACCACCGGGACTGGCGTGATCATCGCTCCCGGGGGCGCCTTCATGATGTTGTCAATTGATTACGAGGGCCATGATGTGGCGCGCTGGCTCGCCGCCCGCGGTGTTGCCGCCTTCGTGCTCAAGTATCGCCTGGAGGAGGCGCCCGCCAATGATGTTCTGTACGCGGTGGCGCTCGCCAGAAGATTGTATAGCGTGCAACACCGAACTGGTGTGGATCTGCCACAGTTCCCTGGGGAGAGTCTTGGTGTCGCGGATGGCCTTCAGGCGCTGCGATTGGTAAGACAACACGCTGTACAGTGGCGGCTCGATCCGAAGCGCGTCGGGCTTCTGGGTTTCTCGGCCGGTGCGGTTATTGCCCTGCATCTGGCGGGCGACTATGACGCGGCGACGCGACCGGCCTTTGTGGCGTCAATCTACGGTCTGAGGACGTTCGAGCACCCCATCCGAACCGATGCACCGCCGCTGTTCATCGCCATCGCGAGTGATGACCCGTTCTTTCCCACGGGCGCAGCCGAGCTGTACGGCGCGTGGCGCAAGGCTGGTATTGCGGCCGAGCTGCACGTGTACGACCAGGGCGGTCACGGCTTCGGCCTGAAGCCCGGGAATTCCACGAGCAGCCACTGGATCGAGGAGTTTGCCTGGTGGCTGCAGGGGCAAAAACTACTGACACCGGGCGGCAGCGGGGATGGAGCGTGAATGGCTGAGCGACCACCATCTGGGAGCGCTGGGATGGGCGCAAGCCCGACGGCACGTTTCAGAACCAGGAAATGAACTCGTTCAATCACTACGCCTATGGCGCGGTCGGCGATTGGATGTACGAGGTGCTCGGTGGCATCAATATCGATCCGGCCTTTCCGGGCTACAAGCACATCCTGATCCAGCCACAGCCGGGCGGCGGCTTCGCACACGTCAGCACGAGCCATATGACGCCCTACGGCCGTGTCAGCTCGGATTGGAAGGTCAGTGGTGGCAAGCTCCAGTTCGTCGTCGTCGTTCCGCCCAACACGACCGCCACGATACGGCTGCCCGACTCGCAGATTACAGCTGTCTCGGAAAGCGACCGGCCGCTGGCCACCGGGACCGGCATAACCGGTGTGCGTCAGGACGGCGCGAGCACGGTTGTGGAAACCGGTTCTGGCCGCTACGCATTCAGCTATCCCTACAATATGCGGGCTGGGGAACGGTCGCACGGTGCCGGCACGTGAGGGACCGGAGCGTTGGGACAGGCGGGTGCGCTAACTCCGCCAGCCCCGCCTTGCAGGCCTTCCGCACGTGAAGCAGACTCCCTTGTGCAACGCGACCGAGGTCGACCGCACCGACGAGATACGCAGCCTGCGCGACTGCCGAACCGAGTGGCGCGAGATGGTCAACAGGGGGACTTGCCAATGACACCGAGCTTCGTGCATGGCCGCGACGCGGCACCGCTGCGATATGAGACCATCGGCCAGGCATTCGACGCTACCGCGGCAGCCTGGGGAATGCGCGACGCGCTGATCGTGCGGCACCAGAATGTGCGGTGGACCTACGGGGAGCTCAAGCAACGCGTAGATCGCCTCGCGGCGGGCCTGCTCGCCCTGGGTCTGAAGCCGGGCGACCGCATCGGGATCTGGGCTCCCAACTGCTCCGAGTGGACGCTCACGCAGTTCGCCAGCGCCAAGGCGGGGCTCATCCTGGTCAACATGAATCCCGCGTACCGGCTGAGCGAGCTCGAGTTCTCGCTCAACAAGGTGGGCTGCCGGGCGTTGGTCCTTGCGGAACGCTTCAAGGACAACGAATTCCTCGGCGCGCTGCGAGCGCTTGCGCCCGAGCTCGATAGCTGTGCGCCAAACGCACTGCGGGCGGCAAGGCTGCCCCACCTGCAAAGCGTGATCCGACTTGGGTCCCATGACACGCCCGGATGTCTCAATTTCGATGCCGTAATGCAACTCGGGCGTCCCGAAGACCATGCGCGCCTGGAAGCCCTCTCAAACGAATTGCAGCCGGACGATGCTATCAACATCCAGTTCACCAGCGGCACGACGGGATTACCCAAAGGCGCGACGCTCAGCCATTTCAACATTCTCAACAACGGATATTTCGTTGCTCGCGCACTGCGACTCCACGAGCGCGACCGTATGTGCATCCCTGTGCCGCTCTATCACTGCTTAGGGATGGTCATGGGCAACCTGGGTTGCATGACCCACGGCGCGGCGATGGTCTACCCGGCGGAGTGGTTCGACGCGAGACTCACTCTCGAAGCGGTTGCAGCCGAGCGCTGCTCGGTGCTGTACGGTGTGCCCACGATGTTCATCGCAGAGCTCGAGCATCCGGAATTCTCCAGCTATGACCTGACGAGCCTGCGTACCGGCATCATGGCCGGCGCGCCGTGCCCGATCGAAGTCATGAAGCGGGTGATCCGCGACATGCACATGGAGCAGGTGACGATTGCTTACGGCATGACGGAGACCAGTCCCGTAAGCTTCCAGAGCAGCACGGACGATTCGATCGAGCGGCGCGTGTCGACTGTCGGCCGAATCCATCCGCACCTGCAGGTCAAAGTCGTGGACCCGCAGGGGCGCGTCGTCGCTCGCGGCTCACAGGGCGAACTGTTGACGCGCGGTTACTCCGTGATGAAAGGCTACTGGCAAGATCCCGAGCGAACCCGGGAAGCCGTCGACGAAGCCGGTTGGATGCACACGGGGGACCTCGCCACTCTCGATGAGGAAGGCTACTGCAACATCACGGGCCGGCTGAAAGACATGCTCATCCGCGGTGGCGAGAATGTCTTTCCCCGCGAGATCGAGGAGTTCCTGTATCGCCATCCGAAGGTGCAGGCCGTGCAGGTGTTCGGGGTACCGGATCAGAAATACGGCGAGGAAGTGTGCGCCTGGATGCAGTTGAAGCCGGGGACGACGGTGACCGAGGACGAGATCCGGGAGTTCTGCCGCGGGCAGATCGCACACTACAAGATTCCCCGCTACGTGCGCTTCGTGAGCGAGTTTCCGATGACCGTCACCGGCAAGGTGCAGAAGTTCGTCATGCGCGAGCAGATGTGCCAGGAGCTCGCGGTGAGCGCAGATCGAACCGCGTGAGCGTCATCCGCCCACGTAGCTCGGCAGACCTGTACTGCGAATCACGGCGCCGTGCGCAATGAGCGCCTTTGTCTTGAAGGGGGTCGAGGCATCGCCGGTTCCCTTGTCAGCGCCGGGTCGGCGCGTGCTCGCGCGGAGCGGGCGTTTTGTTCGCACGAATCGCTAGCGTGACGACATAAGCGTTCAGGGCCACGACGGCAAGAAGAAAAACCGCGGAAATCGCTTCAGAAATATCAACCACCACGCGAAGCATTTACGTCTCCTGCAAGACACCGCGAAATCGGCGCGAGTGGACTCGCTGTGTGACCCCGGATCAGCACTGTATTCTTCCGCTGCGGGATCCAACAATCCGATATTTGTTGATGCGGCGTTTCACGATAGTTAACGTCACCAGCGAGGCTGTGCCAAGAACGCGGAATGGCCACGGCCTGGTATGCCTTAAGCTCATTTGTAGTGGGTCGCCCGCGAGGCGCCGGCATATCCACAAAGGGGGATGGATCGGCCCGGGGGGGATAAGTAAAGTGCCACACGTCAGCCAATTCGCGCACTCCCTCTGGCGATCGTCATCGAGGCGAGGGTTTGGCAGCGCGATTGCTCACGGCGAGTTTTTGCCGAAGTTCAACGCGACAACGGCGACGAGCTCGTACATCGGACGCGCACCCCGCCGCGTGATGATGCTGCACATTGGTCGGAAGAAGGAGCGCGCGCTTGGATACTGATGTGCAGGACAGCACTGGAAATTCTGAACGGGGCGACTGGCAGATTCCCGCTTACCAGGAACCCGTACGGACCTGGGCCGGGAGTGGCACTGGCGCTGTGTGCAGCTTTTGCGCCCGCTCCATCAAAGCGCACGAGATCGAATACGAGGTCGAGCTTCCGCCGCCGGCAACCGGGCGGAGCTTACAGTTTCATTTCCATTGCCACCGCGCTTGGGAAGCACAGGACAGACACAGCGGTCAGCCGGCGCACGGGGCCTAGCATGGCCGCGCTTCGAAGCGCGGTCACCAGACGAATCATGCCTCGACTGTGAGCTGTCACGACGGCCGATCGCTGCGGTGGCCGCCGGATCGCGCTGACGCAGCCGCGCGCAGAGTACCCACTGCCGCTTGCCGGCCCAATTGAGCGCTGTGCGAGCCCCGCCTCGATTGCAGCAACGATGACTGGATCGTCCGGTGGCGTCTCCGGGGAAAAAACGCTCGCCGGCGAAGCCTTGCCGGTCCACCAGAAATTTCTCAAAATTCCACAGCACGTCGCTGTCGTGAGACAGTTTGCCAGATGATCCTTCCGCGGTAAGTTTATTTATCCGCCCCTTGCTGACAATCCCCCTTTGTGGAGAGGGTACGTTTCAGGACAGTAACAAAAGCGGACGTCGTCGTGTGACGCAGACTTTCCCGGCGAACGAACATTGACTGTCGTGAAACGCTGCGTCAACGAAACGCGAATTGTTCACCACACCGGCTGGGAGTACGGTGTCCATCGAGGATCAGACAGGTTGAGTGCGCCTCTTGCGGGTGTGCAATCGAAAGTGCGACGCAAACCGACAGGATGTGTGACGCTGGGAAGGAGATTCACATGCGGACCCTGGTGCAAGTTCTCTTTGCTTTCGTGATCGCCCTGGCCCTGTTGATCGGATTGGTCATGGCCCTGCCGATCCAGCTGATCAAAATGCTCGCTGGCAACCAGGGCCAAGCTGCCGACCACGACGCGCGCAGAAAGGCTGAACCGGTCCAACACTGAGCGAGGCTCGTGGGGACTTCCCGTATGGCGCGAACCCATCGCGCGGGGACCAACGTTCAAGCGTTGGAGTAGACTATGTCCGCGATGGACACTCTGCTGAGCATGAAGGTCTTCCGACAGGTCGTCGAATCGGGCAGTTTCGTGGGAGCTGCGGAGCGGTTGAGTCTTTCCACGGCGATGACCAGCAAGCATCTCATGCACCTCGAGAAACATCTGGCAACCCGCCTGCTCAATCGCAGCAGCCGCAGCTTGAGTCTCACCGAGTCCGGCAAGCTCTTTTTTGAGCGCAGTAAGGTCATCCTCGAAGAGGTTGAAGAGGCGGAACTGGCGATCGGGTCCGTGAGCGGCGTGCCGCGTGGCACGCTGCGCGTGACCGCTCCATCCTGGAGCGCAAGTCGACTGCTGGTGGACCTGGTCGCGGATTATCGGCAGCGCTGTCCGGAAGTCGTGCTGGACATTTCGTTCGAAGATCGATTCGTCGACCTCGTCGAGGAAGGTTACGATCTTGCGATACGCGCCACGGCCGACCAACTTCCGGCCGGTCTGATTGCGCGTCCCCTCCGACCCATGCCATTCGTCATAGTGGCCTCAAAGGAATACGTGAGGCGTTGTGGAGCGCCACAATCTCCGGGGGATCTCGCCCAACACGACTGTGTCATGATTGGCAATGGGCAGTCCTGGTACGTTACCGGTCCGAGCGGCAACATCGAAGTTCCGGCACGGGTGGTCCTTCGCTTCGGCTCGATGACGGTCGCGGTCGCGCACGCGGTCAGCGCCGGGGTTGGTCTCGCCGCGCTCCCGCGCATGATGCTTGAAGACCCTATGTTCAAAGACGCGCTGTGCCCCGTCCTCACCAGGCATCCGCTCAGGCATCTCCAGCTCTACGTGCTTTACGTCAGTCGTCAGCACCTGCCGCTCAAGATACGCACCTTCGTCGATCACTTGATCGAATCTACCCACACACCGCCTCCATGGGACGTCGCCGAGAGAGCCTGAGGCAGATTGGTGCGCGCCCGCACTCTCACGACCTGGTTCCGCAAGGCGAGTTCCAGATCCCTCTCCCGACCGGCGGTTCGCGCGCGACCAGGCGGAACAGTCCTTCCGCTTCGCGCGGACCGTTGGCCGGACCTCGTGCCGGCAGCTGACCCGGGTCGGTTAATCGGCACTGCCGAGGGTGGACGAAACCTTCCACAGGTCGATGCCGCCCTCCGTGGCGTACTGATCGATCCGGGCGATCTCATCCGCGCTGAAGTTCAGCAGTCGCAACGCGTCGAGGGACTCGTCGAGCTGTGCTACGGTGCGGGCTCCGATCAGCGCCGCGGTGACGCGCCGATCGCGCAGGACCCAGCTGATCGCCATCTGCGCGAGGGTCTGGCCCCGCTCCTTCGCGATTTTATCGAGTGCGTTGATGCGCCCGATGTTTTCCGCGGTGAGCAGGCTCCGCGACAGGGAGGTGTTCCTGGCAGCGCGCCCGTCATCCGGCACGCCTTGCAGGTATTTGTTCGTCAACATGCCCTGCGCGAGCGGCGAGAAGGCAATGCAACCCACACCGAGCTCGGCCAATGTCCCGAGTAACTGTGCCTCGATCCAGCGGTTGAGCATCGAATAGCTGGGCTGGTGAATCAGCAACGGCACCCCCTCCGCCTTCAGGATCGCGTGCGCCCGGCGAGTCAGGGCCGGCGAATAGGAGGAGATACCAACGTAGAGCGCCTTGCCCTGGCGGTGGAGGTGTGCCAGCGCGCCCATCGTTTCCTCGAGGGGCGTCGCCGGATCGACCCGGTGCGAGTAGAAGATATCGACATACTCCAGCCCCAGGCGCTTCAGGCTCTGATCGCAACTGGCGAGCAGGTGCTTGCGGCTGCCGCTCGGGCCTCCATAGGGTCCCGGCCACATGTCCCAACCCGCCTTGGTGGAGATGATCAGTTCGTCGCGGTGGGCGGCAAAATCGGCGCTCAGCACGCGCCCGAAATTCTCCTCGGCGGAGCCGTAGGGCGGCCCATAGTTGTTCGCGAGGTCGAAGTGGGTTACGCCGCGGTCGAATGCACGGCGTAATATTGCGCGGCCGGTCTCGAACACGTCCGCGCCGCCGAAATTCTGCCAAAGTCCCAGCGAGATTGCGGGCAGGTCGAGTCCGCTCCGCCCGGCCCGGCGGTAGGTCATGGTTTCGTAGCGGTCGGTGCGGGGAATGTAGGGCATATTTCGTAGTGGCAGTGGAAGTTGAGCGCGGCGAACGCGTCAGGCGATCGCCTCACGAGGCATGAGAACCGATCGGCGTGACTTGTTCAAGCGCCACTGCGCACCGAGGAAAACCATAGAATCCCGCCCAACGCCGGCCGGCGCGGCTCCAAAAGTCCCTATATACAAACGGCCGTCGGGTCCGAACGCCATGCCGCTGGGGCACGGTTAGTCCAGGTGTCATTGCCTTCTTCCCATAGGGGTTGCTTGCAATCCGATCGGCTGGCGGCGGCCCCGCCGCCGTGGCTCGGACTTCAGCTACGCCGTGCCGTGGAGCGCTCGGCGCGGCAGCGGCGTTCCCCGTGTCAGCCGAGCGTTGTTTCCGAATTGACGCTGCGAAATCCGCGCGAGTAGCATCAACAGGCATTGCTGCAGGTGGAGAAGCAAAGCCTTCCACCGCCGGCAAAAAAAGAAACGTCGCAGGGAGAATTTCTTGGAGCGTTACGCGCCGGCCCAACGCGGGTTCGCGTTGCGGTGCCTCATTGGCAGCCGTCGTTGGGCGGCATCCGCCGTTGGAACAATCTTCCTGCCACTTCCCCGCAACATTCTTTAGGAGGATCGCTATGACATCCCGAATGACAGGACGGATTCTGGCGGCTGCGTTAGCGCTGTTGCCACTGACGGCCGGCGCCGAGCCGCCCAATAACGACTCGCATCACGAGTTCCGGTTCGCCTACAGTGAGGCGACAGTGGCGCAGCTTCAGGCCGAGATGGCCGCCGGCCGTCTCACGTCGGAGCGGTTGACCAGTGAATACATCGCGCGCATTTTGAAGCTCGATCAGGATGGGCCGGGCGTCAACGCGATCATCGAGCTGAACCCGGATGCGATCGCGATGGCACGCCAGGCGGATGCGTTGCGCAGACAGGGCCGCGTGCTGGGGCCCCTGCACGGCATTCCGGTTCTTCTGAAGGCCAACATCGATACCGGCGACAGGATGCAGACGACAGCCGGCTCGCTGGCACTGGCCGGTGCTCCCCCGGCACGCGATTCCACCGTCGCCGCTCAATTACGGGCTGGCGGGGCCGTCATTCTCGGCAAAACGAACCTGTCCGAGTGGGCGAACTTCCGTTCCAACTTCTCCATCAGTGGCTGGTCGGCCGTCGGTGGCCAGACTCACAACCCTTACGGAATCGACCGCAATCCCTGCGGCTCGAGTTCCGGCTCGGGCGCCGCAGCCTCGGCCAACTTTGCCGCGGTCTCGTTCGGCACGGAGACCGATGGCAGCATCGTGTGTCCGGCCAACGCAAACGGCGTCGTGGGTATCAAACCCACGGTGGGGCTGACCAGCCGAGCCGGTGTGGTCCCCATCGCGCACACTCAGGACACAGTCGGCCCGCACGGTCGTACTGTGGCTGATGCAGCCGTGGCGCTTGGGGTTATCCAGAGCCGTACGTTCGACGGACGCGATGCGGCGACTGGGACGGTTCCCCTGGGCTGGAAGGGACGCGCGCGGCCGACGAACATTCCGACCGACTACACGAAGTTCCTGGACCCTCACGGCCTGCAGGGTGCTCGCATCGGCGTGACGCGGCAGGGAGTGGACAGCGCTCCCGCAGCCGTCGTGGCGGCTTTCGATGCGGCGGTTACCGCGATCAAGGCCGCGGGGGCCACTGTCATCGAGCTCGACGGTCCGAATGGAGTGGGCTTTACCTTTCCCGCGGCGGACGGCGAGCTCCTGGTTCTGTTGTATGAATTCCGGGACGATGTGCGCAGCTATTTCGCTACCCGCGCGGGGGTGCCGATGGCTGGCAAGACGTTGACCGACGCTATCGCCTTCAACAACGCCAATGCCGACGCCGAGATGCCTTTCTTCGGACAGGATGTCTTCGAGCAGGCTGATGCGCTCGCGGTCGGCGGGGATGCTCCGCAGTCGGACTTCAGCGGGATGACGTACAACCAGGCGCTGGAGATCGATCGCCTGTCGGCAGTGAACGGCATCGACAAGGCGCTGCACGATTTCAATCTCGATGCGATCGTGGCACCGACCGACAACCCGGCGTGGGCGACGGATCTGCTCTACGGTGATCACTTCGTGTTCGGCAGCTCGGGCCTTGCGGCGGCCGAGGGCTATCCAATCGTGCAGGTGCCTGCGGGGATGGTGTTTGAGATACCGTTGGGAATCAGTTTCTTCGGCACTGCTTTCAGCGAGCCCACGCTGATCAGGCTGGCATCGGGGTTCGAAGCCGCAACCGAGGTGCGTGCGAAAAACCTGCCGACCTTTGCTCCAACCATACCGGACGATCACATCACCGGAACGAAGCTGGAACGATCTCACGACCGCAAGCAGCCCTCCAAGCGCAGCTACAGCGACCCTCCGCGCAACATGTAGTCGAACCGGAGTGCGAGCCGGGCCTTCGTGCTCCGGCTCGCGCTCTCTCACGCTGGTCCGGGCTCGATGCAAGGTCCGGTGCGACTTACAGCATCAGTTGCCGCCCCCCGTGTAATACCGCAAGCCTGAAGTCCACGTCGCGTGCCAGGAGTGAGCTTGGCGCGGCTCGAATCGTGAAGACTCATTCGCGGCGGGATAAGATCCATGCTGTCGCCAAAAGTGAGTCTTGCGAAGCTCTCGACATGAAGATCGACCCTGAGAAATTCCGTGTCGCCGCCGGCGAAGAGGTCAGACTCGACGAGTGGCCCACGAGGGTGGAGGCGTTCTACAAGTCCCGGAAGCATTACAGGAAGAAGCTCGAGGAGCACATCGAGCAGCTCAGCGCGCAGCAGGAACTGCTCTATGCCGACGGTCGGCATGCGCTGTTGCTGGTCCTGCAGGGCATGGACGCGGCGGGAAAGGACGGGACCATCCGGCACATCATGTCCGGCGTGAATCCTCAGGGGTGCGAGGTCTTCAGTTTCAAACAGCCCGGCCCCGAGGAGCTGGCGCACGACTTTCTGTGGCGCACGACACGCCGGCTGCCGGAAAGAGGCCGGATCGGCATCTTCAATCGCTCTCACTATGAGGAGGTCCTGATCGTTCGCGTCCACCCGGAACTGCTCGACGCCCAGCGTCTGCCGGCCGCCGTGTTGACCTCGCCCGACCTCTGGCAAGGGCGTTATCAGTCAATCGTGGCGTGGGAAGACCACCTGCATCGTAATGGGACGCGTATCGTCAAGGTTTTTCTCCACCTGTCGAAGGCAGAGCAGCGCAACCGGTTCCTGCGGCGCATCGAGGATCCCAAAAAGAATTGGAAATTCAATGCCGCCGATATCCGGGAGCGTAAGTTCTGGAATCAATACCAGGAGGCTTACCAGAACTGCCTGAGCGCGACGAGCACCCGGACGGCCCCTTGGCATGTGGTGCCGGCCGACGACAAGCACAACGCCCGGTTGATCGTTTCCCGTATCGTCATCGAAACGCTGCGCGGGCTCGAATTGAAGTATCCGCTCTCCGGCCAAGCCCAGCGCAGGCAGCTGGCGGAGCTGCGCAAGGCACTGAAGAGTTAGAACACCGTGGTACGCGATCTCTATGAGGAAGCTCGTGCAAAATATCCATCCCCTGATCTTCCTGTTGATTGCGACCACCCTGGAGGTGAGTGGGGACCGTGAGGATCGCTCTCTACGCGCACGCCGGACCGCTGCGGATTGGGCTATTCCCGGGCGGGGCCTGCCTGCTGTTCGGCTACGGCCTGTTTCTCAACCTGGCGCCGCTGGAATTCGGGCAGGTCGTTGGCTTGTACATCGCAACCCTGTTTGTCGTCTGGCAGAGCGTCAATTTCGTGTTCTTCCGCTCCGTACCTACGCTGCCCTTCGTGGTCGGGGGGACGCTTGTGA
>JAQGOG010000022.1 GCA_028293765.1 Gammaproteobacteria bacterium
AGATCGGTTGTGTGGTGAAGGCGGCCGGCCTGTCGCGCACGAGCGCCAGGAGCGCATCCGTGCAAAACAACACGTTGGGCATCCGGAAAGCAGCCAGTACTTTTGAACGCGCAATGACGGGCCGAGTGATGCATAGCATCGCATTTCTTACGCTTTGCGCGGCCTACATCCAAGGGGGATTGAGCAAGCTGTCCAACATAGCCGCCTCGTTGGCCGAGATGGACAGCTTTCATCGTTGACGGCCTACCGGTCGGCATGCAGACCATCGGCCCAACCCATGGTGACGTGAACGTCCTGGCCGCTAGCGCCGCCTTCGCCACCGTCACGGCTTCCGAACAAAAACAGCACTTTCGCAGAACGACTTCCAGCGCAATTGTGGATAGCTTCTCTCCCGGACATGACGAGAGGTACAGCTGCGCTAACTGCCAACATGGGCACTGTGGGTTTTCGCACGAACATCTTATCCGGGGCGCTTTCGCCGCAGCACTGAAGGAGGCAACGGTGATCCTCGAGACTTGGAGCACAATGCTCCGCCAAACGGGAAACTACATCGGCCCGAGCGGCTTCTGGTCGCAAAGCCAGAACAGCCGGTGGGTGCTCACATTGTCACTCAGTGCGACATACACCACAGAATCTACGTCGGCGCTGGCAAAGTCGTGCATTAGGGGGGCCTCGCGCGAGAGGTGCGCAGCGGACCGGTGGAAGAGGTTGCTCTCGCTCGTTTGCGATCGGACGCTCCGCGCGAGTCGTATCCGGTGTACCACCGAAATTCGGCATGCGAGAGGTGGTCCGCCCGGGCGCGCAGGCGGAACGCCTCCCAACTGTCCCGCAAGGTCGAGCAATGAGATGCCCTCGTAGGCAGTGATGACGATGCGGCGCGATGTGGCTTGGGGCACGTTGACAGAAATCCAGGGGTATGTGTCATTGCAGACAAGTGGTCTCGCGTTTAGCGTTCACTCGTCAATTACACGGGTCGGGCGGTAGCCGCGACCTCACCGGCAGGAGAATTACCATGTTTGATACCGCGTCCGCTTCGAACGGCGTGAAGCTTGCGCTGTTGGAAGGCCAACTACTCACCCGGGAAATCGACCGCGCGACTTTCATCGAGCGTGCCGCAAACCTGGGCCTCCCCGCCCCGGCTATCGGCGATGCCGCTGACAAGTTCATGGCCATCGCCGCCAACCAAGCGGCTCGGCGCGCCGCCCTGAGGGCCAGCTATGACTACATCGTCGTTGGTTCCGGCGCCTCCGGCTCGGTTGTGGCGCGACGCCTGGCTGAAAACCCGGATGCTCGAGTGCTCCTGCTCGAAGCGGGCGGCGACGATCTGAAGCCCGGCATCCTGATCACCGAGACTTGGTTCTTCAATCAGGGCGGCGAATTTGACTGGAGCTTCGCCGCCGAACGCAGCCCGAGCGTCAACAACCGCTCGATCGCCCAGGCCATGGGCAAGGCCATCGGGGGAGGTACCAGCATCAACGGGATGGTCTGGGCTCGCGGCCACAAGAACGACTTCGACCACTGGGCCAAGGAAGCCGGCGACGACGCGTGGAATTACCGGCACGTACTCGACATCTACCGATGCATCGAGGACTGGCACGGCGCTCCGGATCCACAACGGCGCGGTAGCGGCGGCGAGGTCTTCGTTCAGCCCGCTCCCAATCCAAGCTCTATCGCGCCGGCGTTCCTCAGGGCCGCAGAGTCCTTAGGGATCCCGACCTTCGCCGACCAGAACGGCGTCATGCAGGAAGGACCGGGCGGCGCGGCGATCACCAATGTGCGTATCCGCGACGGCCGCCGGCTGAACATTCCCTCCAGCTACCTCTATCCGGTGATGGATCAGGCCAACCTGACCGTGTTGACTGGCGCCTACGTTAATCGCTTGACCATCGAGGGCAACACAGTCACCGGCGTAGAGTTCGAGTGGCAGAATGAAGTCCGCAGGATCAAAGCCTCGAGCGAGGTTGTGCTGTCGGCCGGTGCGATCCAGACCCCGAAGACCCTGATGTTGTCGGGAATAGGCGACCGTGCGGAGCTCGACCGGTTCGGCATTGCCACCGTGTCGCACCTGCCGGGCGTCGGCCGCAACTTCCAGGATCATCCGGTCATCGGTGGCGGACTGTGGGAAGCCCCTGGGCCGCTCCCCACGCGCAACAACGCCTCAGAGGCCAACCTCTTCGTCAAGAGCCGTTCGGAGCTCAACACGCCTGACCTCCATATCTGGCAAATCGAGGCGCCCTACCTCTCCGAAGTTACCGGGCGACACGCCGTTGAGAATGTTTGGTCCATCAGTCCGGGCCTGGTGCGGCCGGAAAGCCGCGGCTTCCTACGGCTGAAGTCGGCAAACCCAAAAGAGGCGTTGGAGATCCACGCCAACATGCTGACCGATCCCCGCGACTTGGCGGCCTTGCGCAGGAGCATGGAGATCACCCGCGAGCTCGGAAATTCCGAGGCCATGAAGCCCTTCGTCAAGCGCGAGATCCTGCCTGGAGATCTCGAGGGCGAGGCACTGGACAACCTGATCCGGGACGGGGCCATGTCGATGCACCATCCGACCTGCACCGCCAAGATGGGGCAGGACGACCTCTCGGTCGTTGATGCACAGCTACGGGTCTACGGCGTGAACAAACTCCGCATCGCCGACGGCTCGATCATGCCGACCATCACCACGGGCAACACCCATGCGCCGTGCGTGATCATCGGCGAGCGCCTCGCCGAAATCCTCAACGCCTGATCCTAACCATTCGCGAGGCGCCGCTAGACAACGGCATCTCGCACTTCCTCTGCAGGGAAATCCTCCATGTCCCAGCTAACGAACTTCGCGTTTTTCCGCGCCCGGCCAGGGCAGACCCAAGCGTTGGGCTCAGCCCTGTCGGCTCTCGTCGATCCCACCCGCGCCGAGGCCGAATGCCTCAACTACGACCTCCACCGGTCAATCGACGATGCCGACGTCTGGTTCGTCTACGAGAACTGGCGCTCCGCCGAGGGTCTGGAGGCCCACATGCGGGCTCCACACCTGCAGGCCTTCCTGAAGGACACCCCTGATCTCGTCGCCGGCGATATCGATCTGCGCCAGTTTTCGATGATCACGACACCCGCCAGGCCACGTGTCTGACCGTCTCCCCTCTGTTCCCATCCCATTCGAAAAGGAAAGTCCCATGC
>JAQGOG010000041.1 GCA_028293765.1 Gammaproteobacteria bacterium
CCAGGGCTCGTTTCTTCACGCGGCGCTGGCTTCGGCGTCCGTCTACGATACAGTAAACGACTGTAGGACTCGAGAACTGGTGGATTTGGAGGGCGAAGAACATGGTCGCTTCGGTACGAGAGCTGGCCCTGCCAAGGTTCTGGCGCGACGACACACTTCCGTTTATCGAAGCGCGTTCGGTTCACGACGGTCGCATGGTCCGCTACGCCAAACATGCACATGAAGCGTTCTCCATTGGAATCGTCACGAATGGCCGCTGTACCTACTTGAACGGGAAGACGCGGGAACGCATCGGCGCTGGATCGGTGGTTGTAATGAACCCTGGAGACGCACATGCGTGCAACCCGAGGCACGACGAGCCTTGGTCATATCGCATGCTCTACGTTGAGGTCCCTTGGTTGATCGGCATTCAACAGGATCTTGGAATCAGCCGAAACCAACACTTTCGACCGTTCGCGACAACCGCCACCACACAACCCCGATTGTATGCCGGTCTGCATCGCCTCTATGACGTTCTCACTGATGAGCGAGCAGAGTGTCTACAGAAGCACAGTGCGGCACTGACATTCATCGCTGCAGCACACCAGGCACTGAATCCCGCGCCGGACTTGCCGCGGTATGGACATCGCGGCCTCGTGCGCGCTGCGGAATTCATAAGAGACAACTACGCGCGTTCGCTCAAGCTGGGCGAGATCTGTTCCGCGGCTGATCTGTCACCTTCGTATCTGATTCGAGCGTTTAAGGACAAATACGGGCTGACGCCGCATGCATACCTGACCAATTGCCGCATCGAGTTCAGCCGCTTGCAACTTCGTCGCGGTCGGCCGATAGCGGAAGTGGCCCTCGCAGCGGGATTCTCCGATCAGGCGCATCTGCAACGAAGTTTCAAGAAGCTTGTCGCAGCCACGCCGGGCCAGTATCGGGCCTGAGTTCCGTAGGGGTTCGTTGCGGCTCCAAGGGGTAATTTTCTTCAATACGCGGCTATCCGCGCCGAATACGCTCGTTCCCTCGAATGCGACCAGGGAGCCCGCGATGCAGTACCAGCTTGCCGAAATCAATATTGCGACGTTTCGCGTACCGATGACCGATCCCGTGAATGCCGATTTCATTGCCAATCTGGAGCGCGTCAATGTGTTAGCAGAGCGTGCGCCGGGATTTGTATGGCGATTGGTGGGTGAAGGCAATAACGCAATGGATATCAAGGCGTTCGACAATCCCAATACCGCAGTTAACATGTCGGTGTGGAGGGACTTGGACGCGCTGGCAAACTTCGTCTACCGCAGCGAAGGGCACCGGGAAATCATGCGTCGTCGCAGAGAGTGGTTCGAGCGTATGGAATTTAGTTTAGCGTTGTGGTGGATTACCACTGGACATCGTCCAACTGTTGCTGAAGGAAAAGCGCGACTTGAAACGCTGTCTCGAGTCGGACCTTCGGCCCACGCATTCCTGTTCAACAAACCATTTCCCGCGCCGGATGCTGTTCCAGTATCGGCGCGACTCGATCAGTGTGCGTGAGCGTGTCGTGCTGGCCAGCAGGAAATTTCGCAGACAGGATTTAATGGCATGGACGCCCCTGCTCGGCACGGCATCGGTTGTGCCAAAGTGGAAGTGTCGAGCAACCACTAAAACCGGCAGGAGCGTCCACGGTGAACATTACGACGATTGGCGTTGATCTGGCAAAGAGCGTGTTTCACGTGCATGGGGTGGACGAGCGCGGCAAGACGGTGCTGCGTAAGGCACTGAAGCGCGCGGAAGTGATGAGCTTCTTTGCCAAGCTGGTGCCGTGCCTGATTGGGATGGAGGCCTGCGGCAGCGCTCACTTTTGGGCGCGCAAGCTCAGCGAACTGGGGCACACGGTCAAGCTGATGGCGCCGCAGTTCGTGAAGTCGTACGTTAAGACCAACAGGAACGACGCGCGGGATGCGGAGGCGATCTGCGAGGCGGTGGCTCGACCGAACATGCGGTTCGTTGCCATCAAGACCGTCGAGCAGCAGGCGCTCGCGGATACTGGTTTGCATGCACAGCGTTGGTCGCGTGAGCGCACGATCGCATGGATGGTTGAGACCACTGGACAACCCCGAGAGGGAATTATGAGCGAGGTGGATCGCTACTGCGTCGTTCCGGGCCAGGCGTGCGGCTATAAAGTGGGGCAGCAGGGGATCCTGAGCCTGCGGGACAAGGCAAAGAAGGCGCTGGGCGGCCGCTTCGATTTGAGAGGCTTTAATGATGCGGTGGTTGCCGCCGGCAATGTGCCGATGACGGTGCTTGCGAGGGTTATTGATGGGTATATCGCGCACAGCAAGGGGTAGGGCGCACGCGGTTGCAGCGTTCGGGCTCGAGAACAGAACTTGTTGACCGCTCTGTCGGCGTCCAGCCGCCCGTGCCACTGGGGCCCGCTCTCGCCGCGGCTGATGGCCTTCGTCCTCCGGGCAAGCTCGTGCGACGCGGATCCGCAGACCATTTGACATCAGATGCGATATTCCTTAGCATCACGCATCATGCGCACCACCATCGACATCGATGATCCGATCCTCAAGGACTTGAAGCGCCTGCAGCGGCGTGAGGGCAAGTCTCTCGGGCGGTTGGTATCAGATCTGCTCGCCCTGGCGCTCGCCACCACGCAGCAACGCGGTTCACAACCGGCGGCGCCGGTTTTCAAATGGATCGCGCGGCCGATGCATGCACGTGTCGATCTCGCCGACAAGCACGCGCTCCTCGATGCCATGGACGACATAGGGCGATGAGCTTCGGCGTCGACGTCAATATCCTGCTGTACGCTTCCGACGGTAGCAGCCCGCTGCATGAGAAAGCCACGGCGTTTCTAGAGCAATGCGCTAATGGCCGCGAGGTGTTCTGCCTCGCGTGGCTCACAATCATGAGCTACCTGCGTATGGCGACCCACGCGAGCATTTTCGAGCGGCCACTCACGCATGACGAAGCAATGCGCAACGTCGAGGCACTGCTGAGCCTCCCACATTGCCGCGTTATCGGCGAGGAGGAAGGCTTCTGGGAGACCTACCGCAAGACGACCGCTGATGTGCCGACACGCGGAAATCTGGTTCCCGATGCGCACCTTGCATCGATACTTGCAGGCCATGGCGTCACGACGGTGTGTACCCACGATCGCGACTTCCGCAAGTTCTCGTTCCTCGATGTGCGCGATCCACTGCTCTGAGCAAATGCGCCTGCGCAGTGGTTTCTCACGGCCGGAACTCTAGACCGCCACTCCTTCGAGGCAGATCGTTATGGGTACTGCCGCGAGTTCGGCGCCAGTGGTCAATTGTGAAACAGTTCTTAATCGCAGAGTAAGCAGCGCTGAATGGCGTTCTGCAGCCTTCGGTGGAATCGTCGCGAAGAAGCGCGACACGCTGTTCCTGCAATCCCGGTTCGCGTTCGCATGTGGTGATCGCCACAGCCCGGGCCAAAAGCGACCAGTCACCCGTGCCGGACAAATTTCCCGAGGGCGAACACAACGGCGTTCCGAATCCGAGCGGAGTGGTCCGGGAGATCGGGATACGGTAGAAGGAACGGGACTGTCCCCCACGCTGCGGAGCAAATGATGTCGGTCAATGACGAGCACGATATTGAAGGGCTGAAGTGCATCGGCGCCGCTGTTGCCGCGGCACGTGACGCCATGGGCACTCATGTCGTCCCGGGCGTGACCACCGCGGAGCTCGACGCCATCGGAAAAGAGCATCTGGACCGGTACGGCGCCCGGTCAGCTCCACAGCTCGCGTATGGATTCCCAGCTGTCACATGCATCAGCGTCAACGATGAGCTCGCTCATGGCATCCCGTCGCCGGAACGCGTGCTGCGCGCAGGCGACCTCGTCAACATCGATGTTTCAGCTGAACTTGATGGCTACTGGGCCGACACTGGCGCCAGCTTTCCGGTCGGAACAGTCTCTGCGCAGGCGAGCGCGTTGCTGCGGGCGACACGTCTCGCGCTTGAAGACGGCATGTCGCAGGCACGGGCGGGTGCACCCCTGCGCAACATTGGCCGTGCTGTCGAGCGCCGGGCGAACAGTTGTGGCTTCCGGGTCGTTCGCAACCTCTGCGGACATGGGGTTGGACGCCACATCCATGAGGATCCCCAGGTCCCGAATACGTTTCATCCACAGGACCGAACCATATTGCGAGAAGGTCTCGTCATCACGATCGAGCCGTTTCTGACGACGGGTGCAACAATCGCAGTTGAGGACGCTGATGGATGGACTCTACGCTCGCCCGACGGAAGCAGAGGTGCACAGTTTGAGCACACTCTAATCATCACCCGCGGTCGGCCGATCGTCGTGACGTGACAAAAAGACAGATTTCTACGCTCTACATGCTTCGCTCGCCCGGCGCGCGAATCCTCTGAAGCCACCTGCAGGCAGTTTCGGAGATAGGTTTTGCACAGGGAGAGGAACACCTCAGCGCACCATACGGCGTGGCCGGCCAGGACCGTCGGCCTGTTCCGGAACCCAGACGAATTCGCCCGCGCGGCGTTCCACCCTGCCCAGTCCCGGAAACGGAAAATGCACCGCGTACAGACGCTGGCCGCTCGCGGTGCTTCGGGCGAGCAGGTCGCGGCGGCTCGCTGCCGCGGTGAGTGCGTCGGCATCGAAGTTGACGGTCCAGTCCGGCCTCTGCACCGAGACGACGAAGTGGTGCATGGCGTCGCCGATGTAGAGCAGTGAGCTCTGGCCGGAGGTGATCAGGTAGCCCGAATGGCCCGGGGTGTGGCCCCGGATCTCCACCGCCTTGACGATGCCCGGGAGGATGTCCGCGGAGGGCGCGAACTCAACGACTTTGGGCGCGATCGCAGCGATGAAGGTCGCGTGCTGGGCAATCGCGACGCTGGCGGCCGTCTCGGCATTCATGCCCTTCAGAAACGCCCATTCGAGCGAGGAGATGTGAATTGCGGCGTTGGGAAAAGCCAGGCTCCCGTGGGCATTCAGAAGACCGCCCACGTGATCCCGGTGTGCATGCGAAATGAAAAGGTCGGTGACACTTCGCGGATCGACGCCGGCGGCGGCCATGGATGCGGCAAGCCGGCCGCCGCTGGAGCCCATATTCGCGCCCGCCCCGGTGTCGAACAGCAGCATGCGGTCGGAGGTTTTCACCAGCAGCGGCTGAATACTGAGGTGCAGCTTGTCCGTGGGGAGACCGGCGGCCGTGAGCAGCGCGGTCATCTCTTCGTGAGTACGGCCGACTCCGAATGTTTGGTTGTCGTTGGCGAACTCCAGCGCGCCATCGCGCAGCGCCATCGCCGAGAACTCGCCTACTGCGAACG
>JAQGOG010000096.1 GCA_028293765.1 Gammaproteobacteria bacterium
GCTGATAGTCGGACGCCGTGCGCTTGATTGTGAAGTCATACGATCTGGGCTCCTCGTTCTGAAGGCCCAGTGCCAGGTAGCGGCCGTTCGACAGATCCATCACGAGCTCGAGCGTCGTCCACAGAACAGGCAACTCGTAATAATTGATGACATGCCCCTCCTGGACGCGAAACAGCTCGCCGCGCCGGTCATAACAGTCGACGGCCAGAATCTGCCAGGAATCCTCGTCGACGTACAAGGTACGCCTGCTGTAGAGATGACTGGTGCCGGGCTTCAGGGTCGAGTCGACGACCCACACGCGATGCAGCTCATAACGCGCGAGGTCCTGGTTGATGTGGTTCTTCTTCAGGATATCGGCGTATTTCAACCCGCCGCTATGCAGCTTGTACGAGTTGTAGGGAACGTAGATCTCTTTCTTGCCCACGAGCTTCCAGTCGTACCGCTCAGGGCTGCCGTTGTACATGTCCAGCTGATCGGACGTGCGCAGGTTGTCGGCATTCGTACCGGGGTTGTCGAAGGCGACATTGGGCGCGCGGCGCACGCGGCGCTGGCCGGGGTTGTAGATCCACGCTTTGCGGTTTTCCTTCGTCTGATCGAGTGTCTCGTGTACGAGCAGGATCTCGCCTGCGAGGCGCGCGGGTTGCGTGGTTTCCTGAATGAAATAGGCGACGATGTTGTTGAGCCCCGCCTCGGTCGCACCCGGCAGGGAATACTGGAGCAGGGTGTCTTCCTTGAACTGCACGAGCGTGTAGCTGCCGCCGGCGGTCACGGGCGCCTGGCCATAGATGCGCAAGACGGCATCCGCGCGGTAGCGCAGCACATGGTTCCAGAACACCTCGAGGCCTTGCTTCGGAATGGGAAACGGTATTCCCTCCGCTGCCCCGGTCACACCGTTGCCGCCCGGCACGAGGGCCGCCGTCGTCGCGATGCGCTTCGTCGCGTCGTAGATTCGCTGCGGCTGCGCAGCGCTGCGATGGGTCGGATAGACGACGATCTTGTAGTCGGGATACGTCTGCAGCAGCTTTTTGTGTCCCTCCGTGAGCTTCGCCGCGTACTGGCTCAGGTTCGCCGCTGTGATCGTGAAAAGCGGCTTGTCGTTCGCGTACGGGTCCGGGTGGTGCTCGCCGGTGCGATAGTCCGGAAAGCCGGCAACGGCCGCGGATTTGAGCCCGCCGGTCCATTCGGGAATCGTGCCGTCGGTGTTGCCGGCCTTCTCCGCTCCCATCGGGGTGAGATCCGCACCGAGCCGCGCGGCTTCCTGCGGGCTCACCGCCGCGCACGCACACCCGACCCACGCCGCTCCGGCCAGAAGCAGCGCCGCCGCGAGTCCGTTCAGTTTCTTCATTTAAAACCCCTTACGCGTGCCCGTGAACGCTACGCGGCTTCAAAACGAGTATTTGACGCTGGCCTGGACGAAGTCGCGATCGTTCAGCAGGTTGTACCGGCCGGCGCCGCCAAACTGCGTCCAGGACACATCGACGCCCCATTTCGCCTGTAGATTGGCGCCGATACCGAGCGTCAGGCCATGACGACCCTTGACGAAGTTACCGCCCGGGCCCGGCGAGGTGCCATTGACGTCGTGCTGCCACGAGAAGTTGGGCAGGATGTTCCAGGCGCCGAGCAGGTTGGGATACTCCAGCCGACCCGCAAGAACATAACCCCACGACGTACGGTCCGGAAATCGATTCCCCGGCTCCACTGCGCCGAACTGAAATCCCGCGAGCGCGGCGTTGCCGCTGACACTCGTGCCGGGACCGTCGTAACGCAGGCCGCGTCCCGCGGGCCCGCCGCTGTACTTGCTCTCCAGGCCCGGCACGAAGTCCACCGCACTTTCGAACACCAGTATGAGTTGCGAGGCCTTCAGTACGTTCGCGAAGCTCTGCGTGGCGGTGAACTGCGCCTGCCACGTGTCATGCAGGCCCCAGCCCCGGACTTCCTGATTGACGCCATAGCCACCCAGTTGATTGCAGCGCGTGAGGGTCGCGGCTGCGCCCCCCAAACAGGTGGGCGGCAGAGGCGTACCGCGCAGATTCGCGATTCCCGATTCGAACGGCGTCAGGGATGCATACAACAGCTCGACGTCGTCGTATTGCAGCGGCACGTTGTGCCGATACGTGACTTCGCCTTGCAGGGCGGTGCCGGTTTTCTGCACCTGAGTATTGAAGGACGCGCCGATCATCTTGATGTTTTCCGGAAACTCCGCGAAATAGGCGGCGCTCTTCGCGTACTCGCTGGTAGCGATGTTCGTCGCCTGCGCCGTGACATTTCCGCCCGCGCGCAGCGTATTGGCTCCGATCGTGGCGTACTGCTGCGCGACGGCGGCGCTGAGATTGCCTCCAGTCGCGGCGGCCCGCTGCACGCCTACGGCCGCGCCGGTAGCAATCGCGGCGGCATACGGCAAGCCGGCGGCGAGCGCCTGAGCGGCCGCGCCGACTGCGTTCAGCGCTCCGAAGGCGTTGCCGAGCCCCGCCTGCGTCCCCGTCACCGCCGAAACGACCGGCAGCCGGCTGTGATAGTTCAGAAAGTACAGGCCGAGCTCGGTGCCGTTGTTGAAATTCGGCAGGTAGAACTTGAAGTTGACGCCGTACTGGCCGGCGTCGCGTGGAGTCCGGTTCGGCAGGCGCGCAACAGTCTCGAAACCCGGCGTGAACGCACCGCCGAGGGGGCGGAAATCCACCCCCTGATCGGAGAACGCGCCGAAGCCGAGTTGCACACGCTGTCCGCCGGGCACCGCGAAGTCGTTGCTACTGAAATACGAGCCGGCGGGCTCGGGGCGCGTGTCGTGCCAGCTGAAGAGATACAGGAGCTGGGTGCTCACATGATCGCTGAGCTGCAGATTGAACACCGCCATCGGGTCCGGCATCAGCGCTTCCTTGAGCTCGGATCCCGGCACGCGCAGCGCGGACACGTCGAAGTGATTGACGGTGTTGAGGCCACCCTGAATGAAAGTGCTCTCGCCCCAGCTCACGACCTGATTACCGAGCCGCAGCTCGGAGGGCAGCGTTCCGAGGTGGAAGCGCCAGAAGCCGAAGGCATCGAGGAGCCGCGTGTAGCTGCCGACGAGATCCTTCGCTTCATGCGAGAGCGGCGTGCGGCGGGTGTTGCCGTCCATCACTCCGAAATCGTAAAGGCCGCTGCCGCGGACAAAGGCGCCGAGCGTGTCTTTGTAGCTGAGCGACAGCTCGGTGACTCCTTTCACCGCGCGGCTGAAGACGTCTCCCTTGTGGTAGTTGAGATCGCCGTCGTCGATGTTCGGCGAGCGGCCGCAGCCGCCGTCCGCGGTAGCTATGAGACGGCAGTCCTGACCCGAGACCCGCCAGCCTTGACCGAAACTGAGGGTCGTATCCCAGCTTCCGGTCAGATCGCCTGACGCGCTTTTGAAGCCGACTGCGACCGCGGTCCCGGCGCAGCCCCATCCCAGGCACACGGCGACCATCGTCGCGGCCCACGCAGGGCGTTGCCCTATTTGAACTTTCCTCATGTTCCCCCCTGCCTGGCGGGCCTGGATCCGCGAGGACGCTTGCCGTCCTTCGACCCGTGCATGCCGCCCGCATCCGTTCGTGACTTGCGTTGACCTGCTCGCCTCCTGCCGGTTGCGCCTGTCGCGATCCTTTTTTGTTGTCGAATGCAAACCGCTACAGTCGGTGCACGGCAGAGTCTACGACTCAGCGCCGCGAGGCGGCAAGTTACTGGTCGAATGAGGCCTTTAACTATGCGTCACTTGCAGGATGCTGTGCCGAAGCTGCTCGTTCAGGACAAACTGTGCGTCCGCCGCAACGCGCATCAGAAGCTCATCGAACTCCAGCTTGCCGCCGCTCGAGTTGCGGATCACCTGGCGGCTGCGCAGCAAGTCGATGAAATTCTCGAACATCGTGCGGTCGAAGAATTCGGGGGAATTGAGCCCGTAGAGCATGGCCATGCGCTGCGCGGTCAGCTGGCAGCGCTCTTCGAGCACCGACTGGCTGATCTGCCCGCTACCGGCCTTCACGAGTTGCGCAATGGCCAGATAGTAGCGCTCGACCGTCTGGATCGTCGCCTGGGCGAGCAGCGACAGTTGCATCGCCTTGAGGGACGTCGGCGGCGGCCTGTGCCACTCGCTCCGATCGGCGTCGCATTCGAGTAATCCATGTTCCTCGAGGCACGCGAGTACGCCGTTCACGACACCCGGCAGCTCATCCTCGCTCCATCGCAGGAACAGCTCGGCCGCGATGTACGGATAGATCCGCCACGCGAGGCGCTGGATGTCCTCGGTGCGCACTCGAGAGTTGCTCGCGAACACGCACGCCACGAGGGATGGCATTGCAAACAGGTGCAGAATATTGTTGCGGTAATAGGTGGCCAGAACCGCGCTTTCATCGCTCATGCGCACGATATCGCCAAGACCGTGCGGCTGGCGCGAGATGACCTGCATGGAAATGCCGTACGCGAGTATCTCCGCACCCGTCAACTCGGTGACGGTCACACGTTCGCTGTATGCGAAGCCCCTCAGCAGCGTTCGGTAAAGATCCATCTGCCGCAGGAGGTCCGCCTCCGGCAGCGCCTGGCGGGGGGTCGCGAGCAACGTTATCGCGAGAAGACCGATTGGCGTGACCGCCGCTGCCGAGTTGATGTTACGCATGATGGTGCCCGCGAGATCGTCGACCGCGCGGCCTATCCACGGAACGCGTGTGTCGTCCTCGATCTCCCTGGTACGCCACTCGGGGTCGTGCCGGTCGAGCACGTCGGCGAGCGGGATCGGCTCACCGATATTGACGTGGACCTTCCCGAAGCGCTCCTTGAGCTTGCGAAGCGTGCGGATGAGTCCGAAGACGCTCTCCTTCTCCTTCGGCTTGCCCGAGAGCTCTCCGACGTAAGTCGTACCCTCGACGATGCGCTCATAGCCAAAATAGACGGGCAGAAAGACGACCGGCCGCGCGGGATCGCGCAGAAAACTGCGCACCGTCATCGACAGCATCCCAGTCTTCGGCTGCAGTAGCCGGCCCGTGCGGCTGCGCCCGCCCTCGATGAAGTATTCGATCGAGTGACCGCGCGCCATGATGGCCGCGAGGTATTTCATGAACACCACGGTATAGAGAGCATTGCCGCGGAAACTGCGGCGGATGAAGAAGGCGCCGCCCTTACGCAGGAACCGACCGACGACCGGCAGGTTGAGATTGATACCGGCCGCGATATGCGGAATGGCATAACCATTCACATAGATCGCATACGACAGCAGCAGATAGTCCATGTGACTGCGGTGGCAGGGAACGTAAACGATCTCATTGCCTTCCGCCGTGCGTTCGAGGGTGTCGACGTGTCCGAACTCGACGCCGTCGTAAAGGCGGTTCCACAGTCGGGCCAACGCACGTTCCATGAAACGGATGAAGGCGTGCGAGTAGTTGGCCGCAATTTCTTCCGCGTAGCGCTTTGCACGCAGAATCGCCTGATGACGAGAGAGTTTCTTCTCGCGCATCTCCTGCGCCACGACCGCGCGGACGGCGCGCGTTCGAAGCACCCTGGTTACGATGGTCCGACGGTGGGAGAGATCGGGGCCAATGCGGGCTGCCCGGTGTTTGGCATAAAGAATGCGCAATGCGCGCGCCACACGGCGCCCCCGCACGGCTATTCCGATTTCTTCGCCAAGGAGGCTGCGCAGGGAGATCGGAACATCGAACTCGATGATGGTATTACGGCCGTTGAAGAGCACCTGCATGAGCTTGCGCGCGCGGCTGGTGAGCGCCCAATCCTCCACGAACAGCAGACGGAACCACGAGCCCTCCTTTTGTGGAGCGCGGCCCCAGTAAACGGCCACGGGTACGAGGTCGATGTCCAGTTGAGGATTCGCGCGCAGCGCTTCGATCATTTGCGCAAGCTGCGGCGGAGGGCGGCGATCGAGCCGTTCGTCCCAGAAACCTCGCGGCCGGCTGAGATAGAAGAACGAGCGGAGATCCTTGCCCCTCTCCATGAGCCGCTTGCGCGGCCTCGCGACCTTCAGCCGGACGCACGCGTCCTGCAGGACCGCCAGGTCCATGACGCTGCGTCGCTCGAGCACGTAGCAAACGTGATTGTTCCGCCCGTGCAGTCGCGCCACCACATCGTCCGGTCGAATCTTGAATCGAACCCAAACCGCGAGCAGGCGCCGCAACACCCAGTTCATTGTGTCGTTATCATGAGCAAATTGTTGCCGGGCGGCAGTTTATGCGGGAATGATCCCGTTAGGAGCCTGTCTTACTCATGCTCGCCGTAGCTCGAGGGGCGGCGGCCGGCGCTCCGCCCGACTCACCCTCACTCAAAGGCAATCGGCGGCAGGTCGAGTGCGATGAGAAAGTATTCGAAAAGATACTGGATCACGCGGATCTGGTTGTGCATCCGGTGATCGCTTTCCAGCAGATGCAGGGCTGAATGGTAACTCTGCGCGAAGCGCACACTATGCTCGTAGGGCACCACCTCGTCACGCCAGCCGTGAACCACTGTCGCGGGGCAGTCGAGCACGCCCGGGCGCAGCTCCGGCAACCCGTCGAGGTACAGCGCCGGCGCCATGAGGAAGACACCGCGCGCATGCAAAAGCGAAGCAGAGGCAACCGCCACATACCCGCCCATGCTCGAGCCGACCAGGACGAGGTCGCCGGCCAGCTCTTTGCAGAAGTCCACGAGCTTCGCGACGCGGGCGCGCGGCTCCACGATGCCGCGGTAGTCGACCGAGTGAGCGTCGTAACCTTCGCTGCGTGCCACTTCGGCCAGGGCCGAGATCTTCCGCCCCCACGGGCCGCTTTCCTGGCCGTGGGAGAAAACGACGTGGCGGCCGGTCACGACCGATTCCATAACCGTAAGCCCTGCAGCGTTGGGTGCGGGATGCGCATTCCTTAGAATAATGCAGACAATGCAAACCAGTCGCCAAATCGCTGCTTCCGATATGCAAAACGTGACCGGTTGGCAGTTCTGGATCGATCGGGGCGGCACTTTCACCGACGTGATCGGCCTTTCGCCGGGGGGCGGGCTGCATATCCGCAAGCTTCTCTCGGCGCAGACCGGTACGGCCGGCGGCTCCGATCCGGGAATGCGCGCGGTGCGGGAGATCCTGGGGTCAGCCTTGGAGGGGGAGCACTTGCCTCGCATTAGCGTCGTCAAAGTAGGGACGACGGTAGCAACCAATGCTTTGCTCGAGCGTAAGGGGGAGCCGGTGCTGCTGGTGACGACAGCGGGGTTCGCCGATGGCCTGCGCATCGGGTACCAGAACCGGCCCGACCTCTTCGCACGGCACATCGTGCTGCCCGATCGCCTCTATCCCACGGTGATCGAGGCGGAAGAACGCATCGACTGCGACGGCAACGTGCTCACACCACTGGATACCTCTCGACTACGAGCCGATCTGGTGCGGGCGCGCGAAACAGGCATGCGCTCCGTCGCGATCGTTTTTCTGCACGGCTGGCGCCACCAGCAGCACGAGCGGGAGGCCGCCGCTATCGCGCGCGACCTGGGCTTTGACGAGATCTCAGTCTCCCATGAGCTTTCGCCCCTGGTGCGTTACGTAGCGCGTGGCGACACGACTGTGCTGAATGCCTACCTTGCTCCGCCGCTGAAGCGCTACGTCGGTGGACTGCAAAGAGAGCTCCAAAGCCTCGATCCGCGCGGTCGCCTCGAGCTGATGCAGAGTAACGGCGGTTTGGCGGCCGTCGAAAGCTTCCATGCCGTCTCGAGCGTGCTGTCGGGACCGGCGGGCGGACTCATTGGCATGGGTTGGATCGGCCGCCGGCTGGGCCTGCCGCGCCTGATCGGTTTCGACATGGGCGGCACTTCGACCGACGTCTCCCTGATCGATGGGGAGCTGCCCCGCCGTTTCGAGCACGTCATCGCCGGTGTTCGGCTCCTTCAGCCCATGCTCGACGTGCATACCATCGCCGCCGGCGGCGGATCCATCGTGAGCTTTTCCGACGGGCGCTTCGGGGTGGGGCCCGATTCCGCGGGAGCCGATCCCGGCCCGGCCTGCTACGGGCGCGGCGGGCCCCTGACTCTGACCGACGTGCAGGTCCTGCTCGGCCGATTGCGGCCAGACACGTTGCCGGCGGTGTTCGGACGAGACGGGAGGGCGCGCATCGACGCAAGCATCGTCGCTCGCGAGTTCGCCGCTCTGGCCACTAAGGTGCTCGCGGCAACCGGGGAGGAGCCGTCGCCCGAAGCGCTCGCGGAGTCCTTCCTCGAGGTCGGCGTCGAGTCGATGGCGAATGCCATTCGCCAGGTCTCCACTCGGCAAGGGCTGGATGCGGGCGAATTCACGCTGTTTTGCTTCGGGGGCGCCGCTGGCCAGCACGCCTGCCGCGTGGCGCGTGCCGCAGGCATGCACCGTATTCTCGTGCATCCGCTTGCCAGCGTGCTGTCCGCTTTCGGCATTGGAGTGGCGGACCGCCTGGCGTTGCGGCGTGCCAGTCTGCAACTGCCGCTGACCGAAGGCGCTCTCGCCACGGCACGTGCGCGGCTTGCCGAGTTGGAAACGCAGGCACTCGCCGAGCTTGCCGCCTTCCACGCAGGCCCCGACTCGATTCAAATCGAGCACACGCTCGAGCTCAGGGCGGGCGATAGCGAAACGAGCCTTGCGGTTCCAGCATCGTCCCTGGAAGAGGTGCGGTCTGCGTTTTATGCGGCTCATCTACGGCGCTTCGGCTTTGCGGCGCAGGCACTCGATGTCGTGATCGAAGCCGTGCGAGTCGAAGCACGGATGGCGTCGGTCGACGCGGCGTCGCTGCGCTTCCCCGAGGCCCGACTCGACGACACGCTCCCCGGAACGGCACGCGCCTGGTTCGGCACATGGCGCGACGTACGGCTGCTGCCAAGCAGCGCTCTCACCGGCGAGCTATCCGGTCCCGCACTCATCGTCGACCCGCACTCAACGCTGGTGCTGGAAGCGGGCTGGCGGGCGCACCGCCTCAGCGGGGGCGAGCTGCTGTTGGAAGCAGATCCAACGCCTGACTTCACTGTAACCGCCTCGGCGGGCACCGCACCTACGCGCGAACTCACTCGAGCGTCGGCAACTCAGCCTGCGCGCACCAACTCTATCCTCAGTGTCTCACAGAGCGCGGCAATCGAGGGCGCAGACTCACAGGCGACGGCACCACAGTCCGCGCGCCCCCCCGATCCCATGCCGAGCCTTTCGCCCAACGCCACATCCGCGGGCGAACTTGCTCGTGCGACGGCACCGCAGCCCGCACGCCTGGAAGTCTTCAACAATCTCTTCATGCATATCGCCGAGCAGATGGGCGAAGTGCTGAAGGCGACCGCGCAGTCGGTCAACATCAAGGAGCGGCTCGACTACTCCTGCGCGCTTTTCGACGCCGAGGGAGGCCTCGTCGCGAACGCCCCCCACATGCCCGTTCATCTGGGCTCGATGGGCGCGAGCGTCAGAGCCGTGATCGATGCACAGCACGGTCAGATGCGCTCGGGAGACTCCTGGCTGCTGAATAGCCCTTATCATGGAGGTACTCATCTTCCCGACATGACGGTCGTGACGCCAGTGTTTCTGGAGCAGCCCGGTGTGTCGAACGACAACTCTCGGCCGGACTTCTTCGTTGCCTCACGTGCCCATCACGCCGACATTGGTGGCACGACGCCTGGGTCGATGCCTCCCTTCAGCCGCACTATCGAGGAGGAAGGCGTTCTTTTCGAGCTTTTCCCTCTGGTAACCGCGAACGAACTGCGTGAACGTGAGCTGCGTGTAGCGCTCTGCGCAGCTCGCTACCCAGCACGCCGGCCCGACCAGAATGTCGCGGACCTTCGTGCCCAGCTCGCTGCCAACGCGCGTGGTATCGCTGAAATCGAACGCTCCGTGCAGCGGCATGGCCTCGACACCGTCCGCTCTTACATGCGTCATGTGCAAGACAATGCTGCCGCCTGCATGCGGGAAGCCATCGACCGGCTGCGACCCGGGGCATTCCGTTACGAAATGGACCACGGGCCCGTAATCGCAGTGCGTGTGGCGATCGATCGCGCCACCCGGCGGGTGCACGTCGATTTCACGGGCACCTCGGCGCAAGACACGCACAATTTCAACGCGCCGCGTGCCGTTTGCATAGCGGCCGTGCTGTATGTCTTTCGCACCCTCATCGACCGGCCGATTCCGCTCAACGAGGGTTGCCTCGAGCCGCTCGAAATCACCATTCCACGCGGCTCGATTCTCGACCCGGTGCCGCCGGCCGCCGTCGCGGCGGGAAACGTGGAAACCTCGCAATGCATCGTCGATGCGCTCTACGGCGCGCTCGGTGTACTGGCCGCCTCACAAGGCACCATGAACAATCTTACTTTCGGCGACGACCGACTCCAGTACTACGAAACGATCGCCGGCGGTGCCGGAGCCGGCCCCGAATTCGACGGCTGCGACGCCGTGCAGACTCACATGACCAACTCGAGACTCACGGACCCCGAGATCCTCGAAGCGAAATTTCCCGTGCTGCTGCGGGAGTTCGCAATACGCCGCGGCTCGGGCGGCGCCGGCCGCCATCACGGCGGTGACGGTGTCGTGCGGCGGTTGGAGTTCCGTGCGCCACTTTCGGGTGCACTGCTCGCGAATCACCGTCGTATCGCACCATTTGGCCTGGAGGGCGGGCAGCCGGCCAAAGCCGGAGCCGCGTACCTGCGGCGCGTGTCGGGAGCGGTGGAACAAATCGCTGCAACAGCGAGTTTCGCTGTAACGGCGGGCGACGAGCTGACCATTCTGACACCCGGCGGCGGTGGTTTCGGGGCAGCCTCTTGAGTACCGCGGCAGGCTCGCATAGATTGACTCGCTCCGACGCTCCATCGCCTAACAAGAATCGCGGTCCGGGTGGGCGGCTTCCGGTCGATTCGTCGCGCGATCACTCGTGCGAAGGAGCCTGGTCATCGTCGCAGATCCCGCCACCCGTCAACAGATGGACTGGCTCACCTTGACCCACACGAACTCAGTCGGGCAGACCCTGGCCGCGTGGCAGAAGCGCTCGCAGTCGCGTTTCGGCCGCTGGCGGTTCGCCCGCGCGGTGTGCCGGCGCGCTCCCTACTTCAGCTCCATCAAGCCGCACTTTCTAGAGCTGCGGCCGGCGTTGTGTATCGTAGCGATGGCAAAACACAAAGGCGTCAGCAGCCTGCCAGGCACCGTTGACTCATCGGCCATTGCAACCTTGTGCGAGCTGGCGGCTGGCACGGTAACGGATGTGACCATCCCGCCGGCGATGCGTTGGACTACGCGCGGCATGACCATCGAGTACCTGCGAAGGGCCGAAACGGCTGTCACCGCAACTGCCCGTCTCGACAAGAGCGAATGGAGCGACGAACAGAATGTCGGCGTCCCCGTGAGCGTCGTGGACAGGAACGGGACCGAAGTCGTTCGCGCCGTCATCACCATGCACGTCGCACCGCGCACGGGCGCCTAACGGCGCCGCCATTCGCGGACGGTCCGGCGAGCGCGCGCATCGCCAGACAGGTTCGTGACGCGCGTCAGAACGACTTCTTGACCGTAAACAGGAACTCGCGCGGGCGACCCGGCTGGCCCATCACGACATCGTAAGTAGCGAGCTGGTTGCGCTCCGTCACGTAATACATCTTGTTGGCAAGATTGGAGGCGAACAACGACGCCTGCCAGCCTCCCTGCGCCGCGTCCCAGGTCAGCCGCGCATTCAGGATCCCGTAGCCCGGCTGCATCGAGATCGCTTCATTCTGCGGGTCGTTGAATACTTTCGATTGATAGGTGTAATCCAGGCGCGGCGTCAGGCTGCCGAAGTTCGCAAGTCCGATCGCATACTCGATGCCCAAATTGCCTTTCCAGGTGGGGGTGAGCGCAGGCACGTCGGTGAGCGTAGGGCCCCCCGGATTGCTGACGGGGTTGTAGGCGGCAGCCCCCAGGCTGAGCGTACGGTAGTGGAGGTAGCCGAGCGACCCGTCGATGGCGAGACCTCGCACGGGCCGCGCCTCTAGCTCGAGCTCGAGTCCCTCGATGCGCGCCGAACCCACGCTCTCCGTCAGGAAAGCCGGAAACCCCGTGCCCGGGTCGACCGTGGCTACCGGCAACTGCAGAGCGCTGTAGTGGCTGATGAATCCTGCGACGTTCGCGCGCAGCCGCCGCTCGAACCACTCGCTTTTCAGCCCGACTTCCCAGGCGGTCAGCTTTTCCGGACCGAAGCTCGTCACCTGCGTCCGCGTCAGGGGACGGGGGTTGAACCCGCCCGACTTGTAGCCCGTGGAGTACTGGCCGTAGGTCATGATCTCCGGCGTCCATTGGTAGGACAAACCGATTTTCGGGTCGACGCGCGAAATGGCGACCTTGCCCTCCGGCAGCGGCGGCGCGAACCCGGCGAGATAGTTACCCAGATCCGATGGGAACAGGCCCGGCGGCACTCTGCCTAGCAGGTTGGGCTCGTACCGGTAAAACTGGTAGTTCTTGGTTTCGTGGGAATACCGGGCGCCGAGCTCGGCCCCGAGTGCGCGCGTGATCTTGTAGTTGACGTGCAGAAAGACCGACTCGTCCTTCGATGCGGCCGGATCCCCTGTCAGGAAGAGAATTCCCCTGCCGCCCACGTTGCTCGAATTGTCGACGATGCCGCTGTTGAATTCGTGGCTGTCGAGATAGTAAGCCCCGCCCGCCCAGTCGAGAGTGTCCTGCAACGCGCGGCCGGTGAACTGCAACTCCTCGCTGAACTGCCGGTGGCTGACGAAGTTGATGGGCAGATCGCCGGTGATCGGCGCCCCGGAAGTATCCTCGGCGAACGCTCCGCGATAGCGGCGATACGCGGAGATGGACTTCGCATGAACACCGTTCCATGGCGTATCCCAATCGATCGTGCCGGCCACGCCCCACGAATACACCGTGCTGGTGGGTGGCGCCGATACGCCCGCGATGGGATCGGTGAAGGTGTTGTACGTCGTGAAGGGGCTGTTGGTGACGAACCGCGAATCGAGCGGTATCCCAAACCGCGGGAGCGTGGCTGCGGCGCTGTACAAGGCCAATGCGTTCGAGATCTGCGTGCCGGGCTTTCCCGGCGTGCCAGAAGGATTCGGCGGCAGCCCCAGGGCGATGAGCTTGCTCGCCGGCGCCTCGCCATGATCGTCGGTCAGATCCGCGGACAGGTTGAACTCGAGGCGATCGTTCGCCAGGAAGCGTATGGCACCCCGTGCCACTTGCACGTCGTCGCCCCCCAGGGTGCCGATCTTGCAGCCGTTGAGGTACGTCACCGGCTTGAGCGTCCCGGCGAGCGCCGGCTTCGCGCAGGCGAAGTCCAACACGTCCATGTAACCCTTGCTGTGATTCGAGCCGGCTGAAATCCGCACGAACAGCCGGTCCGGAATCAGGGCAAAGTCGAACGCGCCGCGGAATTTCTCGCGGTTGAAGCTACCGAGACCGGCCTCGACGTAGCCGCTGCCGTCGCCCGTTGGCTTCTTGGTGAAGATCCGCACCGCGCCGCCTTCGGTGTTCTTGCCGAACAGCGTTCCTTGCGGGCCACGCAGAATCTCAACACTCCCGATGTCGGTCAGGTCGAACAGAGAGCCGAACACCGTTCCGAAGTAGACGTCGTCGATGTAGAAGCCGACGCCGGGCTCGAACGTGTACTTGAAGTCATTCTGGCCGACGCCGCGGATCGACACGAAGGTGGACTTGCCGAAGCCCGATCCGGCCTGCTCGAGATTTACGTTAGGGGCGGCGTGCGCTACGTCGGCTACGTTGAAGTAGCCGCGGGCTTCCATCTGCTCGGCAGAAACCGCGGTGATGGCGATCGGTGCGCTCTGCAGACTCTCGGCCTTGAAGCGTGCCGTGACGACGACTTCCGCGAGTCCGCTATCTTCGGCGGGTGCGCTCTGCGGCGCCGATGGAGACTGCGGCGCGGATGCTTGCGCCACTGCTGCGCTCGCAACGCGCTGGTTATCCGTACCCTGGCCCGGTTCCGCCGCCTGGAGTGTTCCAGCTACCGCGGACAACGACAAAATCAACACGCTGACATGACTCGACAAGCTCGCCATTCCCCCCTCCTTGCATCCTTGAACTTCAGGCGCGAACTGCCTATCCGGCGACGTTCGCACCGGCCCTGCAGTCAACGCTTGCGACAACCTGCCTGGAAATCTAGCCGCGCAGAATCGACGTCTCGATTTCCCACTCGACTCGATGCTTCGAGGTCGTCGCGCGGTTCACCGACACCGGGCGGACGCGGCTCGCGCCTGCCTGGTGGGTCACCAGCCACGTGTCGAACTCGCCGGGTTTGCTCGTTGCGAACCCGAACAGCAGGTTGAATTTACCCTCGGCGACGGCCTGCGCTCTATTGACGCGCTCGTCGCCGATGACGAAATGACTCTCATCGGGAGAAGTTCCGACGAAGGCCCCTTGATCCGCGAGTGCGTCGAGAAAACCCTCTGCCAGCGCGCGGGCGCGCTCCCAGGTCGCAGGACCGTTGTGCTCGAGGACCACCCAGCGCGTACCTTGCTCGATACTGGCGGCGATGAATAGAGCGAGCCGGCGCGCGGACAGGTATTTCCAATCCGAAATGCCACAGCCGCCGGCCGCGAGGGTGCGAGGACTCACCGTGGTCCGCACGCTCGAGCGCACCGAAACGAGCGTGTTCACACCGGCCTGCGCCAGGCGCAGGCGGTCCGAGTCCGACACGGCCACGGCGGGGCGCAACCCGGGCCGCAGGATCGACTCCTCGCTTTCGGTCGCCGCCCATACCGGCCACGTCTCATCGGAGCGGGCGATCATCCCGGCCGCCGCTCCACAGGAGGCGAACGTTTCGATCCGGCCGCGGAGGCGGTCGAATGCCTGCACACGCGGGAAAAACATCACTGCGCTGTCGCTGCGAAACGGCCAGATGCGCAACGAGTCGAGCGCCGTGCGCGCGGAAAGCCAGGCGGAGGGCGGATCGACGAGCAGCATTGCCTGGCGATCGCGGCAGAACTTGGCGGCGACCAGCAGAGTGCTCAGCCCTACGTCGTTGTCCCGGGTGAGCGGCGGGATGCACAGCATGTTGAAACTGGACGCGCCCTTGAGCGCGAACAGTCCGGTGCCTTCGATCGCGGAGCCGATGACATCGTAGTCGGTGAGCGGTCCGCCATCATCGCCGTCAGGATTCGAAACCGCATAGCCGATCGCGGCGCCACCGGGGCCATGGGCCGAGCGATCGGGACGCTGCGCGGGCACCGGTCCGGTAACACGTACGAGGCGCGACTCGAGCAGAACATCGACGACGAATCGGCCCGAGTCCTGCCTGACCGATACGCGCCGGAAGATTTCCTGGTCTTCGATGAGCTCAGAGGCGGCGGAGCGTACCCGCTGGACGACGAGATTGAAGCGATCCTGCTCGTCGCCGATGCCGTCGTAGTCGACCGAGGCGCGCAGGTATTCGCGCGAACCCGGATTCAGAGCGATGAGACGCAAGGCAGCGCCGGCGGCGGGCAGCGTAATGGTTGGCGGCCGTGCGCCGTTGACGACCCGGACGACCACCGCCCGGCGACCACCGTTCTCGAAGAACTGTTCGAGCGCGTAGGACAGGGACGACGGTTGCCAGAGGCCGCCGAAGATCTGTTGGAACTCCGCGAAACTCGCGACCGGTACCGCCTGGTTGACCGGGCCCTTGAGGGCGCGGCCGACAAAAGCGGCAATACCGGTGGGCACGCGGTCAATTGCGTGTTCCGTTGTTCGGCTTTGTTCGAGTTCTACGCCGGACGCGCGGCTATCAGCCACTTCAAAGCCTCTTGGGATCCCCACCCATTGAGCCGCCGGGACTCTAGCACAGGTATGGTGGGTGGTCGTCTCTAATTGGCGACGGGCGTAGCCTCACCCCGGTCGAATATCGACCGCCTGACTCATAACAAGGATTTCGCTACAAGGATTTCGCTCGTTGGCGGTGGCGCGCGGCCTCCCGCTACGAGCGCGTCGAACCCGTGGACTTTTGAGCGCCGGGAGTTTCCCCAACCCGCTTCAGGTCTTCTTCGCGGGCATGCTCGAGATCCTCCCGCTTGCGGGCAATCTCGGCGAGCATGAGTTGCAGCCACTCCGACAGCGCGGCCATCGTTCGAACTCCAGGCAAACAATAAAACAGGCGCGGTTAATTCGCGGACGTCGGCTGCGAGCCTGCCGGAGACGCGGCGGGCGGTCCAGCAGGATGTGGCTGCGCCAGCGGTGAGCCCGTGATCGGAGGCGCGTTCGGCGCTGTTCCGGCAGGCCCTGGCGCAGGACTCGCGGGCGCAGTGGTGCCCGAGGCTCCATCACCGCCGGGCTCGATCTCCGAGATCATCTGCTGGAACGTCGCCTCGTCCATGGGGAGGTCCGATTTGCCATCCCAGGTGGAGCCATCCGGCACGCGATTCTGCACCTTCAATGCGGACGCCAGTACCTGGTCGACGCTGCTATCGGCAACGGAGATCGGCACCGGAACGCCACGCGGAGAATGGGTAAGCGTCGCGACCACGTCCCAGTTCACCTGTTCGTTGTGAGTCTTGAGCTGCTTCTGCAGAGTCGCGGCGAACGACTTGCTCAGGAGCTTGCGCGAGGTCTTCTTCCAGTCGCGGCTGTCGTCCTCCAGCACGTCGAACGCCTGCATGTAGAGCTGTCCCGCGTGCCAGCCGAACACGAAGGGCTGATTGACCACGCGCACCTGCGTGCCGACCGGCACCATCGCAAACAATTGCGCGATGTCTTCGGGGTACAGGCGGATGCAGCCGTGACTCGAGCGCAGGCCCACACCGGCCGGCTTGTTGGTGCCGTGAATGAGATAGCTCGGCCACTGCAGATAGAACGCAAACTTGCCCAGGGGGTTCTCGGGCCCCGGTCCGATCACCCGTTCGAGCTCTTCACCGTTCTCGCGATGCTCCTTGATCACCGAGATGGGCACCCGCCAGGTCGGGTCCGCCTGGCGCCGCACGATCTTCGTGACGCCCTCCGGCGTGGACCAGCCCACCTTGCCGATGCCGATCGGGTGAGTCACCACGGTCTGCGGCTCGCCGGACTTGTGCGGCGGGAAATAGAACAGCCGCATTGCCGCGATGTTGATGACGACGCCGGTGCGCGGCGCGTTCGGAATGACGAACTGCGTAGGCACTACGATCGGCTTGTCCGCGCCCGGCAGCCAGGGGTCGACCTTGGGATTGGCGCGGAGGATTTCCTCGTAACCAACATTGAACCGGCGCGCGATGTCGGTGAGCGTGTCTTCTTTCGAGCTCGTGACGATCTGTACGACCCCGACGACGTCCTCGTCCGGAGCGACCTCGAATCGTTCCGTCGCCACCGGCTGCGGCTCGGCGGGCGCGGCGGGAGGCGGCGGAGGCGGGGCGGGCTCCGCACGCTTGGGGTGAAAGAGGGAGCACGCTGCCAGGGCAGCACACAGGGATACCGCTAGCGCGGCTCGGATCGGCGAGATCTTCATGGTGCAGGAATTATGACATCGTCAGCGTCTGCCTGAGCAGACCGTCGGCGTTCGGCTACAGGAGAAGAGGCTGGTTCGGAAGCTCGTCAGCACCGGCAACGCCGGCGGGAAAGTGGCGGGCGAGGAGCCGGCCCACCCCGTGAATCCCCGCGATGGATCCCTCGGAGTAGCGCCGTTCGCGGTAGTGCAGCTCCATCTGGCGGCAGACTTCATCCCATTCGGACTGCGAGACCACAGCCGAAATTCCCCGGTCCGCAACTATTTCCACCACGCGGTCGGCCATGAGCACGTAGATCAGCACCCCGTTGTTATGGGCCGTGTCCCACACACCGAGCTGCCCGAACAGCTGCACGGCGCGGCGCCGCGACGGCAGATCCTGCCAGGCCTCCGGAAGATCGAGGGCCGTTTCGATCACGAAACGGATTTCGCCGGCGTGCCGGGATTCCACTGCGCGGATGGTCGCCTCGATGGCGTCGCAAACCAGCGGCGTGAAATGCCGGCGCGTCGCCAGGCGCGTGGCGAAGAGATGGCGCGCGAAACGAGCAGGTTTCATGTATTACCAGCGCCCGGACGCGCCGCCTCCCGCACCCGAGCCACCACCACCGCTCCAGCCTCCTCCGCCACCAAGACCACCTCCGCCGAAGCCGCCGCCTCCGAACCCTCCCCCGCCCCAGCCGCCGGAGCGCGGATAACTCGACCAGCCGCGCCCGCCCGACAGACCCGAAAACAGCGAGAAGACGAACGCGCCGACTCCGGCAAGCAGCGCGAGAAGCACCGCGTAACCGGCAATCCAGACGAGTACGCCGGCACCTGCGGCGGTGGCCAGCGATCCGAGCGTGCGGCCCAGCAGCGACTGCAATACGACGGATCCAATGAACACGGCGAAGAACAACATCGGGAACAGGCCGCGCCCGCCGGGCGATCGTTCGCCCTGCCAGCGCTGATCCGGGGCTGGAAGCGGCTCCCCGTCGACCACTCTTATGATCTGGTCGATGCCGGCATTGATGCCGCCGGAGTAATCCCCCTGCTTAAACAGCGGAGTGATCGTCTCCGCGATGATGCGCTTCGATGTTGCGTCGGTGAGCGCTCCCTCCAGGCCACGGCCGACCTCGATACGCATGGCGCGATCATTTTTCGCGACGAGCAGCATCGCGCCATCGTCCACTTTCTTCCGACCGATACCCGCTTGGGTGAACGCCTTGATGGAATAAGCGTCGATGTCCTCAGGTTGCGTCGTGGGGACGATGAGCACCACGACCTGCGAGCCCTTGCGCGCCTCAAACGCTGCAAGCTTCTGCTCGAGCGCTGCCTGCTGCTCGGCGGTAAGAGTGCCGGTGAGATCGGTGACACGCGCCTCGAGTTTCGGAATCGACTGCAGCGACTGCGCAAGCGCCGTCAGACTCGCCGCCATGAGTAATAGCAACGAGATCCAGGAGCGAATGACCTTTGACAACGTCATTCTTCGCGAGTCATACGGGCCTCGCGGCGCCGTGCAACGGTCTTCGCAATACCCGTAAGTCCTGGGCGCGGCGCATGAGAACCGCACTCACTTGGCAGGTTGTGTGGGCGCGGGCGGCGTGGCCGGTTGCCCCGGCCGCGTCGTGTCGAAAGTGACCGTCGGAGCGGCGGAAATCTGCTGCTCATTAGCAACAGTGAAGTTCGGCTTCAGCTGAAAATCGAACATCTTCGCCGTCAGGTTGGTCGGGAACGAGCGCACGGTGGTGTTGAAAGTCCGTACCGAGTCGATGTAGCGATTGCGCGCGACGGTGATCCGGTTCTCGGTGCCCTCGAGCTGTGCCTGGAGATCCCGGAAGTTGGCGTCCGACTTCAGCTGCGGATAGGCCTCGGTGACCACCATGAGGCTTTTCAGCGCCTGGGTCAGTTCGCCTTGCACAGCCTGGAATTTCGCAAACGCCGCCGGGTCGTTGAGGACCTCCGGGGTGATCTGGATGGAGTTCGCCTTGGCGCGCGCCTCGGTCACGCCGATGAGCACCTGCTGCTCCTGCGCGGCGAAACCTTTCACGGTGTTGACGAGATTGGGGATCAGATCGGCGCGCCGCTGATACTGGTTCACGACCTCGGACCATGAGGCTTTGACGGTTTCGTCCTGCTGCTGCAGGGAGTTGTAGCCGCATCCGGAAAGGGCCAGGACCGCCAGGGCCACGAACACCAGGGACCGTGCACGCATCGACCTCTCCTTAACTTATTACGACCGGGAACGCGAACTCGCTGCAGGAGGGGATTGTCACACGCTCGGGGAGATTTGCCGATTCCGTCACAGGGGCAGCGCGCTGGGCTTCAAGCCCCACCGCAACCGGGCCGATAGTCCCATAGTTGCCAAGGGGGCCGTCGTCGGAAAGCACCGCACTGCGCCGGAATCAACCGGCCTGCTTTTCGCGGGCAAAGACCACACTCTTTGCACGCGGGCGCGACGGCTAGCAAGCGCGCTCTCTGAAAACGCCTACCGCCCAACCGGCCTGCTTCTTGCGTGCAGAACCACGTTTTTTGCCGGGGGCGCCCAGCCCGCGTGTGCGACCGCTCCCCAGGCGCGCTCGCTGAAAGCGCCACGGCGCTTTCAGCCAATTAAAAAAAGCCCCAGGTTTTGACGCCTGGGGCTCAGAATGCGGACTTTCGATGAAGGGAAGGAAGTCCGCTAGGGGATATCAGTGCAGCCGGGCCCAGTGAAGAATTTTGATGTCTTCCGAGTCGAGATCGAAACTTTGGGCCAGCAGTGAGCGCAACTCGCGCGTTCCGCGGACGTTCTCCAGCGGATGCCGCAACTCGACCACACCACTCCACTCGTTCGCGGCAGCTGCCGCGGCCTGCGCCTTGGCGCTGCCAGTCACGAAGTGCGTGTAGTACTTAGTGGCCACGCACCAAGGTTAGTGGCCGCAAGCCGCGGTCGTCCGTGAAACGATCCACAGAACATCGGGCTTTTTTGTTAAACCCGGTGCGACATAATCAGGTTACGCGATGGGACGATTCCGACTGCCACAGGCGACAGGCTCCAAATACATCACCGCGGAAGGCGCAAGCCGTCTGCGAGCGGAGCTCGACGAGCTGTGGCGCGTGGAACGGCCAAAGGTGACGCAGGCGGTCTCCGAAGCCGCCGCGCAGGGCGATCGGTCAGAGAATGCCGACTACATCTACGGCAAGCGCCGGCTCCGCGAGATCGACAGCCGCGTGCGCTTCCTGCGCAAACGGCTCGATGGCATGGTGACCGTCGACCAGCCCCCGTCGGATCCAAAGCGCGTGTTCTTCGGCGCCTGGGTTTCGGTGGAGTGCGAGGACGGAACGGAATCCCACTATCGAATCGTCGGTCCCGATGAGTTCGATCGCGCTCCCGACTACATCAGCATGGACTCGCCGCTTGGGCGGGCGCTGCTGCGCAAGACACTGGATGACGAGGTCACGGTAGAGCTGCCGGGAGGCCCCCGCAAGTTCGTCATCATCTCGATCGACTACGTGCGGGCGCCGGACAACCGAAACCGGCCTGCTACCTAGCGGGCAAAAACCACGCTTTTTGCCCGGGGCGCGTAGCCCGGGGCGCGCAGCCCGCGGGCAGATCACTCCCTAGGCGCGCTCGCTGAAAGCGCCGCAGGCGACTTTCAGCCAATAAATGATTCACCAGATCACCCTGACATTCTTGAACTGCCACGGATCGCTTTTGTCGATGTCCTCGGGGAACAAGCGTTCGCGCTCATGCAAAGGCGTCCAGTCCGTGTACTGCCCCACGACCGGGCCCAGATACGGCATGCAGATGTCGAGCGAGCGGCGGAAATCCATCTCGTCCGGCTCGACGATACCGCAGTTGGGGTTTTCCATCGCCCAGACGACTCCCGACATGACGGCGGAGGTCACCTGCAGGCTGGTTGCGTTGTTGTAGGGCGCGAGCTTGCGCGCATCTTCGATGGCGAGTTGCGAGCCATACCAGTAGGCGTTTTTCTTGTGACCCGCGAGCAGGACGCCGAGCTCGTCGATCCCCTTAACGATGTCTGACATGAGGATGCGCTGACGCTCCTGCTGAACGTAGTTGCGTCCGACGAGCTCGTGAATGGACATGATTGCGGAGTCGCACGGGTGATACGCGTAGTGGACCGTCGGGCGATGCACTACCTGCGCGCCGTCACGCACGGTGTAGTAGTCGGCAAGCGAGATCGCCTCGCTATGCGTGATACAAAAGCCATGGAAATGGCCCGCGCGGGGCGTCCATGTGCGCACACGCGTTCCCGCACCCGGCTGCATGAGGTAGATGGCGGCCATGCACCCAAAGTCGTGCCGCTTGCCGTCACGGGGAAAGTTGCGCTCGTGCGTGCCCCAGCCCATCTCGCTCGGCTGCGAGCCCTCGCCTACGAAGCCGTCGATGGACCACGTGTTGACGAACTCGCCGACCTCCTTGGGTACGTCGGTCATCTGAGTATCACGTTCGGCGATGTGCATGACCTTGATGCCGAGACGGTGGGCGAGATCGCCCCAGTCGCCGCGCGAAGTAGGATTACCAGCATCCACCTGCGTGTCGGCAGCGATATTGAGCAGCGCCTGCTTCACGAAATGGGAGACCAACCCGGGGTTCGCGCCATGCGTGAGAACCGCGGTCGGTGCGCGAGCATTCCCGGGGCGCAAGGCCAAAGCCTCTTCGCGCAGAGCGTAGTTAGTGCGGCGGGCGGCAGGCACGGTCGGGTCCGTGTAGCCGCCGGGCCAGGGCTCGATGCACGTGTCGAGGTACATCGCGCCTTTTTCCCAACAAAGTTTCACCAGCGCGATGCTCGACACCTCGACCGAAACATTCACGAGGAAATCGCCACGCCCGAGCAGCGGATTCAGCACACGGCGGTAGTTCTCGCGCGTCAGCCGCTCCTTGATGAACTTCACGCCGTATTTCTGAGCCTCTTCGATTCCGCGGTCCTCCGCGGTCACGATCGAGATACGCTCCGGTGCAATGCCGATATGCCGCAGGATGAGAGGCAGCACGCCCTGGCCGATGCTGCCGAACCCGATGAAAAGAATCCGCCCTGGGAAATCGACATGTACCGCGTGATTGCTCATGATGCTCCAGACACAAAAAGGACCGACGGCCGCCCTGCGGCGGCCGCTCCAAGGCGGCAGCGTATCAATCGCTTTCCGGCGCCGCTACCGATTACGCGGCAGATTGACGCCAGTGAGGTGGGTAGGTGCGGTCGTAGCCGGGTAACGTCTCAACCCGCGTCAACCAGCGGCCCAGCGCCGGGTAGTTCACTTCGACGGGCATGAAGCGTGAGGACAGCTCACGTGCCTCCGGCCGCTCGAGCGCGCGCCGCAGCAGCTGAATCCCGGGAAAGATCACCATGTCGACGGCGGAAAAGCTCTCGCCGACGACCCAGTCGGACTTCGACAGGCGCGCTTCGATCGTGCGCGCTTCGCTCGCGACGGCATGCATGTCGCTCGTTATCTCATCGCCGCGCAGGTTCGCGGTCTTTTCGAAAATGCCGCTGACGATGCTCATCAGATGCGGCTCGATGTAGGCCTGGTATTCGCAGATGACGCGCATGATCACGCCGGCTTCCTCCGGCGTGCGGCCGAAGATGTGCGGCTCCGGATACTTGAGATCGAGGTAATACAGCACCGCCAGCGACTCGAAGCAGACGTAGTCGCCATCTTTCAGCACCGGGACCCGGCCGCGCCAGTTCAGCGCCAGCATCTGGGGTGACTTGTGCTCCTGCTTGGAGAGTTGCAGGACGTGACTGGTGTACTGCAGGCGCTTGTATTCGAGCGCCAGAAGCACTCGCCACGCGTACGGACTGCCGCTGCCCCAGTAAACGTCAATCGCCATCAGTCACTCGTCCCGAACCGTTGCCCCGATTGTAACGGCAACGGCACAGCGCCGAAAATGCGGGCCAAAAAAATAATGTACCCCAACTGACGTACTCGCCGACTATGCGCCCCGGCCTGGTCGGCCCCGGTAACGGCTGCGCCTTTGCCCGGGGCGCCGTAGCCGGCGTGCCAGGAACGCCCTACGCTGACGGCTGAAACGGCTCCGGGCTAGGCGCCGACGGCTACTCGCGTTGGGCTGAGCGCCCGGGCTAGGCGCCCCCCGGCTACGCGCCCCAGTCGTTTCAGCCAAATGTGATAGCGGGAGACTTACATGTACACCACTTTGATCGAGACTGCGGAGTTGGCGAGCGAACTGGCCGGCGGCTCCCCGGGCGCGTCGAACCGCAACGGCGACGGCTGGGCAATTCTCGACTGCCGCTTCGATCTGTCACGTCCGCAATGGGGCGCGTCGGCCTATGTCGACGGGCACCTCCCGAACGCGCTCTACGCGCATCTCGACCGCGATCTGTCCGGACCGCTCTCGCCGGCGAGCGGACGACATCCCCTGCCCACTGTCGCACGGCTGGTTGAGACCTTCGGACGCTGGGGTATCGACGACGATGTGCAGGTCATCGTCTATGACCAGGGCAATGGAGCGTACGCGGCGCGCTTGTGGTGGTTGTTACGCTGGGCGGGCCACCCACAGGTGGCCGTACTGAATGGCGGTTTCGCTGCGTGGCAGCAGGCTGGCCTGCCGATCGACGCCGCTCCCGGTACCCGACGACGCCGAACTTTCGTCCCAGCACCCATGCAGGACCAGGTCGTAAGTACGGCCGAGCTCGAGCGCCTGCTGTCCGAGGGCGCGCTGGCGAGCGGGCAATCGATGTTGGTGGACGCGCGCGCCGCAGACCGCTTCGCCGGCGACAATGAAACGATCGACCCGGTGGCCGGTCACATTCCCGGAGCGCACAACCATCCGTTCGCCCGCAACGTCGACGCGCAGGGCAAGTTTCTGCCCGCGAGCGAGCTGCGCGACCGCTGGGAGGCGACCTTGGGCGGTCACGCCGCTCAGCACGCGATTGCGATGTGCGGCTCGGGCGTCACGGCCTGCCACAATCTCCTGGCATTGGAAATTGCGGGACTTGCCGGCTCACGGCTGTACGCGGGATCGTGGAGTGAATGGATTCGCGAGCCCGGTCGGCCGGTGGCCTTAGGCTGGCGGCAAAGGTAGCGTTGCAAAAGAGTGATCTGCGTCGACTCTTGCTTGACACACATTTTTGCTATGGTGCACGACAATTAATTTGTCTGTTCGTGGCTGGGCTCCCCTAGGGGCGACCAGCCACGATCGTTTTGGGAAACACGACACGTGGCTGCAGATCCGAAAAGCGTCAACGGTAACCGTAAATTCAATCCCGCCCAACCGTGGCGGATCGAGGAGTCGCTCGATCTCTACCATGTCAATGCGTGGGGCAAGGGCTACTTCTCGATCAACGAGGCGGGTCACGTCATCGTCCGCCCCGACACGCAGGGGGCCAACGTCATCGATCTCTACGAGGTCGTCGAGGGCCTGAAGGCCCGCGATCTCACGACCCCGGTCGTCGTCCGCTTCTCCGACATCCTCGCGCACCGCCTGAAGCACATACACGGAGCGTTCGCGCAGGCCATCGCCGAGAACAACTACAAAAACCGCTACGCGGCGGTGTTCCCCATCAAGGTGAACCAGCAGCGGCTCGTCGTGGAGGAGGTCTACCGCTACGGCAAGGAGTTCGGTTTCGGGCTGGAGGTCGGCTCCAAGCCTGAGCTGCTCGCGGTGATGGCGATGACGGAGAACGCGCCGGACCGGCTCATCGTCTGCAACGGCTTCAAGGACGACAGCTACATCGAAGCGGTGACGCTGGCCACGAAACTCGGCCGCACGATCATCCCCGTGGTGGAGAATTTCGATGAGCTGGGGCTGATCCTGAAGCATGCGGACGTCTATGGCGTACGCCCGCGCATCGGCGTGCGTGTGAAGCTCTTCAGCGAAGGCTCCGGAAGGTGGAGCGCCTCGGCCGGCGAGAAATCCAAGTTCGGCTTGTTCATCACCGAGATCCTCGAGCTGTTCAACGTCCTGAAAGGGCGCGACATGCTCGATTGCCTGCAGCTCGTGCACTGTCATCCCGGCAGCCAGCTGCAGGACATCCGGCGCGTGAAAGACGCCATCAACGAGCTCGCGCACGTGTATGCGGAGTTGAAACTCATGGGCGCCGGCCTGCGGTACATCGACGTCGGCGGCGGGCTGGGCGTCGACTACGACGGCAGCGGCACGAATTTCTCCTCCTCGATGAACTACACGCTCAACGAGTACGCGAGCGACGTCGTCTACCGGGTCGCGAGTGTTTGTAACGCGCGCGACATTCCCCATCCCATGATCGTGAGCGAGTCCGGGCGCGCGGTAGCGGCCTACCACAGCGTGCTGATCTTCGACGCGCTCGGCTCCTCCGCACTCGACAAGTTCCGCGTTACCGGACAGGTAGCGGAAGACTATGTCGGTGACCAGGAGTTGCCGCAGCCGGTCCTCGATCTGTTCGACGCCTACCGGTCGGTCGGCGAGCGGCGGCTCGTCGAGTGCTATCACGACGCGATCACGGCCCGCGAACAGATCCTGCAGATGTTCAACCTGGGTCTGCTGTCGCTCGAGTTCCGCGCGTTGGCCGAGCGGTTGTATTGGGCAACCTGCACCAAGGTCCGCGACTACTGCCGCAAGCTGGAGCGCGCGCCGGAGGAGCTCGAGGATCTCGAGTCGACCCTGTCCGACACGTACTTCTGCAACTTCTCGGTGTTCCAGTCGCTGCCGGACAGTTGGGCCATCGACCAGCTGTTCCCGATCATGCCGATCCACCGTCTGGATGAGCGCCCCACACGCACCGGCGTGCTGGCCGATATCACGTGCGATTCGGACGGCAAGATCGATCACTTCGTGTCGCTGCGGGAGGTGAAGCGCGCGCTGGAGTTGCACGAGCTCAGGGACGGCGAAAAGTATTACCTCGCCGCGTTCCTGGTAGGCGCCTACCAGGAGACCCTCGGCGACCTCCATAACCTCTTTGGCGACACCCACGTCGTGCACATCCGCCTCCATGACGAGGGCGGCTGGTGGATCGAGGAGATCGTGAAGGGCGATACCGCGAACAAGGTGCTCGAGTACATGGAATACGACGTGGCGGAGCTCTATCCGGCCCTCGCCCGCGACTGCGAGCGGGCCATTCGGGACGGGCGCATGACCATCGCCGAAAGCCAGCTGCTGAAGCGGTTCTATGAGAAGGAGCTGGACGGATACGCCTACCTGGAGCCGGCCGGGGCCTGACGCCCGAAGCCCGGCAGGCGCGAGTTCGCCGGCGGCGGTGCACCCGAAACAGAGGCGGTAAGTCGACCCGACTGCGGTGCCGCGCCCTTGCCGCTGCGGTAAGTCGACCGACTGCGGCGCCCGCCGTTGCCGCTGCGGTAAGTCGACCGACTGCGGCGCCGCGCCCTTGCCGCGGCGGTAAGTCGACCGGCTGCGGCGCCCGCCGTTGCCGCGAGGGTAAGTCGACCGGCTGCGGCGCCCCGCACCCGTGCTGCGGCGGTGAGTTGACCGATGCTGCGCTGCCCTGCTGCGACGCTGAGTTGGCAGATCGCCGGGCCCCGCCACCCGCCCGAGCCGGTGAGTTGGCCGGCTGCGGCGCCCGCCGCTGCCGCAGCGGTCAGCTGCCCATGCCGCGGCGCCCCGCCCTTGCCGCGGCGGTGAGTTGGCCGACTGCGGTTCCACCCCCTTCCGGCGCGGCGAGTTGGGCCTCGCGGCAGCGCCGCAGGGTCGCGAACCCCTGTTCCGAAAGGAGCGAGTTGGCCTGACCGCATTGCGGCACGCAGATGCATGTTTCAGGCCAGTGGCGGCCGCCCCACACCCGCGCGCCTAACGTGGAGGAACCCGCGTAAAGGCTGTTTGCTTCCCGCAAAAGCCGGGAGTAGCATGATCCGCGCGTTCGTATCCGCCATGGATGAGTACGCTTTGTTAGATAGAGTGTGTTGTATCCATCTCCCGCGTCTCCCACCGAGCATGCCCCATGCGGGTACGCCCCATGCGGGTACGCCCCATCCGTGCACGAACGAAGGTGCAGGCCGCAGCTCCCAAGCGCTGCGCAGTGACTGAAAGTGCCGATCGTGTGCCTTGAAGCCCAGACCTGTTTGACTGATCACGCGGTACAAGCGACCGACTCGTGCGGCTCGCCGCTGTCCGCATTTCCAAGAGAGACTTCCGGATGACGACGATCTATGTGGGCAATCTGCCCTTCAATGCCACCGAGCAGGACGTCAAGGCTCTGTTTGAACGTCATGGCAAGGTGGAATCGGTAAAGCTCATCAACGACCGGGAAACCGGCAAGCCGCGCGGCTTCGCATTCGTCGACATGCCGCAGAACGAGGCATTGAGCGCGATCCAGACGCTGAACGGCTTCCAGATGGGTGGCCGGCCGCTGCGCGTCAACGAAGCGCAGGAGCGACCCCAACGCCCACGGCAGGGCGGGGGCCCTTTCCGACGCTGACGGAAGCCCTTTCGGGCCTGTTGCTTTAGGTCTGAAGGAAAGACCCCGCTTCGTGCGGGGTTTTTTTGGCGCGCTGCTCATCCGGGCCCGTGTGGAGTAATGTGCGCCGCGTCATGGCCATTACCACCGGGAGACTGCGTACGATGTTTGCCGACAAGAGACCGACCCTGGCTTTGCTTGCGAGCGCGGTGTTGATCGCGAGCTGCGCGATGACCAGCACGCGCCAGGCGACGGCCCAGGCGCTCGACAACATCCTCGCGGACGAGCATCGGCCGGAAGCCGACCGAGCCCGCGACCGCTTCCGCCACCCGAAGGAGACGCTGTTGTTCTTCGGCATACGGCCGGAAATGAGCGTACTCGAAGTGTGGCCAGAGCCGGGGTGGTACACGGACGTGATCGCGCCGCTGCTACGGGAAAAGGGCAGATACTACGCGGCAGTCATGCAACCGGATCCCGGCAGCAGTTATATCACCGGGCGGCTGGAGGTTTTCCGGAACAAGCTGGGGGCCGCTCCCACGCTTTATGGGAATGCGGCGATCGTCACTTTCCCCTCTGACGGCGCGGATGTCGTCCCACCCGGGTCGGTGGACATGGTCGTGACCTTCCGCAACATCCATAACTGGATGGCGAAGGACACCGCGGCGCAGGCCTTCGCGACGATGTTCAAGGCGCTCAAGCCCGGTGGCGTGCTCGGCGTCGTCGACCACAGGGGCAATCCCGCCAATCCTCAGGATCCCAGGGCCAAGAGCGGCTACGTGACCGAGGACTACGCGATCAAGCTGATCGAGGCCCAGGGATTCAAGCTCACCGGCACCTCAGAGGTGAACGCCAACCCGAAGGATACGAAGGATTACGAGCAGGGGGTGTGGACCCTGCCCCCGACTTATCGGCTCGGGGACAAGGACCGGGAGAAGTACGCGGACATCGGCGAGAGCGATCGATTCACGCTGAAGTTCGAGAAGCCGAAGACGTAGGCGGCGGGTCGGACGGGCGGGGATCTGGGGCTGGCTCCCCCGAGCGCCTCGCTTTCGGCGCTGTGGCTGCGCCCAGTGTGACAAGACGCACCCCGGCCGCACCGGACGGTCGTTGGGGACCGCTGGGGCCGGCTGCCCCGAGCGCCTCACTTCAGGCGCCGTGATGCCGCACCCAGTGTGCCGGGCCGCCTTGGCCAGCGCATCTGCCCGCATCTCCCGCCGGCTGCATCCAGCCGGCTGCCCGTCTCACCACATCTCTTTGAGCCGTGCGCTCACATCGAGCGTTGAGCTTTCCGAGTCCGCGCGCAGGTTGTCGCCGCCGGCGGAGCTCGAACCGTGGAAGCTCGTGGCCTCGAGATGCTTCAGCACTTTCTCCGTCATGAAACGGCTGCGTCCGCCATAGACGTGCGCATCACCCTGCCTCGACTGGTTCGTCAGATGAAACTTCAGTGGCACGACCAGCGCCAGGTCGTTCTGTGCCCGAGTGAGAGCCACATAGAGCAGGCGGCGCTCTTCTTCGATCAACTCAGGCTTACCCGTCGAGAACTCCGATGGGAAGCTCCCGTCCACGACGTTCAGCAGGTACACGGTGTCCCACTCCATCCCTTTCGCGGAATGGATGGTGGTCAGAATCAGGTAGTCCTCATCGAGCACCGGCTGCCCCGCGAGGTCGCTGGTCGCGTTCGGCGGATCGAGCGTGAGTTCCGTGAGAAACCGTTCGCGCGAGGGATATTGGCCCGACAGCAGCTCGAGCTGATCGAGGTCCCCGATGCGGGTATGAAAATGCTCGTAGATCCGCTCGAAGTGCGGCTTGTACCAGTCCCGTGCGAGGTGCAGCTGGCCGAGCCATTGCCGCTGCGGATCGGCAAGCGCGAGCATGAGCTCCGTGAGCTTGTCCCACGCGCCGCTCGCCGGCTGCGGCGGGGCAAAGGTCTTGAGCGCCGCGAAGGCATGCCCATTGGACTCCAGATGCTCGATCGCCTTGCGCGCGTTGACCGGACCCATACCCGGCATGAGCTGCAGGGTGCGGAACGCCGCGAGCGTGTTGCGCGGGTTGTCGGCCCAACGCAGCAGGGACATGAGGTCCTTGATGTGCCCGGCCTCCAGGAACTTGAGGCCGCCGAACTTCACGAACGGGATCTTCCGCTTCGCCAGTTCGACTTCGAGGATGTCGCTGTGGCTGGAGGTCCTGAAGAGCACCGCCTGCCTCTTGAGAGGGACGTTGGCTTCGCGACGCCTGAGGATCTCTGTGCAGACGTACTCCGCCTGCGTCTGCAGCTCGTCCACCGTTACGATGCGGGCGCGCGCGCCCTTGCCCCGAATCGACAACAGATGCTTGCGGTACTGGCGCGGCGCCTCCGCCATCACTGCGTTGGAGACGTCGAGTACTTCCTGCGTCGAGCGATAGTTCTGCGCGAGCGTGACGACCTCGGCCCGCGGCGTGAACCGGTCGGGGAAGCCGAGGATGTTTTCGACGGCGGCCGCGCGGAACGAATAGATCGCCTGCGCGTCGTCGCCGACCACGGTGAGTCCCGAGCCGTCGGGCTTCAGGCCGTGCAGGATCTCCGCCTGCAGCTTGTTGGTGTCCTGATATTCGTCGACCAGCACGTGATCGAAATTCGAGCCGACGTGCTGGGCCAGGCGCGGATCGGACATCATGACGTGCCAGTACAGCAGCAGGTCGTCGTAATCGAGCACGTTGTAGCGCTGCTTCTGCTCGACGTACGCGCGGTAGAGCCGGGTGAGATCGGCCTCCCATTGGGCGCACCAGGGGTATTGCTGCTCCAGGGTCTCTTTCAGAGGCCGCTGGGTGTTCACCCGGTAGGAATAGATCTGGAGGCACGTTTCCTTGCGTGGAAAGCGCTGCTCCTTGGCCGCAAGCCCCAACTCCTGGCGCAGGCCGTCCATCAGATCCGCGGCGTCGGAGCGGTCCATCACGCTGAACTGCGGATCGAGCTTGAGATGGCGCGAGTAATGCCGCAGCAGGCGGTTGCCGATCGAGTGGAAAGTGCCCGCCCAGCTCAGGCGCTGCAGAATCGTCTGGCTGACTCCACCCAGCGTCTCGTTGAGCGCCTTCTTGGTGATGTCGTGGGCGCGCCGACGCATTTCCGTGGCGGCCCGCCGCGTGAACGTCAGCATCAATATGCGCGCCGGATCGACTCCATGAATGACCAGATGCGCCACGCGATGCGCGAGCGTATCCGTCTTGCCCGTACCCGCGCCCGCCACAATGAGGAGCGGTCCGGACTTGAAGCCTTTCTCGGGCAAAGGCTCGCCAAACGTCACAGCCTTACGCTGCGGTCCGTTCAACTTCTCCAAGTGTGACGTGTTCGACATATGACGAGCCCGAATATACGGAACGGCACCCCCGCCTGTCACCGACTAGAGTCACATCAGCGCAAAACGTTGCCGTCGGCGTCCAGCACCTTGACAGTGCCCATATCCAGCTTGCGTACGTTCGCCTCTATGGATGAAAGATCCCCGACCACGAACCAGGTGAGCGCATCCGGATGCACCAGGGCGGACGCGGCCGCCTGTAACTGCGAGGGACTGAGCGCTTCGACCTCGCCGACGAAATCGTTCAGATAACTGTCGGGCAACCCGTAGGTCAGGATGTCGGCGAAAGAGCTCGCCACCTCACTCGATGTTTCGTTACTCCCCGGCAAAGCCCGGACCAGCGTGTCCTTGGCGAATCGGATCTCCGTCTCGCTTGGCTGCCGGGCTCCGACCAGGTCGCGCAACTCCTTCAGCATCTCCCGCATCGATTCGGCTGTCTTGTCGGTCTGCACCAGCGCGCTGGCGGCGAAGGGCCGTTGACCCTTCGCATCGATGAGACTGCTGCCGGCACCGTACGACCAGTGTTTGTCCTCGCGCAGATTCATGTTGATGCGTGAGATGAAGCTGCCGCCGAGAATCGTGTTCACGGTCTCGAAGGCGACATTGCGGGGATCCGACCTCGGCGGCGCCAGCTCCACCGCCATGATCAGCGATTGTTCCGAGCCTGTCCGGTTGACGAGGAAGACGCGCGGCTTCGCTTGGGGCGAAACGACCCCGAGCTGCTTGACGGGCAGCGGCTCAGCCGGAGCTTTCCAGCCCGACAGCCGCTGCTCCAGCAACGGCCGAATCTGCGCAAGGGTCGTATCGCCGACAATGAGCAGCGTGGCATTGTCGGGGCGTACCCACTGCCGATAGAACGAGCGCAGCTGATCCGGGGTCATAGAGCCCACGGTTTCCTCCGTTCCTATGCCGGAGAACGGATTCGAGTAGGCATGCCCATCGCCATAGATTAAACGCGGAAAGAGTCGTGACGCGATGCCTCGCGGCTGCGACTTCTGCTGTTGGATCGCCGCCAGCGACTGCGCCTTCAGACGCGTGAGCTCCGTGTCGGGAAAAGTTGGGTTGAGCAGCACGTCGCTGAACAGCTCGAGAGAATCCGTGAGCCGGCTCGTGATGGCATTCAAAGAGATATACGACGTATCGAGTGTCGAGCCGGCGCTAATGCGAGCACCGAGCGCCTCGGCACGTGCCGAGATCTGCAGGGCGTCACGCGTCTTCGTGCCCTCGTTGATCATTGCTAGCGTCAGATTGGACGTGCCCGGCTTGGCGAGACTGTCCGCTGCATGTCCGGCGTCCACGAGCAGACTCATTTGGACGACCGGCACTGCGTGTCGTTCGGCGAGAACGACTTTCAAGCCGTTGGAGAGTGTGGTGCGCGCCAGACTCGGCAACATCAGGGCGGGAGGCGTGCCCACCGCAGGCATCTTGCTGCGATCGCCTTCGCTCGCGGCTCCGTGATATTCGGGAAAAGGTTGCACGTCAAGGACGAATACGCCGTCGGAGAGCCAGGCGCGGGCGGCGCCCTGCACATCCCGTGGGCTTGCGTCGCGCATCCATTGCAACGACTTTTTGTAGAAATCCGGCGAGCCGCCGTAGAGCTCGCTCTCACCGAGGATCGCGGCTTTGCCGCCCGCGCCATCGATACGCTCGACGGCACGAACGAAGGAAGCGTAATCGGCCGTCTTGATGCGGTCGAGTTCTTCACGGGTCGTGCCGGACGCAAGCAGGCGAACAATCTCCTCATCTATCGCCTTCTCCACCACGCGCGGATCGCCACCGGGCTTGACGGTGGCGGTGACCTGGAATTGCGAGGCGATTTCGAACGGGCCGATGTCTGCGCTCACGGCGGTCGCCGTCTGGTCGGTGTAGACGAGGCGTTTATATAGACGGCTGTTCTTGCCTTCCGCCAGTACGTTGGCGACGAGCTGCAGGAGTGCGGAATCGCGCGTGTTGTATCCCGGAACATTCCACGTCTTATACACACGTGCCTGCGGAACGCGGTCCTGAAGCGTGGAGCGCTTTTCCCCTGTCATCTTCGCCACCCAGGTCTGCGCGTGCTTCAGAACCGGCCCCGGCGCGATGTCGCCGAAGTAGTGCTCTACTTTCGCTTTGACTTCCGCCGGGCGCACGTCGCCGGCGATCACGAGCACCGCATTTGCGGCGCCATAGTAATTCTTGAACCATTCCTTAACGTCGGCAAGAGAGGCGGCGTTGAGGTCTTCCATGGAGCCGATCGTGGTCCACGAATACGGGTGGCCCACGGGATAGGTGCTGGCCGCAATTAACTCGTCCACCTTGCCGTACGGACGGTTCTCACCCTGGCGCTTCTCGTTCTGTACGACGCCACGCTGCTCATCCAGCTTCTTTTGATCGATGGCGCCCACGAGGTGGCCCATGCGATCGGACTCCAGCCACAACGCGAGGTCGAGCGCATTCACCGGCACGTTCTCGAAATACGTGGTGCGATCGAGCCACGTGTTACCGTTGAGTTTCGTTGCACCCGCGGCGAGCAGCGGACGCATAAACTCATCGTTGTGGTTCTCCGAGCCGTTGAACATCAGATGCTCGAACAGATGGGCGAAGCCGGTGCGCCCGGGCCGCTCGTCCTTGCTCCCGACGTGGTACCAGACATCGATGGCGACGATGGGCGCCTTGTGATCTTCATGGACGATCAGCGTCAGCCCGTTGGGCAGCACGTATTTCTGATAGGGGATGTCGATGTCGGCGAGCGCAGCGGGTGCGCTGCCTGCGGCGTTCGCTCCCGACGAGTGAGCGATCAGCAAAAGACTCGCGAGACCGAGAAGGAGCGCGCTGCGCATTAGGGATCCTCAGTTAAGTGGCATCATTGGAGTCTGACGCAGTGCGCGCAGGATACGCGGCACAGCCGCGCGCGTGTACTGTCAAGATTCCGAGCCTGGACTTCTACGGACGGGCTTCGCTCGCACGCAGCTCGCCTGCCTGACGCGGCGCGTCCGATGTTGCGCAGCCCTCCTCATGCTGCCACTCTTTGATCTTCATTCCACAGCTCTCAACTCCCTGCCCCCATGAAACCTGAGAAGCAAACCGTTCACTTTCGTGGCCGCATCATTACGGTGACCACCGACGAGGTGGTCCTGCCGAACGGGCATCGGGCCGAGCTCGAAGTGGTCCATCATCCCGGCGGCGCGGCGGCTGTGGCGATCGATGCGCAGGAGCGGGTGTGCCTGCTGCGGCAATACCGCTACGTGGCCGAAGGCTGGCTGTGGGAGCTGCCTGCCGGCAAACTGGAGCCCAACGAGCCGCCCCTGATCACCGCGCAGCGTGAGCTGGTCGAGGAAGCGGGAGTGAGCGCCCGTCGCTGGGATAGTCTCGATAGCTACTTGAGCTCGCCGGGGATCTTCACGGAGGTATTGCACTTATTTCTCGCCACCGGCCTCGAGCCCGCGGCGACGGCGCACGAGCACGCGGAAGTCATCGAAATTCATTGGGTGCCGTTTGCAGAGGCGTACGAATGGGCCGTGAGCGGGAAGCTCCGCGACGGCAAGACGGCCATGGGTCTCGTTCGGGCGCATCACTTTCGTACGTCACAGTCGTTCCCGCATCCTGCCGATCCGTGACACGCTTCGTGGAATGGTGGTGGCCGCACAGCTAACGTGACCATGGGGAAGAACCGTGAGTCACTCACCATAATCCATGGACAACTCGAGAAAAAAGCCGCACACCCTGGGAAACGCACCTCAGGCGGCCGCCGAGCGCCGGCGGATAGCCCGAATCGTTCACGATGAGCGCGGTAACGCGACCGTGGACTGGTGCGACGCGCCGGCGGATTATCAGCGCACGAAGCTCGAGATCGCAGACGATCTGGCGCTGTCGATCGAAAAGCCACCGCAGACATTCAATCCGTACGAGCGCAGCACCGTGCGCGATCCCAAGACGAGCAACACGACTCGCAAGGATCTGCGCAAGCTGTCGGAGTGGATCAAGCAGATGCGCGAGCTCGAAGAAAGCAAGCGCAAAGAAGACGGGGAAGAGTAAGCACCGCGGTCGTAGTGCCGCCGTGGCGTTATACGCGCTCGCGCTCACGCGGGATCAGCCCGACGCTCCACTCCAATCAGGCAGTGCGTTCGATGTGAGCGACTTTACGGGCGTTGGTGAGCCGATAGAACCGACGTAGCTCCGCCAGGACTTCGCCCTCCGAATCCCCACGCGCGCCGCGGAGTGACTGCTCGAGGCGCCGGCAGAATTTCTCAGCATACCGGCTCGCTGCGCGATACATGGCCTCCCGTCCCCGGGCCAGGCGAGGGTCGATGCGTGTCTTTTCGAACAACAGGCGCAGCAACTCGCCGGGAAAGCGGTCGGGAAACTGCCGCCGCATGAGCCAGTAGCTCGCCACGTACTTATCGATCTCCGCCTGCATTTCGAGCTCGAGCAGCGACACCGGCTTGTCGTGTCCGGCGTTCCAGGCAAGGTACAGAAAGTGGCTGACGCCTTCGAGCGCCGTCCAGTAATCCGCAACGTTGCCATCGTGGAGACGCACCATGGGATCCGCAAGCGCGAGCCGCTCCAGCAGCGCGGGATCGAGGTATAGCGACATTCCTACTGCGCCCCCACTCTCGTCCGCAGGCTCCGCGACGATGAGCTCCTCGTCCGACTCGCTCGAACGGACGGCTGCCGGCAGACGGCCCCGGTCCGTCACGAGGAAGTCGTACACATCGTGAGTGATGCTTACATCGTAGATGCCGCCGATCAGATCCTGGAGGCGTGTGAGTAACATGCGATCAGTGCGCGAAGGCGGTGCCGCCTGCTGTCGTAGGCTCCACTCCCAGGCGCTTCAGGATCTCGTAGCAACGCCGGCTGCCCGTCTTCAGCCAGATCTCGTACAGCCGCAGGATGTCCTTGTCCGAATGGGAGTACGAGGTCTCGCTGACTTCGTTCAGCGCATCGACCATCGGTTGAAAGTTCTCCGACAGCTCGGCAAACACATGTCCCAGCACGCGGCCTTTGCCTCGGGACATCGTATCCGCCAGTGCGGCGTAGGCACGGCCTCCCATCGCGATGTGGTAATCGATGTCGATGAGCTTGCGTGCAAAACTCTGCGCGAAGAAGCCTGCGATGAACAGCGAAACATCTCCCAAGCGCTGCAAGCCACGGTTCCGGTCGTCCGCCGAACGCGCCTCGAGCGCTTCCGACAGCATCACCACCAGCGGCTTCAGGCGCGCGCCTTCCGGCGTAGCGTCATAGAGCTCTTCGGAGCGCGAGAAGAGCGTGAGCAGATTGACCACATAGTGCTCGGTCTGATCTTCCACCGCGAGTTGCCTCTTCTCGAGCGCGCCGTGCAGCGCGTCTTTGAAGAACTCCCGCAGGTTCGTGACTGGCAGAACGCGTTTCGAGGCTTGACCGTCGTGCATGGTAGTGAACCTCCTCTCTATAGTAGAACGGCGCTCACGGCCTAAAGTTCACCCCTCCGGGCGCTCGAATTGCGTGACGGAGTGCTCCGATCATGCGCAAAATTTGCTCATATTTGAAATTTTGGGGGTGTACGAGGAGGTTTCGCCGTTAGCAGCGAAACCGCTAGACTGCTAACACGTTGGCCACCAGAGCCTGTCTGACTAATGCTCGCCTACTGCGGCCGCCCCCACCTGAACTCCCAGTGAACGAACACTGATGACCGGAACGCTCGATTCCGCGCCGCGCACTACGGCACCGCGCGCCACGCTGCTGGGCATGTGCGGGTACCACTGGCTCGTCATCGCCGCCGGCGGCCCGCTTCTTCATCATAGAAACACGCGACCGACCATTGTCGACATAGTGTCTCGCGGCGCCACCGCACTCATACACCGAGTACCGCAGCGAGCTCCTTGCAGTCGGCGACGGTGATATCCGGAAGTGCGACCGTGCTCGGCCATGCCATCCCAACTCGATTCATCCAGGCGGTACTCAGTCCCGCTGCGCGTGCTGCCTCTATGTCGAGTAGCGGGTCGTCGCCGACGTAAATGATATCGCGGGGGGCGAGATGCAGCTCGTGAGCAAGACGTTCGAAGCAGCGGGGGTGGGGCTTCCCCACCCCGATCTGCCGGGCGTTGAGCGATAGCGCAAAGAACTCCGCCAAGCCGACGCGACCCAGGTCGGCATTGCCGTTACTCAGCGTGGCGAGCGGATAGCGAGACCGAAGTCGCTGCAGACCGGGACGGACGTCCTCGAAGAGATCGAGCTCGTTCCGCGCCGCGAAGAAAACTTCGAACGCACGCTCGGCCATTGCCTCTTCGTAGCCACACTCCCGCGCATGCCGGGCGAGCGACGTCATGCGCAGGTACGTGAAGTCATGCGCATTGTGCGGCTCCTGGCGAGCGAGTTGCTCGCGCGCGGCGCGCATGTCCTCGATCGAGAGCCGTTCGGGAATTCGCGGGCAATGTTCGTGCAGCCATTCACGCAAGCGCCCTTCCGCGCGAGCGATGACCGGCTCGATATCCCAGAGTGTATTATCGAGATCGAAGGCCACGGCGCGTAATTCATTGAGCATCTTCTGCCTCGGACTGTAGCGGGGCCAAGCCGTTCGCCCCCACCGCAAAGGTTACCATCGCATGTCCGATCTCACGCTCGTCATCGGGAACAAGAACTACTCCTCATGGTCCCTGCGGCCGTGGATTTTAATGAAGCAGCTCGGGCTCGATTTCCAGGAACTGCTCATCCCCCTGTACAGGCCTGAAACCCGGGACGAGATCGAAAAGCACTGCCCAAGCGGCAAAGTGCCTGTGCTCCGCCATGGAGATCTGACCGTGTGGGATTCCCTCGCCATCTGCGAATATATATCCGAGCTGACCGGGCGCGGCTGGCCGGCGCAGGCGCGGGCGCGTGCCGTAGCCCGCTCGGTCTGTGCCGAAATGCATTCCGGCTTCGCCAATCTGCGTTCGGAATGGCCGATGAACGCGCGGGCCCGCAACCGCCGCACGCCAATGACCCCGAACCTCGAGGCGGATATCGACCGCGTGGATGTGATCTGGAACGACTGTCGCGGTCGCTTCGGCACCGGCGGCGGCCCATGGCTCTTCGGCGAATACTCGATCGCCGACGCGATGTATGCGCCAGTCGTACTGCGCTTCAACACCTACGGGGCGCAGATCTCCGAGACCGCGCGTTGGTACATGGCCGCTGTCATCGAAGACGCCTCGATGCAAGAGTGGGTGCAGGCAGCGCAGATCGAGCCCTGGAAGCTCCAGAGCAGCGAGATCGGCTGACGCTCACCGGCTTTGCCTCGGCCTTACGTAATACAATGGTGGCTTCGCCAGGACGGAAGTCACCTATGTCGTTCGGAACACGCATTGCCATCTCGTTTCTCGCTGCAGCGTTCGTCGCAACGGCCGCCCTTGGACAAGGTGCGCCCGCGCACGTGGGCGCGAAGCCTTTCACGATCGAGGACCTGGTCCGTCTGAAGCGCCTGACGGACCCGCAGGTATCCCCTGACGGCCGCTTTGTTGCGTACGTACTACGCGAAACGGACATGGATGCCAACAAGGGCCGCACCGACATCTGGCTGCTCGATCTTTCCAAGAAAGGTGCGGAACCGCGTCGCCTCACCACCGACCCGGCGAACGACTCGAGTCCGCGCTGGGCGCCCGACAGCCGCACGATCTACTTCCTTTCGACCCGCTCTGGTGAGTCGCAGGTATGGCGTCTCCCAATCGCCGGCGGTGACGCAACACGAGTAACGGATTACCCCCTCGGGATCGGCTCACTGAAAGTCTCGCCACGCGGGGATGTACTCGCGGTGTCGATGGAAGTGCTCGTCGAATGCACGGAATTACCGTGCACCAAGGAAAAGCTGGACGCGCGCGGGAAAGATAAGGCCACGGGCCGCATCTACGACAAGGTGTTCATCCGACACTGGGACACATGGAGCAACGGCACGCGCTCGCATCTCTTCGTCGCGCGCCTCGGCGCCGATGGCACCGCCGGTGCCCCAGTCGATCTCGCGAAATCGCTCGACGCCGACATCCCCTCCAAGCCGTCCGGCGGCGATGAAGACTTCGCCTTCAGCCCCGACGGCGCCTCGCTTGTCTTCTCGGCCCGCGTCGCCGGCCGCACCGAGCCGTGGTCCACGAACTTCGACCTGTTCCAGGTCCCCGCCGACGGCTCTGCCGCACCCCAGAACTTGACCGCCAACAATCCCGCATGGGATGCGCAGCCGGTTTTCCTGAAGAACGGGGACCTGGCCTGGCTCGCTCAGGACCGCCCCGGATTCGAGGCAGATCGCTTCCACGTGATGTTGAAGGACGCTCACACCGGGGCCGTCCGCCCGCTCACGCAATCGTGGGATCGTTCCGTGAGCCGCCTGAGCGCAGCGCCCGACGGCCGCAACCTCCTCGCGACGACGGATGAGACAGGCCAGGCAGCCCTGTACTCCATCGACATCAAAACCGGCAAGCCACGAAAAATAGTCGGCAGCGGCGAGGTCGGCGATTACGCGGTCACCGGGAACCAGGTCGTCTACTCCCTCGCCAGCCTCGGTGCCCCGTTCGACCTGTACCTAACACCCGTCACCGGCGGCACCCCACGGCAACTCACCCACGTCAACGCGGACCTACTCGCCGCTCGCGAGCTGAGCGACTTCGAGCAATTCAGCTTCAAAGGCTGGAACGACGAAACCGTGTACGGCTACGTCATGAAGCCCCACGGCTTCGAGCCCGGCAAACGTTACCCCATCGCATTCGTCGTACACGGCGGCCCGCAATCCAGCATGCAGAACATCTGGAGCTACCGGTGGAACGCGCAAGCCCTCGCCGGCGGCGGCTACGCCGTCGTGATGATCGACTTCCACGGCTCGCCTGGCTACGGCCAGGCCTTCACCGACTCGATCAGCCGCGACTGGGGCGGCAAACCCCTGATCGACCTCCAAAAAGGCCTCGCTGCCGCTCTCGAGAAATACAACTGGCTCGACGGCGGCCACGCCTGTGCGCTCGGCGCCTCGTACGGCGGCTTCATGATGAACTGGATCGAGGGCAACTGGCCCGACCGCTTCCGCTGCATCGTCAACCACGACGGCGTCTTCGACCAGCGCATGATGTATTACGCCACCGAAGAGCTCTGGTTCACCGAGTGGGAAAACGGCGGCACTCAATACGAGCACCCGGCGGAGTACGAGAAGTTTAACCCTGTTGACTTCGTCTCCAGGTGGCAGACGCCGATGCTGATCATCCACGGGGAACAGGACTTCCGCATTCCCTATCCCCAGGGCCTGGGCGCTTTTACCGCGCTCCAGCGCCGCAACATCGAAAGCAAACTCGTAGTCTTCCCTGACGAAAACCACTGGGTCCTGAAACCCGCCAACAGTATCCTCTGGTACCACACGGTCCTGGGCTGGCTGGACGCTCACTTGAAAAAGTGAGCGCACCGACAACAGGAGTGTGTGCGCCTCGGGATCGGACCCTTCCGCATCAGGCCCGCGGATTCGAACTCAGGGCTTGCGCCCGGTCGGCTTGCGGGTAAGAGCCTTCTGGTACGGGTCATAGCCGGCACCCCCGCCCGTGCGTGGGGCAGTCTTGCCATAAGGATCGTACCCTCCCCCAGGGTCCCGCTCCGGCTCGATGCGCAGCTCCGTATCCTTTTGCTCCTCCACCTTCAACTCCGGCAGCTCCAGCCGCTTGAGCAGCCGTGACGTGCTGTCAATCGCAATGCGTGTCGTATCCTTGACCCAATCCCAAACAGCATTGCCCCGCTCATCATGAACCACCCGCCCCATTTTTCCAGACGGGGCATCAGACGCCGTATCTTGCGGTGTCGGGGTGGAGGACGCCACAGACGTCCCCGTCCCGGCAGGCGGACTGTCAGCCGGCCGGGATCCAGGTTTGCAGCTGTTCGAATCAGCCATGTCACTACCCACGTGCCCGCTTGAGAATGCTTCGGGGGCTGTTTACCTTATATCGCCCCACCCCAACGCAGCGCACCTGAAATGCGGGACTGTGGTGGTGTTCACAGTCGGGGAGTGCATACACTTCACACTCCGCGCCAACGCGGTCAAGTCAGCGCGCACAATCCGATCGGGCCTCACCACTCGCGACGAGTCCAACCCGTTACCGCCCCAACTTCCGAAACCGGTAAAACGGCTCATCCTTACGGCCTTGCAGGAGCCTCTGGTCGGCCCCGTACGCCAGCTCGGCGGTAGCGAACTCATCCACTGTCAGCTCCGCGCGGGAGTCAACCTCCACGAGCCCCAGCGCCGCGTGAGAAGTGGTGCGACAGTGCTTGGAATCATTCGCCCCTGTAAACCGCTCGCCCTCCTTCTTCCACGTCAACTCGCACCCCGTCGTCTGCGCCAGGTCCTTGGGCGTCATCCCCATGAAGACCTCCGGATTGCGCTGGCCATCCCGCCAACGCAGCGGCTCGGCAAGCGCTGCCACCGACTCGACGATGCCCTTATCGGTCGAAGTGAAGGTCAGGACCTTCTGGCTCATGACCCGCCGCGCATCGTCGGCAGCCATTTCCTGCACGTAGAACACGTTACGCCCCAGCGCCACCGATTCGATCGGCACGATGACGAGCTCGAGACTCTCATGCGGCGGGCGCACCCCTTTCTCCGCGTCGGCTTTCGCCTGCGCGGTGTTGTCGTAGCTGCCCGGAAGCCAACGCTTCAGCTGCACGAGCTCCGCGTCACGCAGCTTCTGCTGGTTGGTACACGCGCCGAGAGACGCACCGGCCGCAACCAGACAACAAACCCCCAGCCACCGCTTATCCATAAGACGCCCGCCACTGTGCCCGATACGATAATCCGAAAGTCATGAGCCGCTCGAGAAGCTCGTCGTAGGCGACGCCGGCGGCTCGAGCGGACTCCGCGAAATCCTCGGCGGCTTCGAGGTTGGGGTTCGCATTCGCCTCGAGCACGTACACCTGCCCGTCCGCCGTCACTCTGAAATCCATGCGCGCATACCCCGACAGCCCAAGAGCCCGGTAAATACGGCGCGAGAGCTTGTCGAGGCGCGCAACGACCGGAGCCGGCAGATCTTCCGCCGCATGGGTCGTGATGCCGTACTTCTCCTGGTAGCGCTTGTCCCACTTCACCTTGCGCGTCGCGATGGCGGCCAGCGAGTCCGGCATGGATCCAAACACCATTTCCCAGACGGGCAGACGCGTCAGCCGATCGTTGCCCATGACACCGACATACAGCTCGCGGCCCTCGATATATTCCTCGACGAGCGCATCGGACCCGACCTGCTCGTGGACGAAAGCGATGCGCTCCTTGAGTTTTGCGGCATCCTCGACGACGGACGCCTGCGCGATCCCGAGCGACGCATCCTCGGTAGTCGATTTCACGAACAGTGGAAAACGCAGCCGGCGCGGAATGTTGACGCGCACTCCACGCCGAAAAACGGTGAAATGCGGCGTCGGAATCCGATGATAGGCGAGCAACTGCTTGCAGAGCGACTTGTCCCGCGACAACAGCAGGCCGCGCGGGTTACTGCCCGTGTACGGCTGCCGTAGCAGCTCGAGAAAAGCGACGACGTGCTGATCGTATGTCACGATCCCATCGAACTCCTCGAGCAGGTTGAAAACGATGTCGGGCTTCCAGTCGGCGATCGCGCTGCGCAGCTCGGTCAGGCTGTCGAGCACGCCCACGCATTGCACGTCGTGCCCGCTCTTGCGCAAAGTGGAGGTGACGTCGTACTCCGTACGCCACTCGTCGATTTCCTTTTCGGTATGACCTTCGAGATTTTCTGGCGGCACCAGGCTCGCATGTACGACGACAAGCGTGCGCAGTTTCTTCATAGTGGAAGTTGGGGAGTCTCACCTTGGGAATACAGGGCTGCCAGCCGCTCCAACATCCAGCGCGCGTGGCGCATGGCATCGCGGCGGCTGCCGCGTACGTAAAGTTTCAAAGTCTCACTGCGCTCGGTGAGCATGCGCAGGATCTGGTGCACACTATAAGGCTCCATCGCAAGCTCGCGCGCAACCGCGTTGATCAGCGGAGTCTTTTGCGAACGCAGTAAGGAGGCCGCGCGCACCGCCCCCTTGCGAAGGCGCTCCGGACTGAAAATTTTCTGCAGCAGGTCGTCGGCGAGTCCGCGGCGAAAATGACGGCGGTGCGCGAGCTTGCGCCGGTAATGCTGGGCGAGGGTACGCGTGTTGCCGTCGATCGGCTCGATGCGGTCGCGGTTTCGGACCGGCGCACGCTGATCCCGGACGCTCGTCATCAGCTCATCCACGACGCACAATTTGTTGAACGCGGGCCAATCCGCATAATTCTTGCGCCACGCGGACTTGGGCTTGAGCCACACCGCGAACGTCTCCGCAAAGTCTTCCGTGGGGTGCGCCTGCGCGTACCACTCGCCGAGATGATGCACATAGCGGCGACTGCCCGGCCGCGCCTTGTAGCGCGCCGGATATTGCAGGGATGCCGGCCCAAACACCTCGCGCCAGCGTTTTCGCCGCCGCAGCCGGTAGGCGTTGTCGAGCGCATGTCCGGCCTCGTGGCGCAGGATTCGCATGAACCAGCGGGAATTCCCGCCCTCCGCCTCGCGCATGATGCGGCGTTCGAGCCGCTCGAGCCGTGGATGGGCCAGATAGAACGGTACGGCGATCCCCGGCACTCCGTCGGGGGAGAACCATTCTTCGGCGAGCCACACATGCGGCCGGAATTCGATGCCGCGGCTCTCGAGCTCCGCGTAGAGACGCTCGACCCCACGACGAAGTGCCGAGGCGTCGATGGTCAGCTTCAGATCGCAAAACCGCAGCTTCAGCAGCTCCTCGTCGGAAAGACGAGTCCACGGCAACGCCTTGGGGCGCCGTGTTGCAGGAGCGTGCCGCTTCGGAGAAGCGACGCCGCTCCGAGCGGCGGGTGTCGTCGACATGGGTGCGAGTTCGGATCGTAACGGGCGGGAGGAAGCTTACCCAACGGTTTGGGCGCTGTCTCGCATCGAACACGCCAGCGCATAGGAGCGCTCGCACCTCGTCCAGAAGACCGCTGCTGCGGCACCCGCGCGAGCGCCGCTAGCCGCTCAGCCCCAGCAGGGCGTGGGCGAGCAGACGATCGGCATAGCCCGTGATCAATTCCTTATGCATCAGGGTGTTGTGCCATGGAAGCGGGATGGCTTTGACGCCGTAGAACGCCCCGGCAAGCTGCCCGCAAGCGCTGGCCACGACGTCGGCGTCGCCGCCGAGGTTGGCGGCATACAGTATGGCGTCACGGAAATTGTCGGTGGCGCCAAAGGCAGTGAAGGCGGCCGCAAGCGCATCGGGTGCGGTACCAGTGTCGCGGGCACCGACTTCCGCCCCCACCGTGGGCGCACTGCCTACCACCGGGGCACTTTCCATGATCACCGCTTTTGGCTGTCCGGAAAGCGCGCCGTACAGGGCCCGCGCCAGGCTGCGGCAGGAGTCGAGCACGGCCGGCGCCTGGCACGTGGTTCGGGCCGCCTCGGTGGCCTGCTCAATGGCCTGGCCGCTGGTGGCGAAGAAAAACAGGACCGCGGGCGCGACACGTGACAGCGGTTCGGGGTCGAGCTGCGTGGGATCGTGGGAGCCGAAAAATGCCTGGCGGCGCCATTGTGCGATGGCGATCGCTCGCGCGGTGCTGGCAGTGATCCCGACACATTGGCCCGTGGCAGACAGATAGCCCTCCTGCTGCCACCGCCGATAGCGTTCCATCTGGTCGCGCGCATCGAATCCGTTGCGCTCGAGCAGGCTCTCGGCCAGACAGAGCGCCATCGAGGTGTCGTCGCTCCAGCCTCCCCGCGGCAGATCGAAAGGCCCACCCCCGAGCAGGTCGCCTACCGGGGCGAATGTGCCCGGCCGCCGGTACTGCGTGGCGGCCGCAACCGCGTCGCCGGCCGCAAGCCCGAGAAGCGCGCCCAGAAAACGCTCCCGCAAAGTACGCGCCGCGGACAGGATCGCCGGATCCAACAATGGATCCGGTTCGTCGAGCAACGAGTCACGAGTTGCAATAGCAGGTCCCGCCACAGCGGGCCCTTGCGCCGGACGCAACTCTTGTGCGAACTGTGGGCGCGCTTTCCACTGGCGCACATAGTTCGTCTGCTCATCCGTTTCCGGGACGCTCATCCATGAGTGAGAGCGCTCGCATTGCTGCCACAGGGCATTGAGCTCGTCGAGCGCCTCTTCGCCGGCCAACCCACGCTCCGCCAGCAGACAGCCGATTACCGTGCCCGTCCGGCCGATGCCCGCACGACAATGCACGTAGACACAACGCCCGGACCGCAGGGCATCGTGCAGGCAATCGAGGATCTCCATCATGTGCTCGCGCTGAGCGGGGAGCCCATGATCTTTGATTGGCTTGCGCAGATACTCGACGTTGAAGGGCAGATCGACGTCGTAGCGCTCGAGCTCATTCGGCTGCGTGAGATCGATGAAACATTCGACGCCGGCGTCGATCAGCCGCTGCACTCTTTCACGGGTCGCCTCACGCGTCGCACCGCCGGGATGTTCGCCGGCCAGCACTTTACCGGGCAGCACCCAGTAGCTGTTACGAAGCGGCAGCGGCTTTGAGTCAGGTTGAATGGGCGCGCTCTCCGTCAGAGCGTGAAGGAAAACTCAAGCGAACGCCGGCAGGGCATCCAGCCGGGCCTCGAGTGCGACTTCCTCTGCAGCGGTCATCTCCGGCACGCGTTGCGCGTCGAGACCGGCAAAATCGAAGCGGCGCGTATCGGCGAGGTGTTCCGGCTCGACGTTACGCAGGGCGGAAAAGATAGTCTCCGTCCGCCCGGGGAAGTCACGTTCCCAGCCCGCCAGCATCTTCTTGATCGCCACGCGCTGCATGTTGTCCTGCGAGCCGCACAGTTTGCAGGGAATGATCGGGAACTCGCGCCCGCGGGCATAGCGCGCGATGTCCCGTTCGGCGACGTAGGCCAGCGGCCGGATCACGATCTGGCGGCCGTCGTCGGACAGCAGTTTCGGCGCCATCGCCTTCAGGCGCCCGCCGAAGAACAGGTTCAGAAACAGAGTCTCCACGATGTCGTCACGATGATGGCCAAGAGCGATTTTCGTGATGCCGTTCTCGGCCGCAAATCGATACAACGCCCCGCGTCGCAGACGAGAGCACAGCCCGCACATCGTCCGCCCTTCCGGGATGACGCGTTTCACGACGCTGTAGGTGTCCTGCTCTATGATCCGGAAGGGCACGCTCAGGCGCCGCAGATAGTCGGGGAGCACGTTCGCAGGAAAATCCGGCTGCTTCTGATCCAGGTTGACGGCCAGCAGCTCGAAGCTCACCGGCGCGCTGCGCTGGAGCGACAGGAGGATGTCCAGCAGCGTGTACGAGTCCTTGCCGCCCGACAGGCACACCATGACCTTGTCGCCATGGGCGATCATCCCGAAGTCCTGGATCGCCTTGCCGACGCTGCCGCGCAGCTGCGCCTGCAGACGTTGCAGCGTACGGGACGGTCTCGTCGAAGTTGCTTCTGTGGGCGCTTGCATTCTAAGCGGCAGCACTGCTCTCGGCACTCTCCAGATACTTTGCCTCGACGTAGCGTATGAAGGAAGTGGCCGACAGCGGTTTGCCGGTCGCCCCTTTCAACAGGTCCTGCACGAGCATCTTCGAGCCCAGGCTGTAGACATTGGTCCGCAGCCAGTCAAGCAGTCCCGAGAACTCGCCGCGAGCGAGCTGCTCATCGAGCGCGGGAACGTCCGCACGCAGGCTGTCGTAGAGCTGCGCGGCGATGACGGCGCCGAGCGCGTAAGAAGGAAAGTATCCGAACGACCCCACGGCCCAGTGAATATCCTGCAAGCACCCTTCGACGTCGCTGGGGGGACGTATCCCCAACCTCTGCTCCATGCCGGCATTCCAGGCCTCGGGCAGATTGCGCACCGCCAGCTCGCCGCTCAATAACTGCTTCTCCAGCTCGTAGCGCAACATGATGTGCAATGGGTAGGTCAGCTCATCCGCATCGACGCGAATGAGGCCACGCTTCACTCGGTTCAGGTGGGCATACACGTTCTCAGCACCCCACTCCGGTCCGCCTACTCCGAAATGCTTCGCGAGGAGTGGCTGCGCGTATTGCACAAATGGACGGCTGCGGCACACGGTCATCTCGATCAACAGCGATTGGCTCTCTTCGAGCGCCATCCCCCGATCGCGACCCACGGGCTGATCGCGCCATTCCTGCGGCAGCCCAAGGTCGTACATCGCGTGGCCGGTCTCGTGGAGCGCGCCGAGCAGCCCAGAGAAGACATCGTTGGGATCGATCCGCGTCGTCACGCGCATGTCGCCGGATACGCCCTCGGTGAACGGATGCTCACTCTCATCGAGGCGTCCACGGTCGAAAGGAAAGCCAACGGCCTTCATGACCTCCACGATCAGAGCCTTCTGCTTGCTGGGCGGAAACTTTCCGGTCAGCGCCAACGGCGGACGACTCTCCTGTACGGCAATGGCCTCGCGGATGAGCGAAGGAAGGCGGCGCGAGAGGGCCTTGAACATCGCGTCGATGTCCGCCGTGGTAATGCCCGGGCTGAATTCATCGACGAGCGCATCGTATGGCGCGAGGTTCAGGGCTTGCCCCAGCAGGGCAGCTTTATCCCGAACCAGATTCACCACCTCTTCGAGGTGCGGCGCGAACAGTTCGAACTTGCCCTGCTGTCGCGCCTCCAGCCACCGCGCCTCGGCGCGCGATGCGGCCTTCGTGAGACGCGAAATCAGGCTGACGGGTGTGGCGATCGCATGGTCGCGCTGACGCCGCATCTCACGCAGATTCGCGATCTGCCAGTCGGAGAGCACCTGGATATTCGCTTGCGCACGATCCATGAGACGGGTGATCCGGGGCGCAGTGAGCAGAGCGTGGTACTCGGTCTCGAGCGCGGCGAGCTGCTCGCCACGAACGTCCGCGCTACCGCGCGGCATCATCACGGCGGCATCCCATCGCAGGAGCGACAGAGATCCGCGGAAAGCGTGCAGTCGTTTGAACTCTTGTTCGAGTTGTTGGTAAGGCGGAGCTGACATGATTCGTACTCGGGTTCATGGGTCCCGCAACCGGCGAAGCGTGCTCGGGGGCATCGCGAAGAACCGGTCAGAAGCGGGTGAATGGCGGTAGTTTACCAGCGGGCCACGGCCAAGCCTGGGGGTGCCGGCCTTCATTCGTTATAAATCAATGACTTGGAGTCAAACTCCGTCATTGACACGCTCCGCCAGGGGTAGCGGTGGCGCGGCTATATCAGGTTGCGTGCCGGACGGCCGGAACGTCGATCCCGCCCTCTTCGCGCTGCCGGGAGAGCGAACCCCAAGCGAGAATTGCGCGCTTGCGGTCTTCGCCCCAGTGATAACCGCCGAGGGCTCCGTCTCGACGCAACACGTTGTGGCAGGGAATCAGCCAGCCCACCGGATTTGCTCCGACAGCGTTGCCGACGGCGCGCGCGCTGCCCCGCTGTCCGATTGCGTCAGCGAGTGCGGTATAGGTCGTGCGCCGGTGAGCTCCCAGATCGAGCAGCGCCTGCCAGACCTTGAGCTGGAAGTTGGTCCCCACGACATTGAGCTTCAGAGGTGCGGCAGCCGGTCCCGCGGGGCTCCAGACGCGCCGTGCAAGATCTGTTGCTCGAGCGTCGTCGCGCGCGAATTCCGCATTCCGCCAGCTGTCGCGCAACTCGTTCACCGCCTTCTGATCCTCGCCGGGCTCGACGAAAGCGAGATGACATAGCCCACGCGGCGTCGTGGCGAGCAGCGCTCGCCCAAAGGGCGTGTCGGCAAATCCATAGCGGATCTCGAGCCCGCGGCCGCGGGCTTTCAGCTCCCCGGGAGTCACCGCATCGAGTGACACGATAAGATCGTGCAAACGGCCGGGACCGGACAATCCAACCGCGTAGGCCGCCTCCAGCACGGACGGCTGGCTCGTGAGCTCGCCCTTGGCCTCCCGGCCGGTCACGAAGGCGAGATATTGTTTAGGTGTGAGCCCTGCCCAGCGCCGGAACAGGCGATTGAAGTGAAATTCCGACAGACCCGCCTGGGCTGCGATTTCGGCAAGCCGCGGCTGGGCGCGGAAATTCGTAGCGATGAAACGGATCGCCCGGGCGATGCGCGCGAAATCCCGGCTATCGACGAAGCTGTCATGGGGGACTTTCATGCTGTTCATCATAGTTAACCGCCTCGCGGGCGCGACCCGATTCTTGCGGTGGCTGGGGCGATACGTCGATCGGTTAAACTAGGGGGCTGTCGGCGCCCGGCTAGGGCCGGCCGCGTAGGTGCGCCAGGCCAGGCGGGCAAGTGCGGCCGGGCGCTAGCCCGGGACGCCTAGCGCAGAACGCAGCTCCAGTGCGGCCAGGTGGCTACGGCCACGCCGACGCCTAGCGACACAAGCAAGAGAAGCGTGATTGTGAGTCCTATGAGAAAGCGTCGCATCGAATGAGCTTCGACCCCCCGTTCCGACCGCCATCTTAAACCGGTAGCGATTTCATGAAATTGACCGTGTGCCTGCTCGCGTCCGAAGCCGCACCGCTGTCGAAGACCGGCGGGCTGGCCGACGTCTCGGCCGCCCTCACGAAGTATTTATCTTCCGCCGGCCACGATGTCCGGCTGTTCACTCCACTATATAGGTCGATCGACCGTAGAAAGCTCGCTGCCCGGCCGATCGACGGGCTGCAGGAGTTCGAGGTGGGCGTCGGATCCCACCGCTACGTGTTCTCGGTCTTGTTGGCACAGCTGCCCGATTCCACGGCGCCCGTGTATCTGGTCGACTGCCCGGCTCTCTTTGAACGGGGGACCCTCTACACCGTTGATGCCGATGAGCATCTGCGCTTCCTCGCCTTTACGCGTGCCGTCTTCATCTCGTGCCAGCGTATGCAGTGGGCCCCGCAGATCCTGCACTGTAACGACTGGCACACGGCCTTCGGACCGCTGTTTCTGCAAGCGCTCTACGCTACCGACCCGTTGTTCGCCGGGACACGCTCCCTGCTGACCATCCACAACATCGGTTATCAGGGGGTATTCGCCTCCACGGCGATCGATGACTTGGGGCTCGGACCGAAGAACTACCTCCTCCACCAGGACGACTTGCGTGCCGGCCGGATCAACCCCCTCCGCCACGGAATCCTCTACGCCGACGCCATCACGACCGTGAGCCCGACGCATGCCCGCGAAATCTGCACGGACGAATACGGAATGGGCCTTCAAGACAGTCTCCGGGCGCGCGGCAGTGCGCTGTCGGGCATCCTGAACGGTGTTGATTACGACGAGTGGGATCCGCGCAATGACCGCTATCTCCCGCAACATTACGACCCCGACAGCATCGGGATCAAAGCGGAGCTGAAGCGCGATTTTCTCGCGCGCATGAAGTTCGAAGTGGACCCGAGCGTACCGCTTGGGGGCATCGTGAGTCGTCTGGCTTCCCAAAAGGGCATCGAGTTGATGTTCGAGTCGCTGCCGCAGGTGCTGGCGTGGCGTGACTTCGCGCTCGTGGTGCTGGGCAGCGGCGATCCGCAGTACGAGCAATTCTTCACCCAGCTGCAGGCCGACTTTCCAGGACGGGTCGTCTTCCGGCAAGGCTACGACGACGAGCTGTCGCACTGGATCGAAGCCGCGAGCGACCTGTTCCTGATGCCCTCGCGTTATGAGCCCTGCGGGCTCAATCAAATGTACAGCCTCCGCTACGGGACCGTGCCGATCGTCCGCCGCACCGGCGGCCTGGCGGATTCGGTCGAGCACTACAATCCGGACACCGGCCTGGGCACCGGCGTCGTATTCAACGACTTCAACACCGAGGCGCTCGAATGGGCCTTGAACACGGCGCTCGATCTATATGCGGCACCGACTCACTGGGCACGGATGGTGCGCAACGGGATGCGCCGCGATTTCTCCTGGAATCGGCAGGGCGGGAAGTACGTGGATCTCTACGAGCGGATTCTCGCGTGAGTCTCCCGCCGCCTTGCTCTACCTCGAGCGTGGCGACCGGATACTTTAGGACCGCGGAGTCTGACGGGCGGTTAGTTCTGCAGCTTGAACGTCCCGTGTTGGTCGAACGGAACGGAGCGCAACAGCCCTTCCGACAGGAATACCTTTCCCGAGAGGTGGTAGACGACGTTCTGCCCAAGCGCATCCGAGCCGTGGCCCAGCATGGCGATGAGCGTGCCCGCCAGATTCGCGGTGACGTTCGTGTCGAATTCGGCCTCACCGAGCGCAGGCACGACAAAACTCGCGGCCGACTGACCGTGGGCAAACTCCTGTTCGTTCACTTCCAGCACATACGTCAGTCCCTTGATCGGCAACGCGCGGTCGTTCGGATTGTCGACATGCATGCGTACCCTGAGCTGCTGCTGCCAGATGGAGCTCTTCAGAATCTGGACATTCACGACCGACAGCTTCGGCGTCTCGAGCCTGGGTACGAACACAGAGCAGCCGGCCAGCGCCAGCAAAGCGACCAGAATCGAAATGGCTCTCACTCTCACGACCCCTCCTCCCTTCGACCGAGCGCGGGATGGTAACAAAGACGGACAGGCCGCCCCTGTCACCTGGCGTCACAAAGATCCGCGAGCCGGAGCCTGCCTGGCTCCCCCAGTTCAACCGCGGCCGTAAATGCCGTTCAGCCGCGCGTAACGCCGAGCAAGGTCCGGGGTCAGAGCTCCAGGGCTCAAACGCCAGTTCCAATTCCCCACCGCCGTCCCCGGCGTATTCAATCTCGCTTCGGAGCCGAGGGACAGAACATCCTGCGCGGGAATGACCGCCAGTCCCCCAACGGAGCCGAGCGCCGTCCGTATCAGGGCATCCGGCATCGAGCCCGGCGTGAGTCGCAGGAAAAAATCGACCTGCTGCCGGGCATGCTCCGGGAGGCTCGCATACCAGCCGACCGTCGTATCGTTATCGTGGGTGCCGGTGTACACGACACTGTCGTGAGCGTGCATGTGAGGCAGATGCGGGTTGGTGGCTTCGCCACTGAAAGCGAATTGCAGCACTCGCATGCCCGGCAGCCCAAAACCCGTGCGCAAGGCTTCGACGTCCGCGGTGATGACGCCGAGGTCCTCGGCCACGATGGGCAGATCCCCGAGGTCATCCCACAACAATCCCATCAATTCAGCGCCGGGGGTAGGGCGCCATTCGCCACCCCGAGCGTCGGGTGCTCCCGCGGGCACCGACCAGTGCGCCGCTAAGGCACGGAAGTGATCGATTCGTAACACGTCGGCGCGTTGCATCTGGGCCGTCACGCGCGCACGCCACAGAGCGAACCGATCGCGGCGAATGACATCCCAGTTGTAAAGTGGATTGCCCCAGAGTTGCCCGAGCTCGGAAAAATAGTCCGGTGGAACGCCCGCGACGGCGGTCGGCAGACCCGTCGCGTCCAGCTGAAACTGCTCGCGGTGCGCCCAGGTCTCGGCCGAATCGGGCGCCACGTAGAACGGCAGGTCGCCGAACAGGCGCACGCCACGAGAATGAGCATGCTCGCGCAACCTTTGCCACTGCGCGGAAAATGCAAACTGCACGCCCTTGACACGCTCCAGCTCGCTTGCGTACTCCTGCCTGGCGTGTGCAATCGCCGCCGGAGCACGATCGCGCAACTCCGCAGGCCAATTCCACCACGGCGCGCCGCCATGGACGAAACTCAACACCTCGAATAATGCGTAGTCCTCCAGCCAGTGCTTGGACGTCTCCAGGAAGGCGGGGTAGTCGGCCGATGCTGTATCGGGCCACTCGTCCGAATCGATGAACGCCGGATTGCCCGCGAAATCGGAGCGAACCCAGTAAGGCGAACCATCGGAACCCGTCGGCCCCACCGGCAGAATCTGCCACACGGAAAAGCCCGCTGTGGCCAGCCAGTCGATGAAAGCCCGGCCGCCACGTCCCAGCGCGTGCTCCAGGGAGCCCAGGTGAAGCAACACGCCCGCGCGGCGGCGATCGAAGACGGGCAATCGCATAGCTATCAGTCGGAATAGGCTCGGCGCATCACGCCGCCGTGCTCCGCCGCGCCGCCACCTACCGAGATCGGCTGCGAAAGGCTCTCGGGTGACTCGAGCCCGAGGAGACGGTAGAGGTTCACGAGCTGCCGGCGATACAGGCGATCAAACTGACTCACGGCGTCGGCAGGATTGTAATCGCCAAACCACCAGAACCAGTCGGAGCTCTCGCACAGCGCCAGCTGCCGCCCGGCAGCCATTTTGCCGACCGAGTCGAGCGCGCCGCTGAGCATCACGCGATCAAAGGCGAGCTTGGCTTCGCACAGCAGATCCCAGGCCCGGTTCTTCGCCGGATCTCCCATCCAGGTCGCGAGAGTGCCGTGCACCCAGCTTCCCGCCATCACTTTCCGCAGGGGCGCAGGCTCGATGCCGCGCGCAAGGCAATCGGACAAGGTCGTCAACTCCAATGCCGGGTGACTGGCCAACAGCGAGTACAACGCCCGTAGAAAGTAATAGCCGTTGAACGGGTAATGTTCCCAGGCATTCTCGCCATCGAGCGCAATGAGCACGGCGTGCCCGGGCGTGGCGGCATATTTACGCGCGAGCTGCGCCACTTCGTTGACGAGGTTGTGTGCCGCGTCGTCCCCGTGCCACGTCGCGTACGTGAAGCCAATGAGATCCGAAAGGGAATCGTCGCGGAAGAAACAATTCAGTGCGGTGCCAGGCACCTGGTACGGCCGGTTGTAAGCCAGCGGATCCGGCGCGCTGTGACGATCGGTGAGCTCCAGGCAGCCGCGCAACACATTTGTGCTGGTGGCCGCCCAACGAAACTTGTAGCGATCGAGCAACTCCAGAGTGCCACGGCTGATGGCACCCTCGGAGGGCCAGCAGCCGGCCGGGCGCACGCCAAAGGCCTCGGTAAAAACCCGGATGCCTTCCTCGACGTGCCACGCCGCCCGCTCCGCCCCACCCGGGTAACAGCTGTGCTCCGGGAGTTGCATGTTCGGGACGGCATCGCGCGCCGACTTGAAGTCCAGCAGCAGGGGAACGATTGGATGCCCATATGGCGTGACCGAGAGCTCAATCTGCCCGCGCTCGGACAGGCGCCGGTAGCGGGGCACTACATTCCTGACGAGATCGCCAAGGAGCGTGAGCAGTTGCCGCCGCTGTTCGGGCGTGAAGCCCCGGCCTCGCTCGGTGAGACTGCTCACCAGGGGATCGGCACGCCGGACGGTTTCACCCAGCCACGCGAGGTGATACCAGACAGCAAGATCGTGAATGAGCTGATCGGACGCATAGGTGACGCGTTCCAGTGTCGCCAGCGTCTCCGCAATCGTCGCGAGCTCGAGATAGGGTCCGAAGCGCTCGATCATCTGCTTTCGCTGGGCACGCAGGCAGGCCCGCAGCAGATCCAGGCGCTCGGCCGGGTCCGTGGGAACGGGGTCAGGCCCCAACAGGCCGAGCACCGGATCGGGTAACGGCGCGCCCGTGCGCAGATGCTCGACCACGCGGCGCGCGATTTCTTCGATCTGCTCGAGCAGTACAGGAGAGAAGTTGACGACAGCGCGCGCTGCGGGATTTCCCTCGAGATGCGCTGCCATGTCGGTGTAGTCCTTGATGGCATGCAGATACGTCCACGGCAGAACGTATTGCCCTGTCAGGGCATCTCGATATTGCGGCTGGTGCATGTGCCACAGGAGCACAACTGGAAGGCGGGGGTTGCTTGCCATGACGCTCAGGCGGTCAAGCGGCGCAACATGTCGGCCGTCACCAATACAACGCCTTTCTCGGTTACGTGAAAGCGCTCGGTGTCTGCCGCGCGATCGATTCCGATAGTCATGCCGTCGGGAATCTCGCAGCCCTCATCGAGAATGGCGCCCCGGATAACGCAGCCGCGCCCGATCTCGACGTGAGGCAGGATGACCGAGCTCTGAATGCTGCTGCCCTCATCCACGCGAACATCGGAGAACAGAAGCGACTCGCGCACTATGGCGCCGGAGATGATGCACCCGCCGGAAACCATGGAGTTGATGGCGGTCCCGCGCCGGCCTTCCTCGTCGAGAATGAATTTCGCCGGCGGCTGCTGCACCTGGTAGGTCCAGATGGGCCAGTCCTGGTCGTAGATGTTGAGCTCGGGCTTGACGTGCACGAGCTCGATGCTCGCGTCGTAGTACGCATCGATGGTACCGACGTCGCGCCAATAGCTCTGCGCCCGCGTTTTCACATCCTGGAACGGGTATGCGAATACCTGCAGGTTGCCGCTAATAGCCTTGGGCAGGATGTCCTTGCCGAAATCGTGAGCGGAAGCCTCGTCCGCCGCGTCCTCACCGAGCATTTTCTCGAGCAGCCGCGTGTTGAAGACGTAAATTCCCATCGAGGCCAGAATAGCGTCGGGCCTGCCCGGAAGCGGGTCGGGCGTCTTCGGCTTCTCCGAAAACTTCGTGACACGATTCCACTCAGTGGCGGTGAGCACGCCGAAATGAACAGAGTCAGGCGCCGGAACCTCGACCACGCCCACGGTGATGTCTGCGCCCTTCTCGACGTGGTAGGCGATCATCGGACCGTAGTCCATCTTGTAGATGTGGTCGCCGGCGAGCACGAGCACGTGCTTGGGGCGATGCGAAAGAATCAGCTCGATGTTCTGGTGAACCGCATCCGCCGTGCCCCGGTACCAGGTAGGTCCGATCTGCTGCTGGGCGGGAATGGTTTCGACGAACTCGCCGAACTCGCCGCGCAGATAGCTCCAGCCGCGCTGCACGTGCTGGATCAGCGACTGCGCCTTGTACTGGGTGAGAATGGAGATCTGGCGGATCCCCGAGTTCACGCAGTTGGAGAGCACGAAATCGATGATGCGGAACTTGCCGCCGAACGGGGTCGCGGGCTTGCAGCGGTGCGCAGTGAGGTCTTTCAAGCGCTCGCCGCGCCCGCCGGCCATGATGATCGCGAGGGTGCCGCCCGTCAGGCGGCTCACGTAGCGTCCGGAAGAGGCTCGCGCGGGCTGTCGGGGCATGTTTTTTCCGCTGCGGCTGATTCGTTGTTGTACCTACTAAACCCCAGGAATCGGGCCCGCGCAAGGTACGAACTTAAGATTTTGGACTTTAGTCCGTCCCCGGTGTGTCGTCAGAGCCATTTCATCAGGCCTAGCTCGTACGGGTGCGAGAGCAGGCCGTGCCAGGGATAGATGCGTACTTCGGTGGCGAACTGCCCGCACTCTTTGGGAGCGGCGTCGAGCGCAAACACGCTGGACCCGTCGGAATCCACCTCTCCAGTGGCGCTCAGTGCCGCGCTCCAGATGCCATCGCGCGCCGGATGGTTGAATGAGGTCAGAGGCGGCGGCGACAGATCCGCCTCGGGCAGCAGGCGGCGCGCGACGAATTCCACGCGCACGTCGGCGGGCTGGATTCCATTCAACTGCGCAGCGATCCGCAAGCGCAGCCGCTCGCCCTGCGGCAGGTCGGGCGCCACATCCGCCAGGATCCGCAAGGACACCCGCGGCCACAGCTGCCGTATACGCTGCTTCCATTCGGCCAGGGTCAGCGCGCCGGCGAACCCGTCGGCAGCGAGCCGGCGATACTGCTGCGCTGCCGGTTGATAAAGCCCCTGCGTGTAGTCGAACAGCACGCGCCGCATGTTGAACTGCGGAATCACGGTCATCATTGCGCGCTTGCTGCGCCTGACCCATTCGGCCGAGTAACCCTCTTCGTTGTGATCGTAATAGAGCGGCAGCACTTCTTCCTCGAGCGTGTCGAAGATCAGCTCGGCCTCGATTGCATCGCGACGCTCCGGATCCTGGACGTTGGCGGGAGGAATACCCCAGCCGTTGTCCTGCGACCAGGCTTCCGCCCACCAGCCGTCGAGAATGCTCAGGTTCAGCCGGCCGTTGATCGCCGCCTTGATTCCGGAGGTACCGCTGGCTTCGAGTGGGGCGATCGGATTATTGAGCCAGACATCGACGCCGGAGACGAGCCAGCGGGCGAGCTGCAGGTCGTAGTCCTCGAGGAATATGACGCGGCCGATGAACTCCGGCGTCGTCATGAGTTGCCGGATCTCGCGCAACACCTGCTTGCCCGGCTCGTCGGCCGGATGCGCCTTGCCGGCAAACAGGAACAGGACGGGCCGCGACGGATTGTTGACGAGCTTCGCCAGGCGCGCACGATCCCTCAACAACAACGTTGCGCGCTTGTACGTCGCGAAGCGGCGTGCAAACCCGATCGTGAGCACGTTCGGCCGCAGTGGATCGAGAAAGCGGGTGACGTGACGCAATTGCGCAGGGCTCAGACCCTTGCGCGCGTACTCCCGCTGGAGTCGATCTCGCACACTGGCGAGCATCCGCGACTTCACGGATTGCGACGTGGGCCAATAGCGTTCGTCGGGAACATGCTCCAGCGCGTTCCAGAACACCGGGTCGCGCAAGCGTTCGCGCCAGTCGCGACTCAACTCGCGGTCGAAGAAATCCATCCATGTCTGATGCAGGAAGGTGGGCACGTGCACGCCATTGGTCACGAAACCCATCGGATTGTCTTCGGGCCGCAGCTCCGGCCACTGATCGGCACACAACCGTGCCGAAACGATGCCGTGGATGCGGCTGACGGCGTTCACGTGCCGCGTGCCGTTCAACGCTAGCCGCGTCATGTTGAACATCCCCGGTGCGGATGGCCAGCGCGCCAGTTCGAGAAAGCGCTCGACCGGAACGCCGAGCTCGCGGATGAAGTCGCCGAAATGAGCGAGGATCAGATCGTGCGCGAACGCATCGTGGCCCGCGGCAACAGGGGTATGAGTCGTGAAGACGCAGTTCGCGGCTACCGCCTCGAGGGCGGCGTTGAACGGCAGCCCGTTTGCAAGATGCTCGCGCAGCAGCTCGAGAATGAGAAATGCGGCGTGCCCCTCGTTGAGATGAAACACCGCCGGCTGGATACCCAGCGCACGGAGCGCCTTTCTGCCGCCGATGCCAAGAATCATTTCCTGCCGGATGCGCGTCGACTCGTCGCCACCGTAGAGGCGGTGCGTGATATCGCGGTCCGACGGCGCGTTCTCCGAACAGTTCGTATCGAGGAGATAAACTGGAATCCTGCCGACCTGCGCCTTCCACAGGCGGGAGGCAACATCGCGACCGGCGATGCGCACAACAACCTTGCACCATTGTCCATCGAGCCCCAGGGCCGGCTCGACGGGCAGATCGCGAGGTGACCGTTCGCGGTACTCGGCGTGTTGCACGCCGTCGTTGTCCACGGTTTGCGTGAAGTATCCCTGCCCGTACAGCAACCCCACAGCGACGAAATTCGCGCGGTCGTCGCTGGCGGACTTGCAGTAGTCGCCGGCCAGCACGCCCAAGCCCCCGGAATAGATCGGGAAACTCTCGTGAAAGCCGTACTCGGCACAGAAGTAGGCGATCAGGGGCTGGTCCGACGTGGGGGCACTGGCGGACAGGTAGGCGTCGAGGGTGTCGAGGGCGAGGCGATACCGGGCCAGATAGACCGAATCCTTCGCCACGCTGTCCAGGGTGGCCTGGGCCACGCAACGCAGCGTGAGGCGCGGATTGCCGCCCGTCTGCTTCCACAACTCCGGATCGAGATCCTCGAACAGGGCCCGGGTCGGCCGGTGCCAGCCGAAAAACAGGTTGCCGGCCAGCTCCGGCAGACGCGACAGGCTGGCGGGAATCACCGGGGTGACTTCAAGGAGCGGGTTTCTCATCACTTGTCCGCGAGCGTCGAAAAGGGCCGCGCAGTTTAGCAGCTCGTTCCGAAGGCCTGCGCGACAGCATCAGGGAGCCGATACGCTGGTGACCCCACAATACTAGTTGACCACTAATACTGTGCACTCTACAGTACTGACATGCAAGACGGCGATACCCAGGCCCGCAAGTTTCAGAAAGACCTCAATTCCGGTCTCGTGGCGCTGGTCCTGCTGGCCGTGCTCGATCGCAGCCCGGAGGATCTCTACGGGTACGAGATCGCCAAGCGCCTGCAAAAAGCGAATGAAGGCGACGCTCTCTTCAAGGAAGGCACGATCTACCCCGTCCTGCGCTCCCTGAGCGCCAGCGGCCTGCTAACCAGCCGCGTCGTGCCCTCCTACTCCGGACCGCCGCGGCGCTACTACCGCATCACCGACGAAGGCCGGGCTGTATTCCAGCAATGGAGCGGCATCTGGCGGCAGACGCGTGACTTCGTCGATCGCTTCATCGAAGGAACGGCGCCATGACACGCGCCACGCACTGCAACTCTTTTGAACCGCCCCGGTACCTAGCACGCAAACGTCACGCCTTTGAACTGGCCCGCTACCTAGCGGGCAAAAACCACGCTTTTTGCCGGGGGCGCCTCAGCCCGCGGGCCCGAACCGCCCTAGGCGCGCTCGCTGAAAGCGCCGCAGGTGGCGCGCCCCGGGCGACTTTCAGCCAGACCTGAACAGAACGGAGGTCGTATGAACCGCTTTGCCGCACCCCGCACGATAGACGAATACCTAAGACAACTAAGAGCGGCCCTGGAGGGCGAGGACCCCTCGCTTATCCAGGACGCGTTGTACGACGCCGAGGAATACCTGCGCGCCGAAGTCGCAGCGCATCCGGGAAAATCGGAAGCCGATGTGCTCGAGCTCATCGCGAGCACCTACGGTGCCCCCGACGAAGTCGCCACCGCTTACCGCGACACCGAGGTGAAGGTGAAGGCGGCACTGCGCACTCCCGCTCCGCAGCGAGCGGCAAACCCTGGCGGACTGCGCCGCTTCTTCGGCATCTTTCTGGACCCGCGCGCGTACACGTCTCTCTTTTATATGTTGCTGACGCTCGCGACCGGGATTGTTTACTTCACGCTGGTCGTCACCGGCCTGTCGCTATCCGCCGGTCTGGCCGTCCTCATCATTGGAGTGCCGTTTTTTCTGGCATTCATCGGCATCACCCGCGTGATCTCCCTTGGCGAGGGTCGCCTGCTCGAGGCGATCACCGGCGAGCGCATGCCGCGCCGGCCGATGCATCCGGGCCCGAAGGAGGGCTGGTGGGCGCGAATTGGAGCGATGCTGGGAGATGCGCGCACTTGGACCACGCTCCTCTACCTCGTACTCATGCTGCCGTTGGGCATCCTGTACTCGACCATCGCCGCCGTCGGGCTCTCGATCGGGGTGGCCCTCGTTAGCGCGCCGCTCGTGGTCCTCGGCAAGACGGCCGGGTGGTTCGCAGACCGCTTCTCAGGGCTGACGGTCTCTTTGGGCCCGGACTGGCTAACGCCATCCAGCGGGTCCTGGACCGCGTCCGTGTTCATGCTGATCCTCGGCATCGTCGTGCTGACGCTGCTGATGCATCTGGCGCGCGGCATCGGTCGGGGGCATGCGCGCCTGGCGAAGGCGCTCCTCGTGGAGCCGGGGGCCGGCGGCGTGCCGGGTGCGGGCCATCCGGCCACTTGATGCCCTAAGGTACACTGCACAGCATGCTTCGAGTTTCCGGTGCGGTACTGAGTGGCCTGACGCTGCTGGCGGCATTGCCTGGAGCCAGCGCTGCGTATGCTGCTTTGACCGCTCATGAATCGCGCGCCTCAGATTTATCGCCCCCTGAACCGAGGGCCGGCCTTCCGGGGGCTGGCACTCCGGCGGCCGCCCCAGCGAGCACCGCGCAGATGGGGACAGACCAACCGGGGGCCACAGGCCGACCGGGCGCAGGTAGCCCGGCCCCCGCACGCACGAACGGCTGCCTTCAGTCCGGCAACGGCTATCTGCGTGCGCGCATCCGCGGCGCCTTGAACCTCGATATCGACTGGCACAACAGCGAGATCGAGTGTGAAGGTGGCGCGCGCCCCAACGGCAGCGGGATACGCGTGAGCTTTGCGGGACCGCTGCAATCCGA
>JAQGOG010000144.1 GCA_028293765.1 Gammaproteobacteria bacterium
CGATCGCATTCGCGGCTGGCGTCGGTTGCTCGCCCATCTTTCACCTGAATCCGCAAATTTGTCAGGTTTCACACGCCGGTTGCAGCTGTGTTTCGCACATCGTCCGCGAAATCGCAAGGAGTGCGACCCAACGCTCGCGTGAGAATGAAAGCTGCCAGGCGTCCAGAACAAGAACCGGGGGGCGCCCAGCGCACGGCGTCGCCCAAAGTCACGGCTGCAGCTGCAGAGGAAACCGCGTCGTGAAACTGAAGCTGAACAAGGTCGACTAGTACTCCTCGAGCGCTGCGCGTACCGGGGTTTTGATCAGACACCGGATGTCTACAGCAAGAATCGGAATGCCCGCGATGGCACGCCGCTTTAAGGTGTCCTCGTTGCATCATTCAGGGGCATCACCGTGACTTCCCGCCAAGGCTCGCCGTCAACCTCGCCGCCGATTGTCTCTTCGGACGACGTTCGTCGGGCAGCCGTCCGGGCTGTGATCCAACAACCGACGAAACCGCAACCACTCAGGAGTTCACCATGTCGAAAGAAGCTGACAACAAGGCCATCGTAGGCCGTTGGTTCACCGATTTCTGGGGCAAGACCTGCAATCTCGGCATTGTCGACCAGGTCGCCGCACCCGACATGCTGCTGCAGTACTCGCTGCACGAGCCGCGCCGCGGCCGCGATGACATCAAGGCGTTCATGACTGATTTCCGCCGGGCCTTCCCGGACCTCAACTTCTGGGGCGCAGCCGAGCTCATCGCCGAGGGCGACTACGTGGTGGGCCGTTGGGAAGGCGGCGGCACCCATACCGGTCCGGCATTCGGCGATTTCCTCATGGGATCGCTGCCGGCAGCGACCGGTCGGAAGATGCGTTTTACCGGCACCACCGTGCTTCGGCTGAACAACGGCAAGATCGTTGAAGAAATCGGCCTGGACGATGGCGTAACCGCCCTGCAGCAACTGGAGCTCATTCGCGCAACCTGATCAAGCGCACGCGGCGCCCTCGATATTCATCGTAAGCGCCGCGCGGATCACCGACGCAATAGAGAGGCCGGGGTATCCCCCGGCCTGGGAAAACCGCGCAATGAGCGAGTCCGGAAACCGCTAGCAGGCAACCCTCGGCGGGGACATATTCAGCGCGCCTCCAGTGTCGGAGCGATCGCAGTGCCCACGTCAACCTGCTTCTCTGTCGAGCGCGTCAAAACGCCCATCGGCCCGATGCTGATTGTCGCGGATGATGAGCTCCGCCTCCGCGCAGTGGAATGGGAAGATCATGAGCCTCGCATGCACAAGCTGTTGCGCCGTTACTACGGCATCGACAGCATCCGGCTGCGCGAGGTGTCGCGTCCGTCTGCAGCGGGGCGCTCGCTCGAAGCGTACTTCGAGGGTGACAGTGCCCCCCTCGCGGCTCAGCCAGTTGCAACCAACGGCACAAAATTCCAACACATGGTCTGGTCCGCGCTGCGCCGCATTCCTTTCGGACAGACCATCACCTATGGTGCCCTCGCGATCCAGATCGGCCGACCGACAGCGACCCGCGCCGTGGGACTCGCGAATGGCGCCAATCCTGTCTCCATCGTCGTTCCCTGCCACCGGGTGATCGGTGCAAACTCCTCACTTACTGGCTATGGCGGCGGCCTGGCGCGCAAACGCTGGCTGCTGGCGCACGAGAGCGCGCCAGCAGAACGGTGACGATTGCGGCGGCGAAGCCCGCGAACGTCCGCGGCGGCAGTGCCGGACCGAAGCGACTGGACCGGACGGGTCTTTGGGGTGCGGAGGCTTCGCTCAGGGTCCTCGTCGACGTCACCGTCGTTTGTCGTGTTTGCCTCGACGTCGAGCCGTGTCAGGCTGTGGCTTCACGCGTCGTTCCCTGACGGCGAATGGATTCTTGTCGGTGCGGTATTCGACGACTACAGGGGTCGCGAAGAGGTCGAACGCTTTCCGAAACACGTTCGCCAGAAATCGGGTGTAGGCATCAGGCACCGAGGCCGTCTGATTGCCATGGACAATGATGCGAGGCGGGCTTCTGCCGCCCTGATGTGCGTAGCGCAGTTTGATCCGCCGGCCATGGACCAGCGGAGGCTGGTGGACGGTCAGCGCGTGCTCCAGCGTCTTCGTCAGCACGCGCGTCGGCATCTCGCGCATCGACGCTTCATACGCCCGCACCATGGACTGCACCAACTCCCCGACCCCCGTACCGTGCCGTGCGGAAATGAAGTGCAGCGGAGCGAAAGGCACGAAATCGAGCTTGAGGGCAAGCTGGCGGTGAATGGTGTCGCGTTGGTCCTGTGGGATGCCGTCCCACTTGTTGACCGCGATGATGAGTGAGCGGCCGCGTTCGAGCGCAATGCCCAGCACGCTGGCGTCCTGCTCGGCGATCGTGTCATGCGCATCCAACACCATGATGACGACATGCGCCTCATCGATGGCTTGCAAGGTCTTGCCGACGCTCGCCTGCTCGATCACGCCCTCGACTTTCGAGCGGCGCCGCACGCCTGCCGTGTCGATGAGAACGAAATCGCGCTCGTCCCGGTGAAAGGGCACCAGGATACTGTCACGTGTGGTACCCGGCTCCGCGCTCGCGATGACCCGTTCCTGCCCGAGAAGCCGGTTGACGAGCGTCGACTTACCGACGTTCGGCCGGCCGATGATGGCTATGCGAATCGCGTGAAAGCTCGCGTCCTCCGCGGGCTGCTTTTCGAGCCCGGCGAGGACGTGCTCCATCAGGTCTTCGCAGCCCGATCCGTGCGCCGCCGCGATCATCAGCGGCTCGCCCAACGCGAGCGAATGGAAGTCGCCGGTCACTAAGTCCGGATCGAGTCCTTCCGCCTTGTTCAACACGAGCGTGACGGGCTTTCCCGACCGCCGGAGCTCACGCACGACGAAATGATCCGCCGGTGTCAGGCCCTCCCGTACGTCGGCCATGAACACTAGCCGGTCCGCCTCCTGCACGGCACGCTCCGTCTGCGTCCGCATCTGGGTTTCGATACCGATCGGGTTCTCTACCAGTCCACCGGTATCGATGACGACGTAAGGAATAGGGCCCACGACACCGTAGCCGTACTGGCGGTCACGGGTCAGTCCTGGAATGTCCGCGACGATGGCGTCGCGAGTCTTCGTCAGGACATTGAAAAGAGTCGATTTACCGACGTTAGGCCGGCCCACGAGGGCGATGACGGGCAGCACGACGCTAGCCGCCCGTCGATTGAACGCGCATCGTCAAAAGGGCGCAGTAGATGCACATTCTTCGCAAACGGCCCCCTGATTATTTCTGTTCTGGGGGCGGGGTCGGCGGCGCGGGCGCCGGCGTGGCCGGCTCCGGAGCGGCCGCCTGCGGGGCCTCGGAAGCAGGTGCCGCTGTCTGGGGCGCTGCCTCGGTCGTTGCAGGCTTGTCTTCGGCCGGAACCTTTCGCGTCCCAGACATGCCCGCGCCGATCGGAGTCGTACGGAACGCGCTGATGCGACCCGCGTCGTTGATGATGAGCACCATGTTGTCCACGACCAGCGGCGGATTGCTCACACGCACTTTGCCAGATGGCGCGCGAGCCGCCAGCTCCCCAGTCGCCTTATCGAGCCAGTGCACATTGCCCTGGTAATCGGCAACGACGACGGCGTTGTCTGTCGTCACGGCCGCCGACAGTCCGCGGTGAGCCAGGGCCTTCTGCCGCCAGATTTCCGCGCCCGTACGGCGCCTCAACGCAACGACTTCTCCATCCGCAGTGGGAATGTAGAGGGCGTCGTCATCGAGACCGACGCCGCGATAGCTCGACGCGTCATGGGACCACCAGATCTGTCCCGTGTCGAGCGCGAGCATGGCAACACGGCCCTGAAAGCCAACGGCATAGACATCCTGACCCGACACTCTGACCGGCGAATCGACGTCGACGAGCCGCTCGAGCTCCGTACGGCCGTGCGGGGGCGCAATAGTCGACTCCCACTGCAGCGTACCGTCATTCATGTTGACCGCGATGACCTTGCCGTTGTCGAAGCCGCACAGCGCGAGGTCGCCGACAATAACGGGATGCGACGTGCCGCGAAGGGACAAGCGCGGTACCTGCTGCTCCTGCGTCCAAAGCTCGTGCCCGTCTTTCGGTGACAGACCGCGCAACTTGCCGTCGACCGTGCGCACAGCAACCACTCGCTCCGAGATCGCCGGCGCAGACAACACTTCGCCGTTCAGCCGCACTCGCCATCGGATCTGGCCATCGGCTGTGTTGAGCGCAATGACCTCTCCGCCACTCGAGCCTACGGCGACGAGATCGCCACCGACCCCCGGACCGCCGGAGATCGGGGCTTTGGTCTTCGTACGCCATACGGAGCGACCCGTGGCGACATCCAACGCGATGACCTCGCCGCTGTGACCGGCCGCATACACGCGATTGCCTTCCGCAGCGAGCCCGAGACCAAGACGCAATGGCTTGGCCCCTTTGTCGTTGACCGAGGCGCTCCAGACGTGATTGACCTTCAGCGTGGCGGAGAACGGCGTGAGCTGCGCCGGTTTATCGATATCCTTGTCCTTCGAACAGGACGCAAGGACCAGAAGCGCAGCGACCATCGCCCAGCGTTGCAGTTGTCGCATGTTGTTACTTTGCTGCCTCGGTGAGTGCCGTCTGCGCCTTCGCGGTGGACGGCGACGGTGCGGCGTCAGCCACTAGGTCGGAGATCTTGAGATCGAGCAGCGAGGTATCGGTCACTCCACTGCCCATATCCATTCCACGAGCGGCGCGGTATTCAGTCAGCGCGCCGGCCTTGTCACCCTTCGCATAGTTCGCATCGCCGCGCACCTCGTGGAAGCGAGAGGCGAACGCGCCGGGCTCGACGCCATTCAGGGTCGCGAGCGCATCGTCGGGCTTCCGCTGGGCGATCTGCACACGTGCGAGCCGTAGCCGCGCCAGCAGCACGAGATGCGGATCCTTGGAATGCTGGATCACGGCCTGCAACTCCGTGTTCGCCTTGTCCAGCTCGTTTACATTCACGTACACGCCGGCCGCGGCGAGCTTCCCCTGGTCCACATAAGGCGACGAGGAGTAATTGTGCTCAAGGTCCCCCAGCAGAACGAGCGCCTCCGTCCGGTCGCCACGCCCCAGGGACGTGAGCATCTGCTCGTACTTCCCGCTAGCCTCTCTGCCGACCTGGTCGAGGTGGGAGTCCCACCAGCGCCAGCCTCCGATGCCCAGGGCACCCACGGCAATGCCAGCCACGATCCACAGGCCGTTCTCGCGGAACCAGCTCTTGATCGCTTCCCACTGTTCTTTCTCAGACAGGTAACTTTCCACGGACCCCTCCTCAAATCATGCGGCGGGCTTGTTACTCTCGCCGTCTCGGGCAAGAGCCAGCGCCGCTTCGACGCCCGTCCCCAGCGAAGCAATCGGGCACTCGGTCTGACCCGTCTCCTGCCGCAAAGGTTTCATGGCCACCACGCCGCGCGCCAGCTCGTCGTCTCCGATGATGAGAGCCAGCGCAGCACCGCTGCGATCCGCGCGGCGGAATTGTGTCTTGAAGTTGCCGCCGCCCAGATTCAGCTCGAACCGGAGTCGCGGCAGCCCATCCCGAAGGCGCTCGACGATGCCCGGCCCTGCCGCGGCGGCTCGCGCACCATTGACGACGACGTAGACGTCAGCCGTTGCCGGCGGCGGCACACGCTGCGCCTGCAAAAGCAGCTCGACCGCGCGCTCCACACCCATGGCGAAACCGACGCCGGGCGTCGATTCGCCCCCCAGCTGGGCGATCAGGCCGTCGTAACGGCCGCCGGAGCATACGGCATCCTGAGCGCCGAGTGCGTCCGTAGTCCACTCGAAGACCGTCCGGGTGTAGTAGTCGAGCCCCCGAACGAGGCGAGGGTTCACGTGATAAGCCACGCCGATGTCCTGCAGAGTGTTGCAGAGTGTATCGAAGTGCTCCCGCGATTCCGGATCGAGGTGGTCGGTCAGTAGCGGCGCAACAGCAATGACGTCCTGCATCTCGGGATTCTTGCTATCGAGAATACGCAGCGGATTGCCTTCGAGGCGCCGCTTGCTGTCGGTATCGAGTCGCGATTCGTGGCCACGGAAGTAGGCGACGAGTTTCTCCCGATAGACGCGCCGGGCTTCCGGCGTGCCGAGGGAGTTGATGTTCAGCTTCACACGCTCTATTCCGAGCCTGTGCCACAGGCGCGCCGTCATCGCGATGAGCTCGGCATCGACGTCGGGGCCCGTGAAACCGATGGCCTCCACGTTCACCTGGTAGAACTGCCGGTAGCGGCCTTTCTGCGGCCGCTCATGGCGAAACATGGGGCCGACGCACCAGAGCTTGTGCCGGGCTCCCCTTAACATGCCGTTGGAGATGGCAGCGCGCATGACACCGGCCGTCGCTTCGGGACGCAGCGTGAGACTCTCGCCTCCCTGGTCGGTGAAGGTATACATCTCCTTCTCGACCACGTCGGTGAACTCGCCGATCGCGCGTTTGAAGAGCTCGGTGTGCTCGACGATCGGCACACGGATTTCCTCGTACCCGTACTCCGTCAGGAGGTCGCGCACGGTGCCCTCGAGATGTTGCCAGGCGCCGATCTGCGCCGGCAGCACATCATTCATTCCGCGGACAGGCTGTATCTGCTCTGCCAACTCAACCTCCGTCGGCTTTGCGAGTCGCACGGACAGCGCGCCCACGCGCGTTGATGGAAAATTGCGCACTGCCATCGGGCAGCACGCTGGTGGCAATTGGTGCCGGACGGCCGTTGAACTCGACCGCCACGCCCGAGGCGTTACCAAGGACGATGCGCAACGGAGCCGGCCCCTTCACCGTGTGCGCGGAAGCCGCGGCACCGACATCGTAGAACAGGCGCTGGCCCGATGCGTCGTATACCTCGGCCCAGCTATCGGCCGAGAACTTCAATGTCAGCTCGGCGTCTTTCCGATGAGGTGCGCTCGTTACCGCAGCGGCAGCCGCGGGCGCCTGCTTGGGCGGCACCGCAGCGGGCGAGGGACTCTTCGCATCCCCCTTCCCCGCAAATACCCCCGTGTCAGTTTGCTTCGGAAGCACGGGGGGCGTGGCATCGCTGTTGCCGGGAGCAGCAACAGCCGGCTCCGGGGTGGTTGCAACGCCTGGCACCACGGCTTTGCCTGCGCCCTGAATCTGACCCTGCACCTGCGCCGCCTGAGACTTCGCGCGCGACAAGGTCAGGATCCACCACACCGTGCCGATGAGCCCGATCGCCACCAACACGATGATCGCCGGCACTACGAGCTTGACCGGATCGCTGGTCGGCCGCGCTCTGGAAATGCGCGTCAGATCCGGCTGTGCGTGTGCAATGCGGGTGGAGTTGGAATACAGCTCCTGCAGGTCCGCGGGCGACTCGCCAATCAATTCGGCATAGTGGCGCAGGTGGCCACGAGCATAGACCGGAGCACCGAGCGCGGCGAAGTCCTCCGCTTCCAGGGATTCCAGAATCTTGGCATCGACGTGCAGCTTCTCGGCCGCCTGTAGAATCGTAAGTCCCTTACGCTCGCGGGCGCTCCGCAGCCGCGTACCGATCCCGGCGCGTACGGCGCCGCCTGCTTCCGCCGCCATGAGGATCAACCTGGGTTACGATCGAGCTCGGCCAGCGCGCGCGCCTGCTCCGAGCCCGGGAAATCGAGGCGCAGCTTGCGCGCGTAGCGTTCCGCGGCCAGCCGGTCGCCTTGCGCGCGGGTGACGCGCACACCGAGGAGGAGCAGATCCGGCGTCGCCTGGAAGGCGCCGATATAGGTGTCGATCTGCGCCCGCGCGTCCGTCAGCTTGCCGCCGTGGAATTGCAGATCGCTGAGCTGGTATGCGGCTTCGGAGAAGTTCGGCCGGATGACGAGCGCCTGTTTGAAATTGCGAGTGGCTTCTTCGTCGCGCTTCGCGGAGCGCAGACAGACTCCGGCGTTGGTGTAGGCCGCCTCCGGGGTGCGATACAGGGCATTGTGCGCAGCTTCCTCGAAACGACGTACACCCTCGTCCGCCCGTCCGATGCGGCACAGGTAGACGGCATAGTTGTTCAATACCTCCGGGTCGTGCGGCGCGAGACGCAGGGCGGTCTGGAACTCGCTGTCGGCCTTGCCGGCATCGCCCAGACGGTCGTAAAGCATCGCGCGTGCGCTGTGAACGCCGGGATTGTTCGGGTCCTCTTGCAGAGCACGATCGAGTTTTTCCTTCGCCAGGGGGATCTCGCCCTGACGCAGATACGCGATCCCGAGCTGCGTGTTGTACGTGGCGGCGTCCCTTACTTTCTTGGCGTCGCGCTGCGAGCTGGCGCACGCGATCATGGCGAGCGCCGCGCAGGCGACCAGGACACTGCGCATCAAAAGTGCTCCGCTCATGGGGTTGCTTGCAATCCGTGCACTCATTGTTGGGCCAGCCCGAAGACTTTGTTTCCGAGCCGCACGGTCGTACGGTCGATCACGCGACCCGCCAGTTGCCCACAGGCGGCGTCGATATCGTCACCGCGCGTGCGGCGGATCGTGGCGAGCACACCGCGCCGGATCAACTCGTCGCGGAACTTCTGGATCACGGGCAGCGGCGAGCGCTTGTAGCGCGTGCCGGGAAACGGGTTGAACGGAATGAGATTGACCTTGGCCGGGTGGCCTTTCAGGAGGGAGCCGAGCGCCCGCGCCTGGGCCGGAGAATCGTTGACACCCTCGAGCATGACGTACTCGAACGTCACGCTGCGGCCATTCTGCTCGTCGATGTAATGCCAGCAGGCTTCGAGGAGCTCGGCGATGGGGTGTTTGCGGTTGATCGGGACGAGTTCGCTGCGCAGCTCGTCATCGGGCGCATGCAACGAAACCGCGAGCGCTACGTTGGTCTCGGTGGCGAGCTTGTAGATCTGCGGCACGAGACCGGAGGTCGACAGCGTCACCCGCCGCCGCGACAGATCGAAGCCGAAGTCGTCCATCAGGATCCGCACCGCCGGCACGACGTTGCGGAAGTTCGCGAGCGGCTCGCCCATCCCCATCAGCACGACGTTGGTGACGATCCGGTCGCCGCCCGCCTCGAAGCCCAGTTCCTTCTTCGCAAGCCACACCTGCCCCACGATCTCGGCGGTGGTGAGGTTGCGGTTGAATCCCTGCTGCGCGGTCGAGCAGAAGGAGCAGTCGAGAACGCAGCCGACCTGCGACGAGATGCACAGCGTGCCGCGCTCCTTTTCCGGGATGAACACCATCTCGAACGCCTGCGACGAATCGGCGCGCAGCATCCATTTGCTCGTGCCGTCCGCTGAGCGCTGCACCGTGACGATTTCCGGGGTGCGGATTTCGGCGCGCTCGGTGAGCTGCGCACGAAAATCCTTGGCAAGGTCCGTCATGTTGACGACCGAGCCCTCGCCGCGCTTGTAGATCCAGTTCATCACCTGGCGCGCGCGGAAGGGCTTGCTGCCGAGCTCCGCCACGAACGTCTCGAGCTCAGGGCGCGGCAAACCCAACAGGTTCGTGCGGCTTGTGGCGGAAGACGTCATGGCGGGGACCGGCGCGGCGTCAGCCGCGCGGATGCAGCTCCGTCGTGCGGAAGAAATAGGCGATCTCGAGAGCCGCGGTGTCGACCGCATCCGAGCCGTGAACGACGTTCTGCTCGATGCTCAAAGCATGATCCGCGCGGATGGTGCCCGGAGCCGCCTTCTTCGGGTCGGTCGCGCCCATGATCTCGCGGTAGCGGGCAATGGCGTTGTCGCCCTCGAGCACCTGCACGATGACGGGACCCGATGTCATGTACTTCACGAGGTCCTTGAAGAACGGACGCTCGCGATGCACGGCATAAAAGCCTTCGGCTTCACGCTGCGAAAGATGCAACATGCGCGCGGCGATGATGGAGAGATCGGCCTTCTCGAGACGGCGATAGACTTCGCCGATGAGATTGCGGCTTACGCCGTCGGGCTTGACGATGGACAGAGTGCGCTCTTGCGCCATTTCGCTATGACCTTTTCAGAAAATATAGGGGCAGGACGGACGCGCGGGCCGAACAAACCATACTCGGCAGTGAGTATATTTTCGACCGTGGACGGGCCCGCGAATCAAGCGCGGCAGTCTACCTTGGAGCACGCGCCCGCGGCAATTTACCGTGGCGCGAAAGTGCTGATTTCGTAAGGGTTTTTGCGGACCGGAACGGTCGCTAAACGGAAAAGCTCTCGCCGCAGCCGCACTCGCCCTTGACGTTGGGGTTGAGGAAGCGGAAGGCCTCGTTCAGACCCTGCTTGACGAAATCCACGGTCGTGCCGTCGATCAGGCCGAGGCTGCCGGGGTCCACGAAAACCTTGACCCCCCGGTCCTCGAACATCACTTCGCCCGGCTGACCCTCATCCGCGTAATTGATCACGTAGGCGAACCCGGAGCAGCCGGTCTTACGCACCCCGAGCCGCAGTCCCACCCCATGTCCCCGGGAGGACAGGAAGGTCTTGACGCGAATTGCGGCGGATTCAGTCAGCGAGATAGCCATGGGTTCCTATTCTACGCGCCTCGACGCCAGCGCCCTAGACATGCGCGTAATGCATCTTCGACCACCAGCAACCGGCCGAGTTTCTCGACCGGGGCCGACACAGCCTCAGCCCAGCTGGCGGGCGTTCCGGGTACCCCCTGCTCTGGCGTCCGGCCGGGAAGCTGCCGGACCAGCCAGCTCGCTACCTGGAGAGTATGGGGGCAGCCATACGCTTGAAAACGTGCGTCCTTCACAGTGCCGTCCGCGACCGCAAGATGAAATCGCACCCAGGTCTCCTGACCTGGACCGCCAGCTTCGCCGCTGATCAGGGTCGCGCCCTCGGTTCCGTCACGCGGCGCTAGTGGTGTTCCCCCGGGGGTTCGAAGCTCGCCCGCGGCCCAAATGCCGCCCGCCGCCCCCAAAGCGTCCGATCCTGCAGCCGGAGACAGTGCGCGAAGGCGCCCCACCTCACCCTGAACCGCTTCCAGAGCGAAATCGACGTCCGCGTCCGTGGTAAAACGCCCCACGCTAAAGCGCAGAGAGCTTTGCGCCAGCTGCGTATCCCGACCTAGCGCTCTGAGCACGTACGAGGGCTCCGCCGAGGCCGAGTTACAGGCTGAGCCGGTAGAGATGGCTAAGCCGGTCAGTCCGGTCACCAGGCTCTCGCCCTCCACGCCCTCGAAGGACACGTTAAGAATTCCGGGAGCGCGAGGCGCGCCTTCACCATTGAGGTGAGTTCCGCCAAGAGCAGCCATGCCCGTCCAGAGGCGCTCGCGCAAGGCAGTCAGCCGTCCCTGCTCGGTCTCGAGCTGTCGGACCGCTATTTCGCAGGCGCGTCCAAACCCGACGATTTGATGCGTAGGGAGTGTGCCGGGCCTTAGGCCCCGCTCCTGTCCTCCGCCAAAGGCTACCGGCTGGATCAGCGGCCGGGATGCCCGACGAACGTAGAGAGCGCCGACGCCCTTTGGCCCATAGATTTTGTGCGCGGTGAACGACACAAAATCGACCGGTAGCCTCCGCACATTCAGTGGCACCTTGCCCGCCGCCTGGGCGGCGTCGGTGTGGAAAGCCACGCCATGGGCGTGACACAGGGCACCGATCGCCCCAACGTCCTGAATTACGCCGATCTCGTTGTTCACGTACATGATCGACACAAGCACGGTATCGGCGCGAAGTGCCGCACGAACGGCTTCCGGATCAATCCGCCCAGCACGATCGGGGGTGAGATACGTCACGGCGAACCCGTCCTTCTCCAGGCGTTTGCAAGGGTCCAGGACCGCCTTATGCTCTGTCCGCGCCGTGATGAGATGACGTCCGCGGTCAGCGTTCGCGCGTGCCACGCCGAGGAGCACGAGATTGTTCGACTCGGTGGCTCCCGACGTAAAAGTGATCTCGTCTGGTTCGGCTCCGATCAGCGTCGCGACCTGTGCTCGCGCCGTCTCAACGCGGGCGGCCGCGCGGCGACCGAACGCATGCGTCGCCGACCCTGCGTTGCCAAAGTCGCCTTCGAGGGTGAGGCATCCGACCATCGCTTCGGCGACCTCCGGATCCACTGGCGTCGTTGCGGCGTAATCCAGGTAGACGGGGTCGCCATCGACGGGGTCGCCATCGACCGGGCCGCGATCGAGAGGGGCGCCGCCAAGAGGGTCGCTGGCGCTCATAACTGCCCGGCGTCCTGCGGGCCGGCATCGGCACCGCCGCCGCGAGGGGCGCCGCCGGCATGACGACGGCGCTTTTGCACGGCAGTCAGAATTCCCCGCAGGATATTCACTTCGTTCCGATCGAGCTCGGCACGCTGCAGAAACCGCCGGATGCGAGCCATGAGGTTGGTGCCGCTCTGGGTGCGGTCGCGAAAGTCGATCTCGTCGAGCACCTGCGCGAGATGCACGTACATCCGCTCCATGTCCTCTGGCGCCGCCAGCGGCGCGGCACCCGGCAATGTCTCGATCTTCACCCCGTGAGCACGGAAGATCTCGTAAGCGACCAGCTGCACTGCCATCGCCAGATTGAGCGACAGATAAGCCTCGTTCGCAGGAATGCGGATTAGGACATGGGCGGCGTCCAGCTCCGCGTTCAAGAGGCCCGTGCGCTCTGCGCCAAATAGCACGGCGACCGGCGCGCGTCGCGACTCGCTCACGATGCGCTCAGCGGCGTCTCGCACATCGGCCACGCGAAAGTTCTGGTCGCGATCCCGTGAGGTGGTCGCGGCGACGAAGCCACAACCGGCCAGCGCCTCTTGCACGGAGCCCACGACGCGTGCGCTGGCGAGTACATCGTCGGCTCCGGAGGCACGAGCAACCGCGTCGCTATGCGGGAAAAGCTTCGGTTTCACCAGCACCAGCTGGGCGAGCGCCATGTTCTTCATCGCTCGCGCCACAGCGCCGATGTTGCCGGGATGCGAAGGCTCTACGAGCACGATGCGAATGTCAGTGGAGATCATCTGTTACGATTTGCTGCTTGGCGGAAGGCCTGCGGGCTTTTCCGCGGGCCACGGCTGGAGCGGTGTACAGGCACGCCGGCTACGCGCCCCGGGCTGGGCGCCTCCACCTCGGCGCCCCCGCCCCCGGCAAAAGGGGCGGCTTTTGCCGGCGAAAAGCAGGCCGGTTCTGGTTGGAGTCTATTTATAGTGCATGCGCTTCTCAATATCGCCGTTCGGGCCGCGCGGCGGGCCGGCGAAGTCATCGTCCGCAATCTCAATCGCCTCGAATCTCTGACGGTCACGTCCAAGGGCCGTAACGACTTCGTCAGCGAGGTCGATACCCAGGCGGAGGCGGAGATCATCGCGATCATCCGCAAGCACTACCCGAATCACGCCTTCCTGGCGGAAGAAAGCGGTCCCAGCGGGGACAACGATACCGTGTGGATCATCGATCCGCTCGACGGCACGACGAACTTCCTGCACGAGTTTCCGGTATTCGCCGTCTCGATCGCCTGCGAGCATAAAGGCCGGCTCGAGCACGCGGTGGTGTACGACCCCATGCGCCAGGAGATTTTCACCGCCTCCCGCGGCGCCGGCGCCCACCTCGACAATCGCCGCATGCGCGTCAGCAAACAGCGCGGCCTGGAAGGATCCCTCATTGCGACGGGCTTTCCTTATCGCGCGAATACGCGTTATATCGATGCGTACCTCGCCATGCTGAAGGTTGCGATGGAAAATACGGCGGGCGTACGGCGGCCGGGGGCGGCGGCGCTCGACCTGGCTTATGTCGCAGCGGGACGCGTCGATGCGTTCTGGGAGATCGGTCTCTCGCCCTGGGATACAGCGGCCGGAACACTGCTCATTCAGGAGGCCGGCGGCCGCATCGGCACGCTCACGGGCGCGGAATACCGCCAGGAAGGCCACATTCTCGCCGGCACGCCGAAGGTATATGCGGCCCTTCTAGAGGCCTTTGCCCCGCTCGTTCCTGAAGAGCTGCGCACAAGTTGAGAGAATTCAACACGCGCCGTGCGCCTCGCTTTCCAACTATCGCTTGTGTAGAGTCCGCGCAAAATCGCGGCTCCCGCGCGCGGCTGGGCGTCTCGTGTATCGAGACGCGCCTCCGGCGGAGGGACTCAATTCTTAGCGTGGGTTAATTCGGGGGTTTCATGCCGAACCAGCTCTTTGCGACCAAGTCCATTGCGGAACTGCAGGAGGCCGAGTCTTCCGGCAACGAGCTGCGCCGCGCGCTCTCCGCCACTGCCCTGACGCTGCTCGGGATCGGCGGCATCATCGGGACCGGCATTTTCGTGCTGACAGGCACGGCCGCGGCGAATCATGCGGGTCCCGCTCTCGCCCTGTCTTTCATCATCGCGGGTATCGGCTGCACGCTTGCGGGCCTTTGTTACGCCGAGTTCGCGGCGATGATCCCCGTCTCGGGAAGCGCCTACTCCTACTCTTATGCGACGTTAGGCGAAGGCATCGCGTGGTTCATTGGCTGGAACCTCATCCTCGAGTACCTGTTCGCAGTCGCGACCGTCTCGACGGGATGGTCCGGCTACGTGCTCAGTCTGCTCGAGCAGTTCAACATTCATCTCCCCGCCGCCCTCACGCACGCCCCCTTCGACCAAGGGCAGGGCTCGCTCACTATCGTACGCACCGGCGCTTATATCAATCTACCGGCGATGGCGATCGTCGGTGCGATCGCCACCATATGTTATGTGGGCATCAGGCAATCGGCCGCGTTCAACTCGGTCATCGTGGCCATCAAGGTCACCGTGGTCGTCCTGTTCATCCTCCTCGGTGTGAGCTACATCGACACGGCCAACTGGCATCCCTTCATTCCGCCGAACGCCGGTGAATTCGGCCGCTTCGGCTGGAGCGGCGTCATGGCCGCCTCCGGGGTCATCTTCTTCGCCTACATCGGCTTCGACGCGATCTCGACAGCGGCGCAGGAGACCCGTAATCCACAACGCGACATGCCCATCGGCATCCTGTCGAGCCTCGTCATCTGCACCGTGCTGTATGTCGTCACCGCCATCGTGTTGACCGGCATGGTGAGCTACAAAGACCTCGACGTGGCGGCGCCCGTCGCGCTCGCCCTGGACAAATATCCGGGACTGCACTGGCTCGGCCTGCCCGTGAAGCTCGGCGCCATCGCGGGAATGACTTCCGTAATGCTCGTGATGACCCTCGCGCAGGCGCGCATCTTCTTCGCTATGGCCCGCGACGGCCTCTTGCCCCCGTGGTTCTCGAAGGTGCATCCGAAGTTCCGGACGCCATCGACGGGCACGGCGGTAACGGGTATTTCTGCGGCCATCATCGGCGGCCTCTTTCCGGTGCGAATTCTCGGTGAGCTGGTGTCGATCGGAACGCTGATGGCGTTCGTTACGGTGTGCATCGGCGTGCTGGTTCTGCGCAAGACGCGTCCCGATCTGCCGCGCCCTTTCCGGGCACCGGCCCCGTGGTTCACGTGCATCGGGGGAGCGTTGATCTGCTCCGCTATGATGGTTTCGCTTGGGGCTGCTACGTGGCTGCGACTGGTCGTGTGGACCGCAGTCGGCGTAGTTGTGTACGTGTGCTACGGCTATAAGCACAGCCGGGTACGTGCTGCGATGAACGGCGCGGCAGGCGGCAAAGTGAATCCCGCGACGACGCACTGACTCCGGGCTGGCTCTCGCGCGGCGGGCAGTCAGTGCGCGGCGCCAGAGCCGCCCGGTTAGATCGGTGCCGCGGCGGACCGGGCTTCGTTGCGCGCGCCGTTGCACACGCGGTCGCACACGCCGTTATCCGCCCTGTCCCTCGTCGTCTGACGGCTTCACATCGAGCCGGCGGCGCAGTCGGATGTTGATGAGCTCTACCCCTACGGAGAACGCCATCGCGAAGTAGAGGTATCCCTTCGGGATCTCGAAGTGGAGGGCCTCGGCGACCAGGGCCAGCCCGATGAGAATGAGAAAGGCGAGCGCCAGCATCTTGATGGTCGGATTGCGCTCGATGAACGCGCTGATGGAGCGCGATATCCACATCATCACGAAGATGGACACGACAATCGCCGCGACCATGATCGCGAGATCCTTCGCGAGCCCCACGGCGGTGAACACGGAATCGAGCGAAAAGACGATGTCGATGACCCCGATCTGGAGGATGGTCATCGCAAAGCTGGCATAAAGACGCCGGGCCCGATCATCCTGCCTGGCGGCGCCCTCGAGCGTGTGATGGATCTCGAGAACGCTCTTGGCGAGCAGAAAGAGCCCGCCGAGGAAGAGGATGAGATCGCGACCTGAGACTCCCTGGTCGCCAAGGTGAAACCACGGTTGCACCAGCTCCGTGAGCCACACGATCGAGAACAGCAGGGCGATGCGCGTGAGCATCGCTACCGCGAGCCCGGTGATACGGCCCGCCTCCTGCCGCGCTGCCGGCAGGCGCCCCACGAGAATCGAGATGAAGATGATGTTGTCGATGCCGAGAACGATCTCGAGCAGCGACAACGTGATGAACGCCAACCACGCTTGCGGGTCGGCGATCAGTGCAAGCATGGTCGGCCGCTTACCTTATGGGAGTTCGTCGGCCGCCGCTTTCCTCGCCGAAGGAAACAAGTGTTCGGCGGTGAGGCCGAAGTCGAGCGCGATCGCGCTCGAGATATAGATCGAGGAGTACGTGCCCGCGATGATGCCGATCAGAAGTGCCTCGGAGAAGCCCTTGAGAACCGGCCCCCCCAGGAACAGCAGCGCCAGCACGACGATGGAGGTCACCACCTTCGTCATGATCGTTCGCGACAATGTCTGGTTGATCGACTGATCTAGAACGACGGCGGGCGGTAGACGGCGGTTGGTCTCGAACCGCTCGCGGATACGATCGAATACGACCACCGTGTCGTTGAGGGAGTAACCGATCACCGCGAGGATGGCGGCCACCACGGCGAGGTCGAATGGGGTCTGCGTAACAGAAAATATGCCCAGCACCAGGATCGGGTCGTGCAGCACGGCCAGGATCGCACCGAGCGACAGACGCCACGTATGAAAGCGGAACGCGATATAGATGAAAATGAGCAGCAGGGTGAACCCAAGGGCCCACAACGCACTGGTCCGCAGCTCACTGCCTACCTGCGGGCCGACGACCTCCAGCTGCTGTACCTGTGCGCCGGGGTCGATCGACTTCAACACCGTCTCGAGCTTCGTCCGAATCGTCGCCGCCGTCTGCGACGGGTCGGGCGGCAACCGGATGGCGACGTCTCGCGAAGAGCCGAAATTCTGCACCTGCGGCTCGCGGAAGCCCGCGGCGGTGAGTTTCGCGCGCACCTCATCGACATTCGCCGCACGCGTGAAGCTCGCGTTCGCGCTCACGCCGCCTGTGAAGTCGATGCCGAGATTGAGTCCGCGAGTGAAGAACGACACGAATGACGCGATCATCAAGATGGCGGAGAGCGTGTACCACACCTTGCGTGTGGCCATGAACGGGTAGTTGGTCTGGTGACTGAAAAATTCCACGCGGGCAGTCCTTAGATCGACAGCCGGGCGAGTTTGCGCCGGCCACCGTACATGAGCGTGATGAGAGCGCGGCTACCCATCAATGAAGTGAACATTGACGTCGCGATTCCAAGGGTCAGCACGATAGCGAACCCACGGATGGGGCCGGTGCCGAAGACCCAGAGCACCACGCCAGCGATCAGCGTCGTGATGTTCGAGTCCGCGATGGCGGAAAACGCCTTTTCGAAGCCGGCGCGGATCGCCGCCTGCGGCGACACCCCCTTGCGGACTTCCTCACGAATACGCTCATAAATAAGCACGTTCGCGTCGACGGCTACACCGACCGTGAGAATGATGCCGGCGATACCCGGTAGCGATAGCGAAGCGCGCATCAGAGAAAGCAGCGCGGTGAGCATCACCACGTTCGCCAGCAGCACGAGATCCGCAACGAGGCCAAACGTCTTGTAGTAAATCGCCATGAACAGGAACACGCCTGCCATACCGATGACCAGCGCGGAAACACCCTTGTTGATGTTATCGGCGCCGAGGCTGGGGCCTACGGCCCGCTCCTCGACCGAGTAGATGGGTACGGAGAGCGAGCCCGAACGCAGCAGCAGTGATAACTCTCGAGCTTCGCCGGCGGTGAGGCCGGTGATCTGGAAATTGGTGCTGAAGATGCCGCGGATCGTGGCGTCGTTGATGACCTGCTCGTCGGTGACGTCGCGCGTCACCTTCTTGCCGTCGACCTCGCTGGTCTCACGCCGCTTCTCGATGAGCACCGCCGCCATAGGCTTATTGAGATTGGCTTTCGTGACCTTCAGCATGTTCTCGCCCGCGCGCGCGTCGAGCCTCACATTGACGCCAACACCTTCCGGGGTCTGCCCGACGGTGGCATTCGTGAGCTGGTCGCCTGTTGCAATGACCTCACGCTTGAGGAGAACCGGCCGCCCGAATCGCGTGTGCGTGTACAGCTTCGAGCCGATCGGAGCGCGGCCGCGTTGCATGGCTTCGAAAGCGCTGTTTTGCGTATCCTCGAGGCGGAACTCGAGCGTCGCCACTCTGCCGAGAATGTCCTTGACCTCCGCGGAGTTCTGTACACCGGGGAGCTGTACGTTGATGCGATCGATGCCCTGCCGCTGCACGATCGGCTCCGACACACCGAGCTCATTCACCCGGTTGCGCAGCGTCGTGATGTTCTGCTGGATGGCGTAATCCTGACGCTCCCGTATTTGCTGCGGCGTCATCACTGCCTGAATCGCCGAGCCGCTGGGAAGGTTCTCCGTCGAGACGGTGAGACCCTGCAACGCCTGATTGAGTGCGGCACGCGCAGCGTTGATGTCTGCTTCCGGCGGCAATACGATGCGGACGGCATTCGGCCTGCCGCTGCCGACCGCGACGGTCGAGACATCTTTGAACGGGATGTTGGCGGTCGAAAGGGCGCGCCGGGCGTCCTGCGCGTAGCCCTCCAGAGCCTGGCTGACCGCGGCGTTCACGTCGACCTGGTACAGAAGATAGAGTCCGCCGCGCAGATCCAGACCCAACGGCATCGGCCGCAGACCCATGGCCCGCAGGAACTCCGGCGTGCGCGGCGCGAACGACAGTGCAGTGATGTAGGTCCCTGCGAACTTCTCATTGACGGCGTCGCGCGCCGCCAGCTGGTCCGCCACGCTCGGGAAGCGGATCATCAGGCGACCGCTGTCGATGTAACTCTTGTCGAAGCGCACCTTCTTTTCTTTGAGGAACGCCTCGACCGTCTGGACTTCCGCGGGAGTGACGTTGGCGTGGTCCTTGCGCGCGATCTGCAGCGCCGGGTCCTCGCCGAAGAAATTCGGCAGCGCGAACAGCAGGCCCAGCAGGAGGACCGCGCCGATGAGGATATATTTCCAGCGTGCGTATTCGAGCATGTTCAGGCGCTTTTCAGTGTGCCCTTGGGCATCAGGGAACCGACCTGGAACTTCTGCACTTTGATGCGCACGCCGTCGGCGATCTCGATCGTGACGAAGGAGTCGCCCACTTCGGTCACCTTGCCGAGGATGCCGCCGGTGGTGACGACCTCATCGCCCACCGAGAGCTTGGAGACCAGGGCCTGGTGTTCCTTGGCCTTCTTCTGCTGCGGACGGATCAGCAGGAAGTAAAAAATAGCGACGAAGACCACCATCATCAGGATGGGAGCGAATTGCCCGCCGGGGGAGGCCGGACCGGCCTGGGCAAAAGCGTCAGGGATCAAACCGTTCATGCGTACACCTTGTCGGCAAAAGCCCGCCGGACCCCCGGGAGCGAAGGGGCGGCATTATGCCACAGCGTTAGCGGCGGCCCGTCTACGTGCGAATTCGACTCCTACTCGGCCAGCGCGCCGGCTTCGGGCGGCCGTCGGGCCGCAAGGTATCCGGCGGCCCAGGACGTCAGCCGCCCTTCGCCGATGGCCGACCGGATCGAGCGCATGAGGTCGAGGTAGAAATGGAGGTTGTGGAGGGTGTTCAGACGGGACCCCAGAATCTCGTTGCAGCGGTCCAGGTGGCGTAGGTAGGAGCGCGTGTAGTTTTGGCAGGTGTAGCAGGCGCAATCGGGGTCAATGGGCGCCAGATCGGCCTGATGAGCGCTGTTGCGGATGTTGATGACGCCGGTCGACGTGAACAGATGACCGTTACGGGCATGCCGGGTCGGCATCACGCAATCGAACATATCAACGCCGCGCAATACGGCTGCAACGATGTCCTCGGGCCGGCCTACGCCCATGAGGTAGCGCGGCCGATCGGCCGGCATGTGCGGGACGACGGTTTCGAGGATGCGCAGCCGCTCCTCCTCAGGCTCGCCAACGGCGAGCCCCCCGACCGCCAGACCGGGGAAGTCGAGTCGGGTCAGGGCCTCGAGCGAAGCAAGCCGGAGTGCTCCGTGCATGCCGCCTTGGACGATCCCGAATAGCCCGCCCGGTGGATGGGCACTCCGCGAGTCCTCTCTATAGTAATGAGCATGGCTACGGGCGGCCCAGCGCATGGAGCGCTCCATCGATTCGCGGGCCTCGCTCTCGGTGGCGGGGTGAGGCGTGCAATCGTCCAGCGCCATTGCGATATCCGAGCGCAGCTTGAGCTGCACGTCCATCGAGTCCTCGGGCGTGAGCCGCACGTCGGCGCCGTCTATTGGAGAGCGGAAGCGGACGCCTTCCTCCGTAATCTTACGAAGGCTCTTGAGGCTGAAAACCTGGAATCCACCCGAATCAGTGAGAATGGGGTGCTTCCAGTTCATGAAACCGTGCAATCCACCGTGCGCATCGACGATGTCCGGGCCGGGACGAAGCATGAGGTGGAATGTGTTACCGAGGACGATCTGGGCGCCAATCCCTTCCAGCTCCTCCGGTGTCATGGCCTTTACGGTTCCGTAAGTACCCACGGGCATGAACGCCGGCGTCTCGATCACTCCGTGCGCGGCGGTGAGGCGCCCAAGGCGGGCAGCTCCATCCGTCATCAGCAACTCAAATACGGGTCTCACGACAGTACCCGGAGAAGATGGCGTGTCGGCATCACTAACATTGCGTCCCCGTAGCTAAAAAACCGATATTTCTCGCGCACCGCGTGCGCATAGGCCGCCAGCACTTTGTCGCGTCCCGCGAAGGCGCAGACGAGCATGAGCAGCGTGGATTCGGGCAGGTGGAAATTGGTCACCATCGCATCGACCACCTGGAACCCAAACCCCGGGCGGATGAACAGGCGGGTTTCGCCGGACCAGCCTTCGCCTTTGAGGGATGGCAATGGGCGCCGTGGCTGTAGCGGCAAGGCCCGCGCCGTCGGCGGTTCGCCAGACGATGGGTTGTCGACCGGCTCCAAATAGCGCCCTTCCTGGTGCGAGGCGCTGCCAGGCGACTCCAAGGGCCTCGGCCCACCTGACGACGGACCGCCGGTCGGGGTAGTCGCATGCAACGCTGCGGATTCGAGCGCTCTCACCACGGTCGTGCCCACTGCGAATACCCGTCCGCCGGCCGCCCGCGTGCGCCGAATCGCCTCCCACGTCGCCGTGCTCACCGTCACACGCTCGGCGTGCATTCTGTGTGCGTCGAGGTCATCAGTTCGCAGCGACTGAAAAGTCCCCGCCCCCACGTGCAAAGTCACGAACGCACGCCCCACGCCCAACGCGTCCAATTTACCCACCAGCGGCGCATCAAAGTGAAGGCTGGCGGTGGGCGCGGCCACGGCCCCACGCTCGCGCGCGAAGATGCTTTGATACCGCTCGCGGTCATTCGCATCAGCGGCTCGGTGGATATACGGGGGTAGCGGTACCTCGCCCCAGCTCTCAAAAAACTCGAGCGCCGGTCCAGGCGTCTCGATCCGCCACAGCTCGTCCTCGCGCCCGAGGATACGAACGACCCCTCCGGCAGTCGTCACCTCCAGCCCCTCGCGGATCGCCTTGCTGGCCCGGAGCTGAGCCAGCGCCTCCCGTCCCTCGATCACCCGCTCGAGAAATATCTCGACCCGACCGCCCGAAGGCTTGACGCCGGCGACCCTGGCCGCGACGACCCGCGTGTCGTTGAACACGAGTAAATCGCCCGATCGCAGGTATTCCGGCAGGTCGCCCATCACCCGATCCGCGGTCGCACCGGTGGTCCCATCCAGGACCAGCAAGCGGCTCGCCGACCGCTCGGCCAGTGGAGTCTGGGCAATCAGCTCTTCGGGAAGCTCGTATGAGAAGTCCTGGCGTCGCACCCGCGAATGTTACACGGGCCGGGCAAGACCGCACGCGCAGAGGCTCGGAAGGCTCACCCGCCGCTCAATGCCCCGGGCCATCGCCCCTCCGGCTCACCCTGCACCCAATGCCGTACACGATCGGCGCTCCCAATTCACCCTGCAGCCCAGACCATCGCCACCCGCCAGCCCCCTCCACTCCTCCCCAGTTCCAGTCCCGCGCCCACTCGCCCCCATACCCTCGCCGCGCGCGTCCCTTTATACTTTCCGGGTCGCAGCCCTCGCAGCCCGAGTGGCGGAATTGGTAGACGCAGCGGACTCAAAAATCGGCGCGTGTCTTCCTCGGGGACTCGGTTGCTGGCGCTGAGTAATGTCAGCCTGATCAGCGACTTCTGATGGCCGCCCGGACACGGGATAGACGATTGAAGTTTCTGCCTAGGAGCCACATAGGGGCCACGCGCGCCGCGCCGGCCAATGTGTTTAAATTGGCAACAGCAAATCGCCAGTGTGGCGATGAGGGATTGATTCACTCGATGCCCGAGTGGCGGAATTGGTAGACGCAGCGGACTCAGACAAAACAACTTGAGCCCTCGCGGAGAAATCCACGAGGTGAAGCCCGTCAAAGTCGGTGAAGGCCCTGAGCATTCGTGCTCGAGCTAACGCCGAGCCAAGCCCCCGCGAAAGCGTGGGAAGGTGTAGAGAGCAGACGGCGGGCACCTACGGTCGCAAGGCTATGGTGAAGGCGTGCTCCAGACCACGAACTTGCTCGGACCTTCCGCGCAGGGCGGCAAAAGCCGAAGTGGTAAGAAAATCCGCCGCCCTTAAAAGCGTGTCGGTTCGACTCCGACCTCGGGCACCATTAGAGCGTTTCGCTCTGTCCCAGCCGGTCCTAACCTGCTCCAAGAAAAATGAGATTTCCAGCGTTTCCCGGTATCTCTGTGAGGGCGATCAAGCGGCTAGGTGGACTGTAACAGTCATTTGTAGACTATAAGCGCGTCCATGACAGACTCGATTACCTTGACGAATTCGGAGCGTATGGAACTGACGCGGCGGGCCAACAGCCGGACGGATCGGCAGAAGATGCCCGCCGGGCGCGGCTGATCTTGCTGCTGGCCGAGGGCCATACATGGGATGAAGTGTCCGAGCGGATCGAGTGCAGCCGCGGCTGGATCGCAAAGATCCGGTGCTGCCGCTGTCCCCAGGACGCGCTGAACGGCACGGTTTCGAGTACTTTCGTCACGGCACCTTGTCGCTGCACGCGCCTTCAACACGAAGACTGGCGAGGTACTCGGCAAAACCGCCGCGCGGCATACCTCCGCCGAGTTCGTTGCCTTCCTCACCGACATCGCAGTCAACCAACCCCGCGGCAAGGAGATCCATGTAATCGCCGACAGCCTCTCGGCGCACAAAAGCAGTCCGGTCAATGACTTCCTGACAGCGCATCCGAAAGTCCATCTGCACTTCACCCCGACCTACTCGTCCTGGCTGAACCAGGTGGAGCTGTGGTTTGGCAAGATCGAACGCGATGTGATCGCGCGCGGCGTCTTCACCTCTTTTGCCGACCTCAAGAGAAAGCTCGTGCGCTACATCCGCCAGTACAACAAATCGCCCCGTACCGTGAAGTGGAAATATGCCGATCCATCGCGCCATATCGGTACACAATCAGTTGGTACAGGCCACGAGTTCCCTCGGATCTATTAAACGGCCTCGCAAAATGACTTTGCAAATCCGAGCGTAACCTCGATCATTTATGAGCTCTGCTTGCAAGTAGGACACCGAGCCTGGCTCATGAGCCAGGCAATCCATGCCCCTGCGGGGTGGTCTTTCATCGCCAGCCAAACCCATTTGGCCCCGCACTTAGGACAGCGGATGGCCACGCACGCAAACGCCAAGCCGATGCTCGCTAGCACAATGCCCACAAGTACTAAAGCAAACGACGACGTCAGCTGAGTACCCGAGAGAGTCAAAACTCCAAAGAACGCGGCAAGGAATCCCAAGATTACCAGCGCACCGGAAGCTATCCCCTTCCACAGTTGACCAGATTTCTTGATCACCGTATCGTCAAACATCAATGTATGTCCGAGTTTCCTTTAAGTTGCTTGGCAGAGCGGCGCCGGCGGGCAAACAGGAACAGATCGCTCCCCGCCGGGGTGGTTAACACAAGACCGACGGCTGCAGCAATCTTTGCCCACAAAGGCAACCGATCATAGTTCAGCCAGGTCCAGATAAGCGCCAGTCCCCACACGCATGTAAAAACCCATGCGAACGCCAAGTACCAGTACGGTCGACGTTCACTATCCGCGTTGCTAAACATCGCTCACCATCCGCACTGCAACTCTGTCGCATTGGACTTAGGCCCAAAGATGCTAAAGAGAGCGTTCGTTAGCGAGTCCCGAACCGTTCTCCCCGACCCTGTGGGAATCGCAGAAACCGTCGAGCCGACCACAGTGCCCGCTTCGAACGTCAACCCGGTCACGGCGAAATTAAGAGCACCAGATGCCGCAACGAGGATTCCCGATTCGAGAGTCGTGAAGACCGCCGGACCAACTTCGATCGATGAAAAACCAGAAAACATCCATCGACCGAACGTCGCGGCTGGAGTCCCGAGCCATGCCTGCGATGTAGCTCGGGCAGTAAGAAATCCTATCCCGGTCGGCGCCAGCAGTCCAGGCATGGAGGCATTGGTGTCCGTGTCGTTTTGAATGATATTCGACAAAAAGCTGCTGGATGACTTTGTGGGGCATGGCGTCTGCTGATTCCCTTGCTGCGCCCCGGCCGGGGACGATTGCGGTGGATGCCATTGCGGATCCGTTACAGGCAATTCCAAAGACTTGAGCCACGGGAAACTCACGGTTTGAGCAAAAGGGTCCCGACCTGCAGATATGAGGACAGTCTCACGGCCGGGGCAGTCACCGCCAGCCTCGCAACCACCCGCATATCCACCTCCTCCAAAGTCGCAATTAGTGGCGTCCTTGCACTGCGGCTGGGGCGGCTTTGCGTCAAAGCCGCTGGGGTCCGTGTAGCTCAATGGGTTGTAATTGACGTAGGCGTAGCGATTGTAACTCAGAGTGTCGGTCGGATCCGGAATCACGGGGTCCGGCGAAAGGAATCTGGTGCCACTTGGAATATAAACACGCCCGTCCATGTTCACCATCCAGAATCCGGCGTTGTCGAGCCCTTCGTGTCCGGTGAATTCATGACGTGTCACGTTGCCCAGGGTGGCGGTGGAGGTTTCGGCCCATCCCAGCGCGGAAAACCTTTCAGTGAGAATGGCAGCGCCGCTCTGGTCGGTCACAACCGCACTGCTGCCTAAATGATCCTTCGTGATGTAGTAAGTGGATGTCGAGCCTGAATTCCGTCGGGTGTAGACGACCAGATTGTTTCCGGCGGTAATGTAGTGCCGAAACGCCGTATCGCTCGCGTTCGTCATCTTCTCAAGCATTCCACCGACGTAGAGGGTGGTCTCCAAGGAGCCGCTATAGCTGGCGACTTGCTTCCAGCGCTGATGGTTCTGGGTATAGAAAAACTGGCTATAGCTCGGACTTGCGGTCATCACCAGCGGTTGATTGTAGCTCGTCCAGGTCGCGGACCAGATAACGGATCCATTGTAACTCCACGTGGCCATATTGCCGTTGGGATCATAACAATATGACGCGGGCGGCCCGTTTCCCTGTACAGCCTTACGGAGCGCGTGCGGCTGCGCATTGGCGTAATAGGTGCACCCTGTCTGAGGCGTCGTATAGTCATTCACATTGGTTGAGGCGCCGTTTGCCTTCCAAGTGGCGAGGCGCCCTATCGAATCGAACGTAAGCTGGGTGTTCGTATCTCCGACTGTATGATCGAGCCGGTTGAGCGCGTCGGGGTAGGCGTTCTCCGTGAGTCCCTGATTGTTATCCTGGCGCTGTGTCAGGTTGCCGACAGCGTCGAATAGGTAAGAGTTGTTTTGCAGTGCCGCTCCGCCGCCTACACCGGCAGTGATGCTGTTCGGAACGCCCGTGACAGCATCGAAGTCGTGATTTACCACGACGCCGTTACCGAGGGTCTCCTGGGTCACCTGTCCCAATGGGTTCATGCCCCTTGACGTCCACAGCGTCACATTCGGACTGTCCGACACGTTTGTAATCGACTGCATTATGCCGTTCGTGTATGCGTATTTCAGTGTCAATGCGTAGCCCGACGGAGTGGCGGGGTACGTCAGAGTGTCGAGCAACCCCGTGGTGGAGCTGTACTGGAAGGTGTACGTGTAGGTCGGGTCCCCGGGGATCAGAATAGACCGCTGATACAGGCGTCCGAACGCGTCATAGCTCTTGTTCTCCGCATATCCAGGCGAGCTCGTGCAGTTCATCGGACTTGTGCCCGCGCCCGTGCAGACACTGTGGAGGCGCCCGAGTTCATGAGCCGCAGCACTTGTGCCCCACGTCCAATGGCTGTACAGGTCCGGCTCGTAGCGGTCGGTGGGGCGCGAGAGGGCATCGTAAGCTTCACTGAAATGTTGATTTTTGGCGTCCTGCCATGCGGTGAGCTCTCCCAGCGCATCATACGTGTATTGCGATGCGCCGAGGTCCGCATCCGTGCTGCTGACCATGAAGGCCCCAATACCGTATTGATAGACCGCAGTCGAAAGAGGTGTGCCCTGACTGTCGTTGACTGCCGTTTTGCTTCCCGCGGCGTCATAGGAAAGTGTGATGGCGTAGCCAGTCGCGTCTTGGGTCTGCCGCAGCCATCCGTTTGCGTTTGTCACCAGGGTCTTCGCGTGCTGATTCGCATCTGTGATGACAGTGGTGTCGCCGAGATATTGATAACCCGTCGTTAGCAGGCCCCCGTTCGACGCGCTGATGGGGCGCTGCGACTGCGTGAGCCGATTGATCACGTCATAGCTGTTCGTAGTCCAAAACGGGCATAGGGCGGCCACAGAAGTCCAGGTGCAGGGCATGGCCTTTTTTGCGACGTGCCCGAAGTTGTCGTACCGAACTTCATTACGGTCCCACGTACCGCCCGCGAGCATCATGTTATTGGATAAGAACGGTCTGTCGAACTGGTCGAAATAGGTGGTCCCGTCTGTTTGGATGGACCCGTCGGTATTGCGGACATAGTGCGCCAGCGCGAGGGTATGGTTCCCCAGCAGGCAGCCACCCGAGTTGACACAGTCGTTATAGGTCCAGGTCGTGTACGTCCCGTCCGGGCGGTTCTCTTGCGTTTTTCGCGCGAAGCCATCGCCATACTGCCAGGACGTCTGCAAATTGTTCGGGTCGGTGATACTGCTGAGGAGCCCGTAGGTGAAGTTGTAATTATATTGAGTCAGAGCGCCAGAAGCGTCCCACACCTTCATTGGCAACTGACCGGTCGTGCCCCAGTCCACGGTGGTCGTGCACGGAGCGGCACTCGGACACTGGACGACGTTGGCGCCGGAGCGCGCAACGCTGTTTATATTGCCAAAGCTATCGAATCCGTAGTGCTCCGTGAAGTGGTATTGGGCGCTGTACGGTGAGGGCGCAGGCTCGGTGTCCCGCTGTGTTTCCCGGCACATCGCCGTATCGGGCGCATACCCCGCTGTGCGGGTGATCGTGGAGGCGCCGGGCGCCACTTGGGTTACCTGGACTTGCGAGGGCAAGTGGAGACACCAATTGGTGGTGTCGATCTGGAACATCGTGGCGGTCGTCGTGCTCCACAGCCCGCCGTTGTCGAGGGACATCGGCGGTGCGCTGTCGTTGTCGCGGACCTCCACGACAACGCTTGACGAGTTGCCGTAGTTATCCGGGGACCCGTAAGTCGTCGTCGTGGTGGCGATGAGATTCCCGTTTTTGTTACCCAGGAATTCGTACCGCTTCGCCGTCTGCGAGTACAAGTAGGGCAATGCGCGCTGATTGTTTGCCGTGTTGTCCAATTGCAACGATCGAACATCCCGCGCGGTTGACCGGATCAACGTAGTGTTGTCGGCCTGATACAGATTGTCACCGACAACCCACCCGGTCAGCGGGAACGCCTGGTCGTACGAGACCTGCTCGAATTGCCCAGTCCGGCTGTCTTGAATCGTCCGCTGTGCAAAGCCGAGAAATCCTCGCCCGCTCGCATCCTCTTGGGCGCCTTTGTACGTGACAGTCAGCGTATACGTGTTCCCGGGACCCGTGCCGTCGCTGGCGGTAACGCTCTTGACGGCCCCTCTTGGGCTGGTCACGCCTCTCAAGGGATAGCCCGGTCCCGCGATGGGGGTGTGCACGGCAGGATCCGAGAGCAGTCCGTAAGCAAAAGTGACGCTCACTCCGAAAGCGTCAGTGACATTCTGCAAGGCATCACGCAGCACCCACGGGGTGGTCGTCGAGCGCTCGGCATACTGGATGACGTTGCCGTTGAGAACCAGCAGTTCCTGCAGCCCTCCTCCGTGAAAGTCTCCCGGCCACGCAAAGCCAGTATGAGCGACGCCAATGGGGGTCGACGCAGCGAATTGCGGCCCGTTGGAGCGGGCCACGTACCAATTTTGGGTCGAGTAATCTGCAATGAGTAGGTCATCCTTCCCGTCACCATCCCAATCGACGATCACGACACCATCACCAGGCGGTCCGAGGCCGACGCCTGGAGCGACGCCAGTATAGATGACGCCGTTTGCGGTCCACACGACCTCCTCGCGCCCATCCCCGAGGAAGTCACCCGCGCCGAGGTATGAGACCACGCCGTAGTCGGAGCCGTTGCGCAGACTGGTACCGGTCCCGTACGCCGTATGCATACGGCTCGTGTGCTGCCCGATCACGTCGATGCTGTCCGCTTGAATGACGAGATCCTCGAGGCCATCGCCATCGAAATCTTGGCGGCGCCTAGCCGTGCTACGTCCCTTGGACGCGCTCGAATAAATCGCGGTGGCAGGCCCATTGTAAGTGAGCGGCGGGAAGCTCTCCGCTCCAAATGCTCCTCCGACGTTCATGCGCAGCGCCACCATTCCGGTTTTGATGTACACCATGTCGTCGCGGCCATCACCGTTGATGTCGGCGAAGGTCACGGGGCCAACAACGGAAATTTGCGTATTGATCGGCTGGTCAAATCCTGTGCTGTTCCCGCGCATGACCCACCAGGTTCCTCCGCTGTAAGGGAGGATGAGGTCCGCCCGGCCGTCACCATCGAAGTCGAGCACTCGCGCGCTGGTGAAGCCGTTATTGGCGATGCTCGTATTGTGAACGACACTAAATCCCCCGGAAGAGGTCCCCAGCATATATAGCCAGGTTCCGGTGCCGGCGCTCGCCGTCGAGGACCACACCAAGTCATCGATGCCGTCCCCATTGATGTCCATGACAATGGGCGTGACCCCCGCTGGTACGCTCTGGCCGGTCGTGCCCGTGGTGAGGGTGCCGGAGGCGGTAATCCACCCCAACTGAGTCGGCAGGAAACAGTCGCTACCCCCGCTCCCGCATTCGGTCACCGACTGCAGCAGGGAGTGTCCGCCGGGTGTTGCCGGTGCATACGCCAGCTGATACTGCCGCACCAGCGTGCCGGTCGGGACATGCGTGATGTTGATCTGACTCAAGCGCTTGTAGTAGTCGAAATGCGGGCTCGCACTAGCTCCGGAATATCCCAGAACATTGAAAATGACATCCGGTCGGTCGGCGGCCTCATTCACGAAGGCAGCCTTGTACGCAGGCGCCGTGCCGGTATTGAGGTTACCGGTCCAATGAATCTCCGCCGGATAGTAGCCCCCTCGGCTCGGATCCTCCGTGTAGGTAAAGTCGATGTAATTGCCGCTCGTATCGCGAATGCGATTGAGCGCCCAGCACAGACGCACGGGCGACAATCCGCCGCCGCCATTGATGAGCCGGATCTGCGAGTCTGACGTATTGCCGTATTCGTACGTGAGTCCGTTGCCATCGCGAACCTCAAACCACGTCGGTCCGTAGCTGTCGGCTCCCTTGATCGTGATCAGTCGCAACGACTCCAGCTCCGTCTGGTAGGTCCCGGCTGCGCCGTAACTCGAGCCAGAGGTCTGTCGCAGGCGGTTGCCATCGATACAAAGCCGATCCGTCGTGCTGAATGGCTGCGGGGCTACCGTGTCAGTGCCGTCCTGTGCAGCCGTCCAATTGCAGCGGCTGATCACCGACAGTGACGACAACGCGAATCCCATCCCCAGCAATCCGTTCGCATTGGTGGTGGAGTATTCAAGCGACAAGGTGGGTGCCAGACCATGCGTGCCCGGCGGCGTCCACAGCGGGATGGAATACAGCGCTTCGCCCTGAGCGGACACATTGAAGTGCCCGGCAGTGCGTCCGGTAGCGCCGAGTGCGGCTGGCGGGGCGATACTCACCGCCAGCCAAGCAGCCAGCATTGCAAGTGGCGATAACCGGATGAGCGCACGGAGTAAAACAGTCTTCATGTTACTCGACTTCCCTGGGGTGAGTGCGAGACGGGGCGGTTGGAGGACAGAATGGGAACGGAACGACGCGGCCGCAAAAGAGGAAATTGCGGAAGCACGCGCGTCTTGCTGTTACCGGGATTGAGCGGGCGGACGCCTGGGCGGTTGCATCATGCTGATCGCCATCCTTGATTATGTTCAGCACATCCACATCCTGTGAGTGGGACGCGTGAGACGCCCGCAGCGTGACTGTTGCTTCTGGTGGTCAGTATAGGGTCATTTTGACACCCTGGTTCAGCCCCAAAAATATTTCCTAGCAGGTGAGATAAATGATACTGACTGACCAGTTTCTTCTTTTTTATGCGTCTCACTTTGCGCATCATCAACCTGCAAGCGAAGGTGGCTAACGGGTTAAGATCCCGACGGGCGTAGGCACCACACCGCATCAAATGAAGACATCTGTGGAACGATTCGCAGTCGGGGCCCTTTGCGGCTTTGCTTCCCTCCTGCTACACGCGCTGTTATTCGTGGCGACCTGGTTCGGCGCACCTCATCACAGGAACCACGTACCGAATGCTCAAGGCGCCGCGGCGGGCGCTGCCGCGGTAACTGACGAATCGTCGATGACGCTCGTCTTCATCGACGATACCCACGCCAGTGACAAGTTGGGCAAGCGCGCCTATGACATCACGTCGCTTGTCATCAACCCGGAGGTGCTTTCCAAACAGACAGCGGATGAGAAGTCCTATACCCCCGCTGCTGCCGCTCGGCTGAATGACACGCCGGATGACAAGGCTGATGACAAGGTCAGCATTGCAGAGGCAAACGGCGACCAATCGGGGCACGCGGTCCTGTTTGGGCGTTACATGGGCCAGATCACGGCCCGAATCGAACGCGCCTGGTTGCGGCCACGGACATCGCCAGGTACAGGTTCTTTCGCGTGTCGCGTGCGGATTGATCAGGCGCGCAACGGCTCTGTGCGGGAAATCACGCTTGAAAGTTGCAACGGTGATGTCCGCTGGCAGGCGTCGCTGGTGCATGCAATCCAAAGCGCATCCCCTCTTCCGGCACCGCCCGATCCGGTCGTGTTTTCCCCTGTCTTGACGATCGACATGGATGCTGATCCGTACGTTGCTGGCGGCAGTGGAGAGGGCTTCGAGCCCGCAACCCCTGTGGCGATGAGCGCTGCCTCCGCAGAAGCTTCAACTGCGATCAACCGCATAGTCGAAACCTTGCGCTCTCACTCAAATGCGCAATCGGGATCAATTGCGCTGACCATCATCGGAAGCCCGCGCCCCAGCGATACGCCGGCAGAAGAGGAGAGAACTTCACTGGAAGCTCAATCAGGTGTATCGAGCAATGACACCGTCGATAGCACTCCGAACTTGGAGCCCGACCACTAGGCCGTCCGCGTCGGGCATTTGTAACCACCTGGCGTCCCGACTCGTGCTCAAGGGCGCGGGCCACGCTGTGCGCAAGGTGTTACCGATCGCAGACCCGCCGATCGGACAGCGTGCTCGCTGCGACATCCAGTACGCCATTGTGCTGCCCGAAGCGGGCGCGCACCATGGAGACGAGAACCTCCCAGGCGATGTATTCCTCGTCGCGTTAGTCCGAAACGCCCATGCGTCGCTTCGCTTCGGACGTCTCGAGGTGCGTGAAGTAGCCCTCGCAAGCCTGCTGGTACCATGGATCGGGTTTCGCCATGTTTGATGTCCTCCCGTTCAACCCGATCACACTCACCAGCACTGATCCCCGATTGCGCAGAAAGCAGCGCCGGTGAACAGGATCCGGGTCCGATCGCTATGTTCGTGATTGCAGTCGACGGTATTGCTCCACCGGCGACGCGATGCTTGAAATTTTATTAGACGACCTTCCACGCGACAGCATAGCCGAGAGTACGCAGCGCACGCGCGCGAAACCCCTCAAGTCCGGACGACGCCACCAGAGTTCACAATCGCGCAGGTTGACGGCTGAATATTGCATCTCACTGGCTAGAGACCTTAGGCAATGCTGGCGGCTGCGTACGGTTGGCGCCCTTCCGATTCCGGAACGGTCGGTAGTTTCCTACTGCTATGGAAGAGGTATATCGGCTACGGGAGACATTCCCCGTTGGACCATGAGCCGGCGTGGCGCTCTCGCACGGAATGGCATCAAGAACTGCTCTCCTGCGAGCCGCAACTTTCTCGGCGGCGGCTCTCACGGGATCGTCCTCAGTGTGGACGTAGCGCATGAACATCGTCACGGTCTTGTGTGCAGTCAATGCCATACCCACCTTCACCGGCACGCCTGAATTCGCACATCCGTGGCTGCTCGATGGCGGATCCCGTGCGTTCCCACATGCGGCACTCCGGCGCGCTGTAGGACGCGCATCCAGCCGTGATAGTAAGTATCGTTCGGCAATCGCGACTGAGGATTAAAGATCGCGGGGCACACGTATGGCGATCCGGCGAATTTGTAAGCACTGGACAGCAGCCTGTACCCTTCTTCACTAATCGGCTTTGAGATTCGATCCGTTTTACTGTCGGGCCACGCCACCCGCCGATTCGGTAAATCCACCCAGTCCCATCGGAGACTGAGAATCTCGGACATCCGGGCAGCGAATTCGAACTGAAGGCGGATTGCCAGGAGAAGCGTCGGGTGTTCAAGGCCTTCCGCTTCAGCCCTTCCCAAATACGCGAAAAGCTTCCCGAGCTCCTCATCAGTGATATAGCGCGTCGTACCGTTCTCCTTGTACTTCGGGACGTGCCGGCAAGGATTCGAGCCATCCGGCCGGTACCCCCATACCTCGGACAGGTTGAACATCTTTCGGAGGCAGGACAGTACCCGGTTTGCGGTTACCTGCTTGTGCTGCAGTCGCTTCATCAGATCCAGGATGTCAGCGCGAGTGACCTCCGGCACCTTTCTGTTGCCGAGACTGGGCACAATGTGAAGCTCAATGTAGCCAACGTTTGATTCGACCGTCTTCGGCTTGTTGCGGGGCCTCGAATATTCGTCCATAAAGCGCTTGGAGAGCTGCTTTACGGTCGGCGCCTCCCGAGCAGCTGCCTTCTCCGCGCTTGGGTCACCTCCGTTTCGGACCTCGGCAAGCAAACGTTGGGCGATCGTGCGCGCTTGATCCACAGTCAACTCGCCGAAGACACCGATCGCCGGCTTACGGCGGGTACCATCGTTGGTGCGATACTGAACCATGAACACCTTGCGGCCGGTGGGGGTGACTTTGCAAAGAAACCCCGGAACCGTGGTGTCACGCAGTTCTTGCTCACGGCCGGAGGGCTGCGCCGCTTCGACAACGGCCTTCGTCAATTTCAGCTTCGCCATTGGACTCTCCTGCTGCTCCGCCAGTCTCTTCAGGGGCCACATAGGGGCCACGCGGAGGAAAACCGGGTGGTATTCGATCCATCCCGAGCGCAGGATACTTTCTCGCAAGTTATTGAAAAACGTGCTCCATCGCGCTCAGGCGGACAGGAGAGTACTCGAAAGCTTCCGGCTCAAAATCCGCCGCCCTTAAAAGCGTGTCGGTTCGACTCCGACCTCGGGCACCACATGAATTGCCGGTTTATATGTGCCGGCCGGTATTTACCCGCGTTGGCGGAGTAGGCGCACCCGGACTTTCAGCGCGTAAGTAGCAGATTGCGCTAGCCAAAGCACTTACACATTCCTTACACATAACATCCGCTGCGGTTAACCCGAAGTGATCACCTGCGGAGCGCCCCACGGGAGGACTAGAGAACTAATCTGGAAACGGCCCAGTGGCAGAGTCACGTCGCTTGAGCGATCGATTGCGCCCGGAGTTCTCAAGGAAAACCGGTGCGGTTCACTCAGCTCGAATGCACTTTGCCAGTCTTGAAGCTGAGCGCATGCCAACGAACAATGATTTCGTGAACGAGCCTCAACGGCAGAAACTCCTGTTCGAGCCGCCCCTTTGTTGAGGCGCGAAGGTACGAATAAAGCATCTTCTCATCCGCAGTCAGACCACTAGGCGGTTCCTCCGCTGCCGGCATTGGTTCAGGAACAGCCGACTGCTGCGCATGTTGAAACACCTCCCGCGTCATCAGCAGCGGTTGAATGCCAGGTTGATGTTGGCGAGCATTCGCCAACAGGGTCAACCCCCAGGTGTCGAGATCCCCCCAATAGGCGGTAGCTTTGTCCCTGACCCATGGAGCGCGCAGCCAATCAAGATGGAAGCCCGCACCCAGCACGGCAACCGTCCCCGTCAACACCGGAAGTTGAAAGAGACTAGATTCGTTCTCGACAACCAGGAGGTACTCTCCAGGCAGCGGTTGAGTCAGCAGTTCCATTGCCCGCACCTTCTGCCGTTCAAATGGCAGTATTCCCGGACTCAGTGGCGCGACCAGCAGCCAGTGGTCGTTGTCATCTAGTGCATCCAGGAACACTTCCAACCCCGAGTCGCTCACCTCCCCGGCAAATCTGGCATCCAGAAGAGCGATCAAGAGCGTACGGTGGCGCTCGAAAAACTTGCTGTCGATGCCAAAGTCGCCGAGTGCACGCAACGGTCGCCCCCCGGCGGCCCCACGCCCCATACTGCCAGCCAGTTGAACGATTTGCGATATTTCACTTTCACTCTTCTCCAGCAGAAGTGAGTGTTGACGAACGAGGGTGCGGTGAAACTGCCGCGGCGTCTGCCTGAGAATCTGTTCCAGGAGTTGATATTCCCGCTGCGCAATCGGATCGGCAGTGGCAGCAATCCATTCGGCCGGATTGCGCACCTTCCATTCGAAGGGAATATCGATAGGATCGGTTCCGCCCCTGAAGCTCACGGGCCGCCAGTCTACCTCCCCGATCTCAACGGCGCGCCAGGCTTCAGTGTGTTGGCGCACTCGTGCGGTTTCATTGACGAATTGCCCGGGAGTGGGCCTGCCGATCGGCAGAGCAATGGGCCAGACGTCACTGTGAAGCAAGCGCTGCTCGCGATTGTCGGTAACATGCCACTGTTTGAGCCAGCGGCTACTGAGTTCGGCGGGCGATTTCATTGAGCGGGCCGGTTGCGTTCGCGCGCAAGATTTTCCAGCTCCTCCCAGCTCAAGGACGTCAGCGTTGCGCGTTGCCCCTTACGGTGAACGAGGATCGCCGTGCGCGTGTGCATACGCAACAGTCGCATCTCCTTGTTAGGCGTCACAAACAGCGGGTGCAAGCCGAATTCCTCGAGAGCGCTGATGATACGCCCGGCAATCGCGTGAGAACTTTTCGAGAAGGCTTCGTCCAGCACGATGGTTCCAAACAGCGGACGATTGCCGCCATCGGGGCAGAGGGCATAGCTCAGCGAGGCCGTGAGAACGTAGCTGGCAATGATTTCCTTTTCGCCGCCGCTGCCCCCTTGAGAGCTGGTGCGGGTTTCCAGGGTGGCTCCCGTTTCGGCGGCAATGACTGAAACGGAAAACTGCAGTCGATAGCGGGGGTCGAGGAGTGCCCGGGCACCCTGGGTCTTGCGGTTGTCGCTGGCTTGTCGGACGAGATCAACTACATGCCGGAGTGCCTTGAAGTGACTTTCGCCCTGATCCTCCTTGAACGAGGCGGACCGCAAGTGTCGCAGGGCTTGCTGAAGGGTTCGCAGGCTCTCGTGTACCACGTGTTCGGGCTGCAGGCGCAGGTACGTACCGGGCGCATACGACACTCGCCTCAGAGTGCGGTTCAGGTCCTCGATACGCTCCTCGATTGCGGAGACTTCGTTCTCGATATGACTCAGGAGCTGTGTGACACCCTCGTCGGAAGATTGATTCAAATACGTCAGGAAGCGATTGAGTTTCTCGGGGAGCGCCTCCTCGGTGAGTACTCTGAGCCGATCCAAGTAAGGCTGGATGTCCGCCAGCATGCTGCGTACTTCGCTCAACGCGCCACTGTCTATTTTCTTGGCTTGCTCCATCAAGCGGATGAGATTCTGAGCAACCGTAGCCCGCTTATGGCGGGCCTCGTCGATCCGGCGCTGCAGATCCGCGATGGCCGTGCGCTCGAGATCGTCAATGTCCTTCAACTCGTCAGTGTCGGGTTGGCCGAGATGTTGTGTCGCGAGAGTCCACTGTTGATCGGTGAGTCCCTCGCCGACACGGCGGAAAGCGCGCTCCTGGGCCTCCAGTGCGGTCTTCCAGTGCGTCTCAAACTCCTTCCTCTGCAGATCGACGTTTCGCGCTTCTTCCCGCAGTTTTCCCAATGCCTCGTACGCGGCAGACCATTTCAGTCGGGCCTGCTCTGCGTCCGAGTCGGGAGCCGTGTGGGCGGCGAGGCGCTCCTGAAGCGAGTCGAGGGCCATTTGCGCCCCCGGCAGGTCGATGAGCGCGAACTCGACCTGGATGATCTGTTCAAGCCAACCGAAAATGACCTGCGACTGCTCGGCGAGTTTACTGGCGCGCTCGGCGCCCCTGCGGCTCTCGGCCAGAGCGTCTTCGGCCTCCCGGATCTGCTGCTGGATTCTCGCGAGCCGGTCGCGGTTATCAAAGCCCGTCATCCAGTTGCGATCCAGCGGCTCATCGTCCCGCTTGTCGAAGTACCCCCGACGACCGGATTCCAGCCCCTCCACCGTCAGGCCGTAGCTGACTCGCTCCAGCTGCTCTTCGTTGTCAACGCAATGTCGATCGATACCAGCCAACAGGTGCAGCAGTGCTGTTTTCGAATCGTGCTGTTTGAAGTTTAGTTTGCGAGTGAAGCTATCGCTGAAAAACTCCGCAGCGTTGCGATAGTCCCGATCATCCAGGACCTGCAACAGGCGCACATGCAATCGGTTGTCACGGCTTTTGACCCACGCGAGCGCCCGATGCAAGGCGCTTGTGGGAACGAGCAATCGAAGTCGCTCGCCTCGCAGCGCTCGTTCAATGGCGCCTCGCCAGGCAGCCTCCTTCGCCTTCACTTCAATGAGCTCTGCAGCAAACGCCAGCGCGCTCTCGGAAAGCTGCAAATGTGCCGCCATCTCCGCACGGAAGTGATGATACCGAGGCGGGATGTTTGAGCCTGGCCGCTCCGCCGTGGCACTGAGTTCCTTCCGCAACGCCTCGAGCTCTTCCTCGTGGCGCTGACTCACGACGCCTGCTGCAAAAGCAGCAGTTCGATCGGACTGCGCTTGCTCGCGCTGCCGCGGAATGCGATCCCGAGCCTGCTGGCGATTGGCGACAACGGTCTCTTCAGACAGGGTATCGTCGAGTTGCAAGCGACGCGCGAGCCTCTGATAATCCCCCGAATAGCGGCGCCGTTCATCGGCAAGCTTGGATTGCAGTGTGATCTGATCGCGCAGTTGCTCGATGCTGGCTCCGCCGGCCTGAAGGTAGAGGTCGCGGAGGCTGTCGCTCAGGGCAATCTGATTGTCGATTTGCCGTTGGAGCGATGTAAACGCGCGCTCGTATTGTTCCGTGCGTTGCTTCATCTGCGCGCCATGCTCTATCCAGAGCCGGTGCGCGTGCGTGGCGTACCAGACAGGTGCGATGGAATGCAGCTGCTCGAGCTCGCGGAGATCCTCTTCGATTCGCTGGTGCTCATCCCATCTTTCGGCAACGGGCAGGAGCGAGTGTTGCTGGTCGCGCGCCCGCTCCAGCTCCTCATGGATTGCCGCGAGGTCATCAAACTCCCGGGCCACCTCAGCAGCGCGTTCAAACGCCGAGGTATCATCCAGCACCAGCTCGCGGAAAATCTCATCGACGCTGTCGAGCTGCTTCAATCCTACAGCGCGATTCAGCAGTGCAAAAGCGTTGTCGCCCACTTCAAAGAATCGTCGTAGCTGTACGAGGTAGGCAGTTTTACTGTCGTACACAACGAGCTGCGGTGTCTCACGGGCAAGTTGCTTGAGAGCGCGGCCGCCGCTCTCGTGGTACAGGGTGAGCCAGCCGTCGAGAGTCTGATCGGCCGCCTGGGAAAAGATCCAAAGCCGCCTCAAATCGGAGAGCGCGGAGCTGGTTCCATCGAGGGCGAACAGACCTGCAATGGTGACTTCCTGTTCACCGTTGCTGAACCTTGCGGCCAATGCGGATACGGTCTTGCCGGGTCGCGCGATGTGTTGGTTATCGCCGCTCGCGTTGCCAGGGCCCGACACACCGCGGACATAGGAAACGAGGTCGCGATCACTTTCGATTCCGCCGGTCGATGCGAGGTTGTAGCGGGGGGTCGCAACAATGAGAGTCATGAGGGCATCGACGACAGTTGTCTTGCCGCTGCCAGTGGATCCAACGATGGCGGTGCCGTTGAAATCCAGCACTGCGCAATGGCGAGCAGCGAAGGCGCCCCAGTTGTACATGTCGAGATGGGTGAGGACGAACGCCGGGACCGACGAGGGACTTTTAGCCGGCGATTGCTCGGTCACGCTGGTGTCCACTACTGCGCCGCCCTTTCACTCGCTTCGTCGTGAAAGGCATTCAGAAGCGCTGACAGGTTCTCAGGATTGGCCAGATGGACAATGATAGGGCGGATCGTGAGCTCGTCGTGAGCGCTGACTTCAGAGACGATGCCATAACCTTTCAGTTGTTCCAGGAGATTGCGCAGCCGCTTTTGCTCCTGCGCGCTGCTGCCCAGGTCGCCGAGAAACATCTGGACACGTGGCAGCAAGTCCTCGATGGGAATCAGCGCTTCCGCAGCCCCGATCCCGGTCTCCTGTTCATGGGCGATGTACAGCTGGCGGAGGATGGCAATGAGCAATGACTGTTCGAGATTCAGTCGTTGCCTTCGCACCAGCGGATGAGCCCACTCCCCGTCCTCATCCGTTCGGGACCCGGGAGTGACAATGAGGTAGGCGAGGCCGCGCACGTCATCGATCTTCATCGTGAGATCGAGGGGCGCCAGCACTCGATTGACATCGTCGGGATAGGCTTGTGCGGTTCGATACAGGTTAGGTTTGCTGGAAGCTTCCAGGAGACCGTATTTCATGAGCTCGAGCGTTGCATCCTTGACGGTCTGCGGGGTTTGATCGTTAGTATCCGTATCCGACATGTCGTTTCTTCGAATTCACACGACATCGAGGGGAATGTCGGCCACCGCATCGGCGGTGAGCTCGACTCGCGGCACCCGGAACTGCAGGAACGCGCCGTCGGTACAGTAAACATCGATAAATTGGGGTTCCGATGACAGAGGCAGACCCGCTTCGCGCGCCATTCCCAACCAGACAGTGAACGTTTCGAGATCGTGGGTGGGTGGCAGACGCGCGGCTAGCTCCGCAAGGCTCAACGGTTTACCCGCCTCGCACAGAATCTCGAGAGTCCGGCGGGCGAGCGCTTCGCGGTCGAGGCCGTCGAACGAGAGCCAGAAGTCTTCCCCAATGTCATTCAAATCGCCCTGCTGTTGGCCGAGCGAAAGGTCAACCTGCGGGTCCGTGTCGAGCGACTTGAAGCGCAGCCGTTCGACGAGTGGCAAGTTGGAGTTGGCCAAGGCGACCGGTGGCAAAGGGCTCGGCTTGCGCCGCAAGCTGCCGTCGGACCAATCGATATCGAGTGCGTGTTGAAAGAGCTCGTTGAGGAGCAGTCCCACACGGTGATGTTCAGCAGCGAGCCCGGTCTTGAGGAAGCCCTTCACGTCGCGTTCGATCCGGGCGCGCGCCTGGATGACCGTCTGCGACTCCTGGACCAACCGCATGACGAGCCAGCGCAGCTCCTGATGTTGCTGACGAGAGAGCGCGGCTTGGGCATAAGGATGCTTGAGGATGGTTCGCAGCCGCTGACGCATATGAGTCAGTTCCTGCGTACGGCTCAGTTGCTGCTGGAAGCCGTGGAACACCTTGCCTTCGGGGGTTTCGAGCAGGCTGTCGTGCCCGTCCAGCAGTTTGTCGACAATCTCGCCCCGGTGACTCTGTTCGCTGACTATGGACTGGCGCAGCGCGCGGTCTGCTTCACGCCAGGAATCTTCGACTCTCCGGAAGTCGGCCCGCAGACTGGTCGCCAGCGTGTAGATTTCACGGATACGTTCAATTGCCGCAGACTCCTGCAGGACCAGCACGCGGCCCGTTTCGGCTTGGCGGAGTTGCTCCTCGAGGTCCTCTATCTGGCGACGCAGGCGGATGGCGCGACTCTTCGCATCCGGATTGAGGCCTTCCTCGACACGCTCAATTTCGTGCTGCACCACGGAAAGCCGCGAGGCTGTGGAGGTCATGACGCGGTTACCGAGCCCGGCGACAAACCTCAGAGCCTCCTCAAGAGCGTCGGTTGCGTAGACCCTACCTTCACGCTCGACAATGAGCGCCCTCCTGATCCACTCTCGCAGCTCCTTGCGAGCGAGGCTGACGGGATCATCCGCTCCGACGTCGAAGTCAGGGTGGTTGGCGTGCTGTGACAAGAGATCGCCGAGCGCCTGGAGGGCACCCTCGAAGTCGATACCGTTCTGGCCCTCCTCGAAGAGAGTCTGAAGACAGCTCAACACCAGCGGGGCACGGCGGGCGGCGAGGAGCTGCCACGCCGGGTGCTGGTGGCGGGCCTGGATGTACGCGTCGGTCCGTTCGCGGATGTCCGTCATGAAGCTTGGATTTTAGCTCAGCGGACGCAGGTCTCAAAGGCCAGTCACTGCCACTTGCCGAAAGCGCTCCGAAATACTTTTCCTTAGTCGCGCGGCCCATGAGCCCACAACCCGACTCACATTTCTCGACGGAGCCCATTCGATTTGTGCTCTGTCAGCCAGCGCACGGGCACGTGCATCTTGCCCGGAACCCGGCGCGCACCTCTAGCCCGGAGGGGCTTCCGCTCTTCAGCCCAGTCGTCTCTGACGTGTGACGTGAACTGCGATGTCATCCGGTTCCACAGGCGTGACGAATTACCAACCCCGACTGCCGTGTTTGGCGTACTTCTTCGAGCAAGGCATGGCAATGCTGCTTGAACTCCGTTGCCGAAACTGTCCTGACTGCCTTCATGAGCCCTCCAACAATGCTCAGTAGATCTTACGACGGACCCGCCAGCAGACAACGAACGCCCGCCGACGCAAGTTCACTTTTCCCGATGGCCTTCAAATCCCGCAAATGACGGTCAGCTGTATAGGCGCAGAACGCCGTATTTGCGATTGCGATCTCGCCGTCCACCGCGGGTATCGGAAATTGGATGGAAATGGATGGACAAATGGAGGCGACCATGCGATCCTGAATTGGATGGAAATGGAGGTGACAATGGCCGATACGCACAAGCTTACGGACCTCGTAATCACAGGCGATGTGCTCAAACTGGTCGCCGCGATCGATGAATTCAAGGGAGCATGGAAGGCCATTGGCCGGATTGCCCCTGAGCGGCTTTCCGCTCTGCGTCGTGTAGCCACCATCGAAAGCGCAGCATCGTCCACCCGCATCGAAGGCGCGAAGCTGACCGATCGCGAGGTCGAGCGGCTTTTGTCCAACTTGGACATCAAGGCATTTACGACTCGAGACGAACAGGAAGTGGCTGGATACGCTGAGTCCATGGAAACCGTCTTTGCCCACTGGGAAGTCATTGGCCTAACCGAGAATCACATTCGGCAACTACATCGCGATCTGCTGAAATACTCGACCAAGGATGAGCGGCACCGGGGTGAATACAAGAGCCTCCGCAATGACGTGGCAGCGTTCGATGCGGGCGGCAAGAATGTTGGCGTTGTTTTCGAGACGGCAACACCATTCGACACGCCTCGCCTGATGGCCGGGCTAGTTGGCTGGGCGGACCGGGCGCTCAAAAATAAAGAGGCTCATCCCCTGATCGTGATCGCGGTTTTCATTGTGTCGTTCCTCGCGATCCATCCGTTTCAAGATGGCAATGGACGCCTGTCCCGCGTTCTCACGACACTGCTGCTTCTGCGCAGCGGCTACACATACGTTCCCTATAGTTCGCTAGAGAGCGTGATCGAACAGACGAAGGAGCGCTACTACATCGCCCTGAGACAGACGCAGCCATCGATCCAGACGCCCGCGCCCGATTGGTTGCCGTGGCTGACATACTTCTTCGGCGCGCTGGTGGAACAAAAGACACGGCTGGAAAAGAAAATTGAGCGCGAACGCATTCTTCTGGGAGATCTACCTGATCTCTCAGTTCAAATTCTGGAGCTTTGCCGCGAACGCGGACGTGTCACGATCAGTGAAGTTACCAAGGCAACTGGCGCGAATCGCAGCACGGTCAAGGATCACGTGACCGCGCTTGTCAGCGCCGGGCATTTGATCCTGCATGGCGCGGGTCGCGGCGCGTGGTATGGGTTTACCTAGTACCTTGCCGCCCACGACGTCAGCGGAAACCACGACTGCACTTAGTGTGAGTGCAATCCCATGCGATCGGCAAAGAAGCAAAGAAGCCACTTACACAACTGGTTACACATAGATTCCGGACGACAGAAACTCCCTTTTTAAACAGGAACTTAGCCTATGCCTCAGCGGACTCAAAATCCGCCGCCCTTAAAAGCGTGTCGGTTCGACTCCGACCTCGGGCACCAACCTCGGGTATAACTCGCCGCTACCGACGAGCCTCAGCCGCGACGCACTCGCCGTCCGGTTACGGCAAGAACATCGCGCAGCGGCTGGCACGCCTTATCTTACGCGCCACACCACCACGGCGAACATCGCCGCAGGACGTGGCAAGCTATTCATTGATTACCTGCGCAACGGGCGAGGCACAACCGCAGTCGGGAGCTACTCTCCTCGCGCGCGCACTGGCTTGCCGATCGCGCGCCCATCACTTGGAAGCAAGTGGAGGGCGGCATTCAGGCGGATGCGTTCACGTTAGATCGACCGCCGAGGTCATAGCGACACCTCAAGCGCAAAGCGGGTTGCTCAATGAGTCCGGCGTCGATCACAACTACTCTCAACCTGCCGTGAGTACCGCCAAGAAGCACGCCGCGCGTCATTCCGTTTGCGCCTCGAATACCAACAAGCGGGCCCCGAGGTTTCCGCTGGGAGGAGCCGCGACGTAGAGGCGGTCGCGCTTCTCATACCACACGCCAGTGCGGGTGCCGAGAGCGGTTGGGAATTTCCCCATGTCCGTATAGTGGTCGGCATCTACCTGCTGCACCACACTCAGGAATCCCTCGCCGCCGGCCACATAGATGCGCTTTCGGCCGGCGTCATAGAACATATCGTCCATGTCGGCCGCCGTCGGCAGGCTGGCGACGACTTTGCCCGAGTCCATATCGAGGACGGTGAGGCGGGACGGCTTGCGGGTGCCAACGAAAATACGGCGGTTGGCCTCATCCAGGACCATGGGAAAGTTGGCCGAGTGTCCATTGGGCAACGCCCATGAGACGATCTTTCCGGTGTGGCGGTCAATGACCTGGATGGTTTTCGTGTCGGCCACGTTGACGAAGATGCGTGGGCCCTTCGTTTCGAGTTGGAATCCCTCCGGGTGCCCCTCGAACTTGTACTCGGTGGGGAGACGCTTGTTGGTCGCCGGATCGATCACGGCTATGGCGCCGTCGCCATAGCCAAGATAGATCTTCTTCGCGGCCGCGTCGTACCGTAAATTGTCCGGATCGGAGCCTTCGCCAAAGTCGATGCGATCGAGCAGCGCGTAATTCGTCCCGTCAAAGACGCTCACGTGACCGTCCGCGGAGTTCGCGACATAGAGCCTGTCCCATTCCGGGAGATAGAGCGTGCCCTGCGGCTCGGCGAGTCCTTCGATCTGGTGGATCATCCGGCCCGCAAAGACATCCACGATCTGCACGGTGTTGTTACCGAGGCCGGAGAAGATCACCCGCTTGCGCTTTCCATCGATCGTAAAGTGGTCGAGCCGGCCCT